>JAFVVO010000042.1 GCA_017502165.1 Clostridia bacterium
CTTCCCCTACGGTGTAAGATAAAGTAATTGGGTTGAGAATATAGAAACCCGATGGATTGAGAGAGTTCGGGCAGTCGAGGACGCCTGCCCCTACAGTGTGGAATAACATTTGCGGGAAGGTGATACCTGCCCCTACGGTGTAAGATAATAAGGCAATATGCAAATGATATACGATATATAATATAGGAGGATACAGAAAATGATTCACGATAATTGGAACGGCTTTAATGGTGGTGTTTGGCAGAATGAGATTAACGTTCGTGATTTCATTCAGAAAAACTATAAGGAATATACGGGTGACGGCGGTTTTTTGGCGTCTGCCACCGAGAGAACTAAAAATTTGATGGCTAAGGTCAACGAGCTTTTTAAGCAGGAGCGCGAAAACGGCGGTGTGCTTAATATTGACGTTGATACGGCTACTTTTACGGAGTTCGGCCCAGGTTACATTGACAAGGATAAAGAAATTATTTTCGGTATGCAGACGGATGCTCCCTTAAAGCGCAGTGTTAACCCCTTTGGCGGTATAAGAATGGTGCGTCAGGCTTGCGCCGCTTACGGTTACAGATTAAGTGACAAGGTTGAGGATGAGTTCCGTTTCCGCACTACCCACAACGACGGCGTTTTCAGGGTTTATACTGACGAAATGCGCGCCGCGAGAAAATGCCACGTTATTACGGGACTTCCCGATGCTTACGGCAGAGGCAGAATTATCGGCGATTACCGCAGAGTTGCTCTGTACGGCATTGACCGCTTAATTGAAGAAAAGAAAAAGGACAAGGCTAAGCTTGCCGAAAAAACCTTTAATGCCGAGACGGCTAAGCTTTCAGAGGAGCTTTTCCAGCAGATCAGCTTCCTTGGTATGCTTAAGGATATGGCCGCTTCCTACGGCTTTGACATAAGCGAGCCTGCAAAGGACGCTAAAGAGGCTATTCAATGGACGTATTTCGGTTATCTTGGCGCTATTAAAGAGCAAAACGGCGCCGCAATGTCCCTTGGCAGAGTAAGTACGTTCTTTGATATTTACATTGAGCGTGATTTTGAGCGCGGTATTTTGACCGAAGAAGGCGCTCAGGAGCTTATGGACGATTTCGTTATGAAGCTGCGTATTGCCCGTCATTTGCGCACTCCCGAATATAACGAGCTTTTCGGCGGTGACCCCATGTGGATTACTGAAGCTGTTGGCGGAATGGGTCTTGACGGCAGAACGCTGGTTACTAAAAACTGCTTCAGAATGCTTAATACTCTTTATACCCTCGGTTCTTCCCCCGAGCCTAACTTAACTATTCTTTGGTCACAAAATCTGCCTGAGAATTTCAAGCGCTTCTGTGCAAAGGTTTCGGCGGATACGGATTCTATTCAGTACGAAAACGACGATTTGATGCGTCCGCTTCACAACGACGATTACGCGATTGCTTGCTGTGTTTCCGCAATGGAAATCGGTAAGCAGATGCAGTTCTTCGGCGCAAGATGCAATTTGGCTAAGCTTTTGTTGATTGCTCTTAACGGCGGCTTCGATACCACAAGCGGTATGCATATCGGTCCTCAGATGCCCGTTATGGAGGGCGATGCTCTCGATTTTGACGCGGTTATGGAAAGATTTTCGATTTACATTTCCTGGCTGAGCAATCTTTACGTTAATACAATGAATCTTATTCATTTTATGCACGATAAATACGCTTATGAGAAAGTTCAGATGGCACTTCACGATACTGACGTTGAACGTTTGATGGCTTTCGGCATTGCAGGTCTTTCGGTAGTTACGGACTCCTTAAGCGCTATTAAGTTTGCCCGTGTTACGCCTAAAAAGGACGCTCTCGGCTATATTGTTGACTTTGACACCGTTGGCGAGTTCCCCAAATTTGGCAATGATGACGACAGAGTTGACCTTATTGCCCGTGACCTTACTCACCAGATGATAACGGAGCTTCGCAAGACGCCTGCTTACCGTAACGCTATTCATACTCTCAGCGTGCTGACAATTACCTCAAACGTTATGTACGGCAAGCATACGGGAGCTACTCCCGACGGAAGAAAGGCCTCTTCCCCATTCGCACCCGGCGCTAACCCCATGCACAACAGAGAGGCTAACGGCGCTCTTGCTTCACTTAACTCTGTTGCAAAAATCAGGTACGAGGACTGCCGTGATGGTATTTCCAACACCTTCTCGATTACTCCCGATGCTCTCGGCAAGACGGAAGAAGAGCGTATAAATAATTTAGTTGCTATTCTTGACGGCTATTTTGCAAAAAATGCTCACCACATTAACGTTAACGTACTTAACCGCGAAACTCTTATTAAGGCTTACGAAAATCCTGAGGCCTACCCGAACCTTACTATCCGTGTTTCAGGATATGCAGTTAACTTTAACAAGCTTTCGCGTGAGCAACAGAAGGAAGTTATCAGCCGTACCTTCCACGAGACAGTATAATGGGCAGGATTCATTCCCTGCAAAGTCTTGGTACGGTAGACGGACCGGGTGTACGCTTTGTAGTGTTCGTGCAAGGGTGTCCCCTTCGGTGTAAATTCTGTCATAATCCTGATACGTGGGATTTTAATGCAGGTGAAGAGATTTCGGCAGAGGAAATTTTCAGAAAAGTGCTTCGGTACAGAGAATATTTCAAGGATTCGGGCGGAATTACAGTTTCGGGCGGTGAGCCCTTGATGCAGGCTGATTTTGTTAGAGAAATTTTTGCTCTGTGCAAAAAAGAGGGTATTAACACCTGCCTTGATACGTCAGGTTGTGTAATAAACGAAAAGGTGCTTGCTCTTTTAGACGTAACTGACCGCGTGTTGCTTGATTGGAAGTTTTCTTCTGACAAACAATACCTTGAAAACGTTGGGTGCAGTAAAAATACGGTTGAGGATTTTTTGGAAATTCTTGAGCAAAAAGCAATTCCCACAACGCTAAGACAGGTTATTATTCCTACTGTAAACGATAATTTTGACAGTTTGAAGGAGCTTAAAAGCACAAAAGAAAAATATTCTTGCGTGGACAAGATTGAGTTACTTCCTTTTAAGAAAATTTGCCAGACGAAATATGACCAGATGGGAATTGAATTTCCGTTTGCGTCTATCCCCTGCCCCACAAGCGAGCAAATGAAAAGTTTTAACGATTTTATAAACTCTTAAAGCGTGCGCAATGCACGCTTTATTTTTGCAAAAAATTAGTATTAAAATGCAAAAAAACTATATTGATTTGCAGAATTTGAAATGATATAATACTGTTAGTTAATTTTTAGCGGAGGCTCATTATGAAAGTAATTAAAGAAGCTACAACAAAATACGGGTTTCCCTTTATTGCGTATATTCCCGAGAATTTAAGCGCTAATCCTGCATTAATTGTGCATCTTCACGGTGCAGGCGAGCGCGGTGACGGTGAAAATAATCTTGACGTTGTTTTAGTTAACGGATTTCCGCAGATTGCAAACGATGATAACCTTAAAGATTGCATTTTGCTTATGCCCCGTTGCCCCGAAAATTCTTTCTGGGCAGTTAAGGCGGAGAGCATTGTTGCTTTTATTGATGCCTTTGCGAAGGATTTTTCCGTTGACGAAAACAGAATTTATCTTTGCGGATTAAGCATGGGCGGTTTCGGTACCTGGTACACCGCTATGGCTTTCCCCCAAAAATTTGCGGCTATTGCTCCCTGCTGCGGTGGCGGTATGGCGTGGAATGCGGGCGTGCTGAAGATGCCAATCTGGGCTTTCCACGGGTTAGACGATAACGTAGTTTCCGCTACACAGACCATTGAAATGGTAAACGCATTAAAGGACGTTAACCCCGAATTAAAATATACTCTTTACGAAGGCGTTGGCCACGATTCCTGGAAGCTTGCTTTCTCGGAGGAATTGCTTGAGTGGATGTTGGAGCAACACAAATAATATTTTTAAGGCGCCGCTGCGGTTTGCAGGGCGTTTTTGCTTAAATTTGTTGTTTACTTTTTTTCATTTACTTGTTATAATGGTTTTATTCAGACGTTACATACATTTAATATTCCCTGACCGCTTTGCTGAATTTTTCTTGTTAAAGCGGTCTTTTTTATGAAACGTCTTAATTTTATTCTTACGGAGGATTTTATGAAAAAGATTTTAGCAATTTCCTTGGCACTTGTTATGGCATTTGCCTTCTCTGCCTGCTCCGGCAACAACACTCCTGCAGACAATGACCTTGGCACTCCTACTGCAGAGGCAGGCAACAGCGATTCTACTCAGAATACCGATGCAACACCTACAGCTCAGGCAACGCCTGATGCAGATGCTTCCCCCACCGTTCAGGCAACGCAAAATGCCACCTCAACTCCTACCGCTAAGCCTACGGCAGCGCCTACCCCAACACCTACTGTAGCTCCCACTCCCACGCCTAAGCCCACACCAAGTGCGCTTAATCCTAAAACCGATTTACAGTTAAGCGTTGAATATATGGGCAATTTCCGTCTTGAAGGCGAAGAGCTTCACGCTTCTGCGCTTCAGTTTGAAGGCGACGGTTGTATGGTTACCGACAGAATGTTTACCCTTGAAAACACGGAAAGCATTACTGTTGAATATAAGGGAAAAACCTACTATTCCCTTGGCGGAGGATTTACGCCTTACAGATATAAATTAACGGATACTGAGGTTATCATAACCACTGTTTATTACCAAGATGATACGGATATTCCCTCTATTAAGGCAACATTGTTAGGTGACGGTACCTTGAAGGTTACTTATTCAACGATTGACACTTATCCCGTAGGCTTGATTCTTTCAACAAACATCAGTGACGTAATCGACTGATATTTTTCTAACAAAAACATCAAAGGAACTGCTTATGAAGCCATTTTTAGCTATTGATTTAACTTTTGATAAGAAAAACGAACAATATAACGGAGACGAATTTCTGGTTTCTACGCCGTCTCAGGCGTTAACGGATTCATTTAATAACGCTTCGGGGCAAATTCTTGAAGCGTTTGAAAAAAGCAAATTGCCGCTTATCGCAAGAATTATTCAATGGGTATGCGGAATAGCCGGCTTTGTAATCTTCGGAGCAACGATACGTGCTTTGAGTGAAGAGGATTCCATTACCATTGAGCAGGCATACAAAAACGCCCCTTGGCTTTTCTGGATTTGCGGTGTTTGCCTGATTATTTGGGCAATTCTTATGTTTTTCAGCTATAAAAAGCAAAAAACGGTGTTGGAGAGCGACGAAAGCACCAATACTTTTCAGGCTCACGACGATATTTGCGAATCTATTTTTGCCGAGTTAAAGGTTCCGACAGATGCAAAATGTGCCGATATTCTATCGTTCAGATACAAAGTAAAAAACGATAAAATTAAAGTATCGGAAAAAGACATTGCCCCTTACACGAGCTTTCCGTTTCGGATTTTTGCGGATTCTGATAATTTGTATCTTGCAAATGCAGACGGTAAGTACGCTTTTCCGTTGTCTGCAATAAAATCAATTAAAACCGAAAAAAAGACCGTTATTGCAGATTCTTGGAATAAGGATGAAGATTTTAACAAAGGAATTTATAAGCAATACAAAATAAGCGAAGACAAGTACGGCAATATTATGTTCAAAAAGTATCACATAATAGAAGTTGACTATAGCGGTGAGATTTGGGGAATTTATATTCCCTGCTACGAATTACCGATTTTTGAAGAGCTTACAAAGCTTAAAGCAGAATAATAAAAAGGCTTGACCGATTTGGTTGAGCCTTTTTTTGCGGACAGTCGAGGACGCCTGTCCCTACGTTAAATTGCATATCCAATAAATCAAACCATACAACACACTTGCGACAGTACCATACACAATAACAGATTCTGCGATGGTGAACACTTCGCGGTGGCGCCGAGAACAAAGCCTTCTGCTGCTGTCAATACAGGACACATAAGTTTGATTCTATCTTGACTTCTATATAGCTAAGTGCTATAATTACGACATAAAATATTGGGGTGACATATATGAATAAAATATGGGGCTATGCTCAAATTATTTTAAGCGCAATTTTACTCGCCTTTGTTTATTACATTTTTATCATAGAAAATAATTTTGCCCCTGCCGGACTAAACGGTATAGCAACAATGATTCAATACAAAACCGGTTTCAGTATAAGTTATATGTCACTCTTGATAAATATTCCTTTATCTGTTTTTGCATATTTCCTTGTACATAAAGAGTTTGCAGTAAAAACCCTTCTCTTTTCGGTTGTTTATTCTTTCTCTTTCTTGTTTTTGCAAAACAGCAATTTATCCTTTATTCAATACAATGCACTCGGTCACGATACAATTTATCCTGTAATACTAAGCGGCGTAATAAGCGGTGTTGTTTACGGCGTTTGCTTTAGAAATAACGCCTCTACAGGTGGTACCGACGTTATTTCCCGCTTTGTAAACAAAAAATCACCCAATGCAAACTTCTTTATCGTTACCTTTTCGCTTAACACGATAGTTGCCATAATTTCTTTGTTTGTTTACTCGGAAAATACTCTTAATTACAAGCCTGTCGCTTTGTGCATTGCTTATTGCTTCATTTCGTCTTTTGTGGGAAATTACATTTTGAAAGGCACAAAAACCGCCTACAAATTTACAGTAATCACAACTCACGCAAAAGAAATTTCCGAAGAAATCAAAACCACCTTGCGCCATTCTTCAACTAAGCTTCAGGCGCACGGTACCTATTCAGATACGGAAAAGGACGTGCTTCTCTGCGTTGTTAACAAGCATCAGTTAAACGATTTTAAGAACATTCTGGATAAATACGACAACACATTTTCTTTTTACGAGCTTGTTAATGAAACGTACGGTAATTTTAAGTTAATAAAAAAATAATAATAGGAGGACTCTTTTATGACTTGGGAAAAATTCATTAATTTTCTGTTCGACTTTTTAACTTCTTGGGGTATTAAGCTGTTAGGCGCCCTTATCGTTTTAGTAGTAGGCATCAAACTTATTAGTTGGCTTTCAAAATGGATTAAAAAAACGCCTAAGCTTGACAGACTTGATTCAAGCTTGCGCTCATTCTTGGGAAGCTTCAGCCGAATTATTCTCTACGTTATTTTAATTATAACCGTTGCTATGATTTTAGGTATCCCCGCAACGTCATTCATTACGATTCTTGCTTCCTGCGGCGTTGCGATAGGTTTGGCGCTTCAAGGCTCCCTCAGCAACTTTGCAGGCGGTTTAATGATATTATTCTTCAAGCCCTTTAAGATTGGTGATTATATCGAGGCTTCAGGTGAATCAGGCACGGTTGTTGGTATTTCCGTTGTTTACACCGAGCTTTTAACCCCCGACAACAAACGCATCACTGTTCCTAACGGTACCTTAACAAACGAGGTTATCGTTAACTATTCAGCAGAAGAAACGCGAAGAATAGATTGGAAATTTACTACTTCTTACGATAACAACGTATCAGAAGTTAAGGAAATTATCAACACAGTTTTGCGGGCACAACCTGAAATTCTTGCTGAACCCGCACCCTTTGTCCGCCTTTCTGAGCACGGCGATAACGCTCTTGTTTACACTGTAAGAGTTTGGTGCAAAAACGCAGATTACTGGACTGTTTATTTTAACGTAATGGAGCAGGTGAAGGAAGCCTTTGATAAAAACAACGTTTCAATCCCCTATCCTCAGCTTGATGTGCACATTGATAAATAATAGAAACTTAAAAAGGCTTGACCGATTTGGTCGAGCCTTTTTTTGCGGCGGGAGCAAGCCTGACGCCCTACAAATAGAATAATGCGAGTCTGCGGTAGTAAACAGTTTTGAACTGACGCTGAAAAAAGCCTGACGCGTGTGTTAAATTTGGGGGTCCCGCTTCTAAAAAAATATTTACATTTATTTCATTACATTGTATAATAAATTTGCTACATACAGTGATGGAGATCGTTTATGTATATTTTAGGATTCGATATTGGCGGAACAAAGTGCGCTACCATAACTGCACAATGGGACGGCAGAAGCATTACCATTCTGAAAAAAGAGCAATGCCCTACCGACCTCTCGATTTCACCTGAGGAAATGATTAAAAAGTTAATAACAATGGCTGACAGTATTTTAGAGAAAAAACCCGATAAAATCGGCATTTCTTGCGGTGGACCGCTTGATTCAAGCCGAGGCTTAATACTTGGGCCTCCGAATTTGCCGGGTTGGAATCACGTGGCTATTACAGAAGAATTAGAGTGGCATTACGGTGTTTCGGCCAAGCTTCAAAACGATGCAAATGCGTGTGCCGTTGCCGAATGGAAATTTGGTGCAGGCAAGGGAATACGCAATATGGTGTTCTTGACCTTTGGAACAGGTCTTGGTGCAGGGCTGATATTGGACGGTAAGCTTTATAGCGGTACAAACGATAACGCCGGTGAAGTCGGACACGTGCGCCTGGAAAAAGCCGGTCCCGTAGGATACGGAAAACCGGGTTCTTTTGAGGGCTTTTGCAGTGGCGGAGGTATTGCTCAATTAGGCTATTCTATGGCGTTGGAAAAGGCACAAACGGGAGTATGTCCGCTATACTATAAAAAGGGTATGTCGCAAAAAGACATTACTGCAAAAACCATAGCGGATGCGGCGCGTCTCGGCGATGAAACGGCGCTTAAAGTCTATCGCACTTGCGGTACGTACTTGGGAAAAGGATTGTCTATTATTATCGATATATTAAACCCCGAGTTAATCGTGATTGGCAGTGTGTTTTCCCGTAGCAAAGACCTGCTTTGGAAAACAACTAAAAAAGAAATTGAAATGGAAGCATTGCCGCAGTCTGCAAGCTGCTGTCAGGTCGTTCCCGCAGCGCTTGGGGAGCAAATCGGAGATTACGCCGCCATTGCAGTGGCGCTTTCGTGAGGTAATTATATGTTAAGTGAATTATTAAAGCGTTATCCACAGCTTGAAATATGTAAGCATACTCTTACAGAAGCCGTTTCGGCAATGATAGATTGCTACAAAAACGGTGGAAAAATTCTACTGTGCGGAAACGGCGGCAGCTGTGCCGATTGTGACCACATTGTCGGTGAGCTTATGAAAGGCTTTCTGAAAAAGCGTCCTCTCACCAATGAAATAAAAGAAGAGCTTACAAGTAATTCCCCTCTTTTAGATGCCGAAACGTTAGGTAAGCTTCAATGTGGTTTACCTGCCATTTCTTTGCCATCTATTACTGCGCTTAACAGTGCTTTCTGCAATGACGTGGATCCGGAGCTAATCTACGCGCAAACCGTGATGGCGTTAGGAAATAAAAAGGATATTCTGATTGCAATAAGCACCTCAGGTAATGCAAAAAATGTATTTGCGGCGGCGAAGGTGGCTAAGGGTCTTGGTCTTACGGTTATCGGGCTGACAGGCACGAACGGTGGTAAGCTTAACGAAATTGCTGATATGTGTATCCGAGTACCTGAAACAGAGACTTTCAAGGTGCAGGAGTTGCATTTGCCGGTATACCATTATCTATGTGCCGCTGTGGAAAATGAATTTTTTAAGGACTAAACAAAAGGCTTGACCGATTTGGTTGAGCCTTTTTGTTTGCGGCGGGAGCAAGCCCCCGCCCTACGAATTAAAATAAAGTGGCGGTGTTTTTCAAACATATTTACATTAAAACGACGGTGTGGTATAATGAAATAAAGCGAGGTGGAAATATGCTTGTCTTTGCTTGTATTTTGTATGCAGCCGCAATTAGTTTTCTTGCAAACAGCTATGCAATAGTTTTGCAAGAACCGCAAAGTTTATTCTTTTTAGTACCGATTTTTCTTTTTATAAATATCTTAGCGGGTTGTTCAATATTAAAAACGAAAAGAAAATCTCTTAAAATTTGCTGTCATGGTACAGTACTATTAGTTTCATTTTGCATATCTATACTCATTTCTGTTATTTATCATACTGTTCTATTTATAAAGACAATGCCAAACAATTATATGCTGTTTGTTTGGAGCCTGGTGCTCTGCGTTTGTGTTAATTTCGTTATCTTTTGGAATGGAATTATTTGTGTATATCTAACATCAACACAGTTAGGCATTAAAATAAGGGTTATTGGTATCATTTGCGGTATGATACCAATAGCAAATTTGGTTGCTTTGTTTTTTATAATTAAAGCAACTATTACAGAATGTTTGGTAGAATCAAAAAAAGAAAAAATCAACGAACAACGGCATGACCTAAAAATTTGCGCCACAAAATATCCCATTCTTTTAGTTCACGGTGTCTTCTTCCGTGATACAAAATATTTCAATTACTGGGGAAGAATACCGGGCGAATTAGAAACAAACGGTGCAGTAATATTTTACGGCAATCACCAATCTGCTTCATCGGTGGCTGACAGTGCCGCTGAATTAAAAGCGCGTATCATAGAAATACTTGCCGAAACCGGCGCAGAAAAACTGAATATAATCGCTCATTCTAAAGGCGGCCTTGACTGTCGTTATGCCATTTCAAAACTTGGCATCGGCGATAAGGTTGCTTCTCTCACCACAATAAACACTCCGCACAACGGGTGCTTGTTCGCCGATTGTTTGCTAAGCAAAATACCGTCATCAATCAAAAACAAGGTGGCAGATACCTATAATTCAACACTTAGAAAATTCGGTGAATCAAATCCCGATTTTCTCACCGCAGTTAATGATTTAACCGATTCCGCTTGCAAACAGCTAAACACAGAAATGCCCACTCCCCAAGGAATTTACTGTCAAAGCGTAGGCTCGGTATTAACCAAAGCGACAAGCGGTAAATTTCCTTTAAATCTTTCATACCATTTGGTTAAATATTTCAGCGGTGAAAATGATGGTCTTGTGGACGAAGCATCGTTCAAGTGGGGAGAAAATTACATTCTTTTAAGTTCAACAGAAAAACGAGGCATATCTCACGGCGATATGATTGACCTTAATAGACAAAATTTCAAAGGGTTTGATGTGAGAGAATTTTATGTAAATTTAGTAAGTGACCTAAAAAACAAAGGTTTCTAACGAAAAAGGCTTGCCAATCGGCAAGCCTTTTTTTGCGGACAGTCGAGGACGCCTGTCCCTACATTAAATTGCTTATCCAATAAATCAAACCATACACTACACTTGCAACCGTTCCATACACAATTACAGGTCCTGCTATTGTAAACATTTTTGCGCCGACGCCTAAGACAAACCCTCTGCTGCTGTCAATATAGGACACAGTATTTTGCAAAAATATTTACATTAAATCAGCGATGTGGTATAATAGAATAAAATGAGGTTGATATAATATGCTTAATTTTCTTAATACAAAAGCAAAAGCGTTTGTGGTTTTTGTTTTTTCATTGAGTTTTATGGGGATTTTTGTGTTATCATCTTTGTTTGCAACGCAAATTTGCCAAAATTGGTATGGATTAGCTATAGGAATTGTTATGATGATCATAGCAATACCTTTTCATTGTAAAGGCAAGAAAGTGCTGTGGGGTTACCTTGCAAGTTTTTTGATCAACTCAATAGCTTCAGGATTCGTTGTGTCGGCGTATTATCTTAAAAACGAAAGAGTTCTCGACATATGTAACTTGCTTATCGGCGCTATACCTGCTGCTGCAATTGTTTTTCTTGTGTATCTTATGCTTCAAAGCTTTAACAAAACAAAAAAGGTTACTATTACTGTTGCGGCAATTATAAACAGCGTTCTTACTATCACGGCAATAGTTTTTTGGATAATGCACGGAAATGTTGTTTTTTCTTTCGGCTTTTTCTGTTCTTTGATTAGTTTTTTCTATCTTTGTGTATTTGGTATTACGATAAATCACGATGAACGCTCGGTATTCAGAGATATTTCATTCGGAAGCTTTGGCTCGTTTATAATCATATCGGTGGTCGTGATTTTTATTCTTTCGGAAGGTGAAATTCTTGACGGTCTTGATGTTGGCAGTGGTGACGGTGGCAAAAAGAGCAAAAAGAAGTAAAGCTAAGGCTTGACCGATTGGTCAAGCCTTTTTTTGCGGCGGGAGCAAGCCCCCGCCCTACGAATAAAATAAAATGGCGGTGTTTTTCAAACATATTTACATTAAAACAACGGTGTGGTATAATGAACTAAAGTGAGGTGTCAGTATGACCACTATTCAAAAGGATGAATATGTATTTGAGGTTGATATTGAGAAAACAATAAAATATTACAAAACACATTCGATTTGCGAATGCGAATGCTGCGAGAATTTTTATGTACAAATAAAAAGCAAGTTCCCCAAACTCGAATCTTTTCTTGCGGACTTTGGCGTGGATATTACAAAGCCCGACGAGTGTATGAGTGTTGAATTAGATAACACAATTCAATATATAGGCATTGACTATACTGTATGTGGTAAAGTTGTTACTATGGGACAATATGAAATAGACATACAAGACGATTTGTTTTTCAACCTTGTCATTACCAACGGATCTGCATCACCAAATGAACAGACGGGAGATTATTTTACAATTTCAGTAAGTAATGTTTTTGAGTTGCCGTGGGTATTGGATAAGCCATTTCCTGCTCCCACGCAATTCAAACCAACCAGCAAAATAAAAGGTTTTTTCAAAAGAATTTTTAAGGCTTGACCGATTTGGTCAAGCCTTTTGTGTTAAAATAAAGTTGTAATCCAATAAATAATTCCATAAATCACACTCGCAACGGTGCCGTAGACGATGACAGGTCCTGCGATGGTGAACATTTTAGCACCGACGCCGAGGACAAAGCCTTCAGGCTTATATTCCATGGCGGGTGAGGTTATGCCGTTGGCAAAGCCCGTAATGGGAACGAGGCTTCCTGCGCCTGCGTATTTACCGATTTTATCGTAAACGCCTATACCCGTTAAGGTGGCGCCTAAAAAGACCAGAATTATGCTTGTCCAGGCGGAGAGAGACGTTTTTTCCAAAGTAAAAAACATTGAGAGAAGGTTGGAAATTATTTCACCGACCAGGCAGATTGTTCCGCCTACCCAGAAGGCTTTTAAGCAATCGTAGGCTATTTTGCTTTTAGGTGATTTTTTCTCCACCATTTTTTGATATGCTTTTTGTTTAAGTTCCATTACCTTACCCTATCCCCCTTCTGAACAAATAAAATTTCGGTTTCGTCTAAATTGTTTTTGCCGGTTAAGTCATTTTGAACGATACGGTTTTTCATTTTGCACCCCTTAAAGTTAATATGTATAAATGTCGGTACACATTTATATTTTCCTTTTTTGAGGGTTTTATTCGTAAAGAATTTTTGATCTGACGTTATTGTTTTCGTGTTGAATCCCACCTAAAAACAGATATATTTTATCAAATTCAACACAAATCACTTCATTTTCTCATAAAAACAACAAAAAACAAAGGTTTTTTGATAAATTTTGCTTGTAATATATTTCGCGTTGTGGTATAATGATTACGTTAATTGATGAAACATATTCTAATACGGATTTTTACTTACTTGGAGGATTAAAATGTTAGTTAATCTTAACGACGTGCTGAAGCCAGCACAAAAAGGCAAATATGCAGTAGGACTTTTTAACGCAGTAAATCTTGAGCTTGCCCGCGGCATTATTGCGGCGGCGGAGCAAACCAATTCCCCCGTTATTATGGGTACTGCCGAGGTTCTTCTCCCCTACGGCCCTCTTGATGAGGTTTCCTATTACTTAGTGCCTATGGCTAAAAAGGCAAAGATTCCGGTTGTTGTTCATTTTGACCACGGTCTTACAAAAGATGCTTGTATTAAGGCTTTAGAGCTTGGCTTCTCTTCAATTATGTATGACTGCTCAACCGATTCTTACGAAGATAACGTTGCAAAGGTTAAGGAAATGGCTGATATTGCTCACTCCTACGGCGCTACCATCGAAGGTGAGCTTGGCCACGTTGGTGATAACGAAGGCTCGGCTGAAGGCTCTTCTCATTTAGCTGACCCCTCCGCTTTCTATACCGACCCCAAACAAGCAAAGGACTTTGTTGAAAAAACAGGCATTGACGCACTTGCTATTGCAGTTGGTACTGCACACGGTGCATATAAGCTTCCTCCCAAGCTTGACTTTGAAAGAATTGAAACTATCAGAAAGACTATTGACGTTCCCCTTGTTCTTCACGGCGGTTCAGGCTTGGCTGATTCAGATTTCAAGCGCGCTATTGCTTCGGGCATCAGCAAGGTTAACATCTTTACAGATATTAACATTGCCGCGGTTGAAGCTGAGTTTAAGGCTTTCACTTCAATGGATAAGGGTATTATTGATTTAATTCCTGCTGCAGTTGAGGCTATTAAGCAATCTGTTGTTAAAAAGCTTGAGCTGTTTGATTCAGTTGGCAAGGCTGTTCCCCAGAGCTATGACGTGGACAAAATTGTTGCCGCGGTTATTCAGGAATTATTAAAAAGACAGTAAAAATAATTTTTAGTCGTTTTAAGCTTTATAAAGACAAAAATAAGCCCTATGACGCTTGTCACAGGGCTTTTAATTTTTTGGTTTTTATTAGTCTTCGCCGTAAATTGCTATGTAGGGCAGGTTGCGGTAAAGCTCATTTAAGTCAAGACCGTAGCCAATAATGAATTTATCGGGAATTGTGAACAATGACCAGTCGGTTTCAAATTCGACCACTCTGCGAGAGGGCTTATCCACGAGTGTTAAAACGTGAAGGGAAAGCGGATTGCGCGTTTTCAAAAGCTTAGTAATGTCATAAAGCGTTCTGCCGGTGTCAACAATGTCTTCAACGATTACAACGTGATAATTGCTGATATCCTGCTCAAGATCCATTGTGATGTTTACAAGGCCCGTGGATACGGTGCCTTGATAATAGCTTTTAGCGCACATAAAGCCAATTTCGCAGGGTACGCTTATGGCTCTGCAAAGGTCTGCTAAAAACACGAAGGAGCCCTTGAGAATACTTACAAGTAAAATAGGTCTGCCATCATAAAGCTTGTCTATTTCCTTGCCTACCTTTTGAATTTCTGTTTTGATTTCCTCTTCGGTGATAAGTACTTCTTTAATTCTTTTGTTGTATTCTTCGCGTGTCATCGTTTCTTCCCCCGTGAATTTATATTGTATTTATAATATCATCAAAACCGCAAGAAATCAAGAAAAATATAATGAATTTTGTAATTTTTTAAGCTCTTTTTTTATTACTGTTGTTTTAACGTAGAATAATTATCTTACTAAAAGAAACACCCGTTTTCTCGACTTAATCGAAAACACGGGTGTTTATTTTAATTAATCGTTATTTTTCTCGCATTTGAAAATTTTCTTACGCTCAACAATCACAACAACTGCAGCGCCGATAACCAACACTGCTCCGATAATAACGGGAATAATCCAACCGTTTGAATTTTCTTGATTATTACCGTTTTCTTCCTTCTGTTCGTTACCGTTTGAAGAATTGCTTCCTGCATTTGCAGGTTTCTGTTCTCCGCAAAGGGTACAAGTTGTTCCATCGGCAAAATTGTGTTCAGCACTAACCTGTCTTGTTACAGTACATCTTGAGCAGGTAGTATCGCAATCACTTGAATAATCGTGACCTAAAGCGTCTAAAGTTCCGTGACCGCTGATATACTTTTTGCAGTCGGGACAATACACGCCTGCTGAGAAGCCCTCTACTTCACAACGGGGTGCTTCGCCCTCTACGGTATATGCCTTGGCGTGTGAGCAGGAGGTATTGGTGCTTCCTGACTGATCGGGTGCTTGGGTGGGGTTATTGGTTCCCTGATTATTAGGATTTGCGGTGGGCTTAACAGTGGGCTTAACAGTAGGCTTTGCTACTGATGAGGTATTTTTTGCTTCGCCTGAAGGCGTTGTATAATCAGCGGGAACTTCTTCACCAAGCAAAATGAAGATAAGCTCGGGATAGTCAACGAAAACGTTACGGGTACCTGTTATTGATTCAACGGAGTCGTTTCTGCCAAGCTCCCATGTGTCAACGGGGTCTTCTTCAATCCACTTAAGTAAAACGTCGCGTGACTGAACAACGCCGGAGCCGCCCCACATATAGCCGGTGTTGCCCCAACGAACGTAGGTGTAAAGCATCATACGGGCGCAGTCACCGCGTAAATCGTATTTACCGTCTGCAAAATGGTTAGGATTGAAGAAAGTTGAATTAGTCTGCTCACCGTATGCTTTATTAAGTCGGCTTGAGTTTTCGTTGGAATCTGAAGGACGAAGCGTCATAATATCGGTTGCTTCGCTTATGCTGCTGTTGCTTACGGATTTGTATGCAGTTTTGCTCTTGGGCCAGGTGTGTTCGCGGTTCCAGGTTGCACCTGCATCCCAAGCAGGTCCGATATCTGAACCGGAATATAATGAAGAAATTTTGTCGCTTGTTTTGCAACTGTTCTGACAGTCGGTTGACTGGAACATATAACGTGTGTCACCATAGCTTGTAAGCCTTTTGTGGTTATCCTTCATTAAGTCCTGAAGCTCCTTATAAAGCTCACTTTGAGGAACGGTGTTTATATTACCGCTACCTGAAAGGGCGCTGAGCTCGTCATAGGAGGTGTCGTTCTTTTCATAAAAAGCAACGGCATTTTGTGATAAGAATGTTGCAACCTCTTCGCGAGTTCCCCAGTTAAGTATGTAATTGTCTGAGGAGTAAACGTAGTTTACGGTTGCTCCCTGCACCGAGAAGCTTATGCCTGAAAGCATACCGATGCAAAGTGTAAGTACCATTAAAAAGCTAATGGCGTGTTGAGTAAATTTTTTCATTTTTTCATCTCCGCATTTTTACTTATATTTAAGCTGATTTAAGCTAATCCGCATTTTTATTTATATTTAAGCTGATTTAAGCTAATCCGCCGTTTTGAACGTATCGGGCAAGTAAATCTCGCGCAAAGAGCTTTTGCTCGAAGGTTTCTACCACCGTGAGTCTGTTAGGCGCATAATAGGCAGTATAGGTATCAACCACAACATAATAGGTTTCGTTGTTGATAACGTTTTCCTTAACTTCTCTGCCGTAATCACCGTAGCAGATAAAATAATCGTCATTTTTTGTTTTGAAGAATTTTGAATTCAGTTCTCTGCCTTTAACCGAACACAAGGTAAGGTTATTATCAAAGGGAAACAGCGATTGAAGGTGGGAATAGGTTACGTTTCCTTGTGCCAGATTATAGGGACTTCTGACAGACGTAAATCCGCCGCCGAGGACGATATTATATTTATCTCCCCATAATTCCATTCCCTTTTCGTAATAAAGGTCTGCCACAAGCTGACGCATATAATCTCCGCTTCGGCGCAGGCTATTATAACCAAGCACCTGATTGGCGTAGGAAATCTGCGGCTCATATTTTTTCAGCAGGCTTTGAATTAAAGCATCGTCGGGCAGGAACTGATAGTCGGTAACGGAAACAAGCTCCGCTACGCGCACCTGAGAGGTATCGGTTGCGGTATTGATTGCTACCTCAGCGTGAGAAATTCCACCCTTATTGTCCCCTCTGTTTTGCAGGTGGTATACTCCGTGCTCGTCAAGAAGCTTGTAGCCCTGATGGGTATGGGCTTCAAAAACAAGGTCAACGTAGCCGTCGGAAAGAGAAACGTCGTAATAAGAGGCTATTTCCGATGCAGTGACGCTTTGGGTGGAGGAAAGGTCAGTTTCCTCAAACCCGTCGTGCAGCATATAAACGATAAAGTCTGCTCCCTGCTCCTTTAATGCGCTTGCTTCCTCTTTAACGAGCTTAGTCAGATCCTTGCCGACTAAAAAGTAGACGTCGTCACATTTATCAACGGCTATGGAGGAGTAACAGTCACCAATGGCACCGATAATGCCGATTTTAATGCCTGATGCTTCTACAATAGTAGAGCTTTTGCAGTATTCGACCTGCTTTTTAGTTTCCCTGTCGTAAATGTTGATGGCTAAAAGAGGAAATTCCGCAAGCTCACTGTTGCTTTTAATATGCTCTCCGCCCCAATCGTATTCGTGGTTGCCTATGCTTGCGGCGGTAAAATCAAGCTCGTTCATCCATTCGGTTATTATTTTGCCGTTGGTAAGGTTTGATTCCGAGCTTCCCTGCCACATATCTCCGGTTGAAAGGAATATTGAATTCTCATCCTTTTCGCGAGCGGTTTTTAAGTACGTGGTAAGCTCGTCCACTCCGATATTATCGTTAGTATCCGCAAACTTGCCGTGAAGGTCGTTAATGGCGTAAAAGTCAAAATATACAAAGACGGTAACAAAGCATTTATCGCAAACACCGTTGGAGTCGGCATCAACGTGCTTCGTGCACTCTGCTTGCTCCGTAGGCTGACAGCCGCAAAGCAGAAGCAATAAGGCTACGAGCATAGCCAGACAAGATTTTAGAATCTTTTTTATGATTTCTCCTCCGTTCTTTGTGGTATCCAAATTATTATACAATGTAAATTGTTTATTAACAAGTTATTTTTGTAAAAAAACATAAATTTATATATTTTTATATATTTTTGTATTATTTTTTAAGTTTTGGGTTGTTTTTTTTGTTTAAGTGTGATATTATACACATACTAATGTATTATTGTGGATAACTTTGCGCGTACTATATATTTTTGACGTATTAAGTCAGATAGAGAGTGATTCAAAATGGATAGAAGATTCAGGCTTTCCACAGCCCTTGACGTAGACGACCTTTTGCTTGAGTGTGTTCCCTACGCCATTCGCTTGGCCAATGAAAAATATAAATTTGATCCGCCTATTACCATACACGAGGTTAACAAGTGGGGCCGCACGGGTACTCGCACGGACGTTATTTTCGAGTTTATGGATAGTCCGGAGTTTATTGCGTCGCAACCACCTATTAAGGGTGCTCAGGAGTTTGTTAAGAAGCTTTCGAGCATGACGGAAATTTTCATTTCCACTGCAGTTTGGCCTGAATATATGAGCCAGCGCTTCCAGCGTATTTTGGAATTGTTCCCTGAAATTGAGCGGGATCATATTTTGATGGGTTCTTGTAAGGACAAGATTAACGTTGACATTATGTTTGACGACGGTATGCACAAAGTGCTTTCCTCAAACGCCGCATATCCCATTTTGATGCGCCGTCCGTGGAACCAAGGCGCAACGGGTATTCTGGCGGTAAGCAATTATGATGAGTTCTTAAAGCTGTTTGAGATTATTGCCAACAGCTACAGCGCTAAGCAGGAGCCTCTTTCCTTAAGCCAGCCGAGTATTTTAGTGCTTGTCGGTCCCAGCGGAAGCGGTAAAAATGAAATTGCCAGGGAGCTTTTAACAAGGTCTAAGGGCTTTAAGCGCCTTATCAGCTATACTACCGATTCTACCGTTAAAAAGCAAAATGACGACAGATATAATTACGTTACAAAGAAACAATTCCTTTCAATGTCCGACCGTGAGGAGCTGTTCCAGACCACAACGTATGCAAATCATTCCTACGGCTCGCGCAAATCGGACGTGGAGGACATCTTAAAGAGCGGTCACCACGTTTTAACCGTTATGGATATTTGCGGTGCTATGGCGCTTAAGACTATGTTTCCCAACGTTATTACCGTTTACGTTAAGCGTGATAGGAAAGACGTTATTACCGCTATATTAAATAAGGACTGCACTACTGAGGACAAGGCTAACCGTCTTCTCTCTATTTCGGTTGAAAAGCGCAACGTGCAGGTTTGCGATTATACGGTTACCTTCAGAAGCGCTGACCAGGCGGTAGATGAAATTTTAGAAAAATTACACGTGTAAACAAAGCGTTTATCAAATTAACCTTGATACCTTGAGCCGATTGCAATAATCGGTCGATTATGAGGTTGTACCGAGTTGATTGTAATAATCAGTCGATTATGAGGTTGTACCGAGTTGATTGCAAATATTATTGCACGGCTTGATGATGCTAAGGAGTATTTTATGGCAGATTTACAAAAAGCAAATTTCGGCAAGCGAATTATTGCTTCTATTCTTGATTTTATTTTGCTTGGAATTTTAGCGGTTGGTTTGGCCGCATTGCTTTCCTGGGCCTTTGGATATGACGGATATCTGAACACCGTTCAGGAAACGTACACAAAGTACGAGACTGAGTACGGTGTGGAGTTCCAGCTTTCCCAGCAGGAGTACGAAGCTCTTTCGCAGGAGGAAAAGGCTCATTTGCTTGAAGCCTACGACGCACTTAATAAGGATGAGACTTTAACTTATTCCTACAATATGCTTATCAGCCTTACAATGCTTATTTTGAACTTTTCAATTTTGTTCGGCGTGATAATGACGGAGTTTGTTGCACCTTTAATACTTAAAAACGGACAGACCGTTGGCAAAAAGATTTTCGAAATTGCTCTTATGCATACTGACGGTATTCAGGTTAGCAACGTTCAGCTTTTCGCCCGTGCAGTTTTAGGCAAATTTGCCATTGAAATGATGATTCCCCTTAGTATTATTATGATGTTGTTCTTTAATACCATCGGTATTGTGGGCATTATCATTTTAGTGGTGCTTCTCGTTGCGCAGCTGGTTTGCTTGATAAGGACGCGGACAAACGCGCTTATCCACGACATAATTGCAGGCACCATTGCCGTTGATATTGAAAGCCAAAGGATTTTCAAAACTCGCGAGGAGCTTTTGGAGTACACTAAAAAGCAACACGCTGAAAAGGTTGCTCATTCACCTTATTATACTAATTAAAAAAACAACAATTATCAAAAGACTCACTCGGACTGCTATAGTTGAAGTTCAGGTGGTATGTTATAAATAAAGTGCTAAAAAGGTTTTATTTTATAAATTATAAATATTTTTTTGAAAGGGAATTGATATGAAAGTTGTATTGCAAAACCTAACAAAAATTTTCCCAAGCCGTGACAAAAAGTCAGGTCAAGAGGTTATTGCCGTTAACGATTTCAATTTTGAAATCCCCGACGGTAAGCTTGTTGGTCTGCTTGGTCCTTCAGGCTGTGGAAAGAGCACCACACTTTATATGATTTGTGGTCTTCAGAAGCCCTCGGGCGGTAAAATCTTCTTCGGTGAGGACGACGTAACGGAACTTTCAACCGAAAACAGAGGAATCGGTCTTGTTTTCCAGAACTATGCTCTCTATCCGCATATGACGGTAAAGCAAAACATTATGTTCCCCTTACAGAACCTTAAAGGCAAGGATAAGCTTACGAAGGAGGAAATGTTCGACCGTACCTTGAATGCGGCTAAGCTTGTTCAGATTGACGAGCTTCTCGACCGTAAGCCCAGCGAGCTTTCAGGCGGTCAGCAACAGAGAGTTGCTATTGCCCGTGCACTCGTAAAAATGCCCAGAGTTCTTCTTCTTGACGAGCCTCTTTCTAACCTTGACGCTCGTTTGCGACTTCAGACCCGTGAAGAAATCCGCCGTATTCAGAGAGAAACCGGTATTACCACCGTATTCGTTACTCACGACCAGGAAGAAGCTATGTCTATTTCCGATATCATCGTAGTAATGAAGCTTGGCGTTGTTCAGCAGATAGGCGCTCCTCAATCAGTTTACGACGATCCTAAAAATCTGTTTGTTGCTAAGTTCTTAGGCACTCCTCCCATCAACGTGCTTGAGGGTAAGGTTTCCGGCGGCAAGATTTATATCGGTGACGAGGCTGTGCTTGAGGTTACCAACGTTGATGACCAGGATATTTACATAGGTATTCGTCCTGAGGGTATTGAGCCTAACGAAAACGGTGTTTTAACCTGCAACCTTAGCAGTGTTGAGGTTATGGGCAGAGATTCCAGCGTTATTTCTACTCATCCTGCATCTCTTAATCCCATTGTTCGTGCTATTATCAATTCCGATATCCGCATTGATACCTCTGCACAGACAATCAAATACAATATTAAGCCTCATAAGTTCTTTATTTTCAATAAGGAAACCGAGGAACGTATCTATTACGAGGTGAAATAAAATGGTTGAAAATAAACAACAATGGAAAGCATGGCTGTATCTTTCTCCCGCCATTTTCTTGTTGCTTGTGTTTACCGTTTGGCCTATTATAAACACCTTGCGTATGGCGTTTTTGAACGGCTACGGTAACATGGCGGCAATCGGCGGCGCAACCTTTGAGTTCGGTATTGATAACTTCCTTAAAGTTATTGAATATAAGCAGTTCTTACAGTGCTTGCAAAACACCGCTATTTTATGCGTTGCAACCGTGCCCATTTCCACTATTTTAGCTTTACTTATTGCAGTTGCTCTTAACTCAATTAAGCCTCTGCAGAAAACCTTGCAGACAATATTCTTCCTGCCCTACGTTACAAACTCCATTGCTATCGGTATGGTTTTTGCGGCAATGTTCAACATCGTTGGCTTAAAGCAGGGCAGCAACATAGCTGATACCTGGGGTATTATTAACAACGTAATTCAGTTCTTTGGCGGTGAGCCTATTAACTGGATCAACGCAGGCTCATCATACGTTGCCAATATGGCTGTTATGGTGGTTTATATCGTTTGGAATGCTCTTCCCTTTAAGATTTTGATCCTTTTAGGCGGTCTTCAGAGCATAAACAAGCAGTATTACGATGCCGCTAAGGTTGACGGTACTCCCAAGGGCAGAGTTCTTACCCGTATTACCGTTCCGCTTCTCTCCCCTATGCTTGCTTACGTTATTATTACGGGCTTCATTGGCGGATTTAAGGAGTATTCCAGCATTATCGGTATATTCGGTGACAAAATGGGTCCTGCAGACGCTGCGGGCAGACTTAACACTATGGTTGGCTTCGTTTACGATGCTTTGGCCCGTGACCGTCAGGGCCGTGCCAGCGCCGCGGCACTTATTCTGTTTGCAATAATTCTTGTTGTAACTTTATTTAATAATAAAGTAATCAAGAAGCACGTGCATTATTAAGGAGGTGCTGAAAATGGCTAAAAACGTTCAGGACGTTATGCAGTCCCGTGACATCAAAAAGATTTCGGCTGTTCAGACGGCATCTCGTTTTCTTTCAAAATTTGCTACCTATGCTTTCTTGCTTATTATGGCTTTGATAGTTCTGTTCCCGTTCTACTGGATGATTATTTCATCTCTTAAAACGCTGGCTGAATACCGCCAGGCAGTTCCTACCTTCTGGCCCAGACAGTTAATGTTCAGCAACTATGCAGAGGCCTTTACAACGGCGCATCTTGGCGACCTTTTCTTAAACACCCTTTACGTTGGTCTTATTTCTACTGTTTTAAGCCTTGTAATTACGGTGCTTTCAGCCTTCGCCTTTGCCCGATTGGAGTTCAAGGGTAAGGAAGCTCTCTTTGGCGCTTTACTTGCCACTATGATGATTCCCGGTGAGCTTTTCACCATTACCAACTACATTACGGTTAACCAGCTTGGTTGGATGCACACCTTTACGGCTTTGATAGTTCCGTTCCTGGTAAGCGTATTCTATATCTACCTGCTTCGTCAGAACTTTATGCAGATACCTAACGAATTGTACCTTGCGGCTAAGGTTGACGGCACTTCCGATATAAAATACTTGTGGAAGGTTATGATTCCCTTAGCGCTCCCCACCTTGATTTCAATCACCATTTTGAAAATGATGGGTGCTTGGAACTCATATATCTGGCCCAAGCTTGTTGCTAACGATGCGGCTCACCAGATGATTACCAACGGTTTACGTAACGCCTTTACCGATACCACCGGTCAGGCAAACTATCCCGTACAGATGGCGGCAGTTGCTATTGTTTCGGCGCCGCTGTTCCTGGTATTCTTATGCTTGCGTAAATATATTATGTCAGGTGTAAGCCGAAGCGGTATTAAGGGTTAAAAACACTTAGTGTTTAACAATATTAACAATAAAAGAAAGGAAAATCCCGCTATGAGCAAAAAAATCTTATCAGTTCTCTTGATTTCGATTATGTTGGTCAGCACTCTTCTGTTAAGCGGATGCCAAAAGGGTTCAAAGGATGCATTCGTTATTCCCGAAGAAGGCTTCAATCCCGACGAAACAGTTGAAATCACCTTTACTCACACAATGGGTGCTAAGCTTCAGGAGGTTCTTAACACCTACATTGAAGAGTTTAACAAAATTTATCCCAACATCAAAATTACCCATCAATCTGCAGGCGGTTGGGGTGACATTAACGGGCAGATTAACACCGAAATCACCGGTGGAACACAGCCTAACATTGCTTACTGCTATCCTGACCACGTTGCAATGTACAATATTGCAAAGTCAGTAGTAGTTCTTGATAACCTTATCGCAAGCGAAATGGTTATTCCCGGCACAAACGAGGTACTCGGTCTTACTGCTGCACAGAAGGCTGACTTCATTGAAAGCTATTACAACGAGGGTCTTGCGTACGGCGACAATTTAATGTATACAATGCCCCTTAACAAGTCAACTGAGGTTCTTTATTATGATAAGACCTTCTTTGATGCAAACGGTCTTAAGGTTCCCACAACCTGGGATGAGCTTTGGGATACCTGCGACAAGATCCTGAAGATCGACCCCGATTGCTATCCCTTAGGCTATGACGCTGAGGACAACTGGTTCATTACTCTTTGCGAGCAGATGAAGACCGGCTATATAAGTGCTGAAAACGGCGGACAGTATTTATTTAACAATGCTGAAAACAAGGCTTTCGTAAAAGAGCTTCGTGAATACTACCAGAAGGGTTATTTCACAACTCAGGAGCTTTACGGCAGCTATACCTCAAACTTATTCGTTGAAACCACCGATACACGCTGCTATATGTGCGTTGGTTCATCCGGCGGTGCTTCCTACCAGATGTCAAACAACGACACTGCTGACGGCTCCTTCGCTTTCGAGGTAGGCGTTGCTCCTATTCCCCAGGCTGATGCAAACAACCGCAAGACCATTTCTCAGGGTCCCAGCCTTTGCATTCTTCAAGGCGCTAATACCACTGACCAGCAGATTCTTGCTTCCTGGTTATTCGTTAAGTATCTTTGCACAAACATTGATTTCCAGGCTGAATTCTCAATGACTTCAGGTTATATGCCCGTTATTAAGTCTGTTACCGAAAACGAAAACTATGCTGCTTGGCTTGCAAAGGGCAACGGCAAGGAATATCTTGTTGCTAAGTGCGTTCAGGTTGGTATTGACGGCCGTGACGATTACTTTGTTTCCCCTGCGTTCAACGGTTCTTCCACTGCAAGAACTCAGGTTGCTGCTCTGCTGCTTACTTGCTTAAGCGGTGAGGCTGCCGACGATGCTGCAGTCGATCAGCTTATTGACGACGCATTCCAAAATGCTATTAACGAGTGTGAATACTAATGAAAACGTATTTTAATAAAATTTTATCGTTATTAATTATTTTGTGTGTTGCGATAGCCTGTTTTACAGGCTGTCAGCCAACCACAGAGAATCCCGAAGGTACTCCTTCAAACTTTGTTGATTACGTTGCACAGACAAAATTGCAGATGGAATCAAGCACGAAGAAGATGGAGGTTACCGTTAAAAGCTATATTGACGGTGACACCACCCACTTTATTGTTCCTGCCGATT
This sequence comes from Clostridia bacterium, assembly GCA_017502165.1. GTDB lineage: Bacteria > Bacillota > Clostridia > Christensenellales > QALW01 > UMGS1322. The sequence continues at coordinate 25,265 of JAFVVO010000042.1, forward strand.
TCAGCGCTGACGGGACGTTAAAGGCTCGTTATATGGGCGTTAACACTCCCGAAAGTACCGGTAAAATCGAGGAATACGGCAAAAAAGCCTCTACCTTTACAAAAGAAAAGCTCTTAAATGCCGTTTCTATTATCGTTGAATCAGACAACGATCAATGGAACGTGGACTCTACCGGCGGAAGACATCTTGTTTGGGTTTGGTATAAGCCTGCTCAGGACGCGGATTACCGTTGCCTTAATCTTGAGCTTATTCAGAACGGCTTATCCATTTCCTGCGGTACTACTGCAGACCGTTACGGTGATGCCGCTTCAAGCGCTTTCCAGCAGGCTAAGGCTCAGAAGCTCAACGTGTTCTCGGGACAAAAGGACCCCGACTTCTTCTACGGTGATGCTTATGAGTTGGATCTTAAGTTCCTGCGCACCAATATTGAGCTTTTCGATAACAAAAAGGTTGCTTTTGAGGGCGTTGTAACCTATAACAACAATAACTCCGTTTACGTTGAGAATTACGACGCTGAAAGTGATATGTATTACGGTATGTCCGTTTACTACGGCTATCAGACGGGCGAATTGCTGAACATTCTTAAGGTTGGCAACAGAGTTCGCGTTGTTGGTACGGTTACATATTACGAAACGGGCGGAACCTGGCAGGTTTCAGGCCTCAGCTACCGCGAATTTAAGCCCAATGACCCCAGCAATACCATTAAAATCAGCGAAGGCAACGCTGCTTCTCTTCGCGAAACCGATGCCGATATTTTCGCAAACGGCAAAATGGAAGAAATGGTTAACGTTTCTCTTGAAAGCGAAGAAACGATGATAAAAAGCTTTGATTACGCCAATCTTGCCATGAGCACCTCCATTTCAATGAAAAACCTGCAGGTTATTGACGTTTATACCACTCAAAACGGCGGTGATTCTGACGGTGCTATGACTATTAGCTGCACTTCAGGTACCACGTCGGTTGACGTTCGCACAATCGTGCTTTACGACGAAAGCGGCAACAAGATTACTGCAGATGCTTTTGCAGGCAAGACTATTGACGTTAAAGGCGTTATTGATTACTTTAGCGGTGATTATCAGATTAAAGTATTTACAATAAAAGATATTACAATACATTAACGAAAGGAAGAGAAAATAATGAAAAAACTTATTTGCTTGGCAGTATGTTTATTGATGATTTTTTCTGCATTTACAGGTTGTAAGCCCGCTGAGACTGCAAACGCTGACCTTGTTAATGCTAAGGATTATCTTGTAAACATGTACCAAAAGGGCGACAAGAACGAGGCCATGAAAATGCTTATGGATACCGACGTTGTATCCGTAGTAGTTATCGGCGGTGTTTCCTATGCTGTTGATTGGAAAATTACAGTTACTCAGGGCGCTGCTGACAGCATCAAGGTTGCTGAATCACAGAAGGCTAACCACGTTTTAATCGACGTTCCCGAATTGCCCGAAACCGACATCCTTTTCACCTTAACCGCTACTGTTAAGGATGAAGCAGGCAACACCGAATCAGCAAACTTCAGCTACAAGGTTACCGGACTTAACATTTCCAACAAGTTAACCGCTGAAGAAATTATTACTCAGGCTTATGCTCTTGAAAAGGGCAAGGCAATGGACGGAACCCACAGCCTTACGGGTAAAATCACAAAGATTGATACCCCCTACGACGCAACAAGCAAGGTTGTTACCGTTACCATTACCGTTGACGGCTTTGAGGATAAGCCCTTTAAGTGTATGCGCTTGACCGGCGAAGGCGCTGATACCTTAGCTGTTAACGATTACATTACCGTTACCGGCACTATCAGCAACTTTGAAGGCGTTGTTGAATTTAACGCAGGCTGCACCGTAAGCGATATCGTTAAGGACACCCCCACCGTTACCCCCACTCCCGCTCCCGACGGTTCTACTCCTCAGATCGTTACCGACGTTAAGAAGATTATGACCGACGCTAAGGCTCTTGAGCACGAAGCAAAGCTTTCCTACACTGCAGTTCTTACCGGTAAGGTTATTGCCGTTGACGAGGCTTATGACAGCCAGTATAAGAACATTACCGTTACCATTAAGGTTACCGGATATGATGATACTCCCATTAAGTGCTACCGTTTGACCGGCACTAACGTTGAAAAGATTGAAAAGAACGACACAATTACCGTTACCGGTGTAATTAAGAAGTACAACAAGACCGTTGAATTCGAATTTGGTTGCACTATGACCAAGCGCATCTCCGGCGGCGGCGTTAAGCAGGAAACTGACCCCGCAAAGATTATGGAGGCTGCTTATGCATTAAAATCAGGTGAAAACCTTGGTTATGACGTTACTCTTGAGGGTAAGGTTAAATCTATTGATGCAGCTTACAATCCTCAGTTCAAGAACATAAGCGTTGTTATTGAGGTTGCAGGCAAAGAGCTCGTTTGCTACCGCATGGTTGGTAATGACGTTGATAAGGTTGTTGGCGGTGACACAATTACCGTTTCTGGTACAATTAAGAACTACAACGGCACTATCGAATTTGATTCCGGCTGCACAATGCGTAAGCGTGTTTCAGGCGGCGTTACTGCTCCTACCAATCCTAAGGAAATAGTTGATGCAGCATTTAAGCTTGAGCCCGGTGCTTCACTTCTTTATTCAGCAACTCTTACCGGTAAAATTCTTGAAATCAACGATCCTTACGATTCCGGTTACAAGAACATTTCCGTTACCATCGAGGTTGAGGGTACTACTCAGAAGTATGAGCTTAAGTGCTTCCGTATGAAAGGCGACGGCGCTGATGCATTAAAGGTTGGCGACGTTATTACCGTTACCGGTATTATCAAAAACTACAAGCATTCCTCCGGTGATTGCGAAGTAGAATTTGATGCAGGCTGTACCTTCACAAAATAATAAAATTGTATTAAAATACTGTTAATTGTCCTTGACACCACGTGTTTTATAGGGTACAATATATGGTAGTTTGATTTATTTGTTATTTATATGTTTTACGGCGATTACGGGCTTAATGCCCCGAAAAAAATAAAATAAATAAAAACAAAGGAGAGATTCACAAAATGAAATCGCAAATCAAAAAAATTGTTTGCCTCATTGCTTGCTTGTGCTTGGTTTTCTCAAGCTTAATGGTAGTATCTGCAGCTGAAGCAAACGCATCAATCTCATTTGCAGACAAGGCTAAACGTACAGTATTTAACACCAACCAGCAGGTATGGGTTGATAATGGTATTACCGTTACCAACAACAAGAGCACCTCTACTAATAACGTAGCTGACTATGCTAACCCCGCCCGTTTCTACAAGAACTCCGAGGTTATCATTGCTTACACTTCTGCTATGACCAAGATTGAAATTACTGCTAATAGCTCCACCTACGCTACTGACTTGGTTGATTCCTTAACCGATCCTCAGGGCACAGTTATCAAGAACAATTCTGTGGTAACTATCGTTCCCACCACTCCCGTTACTTCTTATACCTTCAAGTGCTCCGATGCTCAGATTCGTGTAAACTCAATTAAGGTTTACTATGAGTCTGCAGGTCCTGTTGAGCCTCCCTTCGATCCTTCAACTGCTACTCCTGTTGAAATCGTAGAAGAAGCTTACAAATTAACAGGCGCTGAGACCATCGACAACGTAACTCTTACCGGTAAAATTACCGCTATCAACACTCCTTACGATTCCGGTTATAAAAACATTACCTTCACCATCGCTATTGAAGGCACTGACAAGACAATGTACTGCTATCGCGTAACTGCTGACGAAGCTAAGCTTGAAACCTTAGCAGGTCTTGCTGTTAACGATACCGTTACTCTTAACGGCAACATCGTTGTTTACAGCGGTAAGCCTCAGTTCGCTCAGGGCACCAAGATGACCGAATGCGTTAAGGGCGTTACTCCCGTAGCTCCCGAAGATCCCAAGCAGATCGTTGACGAAGCATTTGCTCTTGCCGCAGGCGGTGCTCTTCCCTATGAAGCAACTCTTACCGGTGTAGTAAAGTCCATTGATACCGAATATAGCGAACAGCACAAGAACATTACCGTTACCATCGAAGTTGAAGGTACCACCGGTAAAAAGGACATTCAGTGCTACCGCTTAAAAGCAGACGAAGGTGCTGATGCTTCTACTATCGCAGTTGGTGACACCATTACCGTTACCGGTTACATCATCAACTATGCTGCTTCCAATAAGGTTCAGTTCAACGCAGGTGCTACATTCGTTCCCTATGTTGACAACAATAACAACAATAAC
>JAFVVO010000043.1 GCA_017502165.1 Clostridia bacterium
AAAAAAGACAGCCGCACGGGAGCGGCTGCCGGAAAAGGTAATGCGATGCTAAACTTTCAGAGCCACTTTCAGTGGCAAGCCAGCAACAACCCCTTATAGGGGTAGGAGAAAACCACTAGTTGAACTAGTGGTTTTTATTATTTTATTCAAAATATTCTCGTGCCGAAGAAATAAACTTCTCCATTGCCAACGTCACGTAGCGGGAACGCTTAAAATAAAGGTATATTCCCCTTGTGGCTATGGCGGAATCAATGGGGCAAAAAATCAGGTCGTCATTGGGAGAGGCTTTATTCAGAAGCGTATCGCTGACCAAGGTTGCACCAAGACCGCTGCAGGCAATGTTATATGCAGTAGCAAGCTGATCTACCTCCATTAAAATCTGTGCCTTTTCGTCTTGAAAACAAAACAGCTTATCCAGGCGGTATCTGGTATCGTTTCCTTCGCGCAAGGCAATAAAGGGAAGATTCGCCATTTCTTTAACCTTTACGGCAGGCTTTTCATTTTTAAGATGACGCTTTGCAATAATTTCTTCACTTGTAAAGCCTGATACCGCAAAGCCCTTTTCCTTAGCCAAGGATTTATGCACCGCCAACAGAAGGTGCTCGTTTCCTAAGAGAATTTGCTCATATTCTTCCTTATCCATAGGGCAGTTATCAAGAATCATATCTACGCTTCCTCTAAGAAGCGCATCTTCAAGATATTTTATGTTGCCCTCCGTCATTTGCACCTGCACCCCGGGGTACAAACCTGCAAAGCCTCTTATCATTTCAGGCAAAACGTATGATGCAAGCACGTTGTTTGCACCGATAAACACGTTACCCGTCTTAAGACCGCGCACGTCGTTAAGATACTGTTCAAACTCACTTTCAAGCTTTTGCATTTTCTCGATGTATTCAATGTATTTTACACCGTATTCCGTTAAAGCAAGAGGTTTGGTCTTTCTGTCGAAAATCGGAACTCCCAACTGTTCCTCCGCTTTTTTAACCATAGCGCTTAAGCAGGGCTGTGTGAGATACAGCTTTTCTGCCGCCGCCGAAAAGCTCCCTGCCTTAAAAACTGCGTAAACGTATTCCATATTCCGTAACATAAAATCACCTATAAATAATTATTTATACTTTATATAAATATATAAATATTTGATTTTATTATATATTCGTTGTATCCTTTTGTCAAGAGAGGAAAGAGCTATGAATAAAACTATCGGAATTTTAGGCGGTATGGGGCCTATGGCAACCTGCGACCTGATGAAAAAGATAATAGAGCAAACAGATGCATCCTGCGACCAGGAGCACATTCGCATTTGTGTTGACAGTAATACAAACATTCCCGACCGCACAAAAGCAATTTTATACGGCGGGGAAAATCCCGTTCCCGAAATGGTAAAAAGCGCCTTATATTTACAGTCAATGGGCGCCGACGTAATTATTATGCCCTGCAACACCGCCCATTTTTTCTTGGAAGACGTACAAAAATTTGTAAACGTGCCAATTCTGAATATGCCAATGGAAACGGCTATTGCCTGCAAGAAAAAAGGCGTTAAATCGGCGGCAATTTTAGCAACAGAGGGCACTATTAACAGCGGCATTTATCACAAGGCACTAAAATCCCAAGAAATTTGTCCCGTTATTCCAAACGCAGAAGAGCAAAAAATTATAACGTCCATTATTTATGACTTTGTAAAGGCAGGTAAGCCCCACCCCTATGAGCGCAAACTCGCCCAAATGATTTCCCGTTTTACCTCTTTGGGCGTTGAAGCCTTGATTTTAGGCTGTACTGAACTCCCTATCGCCTTTTCTCAAACAGAAACCGCCATTGCCCTCATTGACCCCACGTTAATTTTGGCTGCGGCGGCAATTCAGTTTGTAAAAAACGAAACAAAGCTGGCTCAATAAACAAAACCGACGAAAAGGCGTTGTACCCGTAAGGATGCAACGCCTTTTCGTCGGTTTCTTTTTTTATTTTTTGCGTTACTTATCAGGTCTCAGCTCCTGCACGCAGGAATATGGAACACACAAATTGCCTTTACCCACGCCAAGCTTAATTTCGGGTTTTTTATCTCCGTGAAAATCACTTCCGCCGCTTTTCTTTAAGCCGAATTTTTCAGCTAAAGCTATTGCCTTTTGGGTAGTTTCTTCATCGAATTCGGAATAATAGCACTCTATTGCATCAAGTCCCTTTGCTTTAGCCTTTGGCAAAAGCTCTTCCAATTCTTTCTCCGTTGCCTGCCTGAAGGGATGAGCCAATACGGCAGAAGCACCAATAGACTTTATAAACTCCAGAATTTCAAAAAAATCGAATTTTTCAGGCGGCTTATAAAAGCCTGCCTCCTCAACAAGAACTTTGTCGATAGCTTCCTTGATAGAAGCAAAATACCCCTTTTCAACCAGCTCGGCGCCGATATGTACTCGGTTGATTTTTCCGTTTGGCGTAAGGCTTACAATATGGTCGTAATCTATTTTATAGCCTGCCTCATTCAAGCGATCAACCAAATCCATATTGCACCGTTGCTTGCGCCGATGTAAATCCTCCATTAAAGCAGAAATTTTATCAAAATATCTTTCTTCTATAAAAAGCGCCACAAGATGAAATTCTGTTTTTTTATGTTTTACGGCAATTTCCACTCCCGCAACAGCCTCGAAATTTTCCTTTTTTGCCTTTTCCAAAAAACGCGGCAGACCGTCCACTGCGTGATGGTCACAAAGGGCAACGGCAGAAAGACCTTCCTTTATTGCCAGGTCAATGATTTCTTCGGGAGCAAAAGAGCCGTCAGAAAACATTGAATGAGTATGTAAATCGCACCTTTTCATAATTCACCGCCTGCAAAGCCTCTGAAATAAAATCGGCTTTCCGAAACGCTTATTTTCGTTTGAGTCAGCCAATCCTTGTATCTGCAAATATTATACCACTTGCGCAGAATAAAGTAAAACACAAATGTTGACACGGATTTTCTTATCGTGGTATAATTAAAGCACAAAACGACAAAAGGTGATAATATGAAAAAGATAAATATTTTTCTTGCTTCCTCCATCGTTGAGTTTGCTCAGGAGCGAATGGCTATAGAAAACTTTATTCGCAACGTAAGTGACTCCTTTGAGGACAACTACAACGTTAAGCTTCAGCCACTTTTGTGCGAAAATCTTGACGATGCCTACACTCTCGTGCGCAAGCAGGAGGAATATAATCAAAAGATCCGCGAAAGTGATTTTTGCTTTTTTATATTTTTCACCAAGGTTGGCACGTACACCCGAGAAGAATTTTCCGTAGCAAGAGAACAGTTTGAGCAAAGCGGAAAGCCGAAAATTTACACCTATTTTAAGATTGTGCCCGAGGGCGAAGCAGAGCAGAGCGTTTACGATTTTATGGCAGAGCTTGATAAGACCTTCAGCCATTATTACGGCACGTTTTCTCATATTGACACCGTTAAGCTTCGTATTTTGTTAAGCCTTAAGCTTCAGGAGATGGATTATCTTAAGCTCAGCACTCAAAACGGCAAATGTTTGGTTGACGGTGAAGAGGTGCTCTCGCTTAAAAACGTTTCCGAATTTGCCAACAACCAGCTTTTAACCTTCCAAGAGCAAAATTTAGAAAAACTCGACCAAGAATATTACTCTCTTAAGGCAAAATACAATAGTTCCCTCGATAACGAGGATTTCTATACAGAATTTATCCGCGTTGCCGCGGCACGCCAAACTCTCCTTGAGGAAATTGAGGAGCTTCAGGAAAGCATTTTCAACGTTTCTGTCCGTATGATTAAGGACGACGCCCACGGCGAAATTTCTCCCAGGCAGAAAAAGGCATACGCACTCTTTGAGCAGGGCGACTACGAGGGATGCCTTGCGGTGCTTGACGAAAACGACCTGGACAACGAATTTTTACGTAAGCGAAAACGCATCAAGGAACAGGAAATTGCCCTTTGCCGCAAATATATTAAGGAAAACAAAACCGCTATTGATATTTTAACGGTTATGAAGCACTTTGGCGAACGCTTTGATCAGATAGAATCTCGCTACAAAAAGATTGTTCCCGTTATTTTGGAAATGGGAATTGAGCTTGAGGTCGCCTTTAATTACGTTTGGTTTTTAATTGACCAGAACCGCGATGACGAGGCACTTCCCTTAGCTGAAAAGCTTCTGCCCGTCTGCGACGACGAGGATCTGAAAATGGTTCTCACCTTAACCGTTGCTGACATTTACAATAAGTTCGGCAAAGGGGAGGAGGCTGAAAAATTCTATCTTGAAGCCGTTTGTCTGAGCAAGGCTCTTGAAAATCCCCTGCCCGCGCTTTCTACGGTGTATAACTGTATCGGAACCTTCTATTGTGACCAGGAAAACGCCTCAAAGGCGGAAGAATATTTCCTTGAATCACTAAAAATAAGCCAAGAGCTGAAAAATAAAAATCCCGAAAGGTTTTCCTCTAATCTTGCCACAAGCTATTCTAATATCGGCGTGTTTTACGATAAGCAATGCTTAGCGGCAGAGGCGGAAAAGTATTATCTTGCGGCCGCTAAGCTCTATGAGGAGCTGACCCGGGAGGATCCCGAACATTACGAAGCCCGTTTATCTATTGCGTATAAAAACATCGGCACCTTTTACAGAGAACAGGGAAAACTTGATTTGTCAAAGGATTTCTGCCTTAAGTCAATAGATATCCTCGAAAAGCTCGCCCAAGAAAACCCCCAGGGCTTTTTACCTCTGCTTGCCTCCGGCTACGATAGCGCAGGAAATACTTTTGATGAGCTTAATTTACTTGATAAGGCAGAGGAATATCACCTGAAGGCCTTAAAAATCTACGAGCAGTTTGCCCAAATCAATCCCGATAAATTCAATTACGATTTAGCATTAACTGCAAGCAATTTAGGCTCCTTTTATTTAGACGCAGGTGATACTGAAAAAGGCGAGCGTTTCTGCTTAGAGGCCCTTAAATTAACCGAGGCTCTTGCAAAGGATAACCCCAAGCGCTTTGAGCCTGACCTTGCAATGTGCCTCTGTAACGCAGGCTCTATCTATGCCGAAGCAGGCGAGGAGGAAAAGGCGGAGGAGCTGTTTTTGAAGGCCCTTGAAATCCGCAAAAGGCTTGCGGAGGATAACCCTCAAAGATATTCCTACGACCTCTCTATGACCCAAAACAACTTAGGAAATCTCTACGATGACTTGGGAGAAGAAGAAAAGGCAGAGCAATTCTTTTTGGAGGCTCTTGAAATCCGCAAAAAACTCGCTGAGGATAATCCCGACAGATTCCTCCCCTCTCTTTCTAACACCTATAACGATTTCGGCGTGTTCTACGACGGAATAAATAAGCCCAAAAAGGCAAAGGAGTGCTTCTTAGAATCCCTTAAAATCCGCACTCAGCTTGCAAAGGAAAATCCCAAAAAGTATTCATACGACCTTTCCTCAGGCTATCACAATGCCGCAATTATGCTGGAGGAGGACGCAGAAACCGCAAAAAGCTATTACTTATCGGCTATTGAAATACGCGCTGGGCTTGCTAAGGAAAACCCTCAGCTTTATGCCCCTGCCCTTGCCATAAGCTATTACGATTACGGCACCTTTATTCAGGACGATTCCCTTATTCAAAAGGCAATAAAAATAGCAAAGGAATTTCCCTCTCACCGCTTTTCGCAGGTAATTTTATCGGAAACAGAGTAATTTTGCAGAAACAAAGTAATTCAGCTGAAACAGAGCAATTTTGCGAAAACAGAGCAATTTTGCTGAAACAGAGTAATTCAGCCGAAACAGAGTAATTCAGCTGAAACAGAGCAATTTTGCAGAAACAGAGCAATTTTTGCGAAAACAAAGTTTTTTTCATTGGCGAAGCTTCGGCTTCGCCTTTTTTAATGCGTTTTTCCCAAAAATGCTTTTGTCATTGCCCTTTTTAAGCCGTGCCTTCGAAATTGCTTTTTTTGCACCTGCCTCTGCTACTTGGTGCTTTGGTTATCCACCGTTTTTCTTTCGCCTTTGCTTTATTGACAAGCCTTGACAAAATATGATACAATTTATTTAATCTTTTTTATGGAGAATAAAATGAATCACTTTTCTTTTGAATCGGCCCTAATAGGTGTTTTGCCTGCGGTGGCGCTATGTGTTTACGTGTTTTTCAAGGACAAAGCAGAAAAGGAGCCTCTCGGTCTTCTTTGCGCTTTATTTGGCTTAGGCGCAGTTGCCTTCGTACCTTCGATTTTTTGCGAGCAGCTTATTCTGAAGCTTATTCACGGTTGGTTTGAGCCTTATTTTACCCTTTCCTCCGAGGGACTTAAAACTTTTGCCTCTCCTTCGGCAGAAATTCTTTATCTTTCACTTTGTGCCTTTTCAGGCTTTGCCATAATCAGAATTTGCCTTCTATGGACGGCGCTTGTTTTAGTAACAAGGAAAAACAAAAGCTTCAACTATCTGTTTGACGGAGTAGTGTATTCCGTTTTCGTTTCCCTCGGCTTTGCAGTGGCAGAAAACGTGTATTTCCTTATTCAAAACGATTTTGACCTGCTTCTGCCTAAGCTTATTTCCTCCATTTCCTGCCAAATGCTTGTGGGCGTTGTTATGGGATACTTCTACACCATGTGGAATATGCGCTTTACCGCCAACCGCATCGAAAGCAAGCTGATAAAAATCGGTTTAGTTAAATCCGACAACATAAAATCCTCTGCTCCCTGGCTGATTGCAAGCATTTCTCTGCCTATCTTAATAAGCGGAATTTATGCTCTTGCAGGAGCAAAAGAGACTGATGCCGTTTCAATGCTTTTTTATTTTCTTGTGTTTTTCGTCTTTGGAATTTCCTTTGCGTCTATTCGTCAAATGGCGTCACTGGACGGAAAAAATACCCGATATTTATATCGGCTTATTGCCAAGGGCCATCCCGAATTAACTCCTGCTCAGATTCAGCAGGCGGTTGAAGCCGAAACAGACGGAGACGCTCCTGCCGAGGCTGAGACAAGCGAGGACGTGTCTACAGAAGCTGAAGCAAGAGAGCGTGTAATCTCATCGCCCGAAGCAAGCAAAGACGCTCCTGCAGAGGCTGAAGCAAGAGAGCGTGTAATCTCTTCGCCCGAAGCAAGCGAGAACGCTCCAACAGAAGCTAAAGCAAGCAAAGCCGAAAGCGCGGAGCCTGCAAATGCAAGAATTGAGGAGGCGGACAATCGATGAAAGCCTCAACGTACGTTATTATTGCCTTAATATCTCTTGCCCTTGCCTTTGCCATTTCCCACGCAGATTTGTTTTCTCCTGCGGATTACGATTTTTCGTCGGATTTGCCCACGGACAACATTGAGCACGAGGCCACCGAATATACAACATATTACGAGCAGCTTACCGATTTTGAAAAGAATTTGTACGACGCCTTGGCAAAAACCGTTTCCCGAGGACGAAAAAGCGTTTCCATTGATAACGTGAACGTTGCCGACTTCAAGGCAAGCATATTAAAGGTTTGCGAGGCTCTGCAGTATGACCATCCCGAATATTTCTGGTTTTCCGTAGGTTGCTCCTACTCTTACCCCAAAAATGACGCAGTAGGCGAAATCACCGTAGAGCCCAAATATTATGATTACGTTTCCTCTTTGTTTGAATTTCAGGACAAAAAGAGAGCCTTGTTAAATGCCGCCGAGCAGGTTGCTTCCCTGGCGAAAAGCCATTCTGCCGACGATTTTGAACGCATCAAATTCGTGCACGATTACCTTGTTGAAAACGCTGTTTACGACCACAAGGCGTTGGAAGAATATGAGAAAGCGTCCAAATCTCCCTCCTGCGACTATATTTTTTCTGCCTACGGGTGTCTGGTAAACGGCAAAACCGTTTGCGCAGGATATGCGAAGGCGTTTCAACTGATTATGCACCAATTAGGCTACGATTGCACCTACGTGGTGGGTGACGCAGGGGAGGCGCACGCCTGGAACTGCGTTTATCTTGACGGTGACGGCTACTTTATTGACGTTACCTGGGACGACCACGATTACGAAAACGAAATCCCCGTTTACAATTATTTTCTTATTACCGGTAACGACCTTTCCAAAACCCACACCATTGACGACACCTTTCAGGTGCCCGTCTGCACCGCAAGTGAGTACAACTATTTTATTAAAAAAGGATTTTATCTTGAAAAGTACAGCTACGACGCGGTAAAGGACATTCTTCTTGAGCAAAAGGACAACGATGGCGCCCATATTAAATTCGGCTCCCGTCTTGCCCTTGAAACCGCAAAAAACGAGCTTATTAAAAAGCGCAAGATCAATCAGATTTTCTCAAAAAACGAAAAATTCTATTACACCTATAACGAAAAGCATTATACTCTTACCATTTTGTTGGATTATTAAAAGAAAAAGCGATAGAACAAAATGCTATCGCTTTAATTTTTTTTTACGCCCTGTTTTTAAGATTTTTTCTTTTATGCCTTATTTTTCAGGCTTTTAATTTTTTTGCACGCACCTGCAATAAGCTTTTTTGCGAGTAACTCGATTTTTTCAGCCAGCAAATCTATTTTTATAAGGGAAAACAGACCGATTTTAGCCTTGTCAATAAGTGTGCAGACAAGGAAAATTCCAAGCACCAGAGCTACCACCGAAGCGGCAAGCAACGGCGCGCTCAGCTTATCGGTAAACAAATGAATTTTTGAAATCACAAAATTCCGAACGAAAATATTATCGTGAATAAGATAAACCGAAAAGGCAGATGTTGCAAAGAAGGAAATTATCTTTTTTGCCTTTTCCGCGCGCTGAAGCTTTGAAAATGCTCCCAGCCAGGCTACCGCCATTAAAAGCACCGTAGGGGAAGCATAAGAAACGAGATTTTCCTTGTTTTCCTGCAAAAAGGGAACGGATGAAAACGTTCCGCCGATTTTGAACAAGCAGGTAATCAAAAGGGCTATAACCCCAAGGGCAACCCAAAGCTTTGCGGAAAATAAGGCGGTCAAATCATATTTTTTGATTATTGCGCCCAACAAGTACAAAAGCACAAACCACATAACGCTGTAGCCGCCGCTTAATACGAACACGTCCTTTTCCAAGCTTAAAAAGGTGCAAACAGTTATTGCAAGCAAAAGGCACATCAGATGCTTTCCCCTTGCATTATGCACGAAAGCGTTTATTACGGGTGAAAGCACAAACATTCCCGCGTAGCAGGTGAAAAACCAATAGTTTTTGTGTTTAATCGGCGCAAGAGCGGCAATCAAATGGTCCTTGCTGATAAGCTCAGGATAAATAGCCTTAAAAATAAGGCACAGCAGAGCTCCGTAAAATACCACGGTAAAAAACAAGGATATAATATTTTTAAGCTTTGGATAGTATTTGCCCTCTCTGAAGCCCACGTAACCCGAAATAAGCACGAAGCAGTTAACTGCAGGATATGCTAAAATTTCCAGCATCCACACGAGAGAAAATCTGCCTATTGTGTTGGCGGATGCCAATATTCCCCCGTGCCCCAGCACGTGAAGAAAGCAGACGCCTATAATAGACACTATTCGCAATAAATCAATTCCGTAACAACGAGTTCCTTTATTCATAGCTTTTCCTTTGTAATTTTTATTATATTTATTATATCACACGTTGCAAAAAAAGTAAACGCTGTAAAAAAATGAGTCCGAGCTGAATCGGACTCATTTTAAGCTATTTAATTTTTCAGCAAAAGCTATTTTTGTTTCTTTGCATAAGCGTCAAGCTCAAAAATAGCGTTTTTAAGCATTTCCTTAGTTACCTCAAAGGGAACGTTGTGAATATTCCAGCGATTATAATAAACCTCTTCAATAAGCAGGCGGATATTTTCGTCGCGGTTTTCCTCTGTCAAGCCAAGCTCTGCAGTACACGTAGGAATACCCGTATCCTTGCAGAAGGAGAATACCTCGGGGAACCTTTCATCCTTTTGCAGAACCAACTGAACTAAGGCTCCGTAGCCTACGCCCGTTCCGTGCATCATCTGCTTTGCGTCAGGCATGGCATAAAAGCCTGCCTGCAAGCCGTGGGCAACGGAAACGCCCGTACATTCAAAGCCAAGGCCCGAAAGGAGAATGGTTGCTTCCGCCACGTCCTCATAATCTGCCGAACAGGTTTTATTTCTTGCCGCCTCAAAGGCACTGCGTCCCTTTTCCATTAAAATGTCAAAGGAAATTTTTGCCGCCGCCATACCGAGCTGAGTAGGACGGTAAGTGCCGCCTCCTGCGTTACAAACGTTGTTGTTTGCAAAGGAAGCCTCTGCCTCAATATACGTTGCAAGAGCGTCTCCGATACCGGACGAAAACATAAATAAGGGTGCCTGAACGGTTATTTCCGTATCAACTACCACGTAATCGGGGTTTTTGTAATGAACGATTCGGTCGAACATTGCCCCCTCGTTATTTATAATGCTGTGGGTAGAGGTGGGCGCATCTGAGGAAAGCGCGGTGGGCACGTTAATAAACGCCTTGCGGAAATGTGCGCCTATGGCCTTATTTATGTCGCAGGCCTGACCGCCGCCGATGCCGATAAAGGTATCCGGAATTTTAGGCAAGGCTTCCGTAAAGGCAATTAACTCCTTCATTGTGGCGTGACTGCACCTGCCGTTAAACTCAACTGCGTATGCCTTCATACCCTTTTGAGCAAACAGTTCCTCAATTCTATCCTTCATGGAAGCATAGAAAAACGTATCGATTATCGCTAAAGCGGTATCACCGTAATTGGAAGCGAATGCGGGAAGATTATTAAATTCCCCCGGTCCCTGCACGTAACGGGAAGGGCTTCCGAAGGCTCTGGCTATGCTTGCTTTTCCTGCGGGCATAATATCACCTCTTTAACCTTTCTTTGCAACAGCCGCACGAACGGCCTGCGCAATGTACTTATCTGTAAGACGGAAGCGCTCCATAAGATAGGGAACGTCCCCTACCTCACCGAATTCTTCACCAACGCCTATCTTTTCAAAGGGAACGGAAACGCCGTTTTCTGCAAGAACCTCCGAAACTGCACTGGCAAGACCGCCGATTAAATGATGGTTTTCTGCCGTAACGATTGCGCCCGTTTGCTTGGCGCTTTCAAGGATACATTCTGCATCAATAGGCTTAATTGTAAACATATCCACAACCTTAACGTTGATTCCCTCTTTTGCCAAGGCTTCGGCTGCTTTCATAGCTTCCCAAACCAAAATGCCGCAGGTGATAATCGTAGCGTCAGCGCCCTCTTTAACCACGTTTGCCTTACCAATGGTAAAGTGTGAGCCTTCCTCATAAATATCAACCGTATTTTTACGGCAGAAGCGTAAATATTGCACGCCGTAAATGTCAGCCAACTGTCTGAGCAAATCCTTGAACATTACGCTGTCGGAGGGCTCCAGAATAGTTATCTCGGGCATAACGCGCATAATACCGATATCCTCAAAGGGCATATGCGTTCCGCCGTTGCTGGTAGCCGAAACGCCTGCGTCACCGCCGATAATTTTTACATTTAAGTGAGGATATGAAGCGCACATAAATATTTGATCGTACACTCTGCGGGTAGCAAAAACGGAAAACGTATTAAAGAAGGGCACCATACCTGCGGCGGACATACCGCCTGCCATAGAACAGCCGTTGGCCTCCTGAATACCTACGTTTATCGCTCTTTCGGGAAATGCCTTTGCAAAGGGCTTAAGCCCCATGGAGCTGCACAAATCGCAGTTAATAGCCACTACCTTTTCGTTTTCGGCAGCTATCTCGGTAAGCGTTTCGCCATAAATTGCTCTCATTTCCTTTGGGTTTACGTTATGCTCTTTTGCAAGCTTTACCATTTGAAATCACCTCCCGGATAAGTGCCGTTTTCCAATCTATTTTTAATTTCCTCAATGCTCTCCTCGCCTTTAACGTGGTCAAAGGTTAAGTAATGGTTAAACTCCTCTGCCTCGGCAAGAGGAACTCCAAGACCCTTATACGTATCAAGAATAATGCAATGAGGCTTACCGGAAACCTCCTTCGCCCGAAGAATTGCGTCGCGAATTTCCTTAACGTCATATCCCTTAACCGTTTCGGTTTCAAAGCCGAAGGCCTTGAATTTATTTTCAAGAGAAACGGGATCGCAAACGTATTCAAGGGTGCCGTCAAGCTGCTTTTTGTTCCAGTCAACAAAAAGCACGAAACGGTCTAATTTGAAATGGTTTGCCGTCTGGCAAGCCTCCCAAACCTGACCCTCGTTGCTTTCGCCGTCACCAATGATGCAATACGTCCAGTTATCCTTTTTCTGAATTCTGTTAGCCATTGCAATGCCAACTGCGGCAGAGATGCCCTGACCTAAGGAGCCGGTGCTCATATCAACGCCCGGAACACGCTGCATATCAGCGTGGCTGGGAAGATTGGTTCCGCCTTTATTCAAGGTCTTGAGCCAATCCATAGGAAAAAATCCCTTAAGCGCTAACGCGGCATACAAGGCAGGTGCGCAATGTCCTTTAGAAAGCACAAACCAATCCCTATCTTCCTTTTTGGGATTTTTAGGATCTACGTTCATAACGTCACCGTAAAGCACTGCCAACACGTCTGCAATAGACGCTGAGCCGCCAATATGACCAAAGCCTGCTTCGGCAATGGTGCGAATCGTCCAGATGCGGATATCCGCGCTGAACTTTCTTAATTCTTCAATTTGCATAAAATTTCCTCCTGAATAACAACTTAAAATTTAGTTGCGTTCAACAGTTCCTTCCCACGTATCCATAACCTTTACGCGAGAGGCTTCATCGTACCAATGCTTTGTTACAGTCTTGGCGCGAGTGTAGAAGCGAACTCCGTCAATACCTAAAACGTGCTGATCACCAAAGAAGGATTCCTTGTTTCCTGAGAAGGGGAAGTATGCGGAAGGTACGGGAATACCTACGTTAATGCCTACCATACCGCCGTCGGTGAGCATCTCAAATTTACGGGCATAATAGCCGTTCTGTGTAAAGATTGCCGAGCCGTTGGCAAAGGGGTTAGCATTCATAATTGCAAGACCCTCATCAAAATCCTTAACACGCTTAATAAGCGTTACGGGGCCGAATACCTCACGGTCACCGATGGTCATTCCGGGCTTAACGCGGTCAAAAATAGTGGGGCCTACAAAGAAGCCGTTTTCATAGCCGGGAACCTTAACGTTACGGCCGTCAAGCACCAATTCAGCGCCCTCGTCGATGCCCTTCTGAATCCAATCGCAAACGAATTTCTTATGCTCTGCAGTAACAACGGGACCCAGCTTGGTTTCAGGGTCATAAGCACAGCCTACCTTTAAGGCTTCAGCCTTCTGCTTAAGGAGTGCAACGAATTTATCCGCAATGGTTTCCTGAACGCAGATTACGGGCAATGCCATACAACGCATACCTGCGCAGCCGTAGGTGGAGTTAATAATAGCGTTAACCGTGCTTTCTAAATCGCAATCTTCCAGAACTAATGCGTGGTTCTTTGCTTCACAGAGCGCCTGAACACGCTTGCCGTGAGCGGCCGCAGTAGAGTAAATGTGCTTACCTACGCTTGTTGAGCCAACAAAGGTTATAGCCTTAATTCTGGGGTCGGTAAGGAATAATTCAGATTCATTTCTGCTGCAGGTAACAAGGTTAACTACGCCTGCGGGGAAGCCGCCCTCTTCATAGAACAGTTCCATAATGCGCATAGCAGTCAAGGGAGTGTATGAAGCGGCTTTAAGAACGACCGTGTTGCCCGTAACGATAGCCAGGGGTACCATCCAGCCCCAAGGAATCATAGCAGGGAAGTTAAAGGGAACAATACCTGCAACAACGCCTAAAGGCATTCTGTAGCTGGAGGTATCAAAGCCGGTAGTAACCTGCAGGGAACCGTAGCCCTGAGTAATAAGAGGCGCAGAGCAGGCAAGCTCAGTAGGTTCAATAGCCTTCAGAACGTCACCGCGGGCTTCAGCAAGGTTTTTGCCAAGCTCCTTAGCGCACAATTCCGTTAATTCGTCTAAATGGTCAACAAGAATGTTGCGCCACTTAAAAAGAAGCTGTGTTCTTTTGCTCAGTGACGTCTGTGACCACTCGGGGAATGCCGCATAAGCGGCTGCAATAGCCTCTTCAACCTCGTCTGCAGTACAGCAAGGAACCTCTGCAATTACCTCTCCTGTGCTTGAATCGGTAACAGGCATCCATTTGTCAGTTTTTGAGTCCTTCCATTGTCCGTTTACACAATATTGTTTTCTAATCATAACATATCCTCCTTTATTTTGTTCGGTTTCTTATCATAATTCTATCATTTTATATTTTGTTTGTCAATATCGCATTTTGAAAAATGAAATTAAATTTCGTTTTATAACACATCGTCTCGTTCCCTCGCCCTTGACACCGAGGAAAAAGTGCGTTATACTATATCCGAAATTATAAAACGAGGTATTTTTATGTCAAATTCACCTGCGGAACGTCAGTCAAGTCTTTCTTCCGACAAGCTTTTAGCAATATTGGAATGTGTTGCAGAAAGCAGTATGCCCATGCGCTTGCAGGAAATTGCAGAGAAAAGCGGTATGAGTCAGCCTACGGTTTTAAGGTATCTCCGCACCCTGCAAAACGCCAATTACGTTTATCAGGAGGAGCAAACTCTTCGTTACGGTCTTACCTGGAAATTGTGCGGCCTTACCCAAGGCAGAGATTCTCATCTGGGCTTAAGAAATATTGCGGGAAATTTTGTAAACTATCTGGCAAACACGCTTCAGCTTGGAGTTTGTCTTGTAGTAGGCAAGGAAAATCAGTCTATTTATCTGGATTGTATCGATCACATTCAGGCGCAGAATTCTCCCCTGCAGTTTATAGGTAAGCTTGCTCCCCTTCACGCCACCGCCTCGGGCAAGATTCTCCTTTCCTCCTATACTCCCTCTCAGCTTAATAATTATATTTCAGAAATAGGCTTAAAGCGGTTTACCGACCACACTATTGTTGACCCTCAGCAATTAAACGACGAATTGAAGGCCGTGCGTCAGCAGGGCTACGCCATAGACGACGAGGAATGTGAGTGGGGCTTGCGTTGCATTTCCTACCCGTTATATTTCTATACCGGAAAGGTTTATGCCGCAATAAGTGTCTTTGGCACCTTGGACGAAATGCAGGATGAGGACACTTTGGACACTATCCACGCAGAGCTTTCCACCATATCACGCAAAATCTCTGAGCGGCTTGGATATTGCGAAGAAAACAAATAGCATTAAACGCAGCAAAATAAAACAGCGAGGAAATTTCCTCGCTGTTTTTATTTATAACGACTATGTTGATGTCGAAATAGAGCCGATAATTATTATAATTTATTTTATTCCAAACAAAGCGTTAAGGAACAGCTCCTTGGTAAATTCTTCGCCCAGCTCTTTTTTGAAAACGTCGGTAGAAGGCCCGCCCTGCTCAAGCAAGCCAAGCACGTATGCCTTGGTTTTTTCAAGCTTGGCATCAGCGTCCGAAACCGCTTCCGCTTTAGCCGAAAGATAGCCCTCCAAATGCTGTGCGGCAAGGGCGTCAAGCCTCGGTTTTTGGCTTTTCTTGCCTTTTTTTGAAATGCTTTGAGGCAGCTTTATTGAATCGTACCAATGCTCACCGGGGTCGCGCTCGGCAAGGTCAACGAATCTTCTTTTAATTTCCTCAAGCTTATCGAGGTTGCAGGCGGAAACAAGCGTATCGTAAAGCTCAACGATCAGGGTATCGTTGCCGAAGGCAAAAATTCTGTCGTAGGAATAAAGAGGTAAATCCACCTCATAAGGCGAAATCATCAATGTGTCCATTTTCATTAAGCCTAAAAAACCCTTGGCGCGCATAACGGAAACGTGACCCAAGCCCTTTGCGTAATACGCCTCTATCAAAAATGTCATTCCCCCTGCCTTTAAGCCCTGATAATCGTCAACGTCAAGCTTGGTTAAAGGAAATTTTTTGTCTATTTCTTCTAAAAATTGAGTAATCATTTTGTCTCCCGTTTTATGAAATTTATTTAACTTGTTTTATAATGACTATGTTGATGTCGAAATAAAGCAAAGCCATATTTCGACTGCGAATTCAAAAATTCGCAAACAATTACCAACGGTAAGAAAACATATTCCTTGAAATGATATCGAAGTTGCAAAATAACGTTTTTAAGACGTTTTTTGCAACAAAATGCCGATTTGTCGAGAAATTCAATTAATTTCTCGACATTCGATAATCATTATAGAGTGAAAACGCACGGTTTCTGTGCGTTTTCCTTTTATTATTGTTTGATTTGCACTTCAGCCAGTCCGTTTTTATGAAGCAGGTAAACGCCCAACAAAAGCGTTCCCTGACCAACAACGTTTACGCCCTCGGCAATCCAGTTCATTGACGCCTGGGCAAAATCCTGAGAGGATAAATATCCCATACAAAGCGAGCAAACAAACGAAAGCACAAACAAGGCGATAAGCCACTTTTTCTTCATTTTTGCGGAAATGATGCAAAGAGCAACGTCCATAAGGCCAAGACCTGCCACCATCAAGGAAACGAACACAAATGTGCCCGAAAACGCTGCGGGAGCCGCCCCTAAGAGATTTGTTTCCGACTGCTTGGCGCAAAGCATTGCAATAATTCCAAGGCCTGCGAGCAGGAAGCCGATAGACTGCACGGGGAAAAACATATCGCTTAAGGCTTCAAAATCGCACACGTTGAGAGCATAAAGAAGCTTATAGGTTGCCTTTAATGCTCCTGCGAAGATAATATCAATAATACCTGCCGAAAACAGAGCAAAGGCTCCTTTGCACATTTTTGCGTATAAATCGCGCATTAAAATTATGCCTGCAAGGGCAAAAAAGATTACGGGAATATAATCAACCAATGCCATTGACACGGAAAAATCCTTCATTTGTATTCCCCCTATTATTTCTTGTTAAGATGATAAATGGGAAGCAAGGGAATAATAATGGGAGTTTTGTTTGCGTAATCGTTATACTCCTTATCCTCACCGTAGCGCGCCATCTGACGTTTTTCAAGTCTCTGAGCGCCGTTGAACATAATGAAAACGATGCAAACGTATGCTAAAACAGCAGTTATCCACTGACCTACGGTTGCGTATGCAGTAATACCGCTTACGAAAACACCGGTCCAGAAAATGATTTCCCCAAGATAGTTGGGACAACGAACTATTTTGTAAAGTCCCTGAGTGGCCACCATATTGGGATTAACCTTTTTCTGCGCGGATTTCTGATTATCGGCAACGGTTTCCAGAATAAGACCTAAAACGGAAATAACAAAACCGATAACGGGTACGATTACGTCGGATGCGGAATTAACAAATCTGAAAAGCATGGGGCTTACCTGAGCGGTATAAAGCACCGAAACGGAAATCCAGATTGTTGCAAGCACGAAAACGGGCATTTTCTTCTCGTTGTTTTTAGCAAGAGTATCCTTTGCCACGTCGGTTTTCTTAAATGACACGTTTTTAAGCTCGCGAACTAAAAGGAAGCCCGAAAGACGAACGCCGTATGCAACGAAAAGCACCGCTTCAATCAAAAGAAGCCAGAAAGGCGTTGCGGTGGGGTTAACAAGAGCCATAATTAAAATTGCAATACCGCCGCCTGCAACCGCGAAGCCGTAGCCGATAGAAAGAAAATAAACAAACTTGTAAAAGCCTACTGCGCAAAGAACTGCGCAAACGGCAAGAATAATACCTAATAAATCCCAGGGCATAACTTTTATTCTCCTTTTCCAAAGTATTTTTTAAGATATTCGGCAAAGCTCTTATCTCCAACGCAGGTATCGCCCACTAAATTGTGGCTGAGAGTCCACTTGGAGAAAAGAATAATGTCGTGCTTGCCTGCCTTTTTAATTTTAGGAAGGTTTGCAAGTATTCCGAAAAGCCAGATAGGTGCCCACTTGATTTTAAGAGGCTTGCCTGCGGCATCAAAGCACATCTGAGCCATTTCTTCGTATGTATATGTCTCCTTGCCTCCAACGTTAAACGTAACGTTTTCGTCAAGCAGATGCTGAACGATAAATTCCGCAAAGTCGGGACAGTCGATAACGTTTGCTTTTACCTTGCCGTAGCCCTTAAGAAGCTGCATTTCGCCGTTGTCAACGTAAGGCTTGAACACCTTTGCAATATCGTAGAAATATCCGGTGGGACGGTGGATAACGTATGCCATATCCTGCTTTTTAAGCTCTTCTTCAAAAAGATATTTTGCGTGAAGCATAGGCACCTTTTCAGCCCCCGGCTCGTCGCAGGAAATAACTGAAATATAGTTAAAGTTTTTAACCTTTGCGCGCTTTGCCTCTTCAAGAAGATTCATATTGCCCTGATAGTCAATATCGTATGCGGTAAAGCGGGTGGAAGCGCCGGTTAAGCCCATGGTGGTAATTACCGCCTGAGCGCCCTCACAAAGACCCTTAAGGGTTTCGGGATTGGTAGCGTCAATCTGAACAAAGGTATATTTACCTTCTGTTCCTTCGATTGTGCCTTCCTTTAAGTCTGCCGCGATTACCTCGTAATTTTCACGGCAAAGAATTTTAAGAATTTCTGCGCCGAGATTACCAAAGGCGCCTGCAAGAACAACTTTCATATTTTTTCTCCTTATTTCTTATTTTTTTCTTTAGCACGCTTGTCGTTTATTATTTTCATATGCTCTTCGGTAATAAGCTCCACGTTGTTTTCCTTTGCCCAGTCAACACAGCCCTTAAGCACAAGGGAAAGGAATACTCTCGGAACGCCTAAAATAGTCATAAGAGCCTCGTCGGTAAACTTGATTTTATCGTCAGCTCTGTCTGCGGCATAGCGCACCGATTCAAGTGATGCCTGACGCATCTGCAAAAGCTCTGCGCGCATTCTGGTTTTTCTGTGGAACCAGAAATTCTTACTGTCACGGTAGCCGTAGTCAACGGGAAGTGCAGGGAAATCACTTGCCTTAACGCCGCGGATAATAGCGTCGCTGTATTTCTTCTTCATTAAGATTTTGTCAATCCGAAGAATGAAATGAGCGCCGAACTTACTTGTAATACCGTTGAAATCGTGGTACGGAGGCTCATAGCCGTTAAGCTCGCCTGCCTGATCCTTGTCTGCCCCGTCAAGCTCGCGCATCCAGGTGCATTCAATGGCTTCAATGGCGTCAGACAAAATCATAGGTCTTTTTTCGCCCGTTTCTTCTTCAATCAAGCTCTTTTCAAGTTTGAACTTACACTTAGGCATTTTCTCGCTGGGCTTATCTCCCGGCCAGGAAAGCTTTACCGCTTCGGCAAAGGTGGAGGGCTTATCGTCAATAAAGTTGATAGCACACTTGCCTGTACGCAGTATGTTCTGGGCGGTGTTGGAGGAGTTACGGCAGCATAAAAGCATTGCGTAATAGTCCTTACCTGCCACGTAGTAGGGTTGAACCAATGAATAAGGTCCTAAGTTGGTTGTTCCGTCTTCGCAAATAGTGCTGATAATTACCGTAGGCATAGGAAAAAACAAGGAAGTCTGGTAAAAGTTATCCACTATACGAAGATTCTCAAAACTGCTCATATTCTTTCTCCTTTATAATAAATTTTTTATTATTGCGTATTGATTTTCAAAGCTTTGCCCCGAAACCGTCCAGCTGAGGAGGCTTTCGGCAATAAACTCCGCTAAAAACTCGCTATTCTCTTTGTTTTTACACATAGGGAGAATGAACTGCGCAAGCTGGGCACGCAGTTGCTTGTGTCTTTGGGAAAACACCGTTGCAAACACCTTGTGGGCGCTTTCGTCACAAAACAGACTTTTATGTCTCGCGGAAAACTCCGTAAGCACGTTATATAAGCTTTCCAGGACTTCAAAGGAAGAATGCTCGGGATACGTCTTGACTCTTTTTAGGCACTCCAACCATTCCTGTGCCATAAAGGTGGCAATAAGTACGTCTTTTGATGGGAAATAGTTGTACACCGTGCCCACAGCCAGACCGCAGGCCTTGGCAACGGAACGAATAGTGGTATCTCTGTATCCGTTTTGGCTTATTTGTCTCTTCGCCTCTTCAAGCAAAGCGTTTTGAACGTTAGGCAAAATTTTAGGCATAAATCACTTTCCTCTTGCTTTTTATGAACTTGTTCATTATAATAATTATAATACATTTGCGCGCTCATTGTCAATACCGATTGTTTGATAAAACAATGGAAAAATCAATGCTTTTATTTCTTAAGCTTAATTTTTAGGAGAGATATTTTATGGTAAAACGCAAAAAGCTTCTTGTTTGGTTGCTTTCAATTCTGACTGTTACGGTTATATTATTTTCCGCCTGCGCAGTTTACGTTTCCGACTTTTATTCTGCCGACGAGGAAGCAGTTTCAGCCTTTAAGCAGGGCTTTTCGGTAAATGCAACCGTGCTTGACAGCGGAGATATTGCCTATATTCCCCAAAATGCCCACACGGGAATAATTTTCTACCCCGGCGGAAAGGTAGAGCACACTGCATACGAGCCTTTAATGCTTGCCCTTGCGGAAAAGGGCTTCGCCTGCGTGCTGATTAAAATGCCCTTTAACCTTGCAGTGCTTGACGTTTCTGCCGCAAACCACTATTTTGAAAAATACCCATTTATCACCTCTTGGTTTTTAGCAGGCCATTCCTTAGGCGGCTCCATGGCGGCATCCTTTGCCTGCAATAATGCGGAAAAGCTTTCGGGAATTATTTTGTTAGGCTCCTATTCCACCGCCGATTTAACAAAAACCGATTTATCCGTACTTTCAATCTACGGCGAAAACGATAAGGTACTGAATAAGGAAAAATACGATAAATACTTCCCCAACCTGCCCGAAAACGCTACGGAATTTGTTATTCACGGCGGAAACCACGCATATTTCGGCTTCTACGGTCTCCAAAAAGGTGACGGCACCGCAACCATTACACCTAGAGAGCAGATTTCTGCTACCGCAGATAAGATAGAAGAATTTATAAATAAAAGATAAACCAACTGCCCACCGACTTGGTGGGCAGTTTTTGGCAAAAAAATATTTACTGTTATCAGCGCTCCAAATGCACTATATTAGTCCTCTTTTCCCTTGGGGCCGTTTTTTTGAAAATAAAAAAACACCGACCAAAGTCGATGCATTTTTGTGGCACCCCCTCGTCAGCACAAATTACGCTCATCCGTTTTCTGCTAACGCAAAAAACTTAATCACTTCATTGCGCTTCCTCTTTCCCTAAAAGCATTTTGCTTTTCGGGGACCCCTTTCCCCTTGGGGCCGTTTTTTGAAAATAAAAAAACACCGACCAAAGTCGATGCATTTTTGTGGCACCCCCTCGTCAGCACAAATTACGCTCATTCGTTTTCTGCTGACGCAAAAAACTTAATCACTTCATTGTGCTTCCTCTTCCCCTAAAAGCATTTTGCTTTTCGGGGGCCCCTTTCCCCTTGGGGCCGTTTTTTTGAAAATAAAAAAACACCGACCAAAGCCGATGCATTTTTGTGGCACCCCCAAGGGGATTCGAACCCCTGTTGCTGCCGTGAGAGGGCAGTGTCCTAGGCCACTAGACCATGGAGGCATTTGGCTGCGGAACAAGGATTCGAACCTTGACAATACGAGTCAGAGTCGTAGGTGCTGCCGTTACACAATTCCGCAAAATTAAGTTTTAACGGTGTAATTATAGTTTATTGTTGCATCTTTGTCAAGTGATTTTTTTCTTTTGCTGAAATAAAAAACAAAAAATGCATCCGAAACGCCGTCCGCATCAGCTCTAACACCCGTCTCTCGACAGGTGGGCGTGCCGCCCGAGGCGTTTGTCTTCCACTGGCATGAATTTCTTCAAGGAGGCATGACATAGCCTTGGTGCTTATAAGCACTCCCTTTATAATATTGTGGGTATTATAATTTGATGCGTAACTAACGTTTTAGATGCAAGATAATTATTGCACAAAACAGCATTTTATTCAAGTGTTTTTATGCAAGAAATTTGTGGAAATTTGCAATTTTTTTATTTTATTTTTCTTTGCAAGTTTTACTTTAATTTTACCCCCTAAAATTTGACACTCATACCCCTTTATGATATAATTTTTTATGTAAACGCACGTGTTTTTATTCCCTTTTTTATTTTTCAGGAGTACCCAAATTGCGCCATAAAACGTATAAAATTCTTAAACCTATTTTAACCAGCCTGATATGTATCGTTTCAAGTCTTGCGATACTTGTGTCGGGCTATATTGCTATAGTTTGGGGCAACATTCCATATATAACCGATTTGCGCGATTTATATATTGAAACTGCCATGACCACCTTTACTCATCAGTGGCTTGCTACCAGCTTTTTTCCCGCCTGGCTTGTTGAAGACGTTATGTCTAAGCAGGAGCGCCCCGATTTAATTGAAGTTCCCCTGCCCTCTCCCACTGACGAAAACGTGACTCCTTCCCCAACACCCACTCCTGTTCCCGATATTTTAGGTCAAGAGTATTTGACGGTTGGTGAAAAGGACAAAAACGGCAACAAGGTGCTGGTTAACGACATTGAAGAAGGCATTGTAATCGTTCAGGTTTCAGGAAGCACATTTGAAGGCAAACTGGTGCTTATTGACGATCCTTCCCGAGTATTTTTAGGCGTTACCGACCGCAAGGGCGTTTGGGGACAGACTATAAATAAAATGATGAAGCGCTATAACGCCGTTGTGGGCATCAACGCCAGCGGCTTTGAGGACCCCGACGGTCACGGCAAGGGCGGAGTTGTTAACGGCAGATGCTATTCCGAGGGCGAAAGCTGGGGAATATATAACGCCACATATTCTTCCATTGGCTTTAACAAAGACAATAAGCTTATTGTAGGCGATTATTACGAATGGGATAAGCATAATATCCGCGACGGCATACAGTTTACGCCCGTTATTATTTCTAACGGCAAGGTGGTTTTAGGCAGAGGCTACGGTCTTCAGCCAAGAACGGTTATTGCCCAGGCCTCTAACGGTGTGGTAATGTTTCTGGTTATTGACGGCAGAGCTTTGCACTCTGTAGGCGCAACGTATAAAGACTGCGCGAACATTCTTCTTAAATATAATGCAGTAAGCGCCGCCGCCTGCGACGGTGGCTCCTCCAGTGTTCTTTGGTATAAGAACAGTATTCAGAACGTGCCCTCAACGCCTATGAAGGATACGGGACGCTATCTTCCCAACGCATTTTTGGTGCGCAGTAAAAGCGCAACATAAAAATCAAGCGGCAAGCTCGGCTTGCGTTAGAATAAGATTATAAACAATCATTTCTAAACCAAAACACCTAATATCAGAAGCGTGTTTTAATTGCAAGAGAACAAAAATTTCGAAAGAGAGAATTTTATGTTAGCAAAGGTTGAAAGCTTAGGCATTTTCGGTATCGACGGCTTTTCCGTAACGGTAGAATGTGACGTTTCGGCAGGTATTCCCAGCTTTGAAATCGTTGGATTGCCCGACGCCGCCGTTAAGGAATCAAAGGAGCGTGTGCGCTCCGCCATTAAAAACAGCGGTCTTGAGTTCCCTATGGGCAGAATTACCGTAAACCTTGCCCCTGCTGACACTAAAAAAGAGGGTCCCGTTTACGATTTACCCATCGCCGTAGGTCTTTTGGCGGCAACAAAGCAGATTCCCTCAAAATTTTTCTCCGACAGCGTTTTTATCGGTGAGCTTTCCTTAAGCGGTGAAATTAAAGGTGTTCGCGGTGTAACGCCCATGCTTATCTGCGCCAAGGACGCAGGCAAGAAAACCTTTTATCTTTCCCGCGAAAATTCTCTTGAAGCAAGCTATATAGACGATATTGACGTATTTATTCCTAAAAATCTTCAACAGCTTGTTAACTTTTTCAGAGGCAACGACAGCGTTGATTTAGTTGAACATACTACTTGGGCACATCTTAGTGAAAGCAAGACCTTTTTAGAGGACTTCAAGTTTATAAAAGGTCAGTCAACGGCTCGCCTTGCGGCAGAGGTTGCGGCGGCAGGCGGACACAACCTTGCGTTAATTGGTCCTCCCGGCTCAGGTAAAACTATGATTGCCCGTGCAATTCCGTCAATTTTACCCGATATTACCTTTGAAGAGGCTCTCGAAACCACTAAAATTCACTCCGTTTGCGGAACCTTAGAAGGCGGAATTATCACAAGCCGACCTTTCCGTTCACCCCACCACACCACCAGCGTTGCGGCGCTTACGGGCGGAGGTGCAAAAGCAAAGCCCGGTGAGGTTTCCCTTTCCCATAACGGTGTGCTGTTTTTAGACGAGCTTCCCGAATACAACCGAAACGCTCTTGAAGCACTCCGTCAGCCCTTAGAAGACGGCAAAATTACCGTCTCCCGTGTTCAGAACACCTCACAATACCCCGCTTCCTTTATGCTGGTTGCCTCAATGAACCCCTGCCCCTGCGGTAATTACGGTTCAAAGGTCCATCAATGCACCTGCTCCGAGGGAATGATACATAAATATCTTTCGAAGATTTCAGGACCTCTTTTAGACAGAATAGATTTGCAGGTTGAGGTGGATTCCGTAAGCTATGAGGACTTATCCGACGACAATTTAGCCGAAGACAGCGCAAGCATCCGCGCGCGAGTTCAAAAGGCGCGTCAAATTCAGCAAGAACGCTTTGCGGGAACGGATATTCACTGCAACGCTCAGATGAATTCTGAAATGATTGCAAAATTCTGCCCCCTTGACGAATCAGGAGCCTTCCTTATTCAGTCCGCCTTCAAAACGCTGAATATGAGCGCAAGGGGCTATAACCGAATTCTTAAGGTTGCCCGCACCGTTGCGGATTTAGAGGGCGCCGAAAACATTAACAAGCGTCATTTAGCGATTGCTATTAACTTCCGTAATTTAGATAAAAAATACAGACGGTAGGAGAAAATATGTATCCTTTTGAAAATGCCAAGTGGATATTTGGCAAAGCTGACAACGAAAAAAATCTTTATTTTAACTTTTTTACGTCCTTTAATCTTGAAACGGCAGAAAAGGTGCGTTTCCACATCAGCGCCTGCAGAAAATACGCCCTTGAAATCAATTCTGTTTTTGTGCCCGCTTCTCAGCTGGACGATTATGAGGACAATAAAATTTACGATTCCATTGATATTACCCCCTATTGTGTTCAGGGTGAAAATAAGATAAAAATCGGACTTTACTGCTCAGGAGCCAACACCGCCACCAACCGAATTCAACAGCACGGCGTTATTTTCTCGGTGTTTGCAGACGGAAAAGAAATTCTCGTCAGCAATGAGGACTGTGCCGTTCAGCGTGACCGACGCTACGCTCCCATAGAAGAATTTATTACTTGGCAGATGGGCTACGGCTTCGATTTTGATTCTACCGTCTCTTTAGGCGAAATAGAGCCTGCCACAGTTGTTGAAAAGCCTCTTCCCAACCGCCCCCGAGCAATCAGCCAACTCGTAATCGAGCCCGTTAAAAAGGGCGTTCTTTTGGCTCAAGGCGTGTTTAAGGAAAACGGCGGAGAAACCAACGCAGAAAAAATGCACAAAGCTTTTCTTTCTCACAAGGAGGGAAAGGGCTTTATTGAAATTAAGGACGAGGGCTTTGCCTTTGCAACCGAAGACGACTGCCAAGGCGCCTATTTCCTATTTGGCTTAGAGGGTGAAACCGTAGGTCTTCTCGATTTTTCCCTTGAATTAGACAGCGATGCGGAGGTTTTAATCGGCTTTGGCGAGCATTTGGACGATTTGCGCGTCCGTTCCTTTGTGGGCGGAAGAAATTTCTGCCTGCGCTATAAGGCAAAAAAGGGCGAAAACAAGTTTTTCTACCCCTTTGCACGCTTCGGCGCGAAATTTTTACAGATTCACGTTTATGCAAAACAAGGCAAAATAAATTATTTCGGTCTGCGCCACACAGTTTATCCCGTTCGCGACCTTCCCTGCCCATCCTCTGACGGCTTACACAAGCTTATCTGGTCTGCAGGCGTTAAAACCTTAAAGGAATGTATGCACGAGCATTACGAGGACTGTCCCTGGCGCGAGCAGGGCTTGTATTCAATGGACTCCCGTGTGCAGATGCTTTGCGGATATTTTGCCTTTGAGGAATACCCCTTTGCCCGCAATTCTCTTGTTTTGATGGCTCAATCTTTAACTGAAGACGGCTTTATTCAGCTTTGCGCTCCCGGCATAACCGGCGTAAACATTCCGTCATTTACGGCAATTTTTATCCGCAACGTGCTGGAATACACTCTTTATTCCAAGGACGAAACCTTAAAAGACGAAATTATGCCCGAGCTTAAGACAATAATTGAAGGCTTTGAAAAACGCGTTAAGGAAAACAACCTTATCCCCCAGATAAACGGAATGTGGAACTTCTACGAATGGCAGCCTAACCTTGCCAACGAGCCCTGGGGAAATAACGGAAAGGAGCATCAGCCTCTGCGCGAGCAAAACGCTCTCTTTGATTGTGCTCTCAACGCTTTCGTTTCCGATGCCTTTTATTGCTTTAGCTTGTTAACCAAGGATTCTGCCTTAGCGGAAAAATATCTTACCCTCAGCAATAATATGAACGAGGCGATCAATAAAGCTTTCTACCGTGAAGAATTTGGCGGTTACGCCACCTTTGATTTTCAAGAAAAACCCGAAAACGCTTTAATTCAGGCATTGGCGGTTTTCTGCGGTGCCGCAAAGGGCAAGCAGGCAGAATCTGCTCTTGAGCTCATTAAATCGGGCGCTCTCTACCCCTGCTCCTTAAGTATGACGATTTTTGCCTATGAGGCATTACTCGATACGTCTTTAGATAACTTATCTTTCGTTATTAAGGATATTGAAGCAATCTGGTCAAAAATGCTGCTTTCAGGCGCCGATACCTTCTGGGAAACCGCAAAAGGCGCTTCCGATTTTGCTAAAGCAGGAAGCCTTTGCCACGGCTGGTCAGCAGTTCCCGTTTACATTTTCGGCAAATATCTTAAAAAGGAATAATTCAGTTGCAAAAACGCCCCTTGTGGTGTAAAATATAAGCATAAATTTGAAAGGAATTTTGAAAAATGAACAAGTTTATTATCGAAACAAGCGCACGTCACATACACGTTACTCAGGAGCACCTTGAAATTCTTTTCGGTGCAGGCAAAACCCTCACTCCCAAAAAGGACCTTTCACAGCCCGGTCAGTTTGCTTGCGAGGAGCGCGTTACCATCGTTGGCAGCAAAAAGGAGCTTGCAGGTGTTTCCATTCTCGGCCCCGTTCGTCCCGCAACTCAGGTTGAGCTTTCCGCAACCGACGCCCGTTCCATCGGCGTAGGCATCGCAATCCGCGAATCAGGTGATATTGCAGGCACCCCCGGTTGCAAAATCGTTGGCCCCTGCGGCGAGGTTGAAATTTCCGAAGGCGTTATCGTGGCAAAGCGTCATATCCATATGACTCCTGCTGATGCTGAGGTTCTTGGCGTTAGCGATAAGGAAATCGTTGCCGTTAAGGCTGAAAGCGCAGAGCGTAGCTGCATTTTTGAGGACGTTGTTGTTCGCGTTAGCGAAAAGTTTGCCCTTGCAATGCACATCGACACCGACGAAAGCAACGCCGCTTTCGGTGTTAAAGAAGGCTATATCGTAAAATAAGATTAAAATCGGTTAAGTCTTAAAAAATTATTCAGCAAAAGATTAAGGCACGCAAAAGCGTGCCTTTTTTGTTTTTATTATTCAAACAACAAATCAATGGAGACGTTCAATATTTTTGCAGCTGCAAAAATTTCTTTATCTGTTGCTATCCTTATTTGTCCTTCAAGCTTTGAATAGCTTGTCGGATTGATATCACAACCCATAAGTTGTAATTTTGAAATAAAATCTTTTTGCTTAATGCCCTTTTCTTTTCGAATACGCTCGATATTCTTCCCCACCATATTACAATTGCCATATTCCTGCTTACGAATTTTCATAAAAACACCCCGCATAAAATTCTTTATTAGAATTATAGTGCTCATTTTTGTTGACATAATTCCGTTACGGAATTATAATAAAAATAATTCAGAACGAGAATTATGAGAGGTGTTGTAAATGATTAAACGAATTGTGGTTGCAGGCAGCAGAAATTTCAACGAGTATTCCGTAGCAAAAAAATATATTGACGCTTGCATAAAAGACTTAAAAAATTCTTGCACGTTCATTTTTGTTTCAGGAACTTGTAAAGGCGCAGATTTATTAGGCGAAAAATACGCCATTGAGAACGGATTTGAGATAGAACGTTATCCTGCCCAATGGAATATTTACGGCAGGGGCGCAGGAATCCGCCGCAACGAGCAAATGGCACAGGTTAGTGACATCGTTATTTGTTTTTGGGACGGCAAAAGCAAAGGAACTAAATCAATGATAGAGTTAGCCAAGAAAAATAACAAAACAATTTACATTAAGTTAGTTGAAACCTTGTAAAACACATTAAATCTATAAACAAAAAACGCAGAGCTTTCACTCTGCGTTTTATTGTTGTTAAAATTAGTCAACAAGTTCAAGAATAACTGTTTCAGCACAGTCACCGCGACGGGGTCCCATCTTGATAATTCTGGTGTATCCGCCACCCTGTCCCTTTTCTTCAGCACGCTTTGCGTACTTGGGAGCAAGCTCATCAAAAATCTTGGTGATTACGGGGTGCTTGTTACCTTCAACACGAACCTTGTAAACAGCTTTCTTTTCGCCTTCGTTGCGCTCAATTTTTCTCTCATAGAGATATGCCATCATACGACGACGAGCATTAAGACGTGCAGGACCGTCGTTCTTAACTTCGGTCTCTACCTTCTGTCCCTTGTCGTTTAACTTTGACTTTGTAACTGTAACAACATCCTCATAGGTCTTAATGCCCATGGTGATGATCTTTTCTGCCTGCTTACGAACTTCCTTAGCACGAGCTTCGGTTGTTTCGATGCGACCGTACCAAAGTAAATCGGTAGTAAGACCGCGAACGATAGCAACACGCTGATCGGTAGGTCTGTTAAGCTTTCTGTTACCGGCCATTTCTTTATCCTCCTAATTAATCTTCGTTGTTCTTGAGTTTGAGTCCAAGATCTGCGAGCTTCTTACGAACCTCATCCATGGACTTCTTACCAAGATTACGAACTCTCATCAAATCAGCCTCATCAAGCTGTGCAAGCTCCTGAACGGAGTTAATGCCTGCGCGCTTTAAGCAGTTGAATGAACGAACTGAAAGGTCGAGCTCGTCAATGGTCATATCAAACACTTTCGTCTGGGGAGCGGCCCCTTCCTTGTCCTCAGCAAGCTGAATACCGCCTACGTTTTCTGCAAGGTTAACAAAAAGTGCAAGATAATCATTCATAATCTTTGCAGCTGTGCTTATAGCCTCATCAGGTCTGATTGAACCGTCAGTCCAAACGTCAAGGATAAGCTTATCAAAGTTATCGTCTCTGCCTACGCGTGCGTTTTGCTTTTCATATTTAGCCTTCAAAATAGGAGTATAAATAGAATCAACTGCAATAACGTCAATAGGCATATCGTCTGACTTGTTCATATCAGCGGGAACGTAACCCATTCCCTTGTCAATGATGATTTCCATATTAAGAACTCCGCCCTCGTCAATAGTGGCGATGTGGAGATCTTTATTGATAATTTCAAGTGTGCTGTCGCCCTTGATATCACCTGCCGTAACCTCGCAGGGTCCTACTGCATTGATGGTAGCAGCGATGGGAGTGTTGCTGTTGAGCTTCATAGCAAGGTTCTTGATGTTAAGAATGATGTTAGTAACGTCTTCTTTAACACCGGGAACTGTTTTGAACTCGTGCAAAACGCCTTCGATGCGCACCTGAGTAGCAGCTGCACCGGGCAGGGAGGATAACAAAATTCTACGGAGAGAATTGCCCAGGGTATCGCCAAAGCCACGACGAAGCGGCTCAACAACAAACTGTGCATATTTGCCGTCTTCACTGACCTGCTTACACTCAATAACAGGCTTAATAATTTCTATCATACGTTTAACCCTCCTTAATAATTTAAGCGATATTACTTGGAGTACAACTCAACGATAAGGTGCTCTTCGATGTTAAGGTCGATATCTTCTCTCTTGGGAAGCTCAACAACCTTACCGCAAAGGTCTGCACTGTTAAGCTCAAGCCATGTAGGAATAGTTTTAGCTGTTCCTTCACGCATAGCCTTGAACTTTTCAATGCTTGTGCTGCCCTCTGCAATAGCGATAACATCGCCTGCCTTAACGATAAAGGAAGGAATGTTTACTTTTTTACCGTTTACGGTAATGTGACCGTGGTTAACGATCTGTCTTGCCTGAGCGCGTGAATCGCCAAAACCAAGGCGATAAACAACGTTATCAAGACGGCGCTCGAGAAGTTGAAGCATATTCTCGCCTGCTGCGCCCTTCATATTGGTAGCCTTTGTAAAGTAGCTGTGGAACTGCTTTTCAAGCATACCGTAAGTTCTCTTTGCCTTCTGCTTTTCACGAAGCTGAAGACCGTACTCACTTGCTTTTCTACGGCTCTTTGCGTGCTGGCCGGGAGTGGTTCCTCTCTTAACTACGGGACACTTTGCACTATAGCAACGGTCGCCCTTTAAGAAAAGCTTCTGATTTTCGCGGCGGCACAAACGGCATACCGCTTCAGTATATCTTGCCATAATTATTTGTCCTCCTAATTAAACTCTTCTGCGCTTAGGCGGTCTGCATCCGTTGTGAGGAATGGGGGTTACGTCCTTAATCATAGTAACCTCAAGACCTGCTGCCTGCAACGCTCTGATTGCTGCCTCACGTCCGCTGCCGGGTCCCTTAACGTAAACCTCAACAGTGCGAAGGCCGTGTTCCATAGCTGCTTTTGCAGCTGTTTCAGCTGCGGTCTGTGCTGCGAAGGGTGTGCTCTTCTTGCTTCCGCGGAAGCCAAGGCCACCTGCACTTGACCAGCTGATAGCGTTACCGTTTACGTCAGTAATGGTAACGATGGTATTATTAAATGATGAGCAGATATGTGCTGCGCCACGCTCGATATGTTTCTTTTCGATGCGGCGGCGTCCGCCCTTTTTAACCGGTTTTGCCATATTTTCGTCCTCCTACCTTATTTCTTCTTCTTAGCAGCAACAGCTCTCTTGGGACCCTTACGGGTGCGAGCATTCTGTTTTGTGTGCTGTCCGCGAACGGGAAGGCCCTTGCGATGACGAACACCGCGATAGCAGCCGATTTCAACAAGACGCTTAATGTTAAGGGAAACTTCTCTACGAAGGTCACCTTCAACAACAACGTTTTTGTCAATATAGTCTCTGATTAAGTTAACCTCATCTTCGGTAAGGTCTCTTACGCGAGTGTCGGGGTTAACGCCGGTTTGAGTAAGAATTTCGATAGCGATAGCGGGGCCAATGCCGTAGATTGACTGCAATGCTG
The DNA here is from genome assembly GCA_017502165.1 of Clostridia bacterium. Lineage (GTDB taxonomy): Bacteria > Bacillota > Clostridia > Christensenellales > QALW01 > UMGS1322. Next base: position 31,110 of record JAFVVO010000043.1, read on the forward strand.
CCTCTACTCGCTTATCCTTTGGTATATCTATACCAGCGATACGTGCCATTAAGTACACCTCCAAAATTTTTGTTAATAAAGATTTTGTTTTTATATTGAAAGCCTGTCAGGTAAACGAAATTTCTTTCGTCAGCCGCACCTGACTGATGGCCTTATTGTTGCTTTTGCTTGGTTACCCAAGCCAGCGGAAGAAGAGGCTAAAATCAGCCCTGCTTCTGCTTATGGCTCTTATCAGCGGAACAGATAACCATTACTTTACCGTGACGCTTGATGAGCTTGCATTTATCACACATGGGTTTTACACTAGGTCTAACTTTCATTACAATATCCTCCTCAGTTTTTACTGCGCCAAATGATTCGGCCCTTGGTCAAATCATAGGTGGAAATTTCTACTGTTACCTTATCTCCGGGTAACACTTGAATATTGTTCATTCTAAGCTTGCCGGCGATATGCGCTAAAATCTTATGACCGTTTTCAAGTTCAACTACGAACTCAGCGTTCTTTTTAGATTCTAAAACTACGCCTTCAACTTCAATGACATCTTCCTTAGACATGGATTCACTCCTCGCCTTTTTTTGCTTTTATTGTTGCCAGAACCTTTCGGATTTCTCCGTTGGTTACAAGCTGTTGGTCTGTTAGCTTTTGGGCTGTTTCCTGACTGATTTGACCTAAAGAAGCAAGATGCTTTATCTTTTTCTTTTTGGGCTTCTCAATTTTATGAAGCTTACCGTCAGCAATCAGCACAAACTGCTCGTCAACCACTTCTACTACTAAAAAACACTTTTTGGCATCTCTGCCTGCGGTGGAACAGACTGCTTCTCCTTGCGAAAATCTCATCTGGACCTCCTAAATTCTTACGTTCGGGTCGGTTATGATTATCGGTTCACCGTCAATAATCGCAACGGTGTTTTCGTAATGGGCGCTGGGCGCGCCGTCAAGGGTGACCGTGGTCCATCTGTCAGAGAGAACCGTTACCTTTTCGGTGCCTAAGTTTATCATAGGCTCGATGGCAAGGGTCATTCCGTTGACTATTCTCGTGCCGTGGCCCGGAGCACCAAAGTTGGGTATTTCGGGAGATTCGTGAAGCTCCCTGCCTACGCCGTGGCCCGTAAAATCACGCACGATGCCGTATCCGAACTGATTTATATATTCTTCTATCCCGTGAGAAACGTCAGAAATTCTGTATCCCACACGGGCAAAGCGCAATCCCTCAAAGAAGGACTGTTTAGTACGTTCAACTAACAGCTTTTTTTCCTCCGACGCCTCACCTACAATAAAGGTGCGCGCCATATCGGTGTGAAAGCCCTTCCAAAATACGCCTCCGTCAACGGAAACCAGGTCTCCCTCGCGGATAATTTTCTTTTTACTCGGTATTCCGTGAATAACCTGCTCGTTAACCGAAATACACAAGGTATTGGGGAAGCCGTACATTCCTAAAAACGACGGCTTTGCGCCATTACTTATTATATACTTATATGCGATTTTGTCAAGTTCAAGCGTACTCATTCCCGGCTTAATGCTTTCACCGAGAAGCTCTAAGCAGGAGGCAAGAAGTCTTCCGCCCTCTGCCATAATTTTTAATGCGCTTTCATTCTTAATGCAAAGCATCAGATTGCCTCCAGTACCTTTACGATACCTTCAAAAACCTCGTCAGCGGACTGATTGCCGTCAACGGTTTTTACGTTTTCGCCGTAGTACTCTATTAAAGGCTTTGTTTGTGCGTTGTAAACGTCGATTCTTGCCTTAACGGTTTCCTCGTTATCGTCAGCGCGCTGAACAAGTTCAGCGGAGCAAACGGGACAAACGTTGCTTTCAAGGGTGGAAACGTGGAAGGTTCCTGCACACTTGGGGCAAATGCGTCTGCCGGTGATTCTGTTAAGCAATAAATCGGTGTCAACGTCGATGTTAAGAACACAATCAAGCTCTGTAAGCTCTTTTAATCCTTGAGCCTGAGCAATGGTGCGGGGGAAACCATCAAGAAGAAATCCCTTTTCCTCCCGTGCAAGACGGTCCTTAACCATAGCAAGCGTAACCTCATCGGGAACAAGCTTGCCAGCGTCAATATAGGTTTTGGCTAATTTGCCAAGCTCGGTATTGTTGCCGATATTTTCTCTGAACATATCGCCCGTGGAAATATGGCTGATACCGTACTTTTTACAGATTCGGGCAGCCTGGGTGCCTTTACCGGCACCGGGGGCTCCCAACAAAATCATTTTCATACTGTTTACCTCAATCAAGGAAGCCCTTGTAGTGACGCATAACCATCTGAGATTCAAGCTGCTTCGTAACTTCAATGGAGGTGCTTACGATAATAAGCAAGCCTGTTGAAGAGAAGGTAAGGCCTAAGCCTAAGATTGAGTTTGCGTATTGGGGTGAAACAGTGGTAAGGATTGCACTTGCAATCATAGGAATACTTGAGATAACACCAAGATAGAGACCGCTGAAAAGCACCAAACGCTTGCTTACCTTGTTAAGATAATCAGTGGTGGGCTTACCGGGTCTGATACCCTGAATGAATCCGCCGTATTTCTGAAGATTTTTGCTTGTTTCCTGAGCATTAAAGGTAATTGCTGAATAGAAATAAGCAAAGCCGATGGTTAACAGGAAGCTTACTACTGTGTAGCCCCAGGTTCCCTGACCTAACCACTGGGTGTAGAATTTTTCAAATGCACTGCCTGACCAGAACATACCGGTAATAATGCTGGGGAACATAAGCAATGACATTGAGAAAATAAGGGGAAGAACGCCGCAGGAGTTGGGTTTAATGGGCATATAGGTGCTCTGACCGCCATAAACCTTTCTGCCTGAAACGCGCTTAGCGTACTGAATGTTAATTCTGCGTTCGCCAAGCTCAACAAAAATAACGAATACGATAAGTGCAACAATTGCAAGTAAAACTATGGGGAGAATCCACCAAAGAGCGTTGTTACCTGCCTGTGCATTTGTAGCTGCCTGTTCGAGATAGCTCTGAACTGTTACGGGTAAACGTGCAATGATACCAACGAAGATAAGCATTGAAATACCGTTACCTAAGCCCTTTTCGCTGATGCGGTCGCCAATCCAGATGGCAACTGCAGTACCTGCGGTAAGTGTAAGACCGATGATGATGTAGCCTAAAATGGGGTTAACACCGTCAACGAGAATCTGCTGGCTCTGGCTGAATGCGTAACAGATACCTACTGCCTGCAAGAATGCAAGAACAAAGGATGTATAACGAACAATTTTGTTGATCTTTTCTCTTCCGTTCTCTTCCTTGCTCATTCTTTCAAGAGCAGGAATAACAACCTGAAGAAGCTGAATGATAATTGATGCGTTAATGTAAGGGGAAATACCCATGGCCATGAAGGTATAGCCTTCAAGAGCGCCACCGGTGATGATGTTCATCAAGCCCCAGATGTTTTCGTTAGCCGCGGAAATACTAAGTCCGGGGTCAACGCAGGGAGTGGGAATAAAGCTGCAAAGTCTGTATATAAGAAGCATTAAAAGCGTAAACAGAATCTTTTTACGTAATTCGGGAAGCTTCCAAGCATTCTGAAATACTGAAAACATTTATACCACCTCAGCCTTTCCTCCGAGCGCCTCAATTTTCTGCTGAGCCGTACGGGTGAAGGCTGCAACCTGAACAGTAAGACGCTTTGTGAGTTCGCCGTTTCCAAGGACCTTAACGCCATCTTTCTCGATTTTGCTGATCAAGCCCTTTTCCTTAAGAAGCTGAGCCGTAACAACGGTGTCCTCTTCAAAAACGTCAAGTCTTGATACGTTAATTTCAGTATAAACCTTGCTGAAGGGGTTGTAGAAACCGCGCTTGGGTAATCTACGGGTAAGGGGCATCTGACCGCCTTCGAAGCCGGGACGTACGCCGCCGCCGGAACGGGCATTCTGACCCTTATGTCCCTTGCCGGAGGTTTTGCCTAAGCCGCTACCGGGGCCGCGGCCCTTACGGCGACCTGTTAATACAGCGCCTTCTGCGGGTCTTAAATCTACTAATTTCATTGTTTGTACCTCCGATTAGTCAACTTCTTCAACTGTTACAAGGTGCTTAACCTTGAAGATCATACCGCGGATAGCAGCATTATCTGCCTTAGTAACAGAAGAATTTGTTTTTTTAAGGCCAAGAGCCTTTACAGTTGCGATCTGGTCCTTTTTACAGCCGATCGTGCTCTTTGTCAATGTAATCTTTAACATTTTTCAGTCCTCCTTAGCCGATAATCTCGTCAACAGACTTGCCGCGCATTTCTGCGATCTGCTCAGCAGATTTTAAGGAAGCAAGGCCTTCGAGAGTTGCCTTTACGCAGTTTGCGGGGTTGTTTGAACCCTGGCTCTTGGTAAGGATGTCACGTACGCCAACCATCTCAAGAACGTCACGAACGGGACCGCCGGCGATAACACCGGTACCTTCGGGAGCAGGCATAAGAAGAACTTTGCCGCGGCCGAACTTACCAACTACTGCGTGAGGAATTGTTGTGCCGTCAAGTGAAACGGTGATGAGATTCTTCTTAGCATCCTCAGTTGCCTTACGGATTGCTTCGGGAACTTCAACAGCCTTACCCTGACCAACACCAACGTGACCGTTACCGTCGCCAACAACAACGAGTGCTGCAAGACGCATATTACGTCCGCCCTTAACTGTTTTGGCAACACGGTTAACTGCAACTAACTTGTCTTTCAAATCAAGTGTTTTGGGATCTATTCTTTTCATTGCTTTCTACCTCCATTAAAATTCCAGACCGGATTCACGGGCAGCTTCTGCCAGTGCCTGTACACGGCCGGTGTAGAGGTATCCGCCTCTGTCAAATACAACAGTCTTAATGTTCTTTGCTAAAGCACGTTCTGCAATGATTTTGCCAACGGTTTTGGCAGCTTCTGTTTTAGTCATTTCCTTAACGGCTGCAGCGATTTCTGCTTCTAAAGTGGAAGCTGCTGCAAGCGTATTGCCGGTGGTATCGTCGATAACCTGAGCATAGATATGACTGTTGCTGCGATATACGTCCAATCTGGGACGGTCTGCTGTGCCGCTGATCTTCTTGCGAACACGAGCGTGTCTTGCAAGACGGTTAGCGTTTTTATCGATTTTCTTTATCATAATGCTAATGCTCCTTTCAATTACTTCTTACCGGACTTGCCTTCTTTGAGAGCAACGTACTCGCCCTCATAACGAACGCCTTTGCCGTGATAGGGTTCAGGTGCTCTCTTGCCGCGGATTTCTGCAGCAAACTGACCAACAACCTGCTTGTCAGGGCCGCTGACAATGATGTTTGTCTGAGAGGGAACCTCGATTGTAACACCTTCGGGTGCTTCCATCTCAACGGGATGTGAATAACCTAAGGTGAGTACAAGCTTCTTGCCGTTAAGTGCAGCACGGTAACCGGTACCCTGGATGGTAAGGCTCTTTTTGAAGCCTTCGGATACGCCGATAACCATGTTGTTTAATAATGTTCTTGTAAGGCCATGAAGAGCGCGATGCTCTTTTTCGTCGGAGGGACGCTCAACTGTTGCTACAGCGCCATCAACCTTAATAATCATGTCCTTGGAAAGTTGCTGTGTAAGAGTGCCTTTTGCGCCCTTTACAGTAACTACGTTGCCGTCAGCCACAGTAACTGTTACGCCGGCGGGAATAGTTACGGGATTTTTACCTATTCTTGACATAATTTTACCTCCAAATTACCATACGTAAGCTAAAACTTCGCCACCGATGTTAAGTGAACGAGCTTGCTTATCAGTCATAATGCCCTTTGAAGTGGATATAATTGCGATACCCATGCCGCCCAAAACTCTGGGAAGCTCTTCAGCTCTGGCATATACTCTCAGGCCGGGCTTGGAAATTCTGCGGAGACCTGAAATAATTCTTTCTTTGTTTGCGCCGTATTTAAGAGTAATACGGATTGTTCCCTGGGGAACTGCGTCGATAATTTCAACGCCTTTAATGTAACCTTCGTCAAGAAGAAGCTGAGCGATTGCCTGCTTTACGTTTGACTTAGGAATATCTACTGTTGTGTGACGTGCTACCATTGCGTTACGGATTCTGGTGAGCATATCTGCAATAGGATCTGTTAAAACCATTATGGTATCCTCCTTCCATTTATTTGTTACTTACCAACTTGCTGTTTTCACACCGGGAATTTCACCCTTGTATGCCAATTCTCTGAAACAAATACGGCAAATGCCATATTTTGATAAAACAGCGTGAGGACGTCCGCAAATGCTGCATCTTGTATAAGCGCGGGTGGAGTATTTAGCGGGCTTCTGCTGCTTGTTAATCATTGATTTCTTAGCCATTATCTTAATCTCCCCTCTTTAATTTGCGTAAGGCATACCCATAAGACCTAAAAGCTCACGGGCTTCCTCATCTGTTTGTGCTGTAGTAACAAATATAATGTCCATACCCCTAACCTTGTCGATTTTGTCGTACTCGATTTCAGGGAATATCAACTGCTCTTTAATGCCGAGGGCATAGTTGCCTCTGCCATCAAATGCGTTAGCGGATACACCGTGGAAGTCACGTACACGGGGAAGTGCTATATTCAAAAGCTTATCAACGAACTCGTACATTCTTTCACCACGAAGGGTAACCTTTGTACCGATGTTCATTCCTTCACGAACCTTGAAGTTAGCAACGGACTTTTTAGCCTTTGTTACAACAGGTGCCTGACCTGTAATGAGTGCGATTTCCTCAACAACAGCCTGGAACTTCTTAGCGTCGTCCTTAACGTCGCCAAGACCGGCATTTACAACAACCTTTTCAAGCTTGGGAACTTGCATAATGTTGGTGTAGCCAAACTTCTTAACCATTGCAGGTACTACTTCGCTTAAATATTTATCTTTTAATCTGGCCATAGTATCTCTCCTCCGATCCTCAATTACTGAATTGCCTTTTTGCAAACTTTGCAAACGCGGACCTTCTTGCCGTCAACTACTTCGTTGGAAACGCGAACGCCCTTCTTGCAGTTGGGGCAGTATAACATAACGTTTGATGCATCGATGGGAGCTTCCTTCTCGATGCGGCCGCCTGCCTCACCCATTTTCTTGGGCTTGGTATGGCGAACGATCATATTAACGCCTTCAACGATAACCTTGTTATCCTTGGGCATAGCACGAAGGACCTTATGGGTTTCGGTCTTATCTGCTGAATAAGACTTGCTTTCACCGCTGATTACTACAACGGTATCACCTTTTTTAATTAACATTGTGTTGTCCTCCTTACAGAACTTCCGGAGCAAGGGAGATAATCTTCATGAAATCCTTTTCACGAAGCTCTCTTGCGATGGGTCCGAATACACGGGTACCACGGGGAAGCTTTTGGTCATTGATGATAACTGCTGCATTATCGTCAAAACGGATATAAGTTCCGTCTGCACGGCGGGTGGGCTTAGTTGTACGAACGATAACTGCCTTTACAACGTCACCTTTCTTAACTACGCCGCCGGGAGCAGCTGTTTTAACAGATGCAACGATGGTATCTCCAACGCTGCCGTATCTTCTGAAAGAGCCACCAAGAACTCTTATGCACATAATCTCTTTTGCGCCGGTATTGTCGGCAACCTTCAATCTTGTTTGAGGTTGTATCATAATTTACCCCTTTCCGGTAAAACAGTTTGTAAAAGCTTATTTTGCCTTTTCAACTATTTCAACCAATCTCCATCTTTTATCTTTGCTCAACGGTCTTGTTTCCATAATACGAACGGTATCACCGATTCCGCATTCGTTGTTTTCGTCGTGAGCCTTAAATTTTGTTGTACGGTTTACAGTCTTACCGTAAAGAGGATGAAGAACCTTTGTTTTAACTGCAACAACGATTGTCTTATCCATCTTATCGCTGATAACTGTACCTACTCTCTGTTTACGAAAATTTCTTTCCACAGTTCTCGTCCTCCTTAATTCTGAGCCTTAAGCTCTAATTCTCTGAGTATGGTCATAACCCTTGCAATGTCCTTTTTGCAGGCGTCAATTTGCTTAAGGTTAGTAAGCTGACCGGTGGCATTCTGAAATCTGAGATTTAATAATTCTCTTTTAAGCTCTGCCAATTTCTTGTTAAGTTCTTCGGCATTCATTTCACGAAGCTTATTAGGTTTCATCAAACTTCACCGTCCTGTTCTTTGTTGTAGTCTTCCTTCTTAACGAATTTAACCTTAATAGGAAGCTTGTGGCTTGCAAGACGTAATGCCTCGCGTGCAGTAGCCTCGTCAACACCGTTCATCTCAAAGAGAACTCTGCCGGGCTTAACTACTGCTACCCAGTATTCAGGTGAACCCTTACCTGAACCCATTCGGGTTTCAGCGGGCTTAGCTGTTACGGGCTTGTCAGGGAAAATTTTGATCCAAACCTGACCGCTACGCTTAATATATCTTGTCATAGCAATACGAGCTGCTTCGATCTGTGCGCTCTTGATCCAACCGGGTTCAAGTGCTACAAGACCGTAATCACCGTAAGCGATGAAGTTGCCGCGCTGTGCGGTACCCTTCATTCTGCCACGGAAAACTCTTCTTCTTTTTACTCTTTTGGGCATTAACATAATTACTTGCCTCCTTCTGCTTTAGCAGCCTTCTTTGCAAGAATTTCTCCCTTGTAAACCCAAACCTTTACGCCGATACGACCATAGGTTGTTGCTGCTTCAGCAAAACCGTAATCGATATCTGCGCGGAGTGTCTGCAGGGGAATACTTCCCTCATGGTAACCTTCGCTACGAGCGATTTCTGCGCCACCAAGACGACCGCTTACTAAAATTTTGATACCCTTTGCGCCGGCGCGGGTAACTCTCTGCATTGACTGCTTCATAGCACGACGGAAAGATACACGCTTTTCAAGCTGCTGTGCAATGGATTCGGCAACGAGCTGAGCGTCCATATCAGGCTTTTTGATTTCCATGATATTAACGTTAACCTTTTTGCCAACGAACTTCTCAAGGTCTGCTCTCAAGGCATCGATACCTGCGCCGCCTTTGCCGATAAGGGCACCGGGCTTTGCGGTGAAGATGAAAAGAGTAACTGCATTGCTCTTACGCTCGATTTCAATTTTGGATACGCTGAAAGCTGCAAGCTTATTCTTAAGATATTTACGAAGCTTGTTATCTTCAGCAATGTTCTGGGCCATATCCTTGCCGGTTACCCAGCGGGAGTCCCAGTTCTTAATAACGCCTACTCTGAGGCCGTGGGGATTAACTTTCTGTCCCATTTATTTGTCCTCCTTCTTCTCATCAAGGATAACTGTAATGTGGCTTGAACGCTTTAAGATGGGTGCTGCGCTACCCTTTGCACGAGGTCTGAATCTCTTAAGAGTGGGACCCTGGTTTGCATAAGCTTCAGCAACAAAAAGGTTATCTCTGTTAAGGTACGGAGGATTATTCTCCGCATTTGCTACTGCAGAAGCAAGAACCTTCTCGATTACGGGAGAAGCTGCCTTGGGTGTGAACTGCAAAATAGCAAGGGCTTCATCAACCTGCTTACCGCGGATAAGGTCGAGTACGATACGAACCTTACGGGAAGAAATACGTACGTATTTAGCAATAGCCTTAGGTCTTCTGTCACGGTTTTCTCTGCGGGCTGCTGCCTTTTCTTTCATTCTCTTTGCCATATCACGCTACCTCCTATCTGCCTGAGGACTTCTCGGAACCGGAATGTCCTCTGAATGTTCTTGTAGGTGCAAATTCACCTAATTTATGTCCTACCATATCTTCTGTGATATAAACAGGAACGTGTTTCTTGCCGTCATGAACGGCTATTGTATGGCTTACCATCTGGGGAAAGATCGTAGAAGATCTTGACCAAGTCTTGATAACCTTCTTATCCCCGGAAGCATTCATTTCTTCAACCTTCTTCAGCAATCTTTCGCTGACAAAAGGTCCTTTTTTAACTGACCTGCTCATAATGAGTCTCCTTCCGATTTATTAGCCGTTGCGGCGTTTTACGATATATTTGTTGGATTTGTTCTTCTTAGCACGAGTCTTGTAACCAAGTGCAGGCTTACCCCAAGGAGTAACAGGGCCGGGACGGCCAACGGGGGATTTACCTTCACCACCACCGTGGGGGTGATCGCAGGGGTTCATAACAACGCCTCGAACTGTGGGACGAACGCCCATGTGACGCTTTCTACCTGCTTTACCGATAGAAACGTTTTCATGGTCAAGGTTACCTACCTGGCCGATAGTTGCCTTACACTCTAAAAGAATGTAACGAACTTCGCCTGAGGGAAGACGAACCTGAGCGTACTTTTCTTCCTTGGACATAAGCTGTGCTGCGTTACCTGCTGCACGAACAAGCTGTCCGCCTTTGCCGGGCATAAGCTCAATGTTGTGAATAAGAGTACCAACGGGGATATTCTTAATCTTAAGAGCGTTACCGGGCTTAATGTCAGCGCCGTCGCCGGAGTAGATGGTGTCACCTACGTTAAGGCCTACGGGAGCAAGAATGTATCTCTTTTCGCCGTCTGCGTAATTCAGAAGAGCGATGTTAGCGGTACGGTTGGGATCGTATTCGATTGATGCAACGCGTGCTGCGATATCGTCTTTGTTACGCTTGAAATCGATGATTCTGTACTTTCTGGTGTTTCCGCCGCCGTGGTGACGAACTGTCATACGACCGGCATTGTTTCTGCCTCCACTCTTTGATACCTTAGCAAGTAAGGATTTTTCAGGAGTGGTTTTTGTAATTTCTTCAAAGGTTGAAACCGACATAAAACGTCTGGCAGGAGAGGTCGGTTTATATTTTCTGATACCCATTGAATTTAACTCCATTTCTCAGCGACTGAATTTTATCACTTACGACCCGCTGCCGCTGAAGCCGAGCCGAAGTATAACATTGTTAAAATTAAGCCATATTCTCGAAGAACTCGATTGCTTTTGAATCCTTCTTAAGAATAACGTAAGCTTTCTTTACGGTAGAGGTTCTGCCAACGTATTTACCCATACGCTTAAGCTTGCCCTGGGTTGTTACGGTGTTAACCTTTTCTACCTGAACGCCGAAGATTTCTTCAACTGCGTTTTTGATCTGAGTTTTGGTAGCCTTTGTAGCTACTTCAAACACGTAACGCTTGTCAGCCATCATATCGTAGCTCTTTTCAGTGAGCACGGGCTTGATAATGATATCTTCATTAAACATTATGCATATACCTCCTCAAGCTTTTTGAGAGCTGCCTTTGTAAGAATGAGCTTGTCGTGGTTGAGAATGTCAACAACGTTGAGGGTGTTAACAAGGCCGGTCTTAACTCCGGGAATGTTAGCTGCTGCTCTTTCTACGTTTTCAGTAGGCTCTGCGTTAACGATGTAAGCCTTGCCTTCAACCTTAAGGTTTGCAAGAACCTTAACCATCGCCTTAGTTTTGGCTTCAATTTCAAGGGCATCAAGAATGATTATATCCTTGTCAGCAACCTTGCTTGTAAGTGCGCCCTTAAGAGCAAGTCTCTTAACCTTCTTGGGAACAACGATTGAGAAATCTCTTGACTTGGGAGCAAATACTACGCCGCCCTTATAGTACTGGGGTGATCTGCTTGAACCCTGACGGGCACGACCTGTACCTTTCTGACGGAAGGGCTTCTTACCGCCACCGGCAACCTCTGTACGAGTTAAGGTGCCTTTTGTGCCCTGACGCTTGTTAGCAAGCTGAGCACGAACTACTGTATGAAGTACGTGGGTATTAACCTCAACCTCAAAAATTTCCTTCTTGAGAGTTACGGTGCTTACCTTTTCGCCTTCAATGTTATATACATTTACTCTTGGCATTACTACTTACCTCCTTACTTACTCTTTACTGACTGCTTAATGGTAAGCAGTGCGCCTGCTGCACCGGGAACAGCGCCCTTGATTAAGAGAACGCCGCGCTGGGTGTCAACACGTACGATTTCAAGATTCTGAACCGTAACGGTTTCGTTACCCCAGTGACCGGGCATGTGCTTATTTTTGAATACGTGGCTGGGAGAGGAGCTTGCGCCCATTGAACCAACTACTCTGTGAGCGCCGGAACCGTGGGACATGGGGCCTGTGTGCTGATTCCATCTCTGGATAACACCGGAGAAGCCGTGGCCCTTGCTCTTAGCGGAAACGTCAACCTTGTCGCCTTCAGCAAATATGTCGCAAGCGATAACGTCACCGGCTTTATAGTCGGCCGTATTATCGAACTTAAATTCGCGCATATAGCGTGCTACGGGTGCGTTTGCCTTTACGAACTGACCCTTGTCAGCCTTGTTTACGTTCTTTTCTTTAATCTCGCCAAAGCCCACTTTAACGGCTTCATAGCCGTCCTTTTCCTGTGTTTTAACCTGTACTACTGTGCAGGGGCCGGCTTGAACGACTGTTACAGGAACTACTGTACCGTCTTGTGCGAAGATCTGAGTCATACCGATCTTCTTGCCCAAAATACCTTTTGTCATCATCGTTCATCCTCCTTAAAGTTTAATGTTGATGTCAACACCGGCAGCAAGATCCAGCTTCATAAGTGCATCTACTGTTTTGGGTCCGGCATTGTAAATGTCGATAAGACGCTTGTGAGTACGAAGCTCAAACTGTTCACGGCTATCCTTATATTTATGAGGAGCACGAAGAATAGTAATTACTTCTTTCTCAGTGGGAAGGGGAATGGGGCCGCTTACTGTGGCTCCGGTCTTGATTGCTGTTTCAACAATCTTTTCGGCAGACTGGTCAATAAGGTTATGATCGTATGCCTTTAACTTGATTCTGATTTTTTGCGATGCCATTTTTTTACCTCCTTTTAGTAGCTCAAATACACTCTACCGTGTGTGCCGCTTATAAAATTTTTAAGCAGCGGTGCATCTGGCTGTTCGTCTGATTTTCAGACAATTGTCCACGGAAATTACCTGCATTATAGGAGCAGCAACCTTCCGCTTCATACCATTTACGCAAAAACATGCGCAGTTACTCCACCGCACAGAGCAACGTTTGAATTATATAATAAAGATTTTAATTTTGCAACTATTTTTTTGCCCTAAATTGTGAACTTTTTGTAAACTTTGATTTTTTTGCCCTTTTTCGCATATATTTTACTGTATTTTTCCGTTTTTGAAGTCTTTTTTGAAAAAAACACCGTTTTCTCTCCCGAAAATGCCATAATATAATATCCGTGCCAACGGCACACCTTAATTATTCATTATTCATTATTCATTATTCATTAAATAAACATATCGGGAGGCAGATTGCCTCCCCTACGGTATGTAAATAAAACTGCCCGCAGGGCAATATAACTTGCCGCAGGCAATAAAACTTCCAAAGGGGGATAATATGCCTATGCCTTCTCTTTTAATCAGCGCCAACGAACAGTGCGTTGTTAGTATAAACGGTTCCTTTTTAGGACTTGTTCGCCAAGGGGACGAGAAAACCATTCCGCTTTCAACGGGGCAAAGTCTTTTTGTCGTTCAGCCGGTGGAAGCATTGTGGGAGCCTCTGGTTTGCATAATAGAAAATAGCGGTGAGCCCCATTGCATCTGCGGCGGAGTTTTAAGCAGGTGGAGTGAAGAAATTTACTGTCTGCGCTTTGAGCTTTTCCAAAAGCGTGTTTCTCCGCCGCCTCTTTTAATGAAGGAGGAAAAATGGGGTAATGGCTTTGCAGGGCTTTGCGGTGACTGCTTTGTGTTTGAGGATTCCTTGGGCAACCGTTCTTTTATTGACGAGCCCGTAGAAGATTTTGTTGTTCTTTCCAAAAAATTTGTTCTTTTGAAGCAACAAGATTCTCTTTGCGTTATTGATCAGGCGCTCAATAAGATTATTGCTCCCGTTCCCTGCGAAAATTACAGAATTGAAAACAACGCGCTTATTCTCTCCTTTGTTCCCTGGAATATGGATTGCTTTACCTTGGAGGAACGCTACAGCCTTGAAGACTTATCCTTGATCAAAAGCGACCTCACCTTCTTAAAAAGGGAAACTCCCCTTGACCTTGTGCGCAGCTTTTGCCAATGCGTCCGCCTAAATAGAGAAGCGGAAGCGTTGGAGCTTCTTACACCGTCACTTAAGCGGGAATTTTCCTTTCAGAGCATTAAGGATTTTCTCGGACCCTTTGACGCCTGCGAAAGTGTCCGCTTTATTTCCTCGCCTGCAAACAACACCCTTGCTCTGCGATATAAAATTGACCGATTCAATTATCATTTTTTGTGCTATGAATTTTCCGTTGACGCCTCCTCAGGCACTCCGTTGATTGACGACGTTTCTCAGCTTTAGCCCTCCTGCTTTCGTTCCTTTTTCCGCTTTTGTTTTTCTTCTGCTTGTGCTTAAAATTTTTTCACCACAAGATATGCTAAAAATTTTTTTAGAAAAACACAATAGGTGCTAACATCTTCTTTTGCCCTCGCCCTTGAAAATAAGAACATTATAATATGAATTCATTATTATATATATAACAAAAATTTTTTCAACTTTATTTAGTATAAATATTTTGTTTTTCGCATATTTATACTATTTTCAAGCTTTATTCTTTTTAAAAAATAGTTCTGTTTTGTTGCAAAAACCGCTTGCCTTAATTATTATACAGTAGTATAATAATCGTAATCCGTAAATAATTATTCACGGCAAAATTTTTATCGTCTATCAGGAGGCTGAAAATGAGAGTTTACAATTTTAGTGCAGGACCTTCCATGTTACCGGAGGAGGTTCTCAAAAAAGCTGCAGAGGATATGCTTGATTACGAAGGCTCCGGAATGAGCGTTCTTGAAATGAGCCACCGTGCAAAATGCTATGACGCTATCATTAAGGAAGCTGAAGCTCTTATCCGCGAGCTTATGAACATTCCCGAAAACTACAAGGTTTTATTTGTTCAGGGCGGTGCATCCACTCAGTTTGCCGCAGTTGCCCTTAACCTTCACAAAAACGGCAAGGCTGATTACGTTGCATCAGGCAACTTCTCTTCTCTTTCCGCAAAGGAAGGCGCAAGATTAACTAACGCAAGAGTAATTGCATCAAGCGAAGACGCAACATACACCTACGTTCCCAAGATCACCAAGGATATGGTTGACCCTGAGGCTGACTACCTGCACATTTGCTTTAATAACACCATTTTCGGTACTAAATATAATTATATTCCCGAAACTCCCGAAAACGTTCCCTTGGTTGCGGATATGTCATCAATGATTCTTTCCGAGCCCGTTGACGTTACAAAGTTCGGCGTAATCTACGCAGGTGCACAGAAAAACATCGGCCCTGCAGGCGTAACGGTAGTAATCGTTCGCGAGGATTTACTTGATAAATTTGAGGCTTCCTGCCCCACAATGCTTAAGTGGAAGACTCAGGCTGACAAGGATAGCCTTTACAATACGCCTCCCTGCTATTCAATTTATATTTCAATGCTCGTATTCCGCTGGATAAAGGCTCAGGGCGGTGTTGACGCTATTTACGCAAAGAACGTAAAGAAAGCAACAATGCTCTACGATTACATTGATTCCTCTGATTTCTACAAGAACTCCGTTAACAAGGAAGACCGTTCCTTAATGAACGTTCCCTTCGTTACTCCCAGCGAGGAGCTTGACGCTAAATTCGTTAAAGAAGCCGCGGCAGCAGGCCTTGTTTCCCTTAAGGGACACCGTCTTGTAGGCGGTATGCGCGCTTCCATCTATAACGCTATGCCCATTGAAGGCATTGAAGCTCTTATCGCCTTTATGAAGAAATTTGAAGCAGAAAACAAGTGAGGATAAAAAAATGACAGAGATTTTGAAGCTCAATTCCATTGCTGACGTGGTTAAGCAAAACCTTCCCGAAAGCAAGTACGTTATAAGTGATTCTGCACAGAATCCCACAGGTATTTTAGTTCGCAGTGCCGATATGCTTTCTTACGATTTCCCCGAAAGCGTTGTTGCAGTTGCAAGAGCAGGCGCAGGCGTAAACAACATTCCCGTTGACGCTTGTGCTCAAAA
Organism: Clostridia bacterium; assembly: GCA_017502165.1. Lineage (GTDB taxonomy): Bacteria > Bacillota > Clostridia > Christensenellales > QALW01 > UMGS1322. Next base: position 46,951 of record JAFVVO010000043.1, read on the forward strand.
GGGTATCGTTGTTTTCAACACTCCCGGCGCAAACGCAAACGCTGTTAAGGAAATGGTGCTCGGCGCTATGATAGCCGCAAGCAGAAACATCGTTGAAGCTTCCGACTGGGCAAAAACCCTTAAGGGCAACGGTGACGCAGTAGGCAAAATGGCTGAAAAAGGCAAGGGACAGTTTGTAGGCCCCGAAATTATGGGCAAAACCCTTGGTGTAATCGGCCTTGGCGCTATCGGCGGTTTAGTTGCAAATGCAGCAATCGCTCTTGGCATGAAGGTTTACGGCTACGACCCCTACGTTTCCGTTGAAGCCGCTTGGCGTCTTAACAAAGAGGTTGTTAAGGCTGACGATCTTGACGAAATTTATGCTAACTGCGATATTATTTCACTTCACGTTCCTCAGATCGACGCAACAAAGGGTATGATTAACGAAAACACCATCGCAAAAATGAAAGACGGCGTTATTCTTCTTAACTTTGCCAGAGGCGGTCTTATTAAGGACGCTGACGTTATTTCTGCCTGCGAAAGCGGTAAAATCAGAAAGTATGCTACCGACTTTGCTTCCGACGCTTTAATCGGCGCAAAGAACGTGGTAGTGTTCCCTCACCTTGGCGCTTCCACTCCCGAATCCGAGGACAACTGCGCAGTTATGGCGTCTAAGGAGCTTAAGGAATACATCGAAAACGGAAACATTACCAACAGCGTAAACTTCCCCAACGCATTCCTTAACCGTTCAGGTAACGCAAGAATTACGGTAATGCATAAAAATACAAGTAATATGGTTGGCAGAATCACCGCCGCTATTGCCGCATCAGGCGAAAACATCAGCGGTATGATCAACGCATCAAAGGGTGACTACGCTTACACCATTATTGACATTGATAATGAGTTCAAGCCCGAGGTGGTTGACTTCATCAAGAAAATCGAAAATATTATCCGTGTCCGTGTTATAGACTGATAAAAAAGTTGCAAGAAGAGTGCTTCGGCGCTCTTCTTTTATTTTTGGAAAACGTTTCCGTCTTTTTCTTTGCCACCATTGGCATTTTTATTAATATTGCTATATCAACCTGATAAATATGTGCTTGCGCACTCAAGGTTATTTTATTTCTGCTTTTTTACGTATCTTGACCTTGTTTTTTTAATTAGCAATTATTGCATATTTTCAGCAAAATGTTGCAAAAAAGAAATCCGTGTGTTATAATATAATTTAAATTATATATGCCGTGAAAAATATTATACTTTTAAGAAGGTGGAATTATGCCAAAAACCTATGAGAAAAAGAAAAATCAGCGTCCTTACGGTTTGTACACAATAGTAACCGTTTTTTTGTTGTTTGCTGTTTTCTTCCTTATGGTAGGCTCGTTATTTGTTTCGGCAGAAAACGATGCCTATGAAGACCTTCACGTGCAAACAAAACAAATTAAGGACGATCTGGTACTCCAGCTTATTTCCGACCGAGAGAATCTTTCTACCATGGCAAACTTTGCCTCAAAGCTTTATAAGGACGGGGAAAGCTACGACCTTTTATTTGATTCCTTTAAGCCTATCGGTTTAATTGAAAACGTAGGTATTTTGACTCCCGAGAACGTTTTTATAACAAAGGCAGGCACCATTGACCTTTCGGACAAGATTTCTTTTGAAGAGGAAAAGGTTCGGGGCGCTTACGTTAGCGGAAGAATAAAGGACTTAACCCGTGACAATTACGAAATTGTGCGCAGCGCCGTTCCCATTAAGGCAGACGGTCAGGTTATCGGTGTTCTTTACGGCGTTATTAAGCTTGATACAATTGAGCAAAGATATGAACAAATGGCTAACGATATCGACGCTCAGCTTTTTGTTTACAGCAAAGATATCGGTGACCTTATTATTGACAACGTGCACACAAAGCTTGGCAATATTTCGTTTTTGCAGGACCGCGAATATGCTCGCGGTTATTCCTACGAGCAAATAATATCGTCCGACAAAGGCTTTACGTCTTTTAAATCTGCCTACAGGGACGAGCAAGCTCACATGCACTTTTCCACTATTGAGGAATTGGGCTGGGTAATTGCCCTTGCAAGATACGATTCCAACGTTTTTGCAACGGTATGGTCTCTTGCTCAAGTTCTGTTTACTGCATTTATTGCATTCCTCGTTGTTGTTGGTTCTTACGTCACCATACTGCTTACAAGTGAAAAGCACTTAGCTGAGGTAACGGACTGTGCAGCGGACATAAGAAAGCTTCTGCTTGATACCTCAGGCGGTGAAAACGCCATTTCTTTTGCACTTAAACAGCTGTGTCAGTTTGCACGAGCCAGATCAACCATGCTTTTTGACGCTAACAGTGAAGAATTTCATTATCTTGCTCCCAAATTCATGGAAAACACCATTCCCGATGAAGAAAGAAATTATTTCCGAGGCGAGTTGCTTCTTTACGGAGCGGAAGTACATCAGACGACTAACTCAGCAGTTAACGTTTTAAGCATTACACCTAACAAACACCTTTTGTTAACCAACCCCACGTTCTATGAATTCTTAAGAAAATATAAGATTAACAAGATTACCTGCTCTGCAACTGTTAACGCCACCAATCACGTTACTATTTTAGCGGCAGTTAACCCCAAACGGTTCCACCTGACGCGGTTGCTTGTTGAAAAAATTGCAGCGTGCTTCTCAATGGCGCTTTACAATAAGAACTATCTTAACCAGACCAAGCTTACCGCAACAACCGACTCTCTTACGGGAGCATTAAACCGCGTTGCGTACAAAGCCGACCTGTTAACTCTTGATGGTGAAAATGCTTCGGACTTTTCCTGCATTTACGTTGACGTTAACGAATTACACCTTATTAACAATACTCTTGGCCACGCCGCAGGCGACGAAATGCTTATCTACGTTGCCAACACCTTAAAGGAAGTATTCTTCGGCCACAGTATTTACCGAATGGGCGGCGATGAATTCTTAGTGTTCTGCCGAAACGCCGACCAAGAAACCGTAAAGAAAAATATCGAGTTTTTCGTTCAACAATTACAGCCGAAAAACTATCACGTGGCTATTGGTTATTCTTTCAGAACAAGAAATACTGATACCGAAAGTATGGTAAAGGAAGCCGAGGTTCGTATGTACGAAGCAAAGGCTAAATACTATCAAAACAAAGAACAGCGCAAGACTGACTGGGTAGCTGAAAGCGAATACGTTCAGGTTAAAACGGGAATCCTTGAAATTGACGCTATGCTTTCGATATTAAAAGAAAGCTATAACGGCATTTACCGCGTTTCACTTAACACCGACAAGGCACACCGTATTTTAATGCCCGCGTATCTTAATTATAACGAAAACGAGGAACATTTTTCAAAGCTTTTCTCCAAATACGTTGCCGACTCCGTAGAGCCCGACTATCGCAGAGCTTTACTTAGCTTCTTAAATTACGAAGCCATCAAGCAACAGTTGCTTGATGGCAAAATCCCTAAAGCCACCTATAAAAAGCACAACGGAGAAAGGGTAACCTTAAGCGTTTACACGTTAGATGAAGCAGATGCTTCCGATTTCAACACCCTTTGGGTTTTTGCAAAAATGTGAGTTTTTCTTGACAAAGACAAATCATTGTAATATACTGTCAATATAAATATCGGCAAAACCGATGAAAATCGGCGACGCAAAGCAAAGAGGCTACGGTTTTATACTATGCCAGTCCAGCTGCAATGATAAGAAGTCTTTGTTAAGGCATTCTATTGTTGCAGCTTTTTATTTTTCAAATCAGAACTAGCACGTTTCGTATCAAAATTTTATATTATGTTAGCACACTAACGTAAGCGAGGTAAGAAAAAGTGACCAGTAATTTTATTGAAATTTTCAAAAATATTGCATCAAACAGCGATGTAGTAAATGACGAAAATGCAATTTTCGAAAGAATTGAGGAAGCATTTGCTAACCGCGAATTCAAAACGCATCTTCAGTTTATAGTAAACAACAAAACCAAGGCGGTCTCTTCTGCGGAGGCTCTTTCCCGATGGGAAATTTCTGCGGACGAGATTGTTTCGCCCGGATTATATCTTCCCTTAATTGAAAAGGCAGGGCTCAGCGCTAAATTTGACTATTATATGTTTGAAAGCGTTTGCGCCAAGCTTGCCCAATGGAAAAATACCGAGTTTGGCTCGGTAACCGTTTCCTGCAACTTCTCAAGAATAACTCTTTCGGAAAACGATTTCATCGAAACTGTTACAGCCATTGCAGATAAATATGATTTTGACAGAAAAAATCTGTTAATTGAAATTACCGAAAGCACTATGGAAAGAAACGTTGAGGTTGCTCTGGATAACGTTGTGCGCGCAAAAGAACTCGGTTTCCGCATTGCTTTAGACGACGTTGGCAGCGGTTACACTTCACTTATCTGTTTGTGCAAATATCCCGTTGACATTATTAAAATCGACAGAGAAGTGCTTCTATTAGCAAGTGAAACAAGAGGCAAAAAGCTTCTTCTTGGCATTATTGCTTTATCACATTTTTTGAATCTCGAGGTTGTATGTGAAGGCGTTGAAACAAGTGAGCAAAACGACCTGGTTTCAAACAGTGATTGCGATTATATTCAGGGCTGGTACTATTTTAAGGCGCTTGATGCAAAAAAGGCTGAAGAATGTGCCCGCGAATACGCTGAAAAGCTTGCAAAAAACTAAAACGCTTTTAAGGACGTTGTTATGAATAAAGCATTTTCAAAAGATCTGTACCGTTATTACGGTGATAAAGGTGAATCTCTGCTTCAGAGGCTTTTGCGCCCCGTAGAGCTGAAATATATCGCTCTTTTCAGAAAGGCTAACGGTTGCCCTTTTGCTCCCCTGAAAGCATATTACACTCTGCGCCTTAAGCTGATGTCAAACAAAACCCATATACAGATTCCTGCAAGGACTCAAATAGGGGAAGGCTTTTATATCGGACACAGCGGCAGAGTGATTATTCACCCCGACGCTAAAATCGCCTCCAACGTCAACGTGGGAACGGGTGTTACCATAGGGGCAGAAAACCGCGGAGAGCGCAAAGGCGCACCCACCCTTTGCGGAAACTGTTGGATTGGTACAAACTCGGTTATAGTAGGCAACGTTACCATAGGGGAAGACGTTATGGTTGCCCCCTTAACCTTTGTTAATTTTGACGTACCGCCACACAGCATAGTGGTTGGAAACCCCGCAAAAATAATAAGCAAAGAAGACGCTACAAAAGACTACGTACACAATAAAATCTGATTTAAGGAGGCAATCGGGATGGCAAAAAAAGATAACAGAATTAAATATAATCTGTTGTCAGGCTTCGTATATCAAATTGTCCTGATTGTCCTTGGTTTTTTGCTTCCAAGACTGTATCTGGAAAATTTCGGCTCCGAGGTTAATGGTGTTTTATCTACCATAAAGCAGATTTTCGCATATATGACTCTGCTTGAAGCAGGAGTAGGTCTTGCAACCACCCAGGCGCTCTACAAGCCCGTTGCCGAAAAAGACCACGCAAAAACAAGCTCCATTATTTCGGCAACAAATAACTACTACGTTAAAATCGGCTTTATTTATTCGGCCATAGTCCTCGCTATCGCCTGTGTATATTCCTTCATTATTCCAACGGGTATATCCTCTTGGGTTGTTTTCAGCCTAATAGTTTTAACCGCCTTACCCTCATTATTCAGCTACTTTATACAATTAAAATACAGAATACTGTTAGAAGTTGACGGCAGAAAGTACGTTATAACCAATTCCGAAACTATTTTGCAGCTTCTTGCCAACGCAGGAAAAATTCTCGTACTTCTTTTAACTGACAGCCTTATTCTCATTCAGCTTGTATATTGTATCTTATCTCTTATTCAGCTTGCTTACGTTTTCATTCACGCAAAACGCAGATACACTTGGCTCGATTTTAAGGCTGAGCCTGATTTTGAAGCTATTTCTCAGAGGAAATCCGTTCTTGTGCATCAGATTTCAGGAATGGTTTTCAATAATACCGACATTTTATTGCTTTCCTTCTTATGTGATTTTAAGATCGTAAGCGTTTACACCATATACAACATTTTCTTCTCTCAAGTACAAACCTTTATAACTACTATTACTTCCGGCTTCAGCTTTGCCTTAGGGCAAATGTTTCACACCGACAGAAAAAAGTTTATGCAGGTTTTTTCGGTTTACGAAACCTTTTACATAATGGGCACCTTTGTTATATATACTTTAATGGCTGTATTTCTGCTTCCCCTTATTCAGATTTACACAAAGGGAATTAACGACGCAGAATATACAAACGTATTTTTAGTGCTTCTGTTCGTTATTATGAATCTGTTAGCCAACGGAAAGCTTCCCGTTAACCACGTTATTGAGTTTTCGGGAGCATTTGAGAAAACACGTTGGCACGCCATTGCAGAAATGGTGATTAACGTTACCGTTTCAATCGTAGCAATTCTTCTGTGGGGCATTTGCGGCGCAATTCTCGGCACTATCGTCGCCCTTTTATTCAGAAGCTCTATAATGATTTACTATTCCAACAAAAAAATTCTTCAGCGAAGCATTTTTGAAACGTACAAGCTGTGGATTGTTAACGGAGGCGTGTTTGCCTGCATAATGGCTATCTTCTTTGTTGATAGCTTCAGCGGTCTCTCCTTTTTGGAGCTTTTACTGCAAGGAATTATTCACACCGCGTGGATTATCCCTTTGTATCTTGTGGCAAATCTTATTTTCTTTAGAAGTGCCTTTAAGAATTTCCTTGTTCTTTGGAGGGCGAGAAAATGATTCCCAAAGTCATTCATTACTGTTGGTTCGGCAAAGGCGAAATGCCGAAGCTTGCTAAAAAATGTATTAAAAGCTGGAAAAAATTCTGCCCCGATTACGAAATAATTTGTTGGAACGAAGAAAATTTCGATTTTTCTCAAAACCTTTACGCCCGTCAGGCATACGAAGCGGGCAAGTGGGCTTTTGTAAGCGATTATGCCCGCCTTAAAGTTATTAACGATTTCGGCGGAATATATCTCGACACTGACGTTGAGCTTCTTAAGCCTATAGATTTTTTGCTTTCTTACAAAGGTTTTATGGGTTTTGACGAAAAGGGCATAGTTGCAACGGGGCTTGGCTTTGGTGCAGAAAAGGAAAACCCAATCGTCAACGAATTTTTGAAGGATTACGACGAAATACCCTTTATTCTGCCTGACGGAAGCTTTGACCTTACCCCTTGTCCTGACAGAAACACCGCCGCATTAAAACGGCTTGGAATGGACACTGAAAACACAAATCAGACTTTTCTTGATACGGTTTTTCTTCCGAGAGAATATCTTTGCCCTATGGATTATTACACGGGCAAGAAAACTATAACGAACAACACAGTTTCAATACATCATTATTCTGCCTCGTGGACCTCGTCGGTTACAAAACGAACAACTGCTATTAAAAGAATAATCGGTGTTAAACTATACGATAAGCTTTACGGAAAATTTTTGCATAAACTGAAATGGTTGGAGTGGTAATAATGCCCGAGGAATTGTTTGCTAAACTTAAAAAGAATATTCTCCCCCAATGGAAAGCCTGCTTTTTTGCAGCAATTATCATTGGGTTAATTGCCCACGCATATAAAATTACAAATTGGCTTCCTAATTGGGATTCACTTGTTTTCCGTTATGACGAGCAAAATATGCTTTCCCTGGGCCGTTGGTTTTTGCCCGTTGCCTCAGCCCCAAGCTCCTTTTACGATTTGCCTTGGCTTGCGGGCTTTATATCCATTTTGTTTCACGCCCTCGGCGCAGTCGTTATCTGCCGAATCTTTAACGTTAAAAAGAACTTAACGGCAATTTTAATCGGTGGCGCAGTAGTTTCATTTCCTACCGTTACTTCCGTATTGCTTTACAACTACGTTGCCGATGCCTATGCGTTATCATTTCTTTTTGCCTGCCTGTCGGCGTTTTTGTTAACTAAAGAAAAGCCTAATCATATTGCTGCAACGATTTTACTCGCTTTATCCGTAGGAATTTATCAGGCTTACGTTACCGTAACGGTAATGCTTCTTCTTTGTTTTCTTGTGCTTGAAGCCTTAAAAAAAGAGGTTACCGCAAAGGAGCTTTTAATCAAATGCGGAAAATTCTTGCTTACGGGCATTGCAGGAATGGCTGTTTATTATCTGGTTTTAACCGTTACCCTGAAGCTTACTAATACCGAGCTTTTAGATTATCAGGGATTAAGTGATGCAACAAGCCTTGCAGGCTTAGATATTTTAGGCTCACTATACGTTATCAAAGAATCCTTTGTTAATTATTTCTTTGATTTTTCCGCAGGTATAAGCCTTTTTAACGTACTTAACTTACTGTTTTTAAGTGCAACGGTGGTTTTGTATCTGCTTGAAATTATAAAAAACAAGCTTCCCTTAGGAAAGATTTTACTTGTTTTACTTTTTGCCCTTTTATTGCCCTTTGGCGCAAGTATTCTTGCTTTTATTAACAGCAGTATTGATTACCACAATTTAATGAAAATGGGCTTCTTCGTGTTTTACCTGTTCTTCATTCTTCTTTTTGAAAAATTCGAAGCAGGCAAAAATAAAGCAAGCCTTATTAAGCCTTGGCTTGTGCTTATATTAACAAGCCTGCTGATATTTAATCAGATAGTTATTGCTAACGTAAGCTATCACAAAATAAATATTGCTTACGAAAAATCCTACGGCGTGCTGATTCGCATAGCAGATAGAATAGAGCAAACCGAGGGCAGTGAAAACTGCAGTAAACTTTTAGTTGTAGGCTCCCTTGAAAACAGTGAGGGCTACAGTTCTTTGGTTCACCTTGATATGACCGGCACCACCGACGGCTTTATTCTTCGTGCAGACGATGAAATAGTAGGTCAGAGCGTTTTATGCAGTGCCTTGAACGACTACTGTGAAACCAACTACACCTTTTTAGCAGGTGACGAAAAAGCAGAGGTTCTTTCTAAAATAGACGAAAGCTCCTTAGGAATTTGGCCTGCAAAAAATTCCGTCTTGGTTTTTGAAGACGTTATCATTGTTAAACTTGGCGATTAGAGGTGTGAAAAATGGTATATTTTTGTGCGGACGATTACGGCATAGCCAAGCAATGCAATAACCGCATAGAAAAATGCCTTGATGACGGCGTATTAAACAAGGTAAGCGTTTTGCCTAACGGTGAAACGGAAAACTTTAAGCTTCGTCTTGAAGAAAAAGGTGCAAAAATTTCCCTGCATCTTAATTTGGTAGAGGGGTATCCCTTATCAAGCCCGCAAGACGTTCCCTTGCTTATAACCCCGCAAGGCACTTTCAAACATTCGTTTGTAGGATTGTTGTTCTTATCTCTTTCAAAAAACAGAAGAGATTTTGAAAAACAGATATATAAAGAAATACAAAAGCAGCTGGAATTTTGGAAAACAAACTTGGGCGATGCACCCCTTTGGCTTGACAGCCACCAGCACGTGCATATGATTCCCCTTGTTTTCAGAACCTTGCTTAAAGCGCTTGAAGACGAAAAAATTAAGGTAGAATATCTTCGTATTCCTTCCGAGCCGATTTTACCGTATCTGCTTACACCGAGCTTATATCTTAAGCTGCGTCCCATAAACCTTATAAAGCAATGGCTGTTGAATTTTTTAGCATTAGTAAACAGAAAAGCTCTTAAAAAATCAAAAATTCCTTACGCTTACTTTATGGGCGTTGCCTTTTCAGGCTTTTTAACCAAGGAAAAAATTGAAAAATTGCTTCCTAAATACTTAAAACTTGCCCAAATGCACAATAAAGACGTGGAAATTACTCTGCACCCCGGATTTTTGGAAGCGGGTGAAAGCCTTTCCATCGGTTGCAGGGCAGATTTTGAGAAATTTTATTTTTCATCAGGGCGCAAACAAGAATTCGACACCCTGTTAAATCTTAAATAATCATTATGTTGAAAGAAGGTTCTGTAAATGCCCTATATTGACAGTGAAAAGGTTGATGAGAAGACTCGGGCAAAATTAGCTGCATTGATTGAAAAATCCTATTCGTCATATTGGATGAAAAAAAGACTTTTCGACATTTTCTTTGCGACGATTATTCTGCTTATGTTTTTGCCCTTAATGATTATAATTGCCATTGTAATCTGTATTGACGATCCAAGCGCAGGTCCATTCTTTAAGCAAAAACGAGTAGGCCGCCACGGGAAAGAATTTTATATGTATAAATTCCGCACAATGCGTCCCAACGCAGAAGCGCTTCTTGAAGAGTTAAAAGACAAAAACGAAATGGACGGCCCCGTATTCAAAATTACCGACGATCCAAGAATAACCAGGGTAGGTAAATTTTTGCGCAAGCTTTCTTTGGACGAACTTATGCAGTTCTTCAATGTTTTTAAGGGCGATATGACCTTGGTTGGTCCCCGTCCGCCGCTGCCAAGAGAAGTAGAATTTTACACAGATTATCAAAAGCTCCGCCTGCACGTTACTCCCGGGTTAACTTGCACCTGGCAGATTTCAAAAAACAGAAACGACATACCCTTTGAACAGTGGGTTGAAATGGATTTGGATTACATACAAAACCGCACCTTCCCGGGTGACATTTTAATTATGCTCAAAACGCCTATCGTTATGATAAGCGCAACGGGCAGATAAACTCTTTTTAGGAGAAATAAAAATGAAAGTTGCAATGATTGGCCATAAGGTTGTCCCCTCAAGACGAGGAGGCATAGAAAACGTGCTTACAAGCCTTTGTCCGCTTTTAGCCGATAAGGATATAGACGTAACCTGCTACAACCGTTCAAGTGATAAGGTTGAAAACGAGTTTGTTTCTATGGTTCAAAACAACAAATTCGGCAAAATAACCTTAAAAAATGCGTGGACAATTAACAAAAAAGGTCTCTCCGCTATGGTTGCTTCCTTTACCGCAGCAATCAGCGCATCTTTCTCTGATTACGATATTATTCACTTTCACGCCGAAGGTCCCTGCGCTGCCATGCCCTTGCCAAAGCTTTTCGGCAAAAAGCTGGTAGCTACCGTTCACGGTCTTGACTGGCAAAGAGAAAAGTGGGGCAACAGCTTTGCTTCCAAATACATAAAATTCGGCGAACGCGTTATGGTAAGATGCGCCGACGAAATCATCGTTTTAAGCCAAAGCGCAAAAGAATACTTCAAGGAAACCTACGGACGCGAAACGGTACTTATTCATAACGGAATTAACCGTCCAAGTAAAAAAGAAGCAGATATAATTACAAAGAAGTACGGTCTTAACAAAAACGAATATATCTGTCTTGTTTCCAGGCTTACCGCCGAAAAAGGCGTGCATTATCTACTTGACGCCTTTAACAGAATTAAAACAGACAAAAAGCTTGTTATTGCAGGGGACACAAGTGACACAGACCAATACGTTGCTATGCTTAAGGAAATGGCTAAGGATAACCCAAACATTATCTTTACGGGTTTTGTTTCAGGTGACGTTCTTAAGGAAATTTACAGTAACGCATACCTTGTAACTCTTCCTTCGGACATTGAAGGTATGTCCCTGAGCTTGTTGGAAGCCCTTGCTTTCGGTAACGCGGTGTTATGCTCGGATATTCCCGAAAACACCTTGGTTACTGAGGACAGAGCAATACTGTTTGAAAAAAGCAACGTGGACGACTTAACAAGCAAGCTGCAGGAAATGTGTGATAATGAAGCGTTGGTAACGAACCTTAAACAAGGTGTTGACGATTTTATTCTCGGCAAATATTCTTGGCTTGACGTTGCAACGGAAACAGCAACTCTTTATAAAAAGGTTTTAGGAAACTAACGGAAAGGAATTTTATTTATGAAACAAGAAAAGCTTACTACAAAGCCCAGAAAACGAGCCCGTGCAATATTTCTGTTTATAATCAGCTTGCTTTCTGTATTGGTTGCCTTTACTATTGCGGTAGTTGGCTGCAACTACGTTGAAAATCAAAATTTTAAGGAAACCTTTTACTGTGTGAGCAGTCTTAAGGTTCACAACAAAATAAGAATAGTTCAGCTTTCCGATCTGCACTCGTCCTATTACGGTGCTGAAAACGCGAAGTTGCTGGACAGAGTTACTAAATTAAACCCTGATATAATTCTGTTAACGGGTGATTGCATTGATTCCGATTCCGTTGACGATGCAGGTACCGTAACTCTGTGCGCCAAGTTTACGGATATTGCCCCTACCTATTATATTTACGGCAACAACGAAGTGGAAAAATATTATTACGGCGCTCTTACTCAGGAAACTTTAGATAAAAAGTTTGGCTTTACTGACGAAACCCGTCAACCCTCCAAGCTTCTTGATATGACGGATGCCTTGGCTGAAAAGTTAAAAAAGGCAGGGGTAAAGGTTCTCAAAAATTCCTTTGATACCATTACCATCGGAACCACCAACGTTGATATTTACGGTGTGCTTACTTCGAACCCCTCGGCTTTTTGGTCCTATGCGGGAGACAGCTTCGACGAGTTTATTTATTCTAACGAAAACAACCTTAAGATTACCGCTATTCACGAGCCTACCGTTTTTGAAGAGTATGCGCCTGATTCATGGGGCGACTTGATGCTCGCAGGTCACACCCACGGCGGTCACGCTCGACTTCCCATTGTCGGCCCCGTTTACACTCACGAAGACGGTATGCTGCCTGCAAAAACAGGCCATTACGTTTACGGCCGATACGACGTGCAGGGAAGACCTCTTATTATTTCTTCCGGTCTGGAAAACAAGAGCTTCTTCAGAATTAACAATCCTCCCGAAATTGTGGTTGTAGACGTAAATAAATTTTAATTTTCAAAAGGAGATTCCCTATGTATTCAGCAATTTTGCAGAAAATACCCGTTATAATAGCAGGTTTAATTCTGTTGCTCGCGCTTTTGAGAATATATTTCCGCTCAAAAAACGTTACTAAAAGCGAGTTTGTTAAAATACTAAAAAGCACTAAATATCTGCAGGCAGGCGTGCTTATTTTCGTATTTATTATTACCGCCTTGTTCGGTGTATTTAATCATTTTAAGGCAAAGCAATCCGTTAGCGCAATAGTTGCTCTTAACTATTCCGAGGCTTCGCAGGCACAAAACTCCAACGGCACAAGATATAATATGACTGAAATCGTCTGTGATGAGGTTGTTGATCGAGCCATCGAAATGGGTGCTTTTGAAAACGTTACAACAAAACAGCTTAAGGAATGTCTTTCCGTTTACCCCCACGTGCAGGGTGACGTGAACGATGAGGCCAATTACCATATTTCTACAGAATTTGTTGTAGAATATCACGCTTCAAAACATACTCAGCACTTAAATTCCGAAAACGTAATAATGCTGATTACAAGCGCTTACAAGGAATACTACATAGAAAAATATACGGACAATTTCAACCTTACTGAGCAGGAAGAAAAGCCGGACTTTTCAACTATGGAGTATATGGATATAGTTTCCTACTTTAACAAGGAAACCACATCAGTGCTTAACTATCTGTACGGAATGGCAGAAAAGGGTCCAAGCTTCGTTACTTCAAATGATTCAACCTTCCATTCAATCGCAGGAAAGGTTTATCAGTTTAAGTCAACCCAGATTGAGCAAAACCTGCAGTCGCTGATTTTACAGTACGGAATTGTGCGTGATAAATCCAATTATATTGACAGACTTTCTTACCAAAACAAAAATACCGACTTTGATAAGCAGAAAAACACCGCGTCATTTAACCTTTGCAATCAGGCAATAGATTTGTATTCCGAAGAAATGACGAGAATAGTTTTAGTGCCCACTTGGGACGAAAACGGAAAGTTCTATATGGGCAGAACTCAGGTTGGTATTGACGAATTATCCGTAATGGCAACGTCATTTAGTGAAAACGTTGCGGCAAACAACAAAGAAATTATGGATAACAAGCTTATTATTGAAAAAATGCAAAAGGCAAGCGGAAGCACTGCCGCCCGAGAAGAAGCCGATGCACTGATTGCTTCAATTGACAAAAGCATAGATAACTTTACTGCCGAAGCAATAAAAGCGGGCAGAGAATATTCAAACTACACGATGAATCAATGTATTGCCGTAAGTATTTCAGGAACGTCACTCCTGAGCGAATTAAAAACCGTTGTTATCTTTGCTTGTTTAGCTTATGTTGCGGCAATTTCCCGTTCAGTTTCAAAAAAATTCCCCAAACCATAAATCACGTAGGAAGGTGAAAAAATGAAAAATTTCAAAATTATGCGATATTTGAAAAAGCTTTTGCCAATCATTGTGATTTTATGCGTTGTTGCTACCTACGGAATATACGTTAAGCTGAACGATTCCAACACCTACGTAGCTTCCGAGGTTATTCATTACAATGACCCGGCCGCCGAGCAGGGCTTAACGCCCACCGGCTCGAAATTAGACGTTAATGAAATTAAATCTTCCGCTATTTTGTCAAAGGTTGTTGACAGAATGGGCCTTACGGGCATTTACTCAGTTGACAGTCTTATTTCAAGAATTTCCATTACTCCTTTACCCGACGAGGATAAGCTTGCGCAAAAGGAAGCCAAGCTTGAAGAGGGTGAGGAATACGTTTACGAGCCCAGCACTTACATTGTTTCATTTACCGCCACAAACGACGAGGGCTCCGTTTTTGCAAGAACTATTCTTGACGAAACTCTTGACGTGTATTTTGCCGAATACAGTCAGAAATACGTTAACGTAGCTCCTGCTAAAAACATTATAGACAACACCGAAAGTGCAAATTACGACTATATTGAAATGGTTGAGCTTATTGACGTTGGTATTGACGAAACCTTAACCACCTTATATCAGCGTATGGACCAGAATCCATACTACCGCTCAACTAAAACGGGCGCTTCCTTCAGTGATTTGGCGGACGATTTTAATTACCTTCGTTCCGTTAAGCTTTCATCAATGTTCTCCAAGATTTATAAATACCAAATCACAAAAAACAAGACTCTTCTTGTTTCAGACTATAAAACAAGAATTGATAATAACGTTATATTAAACGCCAAAGAAGAAAGCATCGTTAAAGACACCGTTGCCGTTATTGACGCTTACGTTGAAAAAATGAGAGAGTCAGGCAACACGAACATTACTTACGAATATATTCTTGATAATCTTCACGACGGCAATTTAGTTGACGGTAACGGCAATCCTCTTTTCGCCGGTGACCAGACCGTAACCTATGACGAGCTTATTTTCAGCTGGAGAGACCACAAGGAAACAAAAGAGTATTCCGTTATTGATTCAGCATACTGCAATTATCTTATTAACACCTTTACCGCCTGCACAGGCGCTTGCGATCCTGAGCACAGAGAATGTGCTACTTCAAACAAGACCTGCACGGAAATTCATAACGAAAACTACCAGCAGTTAAAGACCGAGCTTGACGAAGAAATCAACACTCTTATATCAGATTTAACCGAGCTTTACAACTTAACTATGAGCACCAACGAAGAATACAACCAATATCTTGGCGCAAGCTACATTTCAGTTTTGTCCTCAGCTTCTGTTAAGCCCAGTATTAACGTTATTCTTTACACTCTTATTGCGTTCTTCTTCCTTATTGTTCTCTGCTGCGGCGGCGCAATAGTTTTAGCAAGAGTGGCTGATATTGTAAACTACGTTTTCTATACCGACCATCTTACAAATCTTTATAACCGTGCTTACTTTGATAAGTATCTTAAATCAATGGACAAAAAGCTTCTTGACGACGGAACGGTTTACTGCATAATTGAAATTTCAAACCTTGCCGCAATTAACGCTGAATTCTCCCGTCAGGTTGGTGACGAGGTAATTAAAACCTTTACCTCATACTTAAAAGAAGCCTTTGGTAAAACTAACGCGGAATATATTTATAACGGCAACGGCAGCTTCGTTGTTCTGGCACAAGATGCCGACTATATTACCGCTGAAGACATTTTAAGACTTTTCCGTATCAGACTTGATGAGCGTGACGTTTTCGAAGATTTCGCCATTGAATACAAGATTGGTATTGCCGAAAGCTTTAAGGAAAATAAAACTGCAAGAAAACTGCTTTCCGAAGCAATTAAGAGCAAAAAGGACTTCGTAGCCGAAATTATTGAAAAATAAATACTGATTAAAATAGGGAAAGGAGGGCAAATGAAAATGGAAAACAAACTGGCTAAGGTTGCGTTGAAGGGCTATTTTATCGCCGTAGCAACGCTGATGTACTATTTTCTTACAGAAACCATTAACCTTGGCATTTTCGTTACTTTCCGCCACGCATTTGCTCTCGTTCTGTTTTTCTCCGCGCTTTTATTCTTTTTGATTAAACCAAACATTGCCCGCGGCGCTTCCACGGTTTCAGGAACCTTTGTTTACTGTATTCCATTGCTCGTTACCCTTGCGGTATCCCTTTTTATTTGGTTTGCCACCCAAGTTGACACTTCCGTTATTGCCCGCGGACTCTCAGGCTTATTTGTTTACAACAATATGCTTTCCTTTACTCTTGCCGCCGTTTCATTTTTATATATCTTCGGCGAAAAGGGTATCTGGTATAACCTTATTGCAATTCTTATTTCAAACATACTGATAATTTGTACCGTTATTTTACAAAACGGCGTAGGCGCCTTCTTCTCGGAGTTTATAACCTTAATTATTACCTTCGCAGGAGAAACGGGTGACGTTATCGTGCAGGCGGAAATCCACGAGCTTGCATTCTGTCTTGGCGCTTACCTTATTTATATGTTCTTAAAGCCAAAGAAAAACGCCGCGTTTTTTATTTTGCTTGGACTTACCTTGTTCTGCTTCCTTGCCGCCTTTAAGCGAATTGGTATTATTGCTATCGTAGTTGCTCTGGCAATAGGCTGGTTCTTACAGTTTATTGCCAAGTTTAAAGCAAGCACTGCTAAAAATCTTGCGGTTATTTTGTCCGTTTGCCTTGTGTTTATACTTATAGGCTACGTTGCAATAATTAAGCTTGACGTTTTTACCCTGCTTGAAAAGGCAGGCATTAACACAAGCGGACGTGTGGAAATTTATAACGCGGTTGATAAGTTTTATGAGTTTTCTCCCGAATTTTTAGGTAACGGCATAGGCTTTTTAACCTATCAGCTGAGCACCAATATGAACGTGGGCGTTTCATCTGTTCACAACGACTTTTTACAGTATTTTATCGACCTTGGATTCTGGGGATATATTTTATGGCTGGCTTCTATGACAATCGTTCGCGTTTGCTATTTCGGTAAAAATGGCAAAACGGAAAGCGCAATTATCACCCTGGCATTAACCGTTTATCTGCTGATAGTTTCTTCTACAGACAACACCTTAAATTATCCGTTGCTTACTACGGTGCTTGCAAGCATAATGATTGGTCACGGGTTTGACGAAACCGTGCGGGAAAAAGAATTGAGAATCTTTGGTTGTATTTCTGATGAAAATAAAGAAACGAAGGATAATTCGATATTATGAGAATTTTAATGGTAAATAAGTTTCTCTACGGCAGAGGCGGAAGTGAAAGCTATATGCTTAAGCTTGGGGAAGAATTAAAGGAAGCAGGCCACGAAATCGAATATTTCGGTATGTTTGACGAGAAAAATTTAGTTGGAAATTCTGCCAATGCTTACACAAGCAATATGGATTTTCATTCTACCGGCATCAAAAGATTTCTCTATCCCTTTCGCATAATTTATTCCCGCGAAGCGTATAAAAAAATATCTCAAGTTCTTGATAAATTTAAGCCCGATATAGTTCACATGAACAATATCAATTTTCAGCTTACCCCCTCTATTATCTACGCTGTAAAAAAGCGGAACATACCCCTTGTGCAGACCGTGCACGATTATCAGATGATTTGCCCTAACCATCTTCTTTACAGTTTTTCGGAAGCAAAACCCTGCGAAAGATGTATTAAGGGTTCAAAAGCAAACTGTATAAAGTATTCTTGCATCCATTCTTCTAAAATTAAAAGTATTTTAGGGGTTATTGAAGCAAAGCTTTATTCTTTATTAAAAACCTATAAAAAAGTTGATTTATACGTTTGCCCAAGTAATTTTTTGGAAAATAAGCTTTTAAGCGCTTCCGAAATTTACCGCGGCAAAACCTTTACCTTACATAATTTTATCGAGAAAAAATTTACTCCCGTTAAAGAGGAAAATGCCAAGCCCTACGTTGTTTTCGTAGGCAGGCTTTCAAAAGAAAAGGGCGTTGAGCTTTGGGCTGAAACTGCCCGCCTTTTACCCGAATATTCCTTTGTTGTTGCAGGAAACGGACCCGACGGCGATTGCTTGAAGGATATTCCCAACGTTATTCTGAAAGGCTTTGTTGCAGGAGCAGACCTTGCAAACCTTATGGGAAACGCCAGTCTTTTACTTGCCCCCTCGGTATGCTATGAAAACTGCCCCTTATCCATTTTAGAATCCCATTCCTTCGGCGTTCCCGTTGTAACTATGAACAGCGGCGGAATGGCCGAACTTGTTTCAGATAACTTTGACGGCTGTCTGGCAAATGCTCCCACCGCAGCTTCTGTTGCAGAAGCAATAAAAAGATGCCTTGACAAAGACTTATACAAAGCTCTTAAACAAAACTGCGAGCAAAAATCGGGAGAGATTATGACCGTTAAGGAGTATTGTAAAATACTCGTTGAAAAATATAACCACCTTATTGATGAAAGGCAGAAATGATGGCTCAACCAAAGGTAAGTGTTATCGTTCCGGTTTATAATACGGAAAAGTATCTTGAAAGATGCTTATCTGCAATTAAAAACCAAACGCTTAAGGACATCGAAATAATTATCGTTGACGACGGCTCAAAGGAAGCCTGCGCCGCTTTATGCGACGAAATGGCAAAAACTGATTCTCGCATTAAGGTTATTCACAAGCAAAACGGCGGATTAGGCTTTGCCCGTAACACAGGGCTTTCTGCCTCAACCGGCGAATTTGTAGGCTTTGTGGACTCCGACGACTATATTGTTCCCGAAATGTATGAAAATCTTTATTCTGCCGCTAAAAGCTACTCTGCCGACCTGGTTATTTCAGGCTTTTGCTTTGTAGGCGGTAACACCTTTGCCGATAATGACGTTATTACAAAGGCTTATTTTGACAAAGACACTGTTTTTGAAAATGACGAGCTTAAATCCTTGCTTTTAGGTGTTATAGGCGCATTTCCAAAGGAGCCTGACGACAGCCGATACGGCGTAAGCGTATGTAAAAATATTTTTAGAACTGCCTTAATAAAGGACAAAGAACTTGAGTTTTTATCTGAAAGAGAAATTCTTTCGGAGGACACCTTGTTTATAGTAGATTTTATTAAAAATTCCGACCGCGCCGTTGGCGTAAAGGAAGCATATTATTGCTATTGCCGTAACGAAGATTCTCTTTCAAAATCTTATAACAGCACCCGTTTTGAAAAAAGTATCGTTTTCTTAGACGCTCTTGAAGAGCGTATTAAGGATTTTGTTTCAGAGAAAGAATACCGTCTTTATCTTGACCGCTTGATTCAAGGGTTTGGCAGAATTTTATGCTCTCAGGAAATCGTCCATGCAAAAATCGAAAAAATCAAGTTTAGCATTTTAAGAAAACGTTTAAGCGAAATATGCACACACTCAAAGATAAAATCCGTATTAAAAACGTATCCTTGGTATAAATTGCCCGTAAAGCAGGCAGCTTTTGCCTTCGCAATGAAGCATAAGCTTTTTTTACTTCAAAAAATTATGGTGCTTCTTAGGGATAGATAGGAGTTGTTTATGCTTTTTTCAATAATAGTTCCCATATACAACGTTGAAAAATATATAAAAAACTGCATCGAAAGCGTACTGACCCAATCCTGCGCCGATTTTGAGTTAATTCTTGTTGACGACGGCTCACCCGACGGTTGTCCTGCAATCTGTGACGAGTTTGCAAAAAGTGATGCAAGAATTAAGGTTATACATAAACAAAACGGAGGCCTTGTAAGCGCAAGGCAGGCAGGCATTAAGGTTGCCCAAGGAGAATATATTATAAATCTTGACGGTGACGACGCTCTTTGCCCCGATGCCCTTGCTTCCGCGCAAAAAATAATTGCCGAAACTAATGCTGACATTATTTCCTTTGCCCATAAGCGTTTGCTTAACGGAGAAATCAGTGAAGTTCAAACTGATTTAATCCCCGAAGGCTTCTTTAATAAGGAGCAAATTAAGGAACATATTTATCCAAAGTTATTGTCCGATAAAAATATGGAGCACTTCTTCTACTTTTTGTGGGGAAGAGCATTTAAGAAAGAGCTTATTTTGCCCCATCAGCTTGCAGTTAATCCTGCCATCTCCTTAGGAGAAGATTTAAGCTGCATAGTGCCTTGCTTTTTAGATGCAAATACCGTTTTTGTAAGCAATTTTCCCTTTTATCTTTACACTATCCGTAACGATTCCATTTCAACAGACTTCAAAACTCAGCAAATTACGCAGATTCAGGACGTTATTTTAAGTCTGAAAAAAATAGAAAACAATAAGCCCGTGGATTTTGAGGAGCAAATTTCACGTTATTCCTGCTTTATGTGCTTTGCAATTTTAGCCGCTGCAGCAGAGGGTAACCATTTTAATTCCCTTAAAAAAATAACGGAGCTCATAAATTCCTCAATCCACAAGGAAGAAATCAAAAAAGCACGTTTTGAACGTCTTTCGGCAAAAAGCCGTATCGCAATTTTTTTGATGCAGAAAAACGCATTGGGATTAGCCTTTTATTTCCTTTATATTTGCAAAGAACTAAAAAGAATAAGAAAGAGTGACAAGAAATGAACGAAACTCCAAAAATTTCTTTAATAATGAGCGTGTATAACGGCGAGGATTACCTTGCCGAAGCTATTGAAAGCGTGTTAAGGCAAACCTTTTCCGCTTGGGAGCTTATAGTTATAAACGATTGCTCTACCGATTCAACAAGCGAGATTTTAAGTTCTTTTGCCGCCAAAGACGAAAGAGTTAAGGTTCACGTTAACGAGGTTAATTTAAGACTTCCGTCTTCGCTTAACAAGGCATTGTCCTTAGCAAAAGGAAAATATATTGCAAGAATGGACGCAGATGACGTTTGCTTGCCCGACAGATTGCAAAAGCAGTTTGATTTTATGGAAAGCAATCCGGACGTTGCACTGTCTTCCTGCAGATTTATGACGCTTAAAAACGGAGTAATTTCTTCAGGCGGCTGCGGCGGTAAAAATGATTCAGAATCTATTAAGGCATTACTTTTAGTAACAAACCCCATTCTTCACCCCGGCATTATTGCCAAGGCTGAAGTAATTAAAAGCCTTGGGTACGACAAAAACTTCACCTGCACCGAGGATATGGAATTATGGACCCGCTTTATTTTAGCAGGCCACAAGATTGAAATTTTATCCGACTATCTTATGATGTACCGCCTGCACGATAAACAAATTACCGAAACAACCTTGGAAAAGCAAAAGGGCGAGGTTATTACCATTCAGAAAAAATATCTTGGCGCCTTGCTCGAACCAATGACAAAAGAGCAGGAAGACTTTTATATTAAAGAAATTTATTTTAGAAAAAATACCGACATTAACGCTTTCTGCCAATTTTATAAGTGGTTAAAGGCCCTTAACAAAAAAACTAAGGTTTTGTCTAAAGAAAGCTTAAACTATGCCTTGTTTGAAATCTTGGCTGAGTATAAAAGAAACGGCTTGTCAAAATCCAACCTTATTAAAGCAATGCTTTGCTTTGGTATTCCCTTTTTATTTAAGGAAATTCCTAACCGTAAAAAGCGCGCCCGCGTTGATGGACTAAAATGCATTGAAGCCGCCGAGAAAATAGGATTGGCTATGTCAGGCGGTACAGTAGAATTTCCCACATTTTCAAAGAAATAATTTAGGAGCATAATATGCACATATTTGAAAACCCACTCGTAATAATAGGAATTTTAGCTTTTTGCTTTCTTGCGCTGGTTTCAGTTGCCATTTATTTTGCCGTTAAAGGCGTAAAAACCGCAAGCGGCCACGCAGAAAACGACTTTTCAACAATAAACAAGCTTGAAAACGAATTCAGAAAATTAGGTAAGCACCGTGCAGACAGATGGGTGATGTACGTTAGCGTTTCATCTGCTACACCGCCAAGTGATTATGCTGAGCCAAACGTTTTTTCCGAAATCAAACGCTCTCTGCTTTCTATGTTTGCAAACGAATACGATTATATTGCAATTTATGATGATAACAGCTACGTTGTACTTGCAAACCGTGAAAAAGCAGAAATAGAAGAAACAATAGAAATCTGTCAGGCAGAATTAAATAAATGTCTTTTAAGCTATAGCGCTCTTAACGTGGTAAACGTAAGAATAGGCTCCCATTGTGCCGACGGCTCTCACGTTACCTTTGACGAAGCAATTTCCCGTGCAAAACAAGCTTGTTTGCTTGCAAAAAATAAAAATGTTTTCTATTCTCAGTGGGATATTACCAGCGGAAAGGCCTTGGAAAAAAAGATTAAAATTGAAAACAATATTGAAAAAGAAATTGATAACAACCGTTTCTTTTTAGAATATCAGCCGGTTTTAGATGCCAAAACCAAGAAGATTATAGGCGCTGAGGTTTTATCCCGCTTAAATTCCGAAAGTGACGGAGTTTTAACCCCCGGCAGCTTCTTATCCGCGTTAGAATCCGTAGGCATTAACGAAAAATTCGACTATTATATTTTTGAAAAGAACTGTAAGTGGATTTCCAACGACAAACCTCAGCGGGAAGGCTACAAATATACCATAAACTTTTCCCGTTCTACTTTGAGTGAGCCTGAATTTGTAAACAAAATTATAAACATTGCCGAAAAATACGATTTGAAATTTTCCTGCCTTGCGGTTGAAGTGCTTGAAGATAAAAACGTTACCGGCGAAGCAAAAAAACAAATGATTGATAACCTTTCTGCGCTTAAAGAAAAAGGTGTTTCCATTTTGCTTGACGATTTTGGCAGCGGTTACACAACCTTTGGAGATTTACAAAGCTTTGACGTTTCTATAGTAAAAATTGACAAATCCATAACCCAGAACGCCGTTACCGAAACCGGCTTTATCATACTTAAAAATATTATTCAGACTGCCCACGATATAGGCTTTAAGACGGTTTGCGAGGGTGTTGAAAACAAGGAGCATGAGGAAGCTGCAATAAAAGCAGAATGTGATATGCTTCAAGGCTTCTACTATTACAAGCCTATGCCCGTTACAATGCTTGAAAAACTGTTTAACAATAATAAAAATTAGTTAGATTATACTGAACACAAAACCTGGAGGAACTTAAATGCTTTCTGTTATAATTCCCGCATTTAACGAAGAAAAATCCATTTCCCGCGCATATTCCGTTATTTCGGGTCTTTTAGAAAACGCAAACATCGAAAACGAGCTTATTTTTATTGACGACGGCTCAACCGATGCAACGTATAAAGAAATACGGACCTTGGCGGAAAAAGAAAATAACGTTTGCGGTCTTCATTTTTCGAGAAATTTCGGAAAAGAAGCGGCGATTTCAGCAGGTCTTGCGGCGGCAAAGGGTGATTGCGTTGTAGTTATTGATTGTGACCTTCAGCATCCACCGGAGAAAATTATCGAAATGTACGCCTTATGGCAAGAAGGGTTTGAGATCGTTGAAGGCATTAAAAGCTCCCGCGGTAAAGAAAAAGCCCTTCACGGCTTAGCGGCAAAGAGCTTTTATTCAATTATCAGCGCCCTTGTTGGCTTTGATATGTCAAACGCATCGGATTTTAAGCTTTTAGACCGCAAGGTTGTTGACGTACTTAATAATATTCCCGAAAAGAAAGGCTTTTTTAGAGCAATTTCATTTTGGGTAGGATATAAAAAAGCAACTGTGGAGTTTGAGGTTCAGGAAAGAGAAGAGGGCACTTCAAAATGGAGCACTATCGGTCTTTTGAAGTACGCAATTTCAAATATTTCCGCCTATTCAACGGCGCCTATGCAAATCGTTACGGTACTTGGTGTTATTATGCTTTTTATTACAGCCGTTTTCTTTGTTTGGGCTCTTATTGATAAAATTGCAGGCCGCGCCCTTGAAGGTATGACAACGGTTATCATTATTTTGATTTTTATAGGAAGCATTATGATGATAAGCCTTGGTATTATCGGCTATTACGTTGCCCGTATTTACGAAGAAATTAAAGGCAGACCCAAGTATATTGTTTCTGCAAAATGCGAAAGCAAAAAAAATAATTAAAAGGAAAATAATATGGAAAGAAACGTCCTTGTTGATAAGCTTAAGGGATATGCCTGCTTTTTAGTGTTATTAGGCCACGTTATAATGGGCATAAGGTTGTCCGGCATCTCGGTTCCGTTCTTTTTTGAAGGTACCGAACAGTTTTTGTGGTCTTTTCACGTGGCTCTTTTTATGTTTTTAAGCGGTGTAGTCTATAAAGAAACAGGTGGCTGGACAAGTAAAAAAACAAAAGGCAGATTTATTCTTAACAAGCTTCTTAATTTAGGAATACCTTACGTTGTTTTTTCTGCCGTTTACATTATAATTAATAGCTTTGTAGGAGAAGCCAATACCCACTCTTCTGTTGCAGATATTTTATTTATCTGGAAAACACCAGTTGCACAGTATTGGTTTTTATACGCTTTATTTTTCCTTTTTGTTATTTGGGTTTGTTTGTCCGGCATATTAAAAAATTGGCAAATAACTCTTTTTACAGTTTTATTGGGCTATGTTTTACCGCTTATTCCGGGATTCTCGTGGGGTCCGTTTGATATTGTATTTTATTCTGCCTTAGCCTTTGGCTTGGGAACCTCGGTAGATTTCAAAAGTTTAACTAAAACTTCCGCTTTTATTAAATATTTAACGGTGGCAATGCACCTTGCAGTAAGCATTACGCTAATCGTTTTCGGCTTAATAGAGAAGGCCTTTATTAAAGAAATAATGACCTTATTCGGAATTTATTCAAGCATTTCTTTTATTTATTTGCTTCAGGATATTAAGCCCGTTTCACGTTTTTTACTGTTCATTAATAAGTATTCTTTTCAGACTTATCTTTTACATACAATTTTTACTGCAGGAGCACGCGTTATGTTGCTTCGGGCAGGCGTTTCACAGTGGTGGATACACCTTGTTTTAGGCACCCTTTGCGGCATAGCTTTTTCAGTTTTAGCATCAATAATTGCAAAAAAAATAAAGGTGCTCAATATTTTCTTTTTCCCCACAAAAACTGTAAAATCCTTACAAAAACAACAGTAATATTAACTGTTTACAAAGCATCCTTCTTCAAAATTAAACAACCTTTCTACCCGAAGTTAATATCTTCGGGTTTTTACTCTTTTTATTAAAACCGTCCAAAAACAAATAAAATTTGACTAATATATATATTTATGATAATATTATGATGATTACGGCTGTCTTTTTGGACTGCCAAAAAAACAAAAAAAGGATACGCTTATGACAGAACAAGAAATTCTCCAAGGGGAGCTTAAACGCCTGCAGGAAGAAAACGAGGCTCTTGCCAACCAGCTTACCGCGGCAAAAAAGGATGCTCTTGCACGCAAAATTTCATACGATTCACTTAAGGAGGTTTACCGTGAGCTTTCTGCCAAGTATTCAAAGGTAGATCACGAGTACACATATCTGATCAATTCAACATTTTGGAAAACCACAAAGCCCCTTCGTGCTTTAATGAATCTTTGTAAGCGCAACAAGTTTATTTATTATTCACTTAAGGCTGTTAAGGTGCTTTTTACCCGTGGACCAATCGTTGTTGTTCAGCTTACTAAAAAGAAAATGCGTACCAAATCCGTTGGCGGTAAATTTTCCATTTCCGCTAAACGCAGAAAAGCCGAGGAGGCTGCAACCTTTACTTCTGACGTTAAATTCAGCGTTTTGGTACCCCTTTATAACACTCCAATTAAATTTTTGCGCCAGATGATTGAATCTGTACAGAAGCAAACCTATAAAAACTGGGAGCTTTGCCTTGCCGACGGCAGTGACGCAGACCATTCTGACGTGGAAGCGGTAGTAAAGGAGCTTCAAAAGGCTGACGAAAGAATTAAATACGTTAAGCTTGAGAAAAACCTTGGTATTTCCCTTAACACCAACGCTTGTATCGATATTTCTTCGGGCAATTACATTGCTCTTTTTGACCACGACGACCTTCTTCATCCATCTGCACTTTTTAAGGTAGCAAAGAGAATTGAAGAAACAGGTGCAGACTTTATTTATACCGATGAGGCTACCTTTACGGGAAACAATCCCCGCAACGTTGTAACGGCTCACTTTAAGGCGGATTTTGCTCCCGACACTCTCCGTTCATATAACTACATTTGCCACCTTTCCGTTTTCAGCCGCGAGCTGATGAATAAGGTGGGCGTTTTCCGTGCAGAGTGTGACGGAAGTCAGGATTACGATATGATTCTCCGCTTAACCGAGCAGGCAACGAAAATCGAGCATATTCCCGAGCTTTTATATTATTGGCGCGGCCACAAAAATTCCACCGCCCAGGATATCGGCTCAAAGCCCTATATTATTGCGGCGGCGCACCGCGCTCTTTCTGACCACTTAAAGCGCATCGGTCTTCGCGGCAGCGTTCTTGACGGCACTCTTCCTTCAACATACAGAATGAGCTATGAGCTTAAGGACGAGCCTCTTATTTCAATCATTATTGCAAATAAGGATAACGTGGACAGCCTTGACAAGTGTCTGCGCTCCATTTACGAAAAATCCTCTTATCAGAATTTTGAGGTTATTATCGTTGAAAACAATTCCGAAAGAAAGGAAACCTTCGAATATTACAAGCTTATTCAGGAAGAATATCCCTCCTGCAAGGTTATAAAATGGACAGAAGGCTTCAACTATTCGGCAATTAACAATTTTGGATGTCAGCACGCAAAAGGCGAATACTTTATGCTGCTTAATAATGACGTTGAGATTATTTCGCCCCAATGGCTTGAAGAAATGCTTATGTTTGCCCAGCGCTCCGACGTGGGCGCAGTAGGCGCTATGCTTTATTATCCCGACGACACTATTCAGCACGCAGGTGTTATTTTAGGTATCGGCGGCGTTGCAGGCCACGGCCACAAGCACACCCCCAGAGGCGGCTTCGGATATATGTCCCGCGCCACTATTGCCCAGAACTATACTGCAGTTACCTTTGCCTGCGTTTTAATTCCCAAATCGGTTTACAATCAGGTTGGCGGACTTGACGTAGGCTATCAGGTAGCCTTTAACGACGTTGATATGTGTATGCGTATCCGTGAAGCAGGTTATCTTATCGTGTTCACCCCCTACGCAGAGCTTTATCATTACGAATCAAAGAGCCGCGGCTCAGAGGACACTCCCGAAAAGGTGCTCCGTTTTCAGTCCGAGGTTTATCGCTTTCAAGAACGCTGGGGTAAGGAGCTTGAAGCAGGTGACCCCTACTACAACCCCAATTTAACCTTGGCGTACGAGGATTTCTCCGTTAAAATGGAAAAATAACCGCAAAAAAATGTCCTTTATAAAAAAGGACGAATCGAGGAAATTTATGAACATAAAACATAAGGGCTTAAATAGATTTTTTGCCGATATGAAAACGTTTTTTCCCCTTTTGATGAATTTAGCGGGAAAGGACTTTAAGCTTAAATACCGCCGTTCATTTTTGGGCGTGCTTTGGAGTATTCTTAACCCCTTATTCACAATGCTTGTAATTACGCAGGTTTTCGGCATTCTGCTTAAGGTAAAGGTAGAAAATTTTGCAACCTATTACATTGTGGGCTGGTCCCTTTGGAACTTCTTTTCCGAATCAACCTCAATGTCAATGAGCTCCGTTATCTACGGCGCACCGTTAATTAAGAAGGTTTACCTGCCAAAGTACATTTTCCCATTGGAAAAGTGTCTGTTTGCGCTTATTAACCTGATGCTCAGCCTTATAGCAGTTCTTGCAGTTATGCTTATTCAGGGAGTTTTCCCTTCCTGGTCAGCACTTTTGTTCCCGATTCCCGTTATTTACTGCTTTATTTTCTGCGTGGGATTTTCACTTATTTTAAGCGCTTTAACGGTTTTCTTCCGCGATATTATGCACCTTTACAGCGTGCTTTTAACGGTTTGGATGTACTTAACTCCCCTTATTTATCCCTTCAGCTTAGTTGAAAATACACCCTTTATTTCGGACATCGTCCGCTATAATCCTATGACGCTTTTTATCGAGTATTTCCGCTCGGTTGTTATGTACGGCACCGTTCCGAGCCTTGAAACCAATCTTTTGTGCCTCGTCATTTCACTTTTAACCTTTGCTTTGGGCGCATTGATTTTTTCAAAAGCACAAAAACGCTTTATTCTTCATATTTGAGGTGATTGAATGAACAGCGAAAACGCAGTAGAATTAAAAAATATAGAGATGCACTTTAATATGAGCAAGGAAAAGCTGGAAAGCCTTAAGGAATATTTCCTGCGCCTTGTTACACGCAAGCTGATGTTTGAAGACTTCGTTGCCCTTGACAACGTTTCCTTTGACATAAAAAAGGGTGACGTTTTCGGTATCGTTGGTCTTAACGGCTGCGGCAAAAGTACAACTCTTAAAATAATTTCAGGTATTTTGACTCCCACCAAGGGCACTGTTGAAACTCAAGGCACAATTGCGCCCTTAATTGAGCTTGGCGCAGGCTTTGACTTTGACCTTACCGCAAGAGAAAATATCTACTTAAACGGCTCTGTTTTAGGATATTCAAAG
The DNA here is from genome assembly GCA_017502165.1 of Clostridia bacterium. GTDB lineage: Bacteria > Bacillota > Clostridia > Christensenellales > QALW01 > UMGS1322. The sequence continues at coordinate 75,469 of JAFVVO010000043.1, forward strand.
AAATTTATGGATTCCAAGTTCGACGATATCGTTGAATTTTCCGAAATGCACGATTTCCTTGATACTCCTATGAAAAATTATTCTTCAGGTATGATTGCCCGAATCGGTTTTGCAATCGCCACCGTTACCCAGCCTGAAATTTTAATTGTTGACGAAATTCTGGCAGTTGGTGACTTCCGCTTCCAAGAAAAATGCGAGGCTCGAATTAACCAGATGATTACGGGGGATACCACCGTTATTATAGTTTCCCACTCCATTGAGCAGATTGAACGCCTTTGCAACCGTTGCGTATGGCTTGAAAAGGGCAAGGTAAAGATGCTGGGAGATGCTAAAGAAGTTTGTGAGGCTTACAGAAATGCGTACAGATAAGGTGCTTTTAATTATTCCCGCATATAACGAAGAGGAAAATATAATATCCACCTGCAACAAAATCAGAAGCTATAACGAAAATTTCGGCACAAACTATGATTTTGTGGTTATTAACGACGGCTCAAAGGATTCAACAAGCGCTCTCTGCCACGAAAATAACGTTAAAATCATTGATTTGGTTGAAAACCTCGGTATAGGCGGCGCGGTGCAGACGGGCTATAAATACGCCCTTGAAAACGGTTATGACGTGGCTATTCAGTTTGACGGCGACGGTCAACACGACGTTTCATACGTTAAAAAGCTTCTTGAGCCTATAAAAAATGACGAGGCGGATTTCGTTATAGGCTCACGCTTCGTTAAGGACTCCGAAAGCGCTTTTAAGTCTTCATTTATGCGCAGAGTGGGTATAAATATTATTTCATTTGCCGTTAAAATCGTATCTGGTAAGAAAATTTTTGATACCACCTCAGGCTTCAGAGCCGCTTCAAGAAAGATTATAGAGCTTTTTGCTAAATCATATCCTACGGAATATCCCGAACCCATTACCAATGCTGAAATTCTCTGCCTTGGCTACAAGGTTAAGGAGGTAGGCGTTTCCATGGAGGAGCGCGTTGGCGGTGTTTCTTCTATCCGCGCCTGGAAATCCGTTTACTATATGATTAACGTAATTCTTTCTATTTTAATTTGTTCTTCAAAGAGGAAAAGAAAATGAACTATATAGCACAGATTATTATCGCCTTTGCCGCTTTGCTTTTAATTGTGGTTTTACTGCTCAGAAAGGGAAAGCTCCCGGTAAAATATTCTCTTGTTTGGATATTTTCGGCATTTTTAATGATTATTGCCGTTTGTATTCCATCGGTTTTAGACTTTTTAACTAAGCTTTTAGGCTTTGAGCTTGCCTCAAACTTTATACTTTCGCTGTTTTTAGGTATCGTTATTTTTATTTCCATTTTCTTAACGGTGATAGTTTCACGCCAAAGCACGAAAATTAAAATGCTTATTCAGGAAATTTCACTTCTTAAGGAAAAGGTTGACCGCATTAACGACAAAAATGAATAAAAAAAGCGTTGTGATTTTTCACAACGTTTTTTATTTTATTAAAATCGTAATTTTATTATCAAAATCGTAATTTTAATAAATAAACTGTTTTATTTTTAAGCTTGTGTCAACCAAGCCGCTTCGATCGGCTAAAAACAGACTTTTATCATCCTGCTTGACGGCTGCAACGCAATTTCCGTTAAAAATGAAGCCGATTTTACCGTCCACGTTACTGATGTAGGCGGTTTCGTTATTATTTTTATCTAAAACGGAAAGGTCGTTACTTTCACCGGAAAGATAATAAAAATATCCCGAATCAAATTCAAAGCTTTCGGTGGTCATTTTTTTAATTATCTGCTTTTTTTCCGAGGAATAAGAATAAAGGCTGAATGATGGCGCCTTTCCCTTGGTGTAGAAAACCTGATTTTCAATAAAAAACAGATTATTTACCCCCAAATCAATTTTATTAAGGGAATTTTCCAAATAATAAAGCTCATTATCAATAAAAACGAAAAGCGTATTATTTGAATAAAAAAGATTATTTACCGAAGCGTTATTTTCAAGATAGAATGAAAGGAATTCATCGTCTGAAAACAGCAGGTTGGTTTTAATTTTATTCTCAGATAAGGTTTCGTAGGCAAAAACCGTTCTGTCCTTTGAAATATATTTTCCAAAGAGAATATTTGACGCCTTTAAGGCAGGAACAGAAGAATCAACCCTATAAATATCATATTTGACGGTTTGCTGGGACTGGTTAAGCGAAAGCAAAAAAACGTGCTTTGTTTGATTTTCAAACTGAGATAGAATGACCGACGAAATATCAAATAAAATTTCGCCGTCGGCATACACAAAGCAATCGGCAATTTTAACCGAGGCAGACCTCTTTTGAACGGTTTTAACGTTTTTAATTATATAAGCCTTATTGTTTTCCTTATCGGCAGAAATAATTGAAACTCCGTCTAATAAAAAGTTTCTGAAATCCGCATTGGCGGAATAAATAGGATAAAGATATTCTCCGTTTTCAAGCTTTCCGGAAGAAAGACGATACAAAAAGGTGTCATTAGAGACGAAAACACATTGAGAAACGTTATTTTCAACAGAGGTTGTTATGCCGTTACGGGTACAAAACAAGGTGGAATTTTCGTCAATAAAAATAAGGTTACCCTCCGATGAGGCTTCAATAGAATCAAAACGCACGTTTTCCTTTATTAGCTCCGTTTTATTAAAATCGGAAATTTTATAAAGGTCGCAAAGGGTAATTCCGTTTTTAGCGGAAATATTCGTTGCAAAAATCAGTAAATTTTCCTCTTTAATAAAATTTATATAGCTTTTTTCTTCAGAGCCTAAGGAATAAATAACCTTAAAATTTGTGTTTATTGCCTCCGAGCTTTTAATCAGCCAAAGCTCGTCCTCAACGGAAACGGTATAAAAGGGAAATAACTCGTTTTCTCTAAATGAATAAGAGAGTGTTTTCTCTTTATTTTCAGAAGAATAAAAGGTGCAACCTGAAAAAAGAAAAATTATTGCTAAAAATAAAGCAAGCTTTTTCATTTCGTTACACCTCTTTCTGAGTTATTTGATATTTGAATTATTTAAGCATCTGAGAATAAATTTTCTCATATTTTTTTGCGGAATTATTCCAGGAAGAATCTGATTTCATTGCCCGCAGAACCAGTTGATTCCAGGATTCCTTATTTTCATAAAAGAGCTTTTCCGCCGAATAAATCTGCTGAATAAGTGAATAAGCGTCGTAGGAGGCAAAGGAAAAGCCGTTAGAAGCCTTTTCGTCATCTGAATAGGCAATAACCGTATCCTTAAGACCGCCCGTTTTTCTTACGATCGGAATCGTTCCGTAACGAAGGGCAATAAGCTGTGAAAGACCGCAGGGCTCAAAACGTGACGGCATTAAAAATCCGTCGCAGGCGGCGTATATTTTATGGGAAAGCTCTTCATTATAACCAACGGTTATGCTTATTTTATCGGGATATCTGTTTTTAAGATCGTAAAACATCTGTTCAAAATGATTTTCACCTGAGCCGAGAACGATAAGCTGAATGTTTGTTTGGCAAATTTCGTCTAAAACCGCGCCGATCAAGTCAAAGCCCTTCTGGTCGGTCAGGCGGGAAACTATACCGATGGTAAAAACGTTCTCATCCTGAAAAAGACCTAACTCCCTTTGAAGAGCCAGCTTATTTTTTATTTTTCCCTCTTTTACGGTTTCTAAGGAATAATTTTCAAAAATAGCCTTGTCGGTCTCGGGATTAAAAAAGTCGTAATCAATGCCGTTAACTATGCCGAACAAGTCTTGCTCGCGGTAGGAAACAAAAGAGTTAAGACCTTCTCCAAACTCGTGGGTTCTAATTTCCTCAGCATAGGTTTCACTAACGGTTGAAATCTTATCGGCAAAATAAAGTCCGCCTTTAAGCAGGTTAACACAGCCGTTATTTTCAATTTTTCCTTCGGTAAAATAATTCATTGAAAGACCAAGCACGTCCTCAACGATATCAGAGCCGTAAACGCCCTGAAATTTAAGGTTATGTATGGTTAAAAGAGTTTTTGTATCTTTGTAAAAATCCTCTTTGCAAAACTGATCCTTAAGATAAACGGGAATCAGCGCGCTTTGCCAATCGTGGCAGTGAATAAGATCAGGCTTAAAATCAAGCTGAGGTAAAACCTTAAAAATTGCCCTGCAGAAATAAGCAAATTTTTCGATATCACCGCGTATTTCACCGTAGGGAGCGTCAGAAGAAAAATAATATTCGTTGTCTATAAAATAAAAGGTTATACCGTTTATTTTTGCTTCAAAAACTCCAACGTACTGATTGCGCCAGGCAAGGTCAACAAAGGTAAAAAATTTGTATTTCAGCTTTTCCTTAAGCTCCTGCTTCATACAGGCGTATTTAGGTAAAATTACACGCACGTCAAACTTCTTTTTATCAAAATAATAAGGAAGTGTACCTGCCACGTCAGCAAGACCGCCGGTTTTAATAAAGGGCAGCGCCTCGGAAACTGCAAAAAGTATATTTTTCTTTTTCATAAAAAACCTCTTTTAGTTTAACTTATACCGTTAATAGACACATTTAATAGCCGTATTCATTATAACATAAATATTTTAATAAAACAATAGCGAGCTTTTTTATTCGTTGTTTTTTATTCATTATTTTTAATAAAATATGTATAAAACTATTGCATTTTAAGGCAAAAAAAGGTATAATATAATTGATAAATTTTGTGCTTTGGTTTATTTATTATCCACATTTTATCAACCGTCCGAAAACAACTTATCAACACCGAAAATTTTTCAAAATTAAGTGTTTATGAGGGTTTTGGGAGTTATCCACAGTATTCACCGAGATATATTAATATTATTATTAATTATATATATTACAACTATTAGAAAACGAGGTTTTGTGAAATGATTTTTTCTTGCGACAAAGCTACCTTATTGAACGGAATAAATATTGCTTCAAAGGCTCTTCCTCAAAAGAGCATCAATCCTATTTGTGACGGTATTTTATTTTATGCCAGAAACAGTGAGGTTATTTTAACTACTACCGACGCTTCATTGACTATTCAGACTAAAATTGCCGCTGATATTAAAGAGGAAGGCTCCGTAGTAATTAACGGTAAATTTATTGGTGAAGTTATCCGCAAGATGCCTGACGGTATGGTTAAAATCAGCGGAGATAAAACCGGTATTGAGGTAACGGGTAATTTTTCAAAGATAAACATTTCCGCCCTTGATCCCGACGATTATCCTGCCCTTCCTGTAATTGATAAGGATTCATTCTTTACCTTAGAGCAGGGTGAATTAAAGAAGCTTATTACGCAGACCATGTTTGCAACCTCTATGGACGATGCAAGACCTATTTTTACCGGCTGCTTATTTGACATTGAAGAAGAATCAATTAACGTAGTTGCTCTTGACGGTCACCGTCTTGCTCTTCGCAACTCCTTCGTTCAGGATATTGACGAGCCTATCAAGGCTATTATTCCTGCCAGAGCGTTATCTGAAATTACAAAGATTATTTCCGACACAGAGGATTTGGCACGTCTTTACATTCAAAAGAGCTACTGTATGGTAGAGATTGAGGAAACGAAGATCATTACCCGCCTTATTGACGGTGACTTTATTAAGTACAGACCTTTAATTCCCACCGAGTTTAAGACCACTCTTACAATTAACAGAGTTGATCTTTTAGAAGCTATTGACCGTGCTTGGCTTATCGTTCGCGAAAACTTAAGAAACAAGTACATCGTTTTCAGAATAACCGACGAAAAGCTTATAATCACCTCCCGTTCCGATTCAGGTAAGGCTTATGAAGAAGTTGATTACGCAGGAAATGCAACTCCTATTGAAATCGGTTTTAATCCTCAGTATTTCGTAGATTGCCTTAAGAATATTGAAGATGAATTTATTAACTTCTCATATACCACCGAAAAGGGTCCCACAGTAACGGCTCCCGTTGACGGTAATAAGTTCTTATATCTTCTTTTACCGGTAATTTTGTAATATGTACTTAAATAAATTACAACTCTGGAATTTTCGTTCTTACGAAAATCTGGAGTTGCTTTTTCCTGACGGCATAAGTATTTTATATGGTGAAAACGGCCAGGGAAAAACTAACGTTGTGGAAGCAATATACCTTTTATGCACCGGCAGAAGCCACAGAACAAACCGCGAGCACGATATGATTATGCTTGACCGCCCCTGGACACGCGTTCGGGCGGAAAATCTTCAAAAAGACGGCAAGCACACGGTTGATATGGTTATGGCTCGGGGGCAGAAAAAGAGGATATTGGTTAACGGCCTTGCGATTTCAAGAATAAGTGAAATTTTAGGTCAGCTCAGCGGCGTTATTTTTTCTCCCGAAGACCTTGATTTAGTTAAGGAAGGTCCTCAAAAGCGCCGTCGCTTTATGGATATAGAGCTTTCTCAGGTAAGCAAAAATTATTTTTATGCCTTAAATGAATATAACAAGGTGCTTGAGCAACGAAATTCTTTGCTTAAGGAAACGGTTAACACCTCTTCCCTTGAGGTGTGGGACCAGATGCTTGCGACTAAAGCCGTTCCCATAATTAAGGCACGAAGGGATTTTTGTTCCCGACTTGAGCCAAAGGCAAGGGAAAATCACAAATATCTGTCTTCCGGCAAGGAAGAATTGTTTTGTTTTTATAAAGATTGCGCTCAGGGTAAGGAAAATATTGAAGAAACTCTGCTTGAAGCGCTTTATAAATCAAGAGAAACTGATATAAAGCGCGCCTTTACCACTATCGGTCCTCATAAGGACGATATAGTTATTAAATTAGGTGAAACGGATCTTAGATATTTCGGCTCTCAGGGTCAGCAAAGAACTGCAACATTAGCTCTTAAGCTGACTGAGCTTGATTTAATGCACGAGGATTTAGGCGAATATCCCGTTTTGCTTTTAGATGACGTGCTTTCCGAGCTTGACGAAAGAAGACAGCAAATGCTCCTTGAGAAGATTAAGGGAGTTCAGACTATTATAACCGTTGCACAAAAAACGGATCATTTTAAGAATATCAACGCAAACTATTTTGAAGTTCAAAAAGGTAAGGTATTCAAAAGATAAAAATATTAAACTGACAATTTTTAAGTAACAGTTTTTAGAAAATAAGGAGAAAAAAATGAAGGTAAGAACAAGATTTGCCCCAAGTCCTACGGGCAATATGCATATAGGTAACCTGCGTACCGCTTTATACGGATACTTGTTTGCAAGAAAAGAAAAGGGCGATTTCGTAGTAAGAATTGAGGATACTGACCAGGTGCGTCTTCAGGAAAACGCAACGGAAATTATTTTCAAGACTTTAGAGCAAACAAAGCTTGATTTTGACGAGGGTCCCGGTAAAGAGGGAGATTGCGGACCGTATTTTCAGTCGGAAAGACGTGAAATTTATAAAAAATACGCTTTAGAGCTTATTGATAAGGGTGCCGCATATTATTGCTTCTGTACCGACGAAATGCTTGAGCAGGGCAGAAAAGAGGCAGAAAGCAAGGGTGAAGTATATAAATATCCCAAAACCTGCCTTAAAATAGACAGAAAAGAAGCAGAAGAAAGAATTGCAAAGGGCGAAAAATACGTTATCCGCCAGAACACCCCAACAAGCGGCGAGGTTTATTTTGATGACGTTATTTTCGGCAGAATTACCGTTGATTGCTCGGATTTGGACGATATGGTGCTTCTTAAAAGTGACGGCTTACCCACGTACAACTTTGCAAACGTGGTTGACGATCACTTAATGGGTATTACCCACGTTATGCGCGGCTGCGAATATCTTTCAAGCACGCCTAAATACAATCTTCTTTACGCAGCTTTTGGTTGGGAGCCTCCAATGTACGTGCATCTTCCCCTTATTATGCGAGACGCTACCCACAAGCTTTCAAAGCGTCACGGGGACAAATCATTCCACGATTTGCTTGACGACGGCTTCTTAACAGATGCAGTAGTTAACTATATTGCCCTTTTAGGCTGGAATGACGGCTCAAACAAGGAAATTTACACCCGTGAAGAGCTTATCGAGGCATTTGACCTTTCGGGCATCAGCAAATCTCCGTCAATTTTCGACATTAACAAGCTTCGCTGGATGAACGGCGAATACATTAAAAATATGGATTTCGACACCTTCTTTGCACTTGCGCTTCCTTGGATTGAAAAAGAAGAATGTCTTAAGGAATATGATGCGAAGAAATTGGCAAAGCTTATTCAGTCACGAGTTGAAATTTTATCGGAAATTCCTCAAAAGCTTGCGTTCTTGCCTTTTGTTGAGCCTCACACAACGGAAATGTACTGCCATAAGAAGTTTAAGCTTGACGAGGCAGGGGCTAAAGAAAGCTTAGAACAGGTGCTTGCAAAGTATAAGACAATCGAAAACTGGTGCGAACAAGAAATTCACGACGCTTTAATTGCTCTTGCACAAGAGGTTGGCAAGAAAAACGGCGCAATTATGTGGCCTGCCCGTGTTGCTCTTTGCGGTTTAGAGAGCACTCCCGGAGGTGCAGTAGAGCTTGCTGACATTATCGGCAAGGATGAAACCATAGCTCGTCTTGAAAACGCAATTAAAATGTTTTCTTAAATAAAAACGTCTTTATAAATTATTTTATTAAAAGGAGATAAAAATGGAAGTTTTTGAATTCTTATATTCTTATATAAGTATGCTTGAATGGACTCACGTTGCCATGTGGGCAATAGGCGGAATTTTAATTTTCCTTGCAATTAAAAAGGAAATGGAGCCTACGTTGCTTCTTCCTCTTGGATTTGGTACGATTTTAGTTAACCTGCCTATGTCGGGCGCAGTAGGTGAAAACGGTCCCTTAAGCGTTTTGTTTAAGGCTGGTATTGACCACGTAAGCGGTGAGTTATTCCCATTATTGCTCTTTATCGGTATCGGCGCGATGATCGACTTCGGTCCCATTTTATCTAACCCTAAGCTGATGATTTTCGGTGCGGCGGCTCAGTTCGGTATTTTCTTAACCATCTGCCTTGCATCAATGTTCTTTGATCTTAAGGACGCGGCATCAATCGGTATTATCGGCGCGGCAGACGGTCCCACATCAATCGTTGTTGCCCAGAAATTAGGCTCAAATTACGTTGGCGCCATAATGGTTGCGGCATATTCATATATGGCTCTTGTTCCTATGATTCAGCCGCCAATTATAAAGCTTTTAACCACAAAGCAGGAGCGTCTTATCCGTATGCCCTACGAGCAGAAGAGCGTTTCTAAAACCACAAGAATTCTGTTTCCCATAATCGTAACGGTTATTGCAGGCTTGATTTCCGCCGAATCCGTCAGCCTTGTAGGCTTCTTGATGTTCGGTAACCTTATCCGTGAATGCGGCGTGCTTGACTCTCTTTCTGAAACAGCACAAAAAACCCTTGCAAACCTTGTAACTATTTTCTTGGGTATTACCATTGCAACACAGATGCAGGCAGATAAGTTCCTTCAGCTTGACACCCTTTTAATTTTAGGTCTCGGCCTTGTTGCATTTGTTTTTGATACTGCAGGCGGCGTGCTTTTCGCAAAATTATTAAACCTCTTCTTAAAGAAGAAAATCAACCCCATGATTGGTGCGGCAGGTATTTCTGCTTTCCCCATGTCAGGAAGAGTTGTTCATAAAATGGCTCTTGAAGAGGACCCCAATAACTTCATTTTAATGCAGGCAATCGGCGTTAACGTTTCAGGTCAGGTTGCATCAGTTATTGCAGGCGGACTTGTGCTTAACTTCTTTATGAATATGGGAGGTTGATAATATGGGAAATTTTATATTTAAGCCCGAAGCTTTCGTAGATAGTCTTCAGTATATGGGTAAGGGTATGCTGGGTATTATTATCGTTATCGGCATAATCATTTTAACTACAGTTTTAATTAACTATTTTACAGGTGAAAAGGTTTCGAGAAGCAAGAAGATTTTATTTGTTTCAGCCCTTTGCCTTGCAATAATTTTCCTTTCCGCCGCAAACACAATTAGAATTGATCAGGAAAAGGCAAACCAACCCGAAACACCCCCCACAACAGACGTTTCACCAAGCGTTGACGAAAAATAAAAAAGAGCGTTGTATCTTTCGATGCAACGCTTTTTTAATGAATAATGAAAAATGAATAATGAATAATTAAGGTGCGGCTTCGCCGCGGAATTATATGTTGATTTATTTTATATGTTTTATATGTTTTATATATTGTAGGGACAGGCGTCCCCGACTGTCCATAGCGTCCTCGACTGTCCGCAAGGACACATCATTTGTGCTTTAGCAAAACATCATTTGACGAAGTCAACATCATTTTGCGTAGCAAACATCATTTGTCGCAGGCAACAATCAGTGCTTTTGCTGCTTAAGCCAGATTTTCATAACCAGTGAGTGCGGTAATAATTTTACAAGCAAAACCTGACCTTTAATCTGAAGTCCGTGAACGGAAACCTGCTTTTTCTTAAGCATATCCTTATAAGCGGTGTCAATAACTGCTTTGGCGGAGTAAATTTTGTTAAAATAAGTAACTGCATCGGTTTGTTCTGTTTCGGCACGGGCAAAAAATTCCGTTTTAACCCAACCGGGACAAACTGCCATAACGTGAATACCTCTTGATTTTAATTCTGCATTAAGACCGCGTGAATACGAAAGAACAAAGGCTTTGGTTGCGGCATAAACGTTAAGATACGGCACCGGCTGGAAAGAAGAAAGTGAGCAAAGCTGAACAATATGGCTGTTTTTTGCCATAAAAGGAAGTGAAACCTGCGTAACAGAAACAAGCGCCTTGCAGTTAAGGTCAATCATGCCTAAGGATTCTTCTAACGGCACCACGTCGGTGTGACCGAATTTTCCGAATCCTGAGCAATTAACCAGAATTTTAATTTGCGGTTTTTCTTTTTCTAAAAGAGCAACGTAAGAGTCTATGCTCTCTTGTTTGGTTAAATCACAGGAAATTACGCGAAGAGGAGTAGAAACCTCTTTTTTTAATTCTTCCAATCTGTCGGCTCTGCGGGCAAGCACCCAAATTTCGTCTAACTTCTCATTTTTATCTAATTTAAGCACAAATTCTCTTCCCATTCCTGAAGATGCGCCCGTTACTATTCCTATCATAAAATCACCTCAAAACTAAATTTACAGACTTATTTTACCATATTTTTCTCCGTTTTTCAACGAAAATGCAAAGAAAATAAAAACGTCAAATATCAACGTATGGACATATATTAAATATATTTATATCTATATATTGACATTCTTGCTTTTTTAGTGTATAATGTGCTATGTAGCCGAAATGTTATTTTCGCTAACCAAAGCATCATAACTTGAAGCGATTGTAATTATTTGGTTAAAGTTGTTTTCACTTTTTGTTTGTTTTATTTCATAAATTCCAAGACTAAAAATTTAATACAAGGAGGTGTTCTTATGGAACCATGGATGTGGATATGTATTGCCGCAGCAACCCTTATTTTAGGACTTGTTATCGGCAGTTTAGTTCAAAAACGGACAATAGAAGCAAGAATTGGCAGAGCAGAAGAATCTGCTAACCGCATTTTAGAGGATGCAAAATCCAGAGCGGAAGTTTTATCAAAAGAAAGAATTTCAGAAGCAAAAGAGGAAGTTCACAGACTTCGCAGTGATTGCGAGGCGGACTGCAGAGAACGCAGAGCCGAAGTTACAAAAATGGAAAAAAGAGTTCTTCAGAGAGAAGAACAGATGGACAAGAAGATGGCTTCTCTTGAAGCCAAGGAAGAGCGTTTCGTTAAGCGCGAAAAGGAGTTAGACGAAAGTCTTGCCGCCGCTGAGGAGCTTAATAAACGCAGAATTGAAGCATTGGAGAAGGTTGCAGGCCTTTCTTCAGAAGAAGCAAAACAAGCACTTATTGAATCAATTGAAAACGAAGCCCGTCACGATGCGGCATTAAAAGTACGCGATATTGAAGCTCAGGCAAAATCCGAAAGCGACAAAATCGCAAGAAACATTATCACTATGGCAATTCAGCGCTGTGCCGCTGACCACGTTGCCGAAACTACAGTTTCAGTAGTTGCTCTTCCCAACGACGAAATGAAGGGTCGTATTATCGGCAGAGAGGGCAGAAACATTAAGGCTATTGAAACCGCAACGGGCGTTGAGCTTATTATTGACGATACTCCCGAAGCAGTTATCCTTTCGTCCTTTGACCCCGTTCGCAGAGATATTGCAAGAATTGCTCTTGAAAGACTTATTGTTGACGGCAGAATTCATCCTACGAGAATCGAGGATATGGTTGAAAAGGCTCGCAAGGAGGTTGAACAGCAGATTAAGGAAGCCGGTGAGGCTACCGTATTTGATGCAGGTATTCACAACATTCACCCCGAGCTTGTTAAGATTTTAGGCCGCTTAAAGTACAGAACAAGCTACGGCCAGAACGTGCTCAAGCATTCACTTGAGGTTTCATATATTGCAGGCTTGCTTGCAGGTGAAATCGGTGCAGATATTACTTTGGCAAAGCGTGCAGGTCTTCTCCACGATATCGGTAAGGCAGTTGACCACGAAATTGAGGGTACTCACATTCAGATTGGTGTTGATTTGGCTAAGAAATACCGTGAAAACGCTGAGGTTATTCACTGTATTGCCGCCCACCACAACGATATTGAGCCTCAGACCGTTGAAGCCGTTTTAGTTCAGGCGGCGGATGCTATTTCAGGCGCACGCCCCGGCGCAAGAAGAGAAACTCTTGAAGCCTACATTAAGCGTCTTGAACAGCTTGAGGAAATTGCAAACTCCTTTAACGGCGTTGAAAAATCCTTCGCAGTTCAGGCAGGCAGAGAAATCAGAATTATCGTTAAGCCTGAGGTTGTTTCCGAGGAAGCAACGGTGCTTATGGCAAAGGATATTGCAAAGCGTATCGAAACCGATATGGTTTATCCGGGACAAATTAAAGTTAACGTTGTTCGTGAAACACGTAAGGTTGAATACGCAAAATAAAAATTTAAGGGGCTTAACGCAAAGGCAGTTAGCCCCTAATTTTTACTTTTTTCGCTATTATTTTATCAAAGGCAAAAAACTCTTTCGGAATAAAAAATGATTTTAATTGACGTAAACAATTTATCCGTTTCCTTTGGTGATAAGGAAATATTATCGAATATTACCTTTCAGGTGCAAAAGGGACAGTGCGTCGGCTTAACGGGCTTAAACGGCGCAGGAAAAACCACACTTATGAAAGCAATTTCAGGCGTGCAGGAAATTTCTGCAGGCAGTATTTCCATCTCCAAAGGTTGCAGAATAGGCTATTTAGAACAGCACCACACGGTTTCAAGCGAAAACACCGTTTTCGAAGAGGCCAAGAAAAGCTTTACCCCTCTTTTTGACGTTGAAGAAAAAATGCACGCAGTTGAAGAACAAATGACTCTTCCCGATGCCGATTTAACGGCTTTAGGGGACAGATACGCCCGTTTACAAGCTGAACATGAGGCTTTGGGCGGTTACGGCTGGAAAAGCCGTCTTTTAGGGGTTCTGAAGGGTTTAGGCTTAACGGAAGAATTTTGGGATAAACCTGCAGGAGTTCTTTCGGGCGGAGAGAAAACACGTCTTGCATTAGCAAAAATGCTTCTTAATAATAACGACGTGCTTCTTTTGGACGAGCCTACAAACCATCTTGATATTGAAGCGGCACAGTGGCTTACGGACTTTTTGTCCCGCAGTGGCGCAACTATTTTGCTTATTTCCCACGACCGATATATGATGGATAAGCTTTGCGACGGTGTTGCCCAGATTGAAAACGGTTCATTGCGCTATTATAAGGGCAATTATACCGAGTTTTGCGTTAAGTGGGAAGAAGAATTAAAGGCTAATCAAAAGGCATACGATAAACAGCAGGACGAAATTAAGCGTCAGCGGGCAATTATTGCCAAGTACCGCCAATTTAACAGAGAAAAATCTATCCGTGCCGCTGAAAGCAGAGAAAAGGTCCTTGATAAAATGGTGCTTTTAGAAAAGCACGAGGACCACGCAGATATGCGCCTTAATTTTCAGCAAAACAGAGTTTCGGGCGGCGACGTATTAAAAATATTCTCCCTTTCAAAAGGCTTTGAAAATAAGATTTTATTTGAAAATTTTTCTGCCGAAATAAAAAAAGGACAGAAAATTGCAATTATAGGTCCTAACGGCGCAGGAAAGACCACCTTAATGGAAATTTTAATGGGACTTCAGCGTGCCGACAGGGGAGAAATTATTAAGGGCGTTAACGTTGACGTTGGGTATTATGAACAAAACCATAAAGAGTTTATGTCCAATGAGTCCGTTATGGATATGGTTTGGCGCGGAAACCGTGATTTAACGCAAACCCAGGTGCGTACCCGTTGCGCGTCTATGCTGTTTTTCGGTGAGGACGTGTTCAAGGAAGGAAGCGTGCTTTCAGGCGGAGAGCGTGCGCGAGTTGCCCTTTGCAAGCTTTCACTTCAGGGAAGCAACACTCTTGTTCTCGACGAGCCTACAAACCATCTTGATATGGATTCCCGTGAGGTGCTTGAAGACGCCTTAGAGCGCTTTGACGGCACGGTTATTGCCGTTTCCCACGACAGATATTTCATTAACCGAATTTTTGATATTCTGTGGATAGTTAAAGACGGCAAAATTGAGGTTTTCTCAGGCTCCTACGACGATTACATTCTTTCTCAGAAGCAGGAAGAAGAAAAGCAAGAGGCAACAGTAAATAAAACTGCCCTTGCCAAAGAGAGAGCCAAGGACAGAGAAAGCCGAGAAAAAGAGAAAAAGAAAAGGGCAAAAATAAGCGAATTAGAGCGAAAAATTGCGTCTTTAGAGGAAGAAAAGGCGAAAATGGAGGAATTGTTTTCTTCTGCCGAGCTTTATTCTGATCAGGATGAGCTTAAACGCGCCCAGGAAAAATACGCTCAGATAGAAAAAGACTTGGACAAGGCTATGGAAGATTGGATGGAATTAACCGAATGATAGAAAAACTTACGGGGTTAGAGCTTCGCAGAATTTTTGAAGAAACGGGCTTTGGATTTTCAAAGTCTTTAGGTCAGAACTTTTTGTGCGACGAAAGAATACTTAACTTAATAGCCGATGACGCCTGCATTTCAAAGGACCAAACGGTGCTTGAAATCGGCACGGGAGCAGGAACTCTAACCAGAGTTTTAGCAAAGAGAGCCCAAAAAGTAGTTTCCGTTGAGGTAGATAAAACTCTTTTACCCGTACACGAAAAAACTCTTGACGGCTTCGAAAACGTAAAAGTTATTAACGCAGACTTTTTATCTCTTGACATTAAAAAGTTCTTTGAAGAAGAGCTTGAAGAGAATTTTGCCGTTGCGGCAAACCTGCCTTATTATATAACTACGCCTATCATAATGTCCCTGCTTGAAAGCGGAGTAAAATTTAAGTCAATTACCGTTTTAGTGCAAAAGGAAGTAGCACAGAGAATGGCGGCAAAGGAAAACACCGCTGAATACGGCGCCTTAACCTGCGCGGTGCAGTTTTACACAAAAACCACCCTTTGCTCTAAAATTCCCGCTTCTTGCTTTTACCCTGCGCCTAAGGTTTCGTCCCAGGTAATCCGCCTTGAAAGATTAGAAGAGCCTCGTGTTAAGGTGCAGGACCAAAAAACCTTCTTTGCCTGCGTAAAGTCTGCCTTTGCAATGCGAAGAAAAACCTTAGCAAACAATTTAATGGCGTCATTTGCCTTTTCCCGCACGGAAGCGGAGGAAATTATCGAAAAAGCGTCCTTACCCAAGACAGTTCGCGGTGAAGCACTTTCACTTGATGAGCTTGCAAGGGTTTCGGACCTGATATATTTTAAGAAAAACAATAAAGAATAGGAGAAATATTATGGAATTAAAGGAAAAATTATTCTACAAACGTGAAACGGGCTTCAAAAAGGTTTGGGATCAGCTTGACGCAATGGAAGAGTTCAGCGTTGGCTACAAAAAGTATCTCGATGCGGCTAAAACCGAGCGCGAAGCCGTTACTGAAACTATCCGTATTGCCGAAAATGCAGGCTTCAAGCCCTTTGATAAGGCAAAAAAATATTCCTGCGGAGATAAATACTACGTTAATAACAGAAACAAATCCATTGCCCTTGTGGTAGTTGGTAAAAAGGACGCATCTTACGGCGTTAGAATCGGCGCGGCGCATATTGATTCGCCCCGACTTGACTTAAAGCCCAATCCTCTTTACGAGGACCTTGATTTAGCCTTATTAAAGACTCATTATTACGGCGGAATCAAGAAATATCAGTGGACAGCCATTCCCTTGGCGCTTCACGGTGTTTTCGTTAAAAAGGACGGAACAACAATCAACGTTTCCATCGGTGAAGCAGAGGATGAGCCCTGCTTTGTTGTAACCGATCTGCTTCCTCACCTTTCACAAGAGCAGAATAAGCGCCCCTTAAACGAGGGCATCAAGGGCGAAGAGCTTAACGTTTTAATCGGCAGCCGTCCCTTTAACTGTGACGATGAAAGCGAAATGGTTAAGCTGAATATTCTTAATATTCTCTTTGAAAAATACGGCGTTTGCGAAGAAGATTTCCTTTCCGCCGAGCTTGAGGTTGTTCCCGCTTTTAAGGCAAAGGACGTGGGCCTTGACCGCTCCTTAATCGGTGCTTACGGCCACGACGACAGAGTTTGCGCATACCCCTGCATTAAGGCTGTTGAAAACCTTATCGCTCCCGAAAGAACGGCTATCTGCCTTCTTGCCGATAAGGAAGAAATCGGCTCCGTTGGTGCAACGGGACTTGATTCGGATTTCTTGCGTCACCTTATTTCCGACCTTGCAAGAAATCAGGGTGTTGAGCCTGATGACGCTCTTCGCGCTTCTCAGTGCCTTTCAGCCGACGTTAACGCCGCTATCGACCCCACCTTCCAGGACGCTTTTGAGAAGAAAAACGGCTCATTTATCAATCAGGGCGTAGTTATTACAAAATATACCGGCGCTCGCGGAAAAAGCGGCGCAAACGACGCTTCAGCCGAATATATGGCTCAAATTCGCGCAATGCTTGACGAAGCAAATATCGTTTGGCAGGTTGGTGAGCTTGGCAGAGTTGACCTTGGCGGCGGCGGAACAGTTGCCCTTTACGTTGCAGGTCTCGGCATTGACACCGTTGACGTGGGAGTTCCCGTGCTTTCAATGCACGCACCCTATGAAACCGTTTCAAAGCTTGACGTGTTTATGACCTTCCGCACCATGCAGGAATTCTTTAAGTAAAAAGAAGTTTTTAGAAAAAAAGCTCTCAAGAATTTTCTTGGGAGCTTTTTGTAGTTTTGATTGACTTTAAGTTATGTTTTGTAGCAACCGCGTCCTCGACTGTTCGAAATTTGTCATTAAAAGGGTTTCTATATTATAAATTGTAGGGCAGGGGTTTACTCCTGCCGTAATTTGTTTGTTGGATTTCTATATTTACGCATTGTAGGGGGGTTTACCCCTGGACCCGCGGGTAATAAAACTAATATATAATAATTAGTGCGTCAGCACACCTTAACTGTGCGTAGCACAATATCACTCGGCGCAAGCCGAATATCACTGCCCGCAAGGGCAATATAACTGTCCGCAAGGACAATATCACTTGCCTTTAGGCAAATTTTACTGTCCGCAGGACAATATCACTTGCCGTAGGCAAATATCACTGTCCGCAAGGACAATATCACTGTCCGCAGGACAATGCTTTACGGCTTACAAATTCCGCAGGGAGAATAGCCGTTATTCACCGCGTCCTCTCTTGAAGAAAAAAGCACTCGGTTATTTTCAGCAGGCAGGCTTGAACAAGAGGGCAAATGAAACTTTTTACTGTTTTTGTTGCCGATATAGACGTTGCTTTCGGGGGCGCCTTGCTCAAGTCCCGGAGTTGCGTCTGTGGGCTTGTGGGTTGAGGTTTCTTTCCCGTTATCAACAAAAATATTTACTCCGTCAGAATAAACGCAAACTGTACCAAGTAAATCAGTTCGGTAAATCGTTGCACCGCTTTGGGTCAGCTTATCTAACGTGGTTTGGTGCGGATGACCGTAGGAATTATCTTTTCCGCAGGAAATAACGGCGATTTCGGGCAAGACCTGACGCAAAAACAGATAGCTTGTGGAAGTATCGGAGCCGTGATGACCTACTTTAAGAACACTTGCGGACAAATTGAGTCCGTTTTCAACCATGATAACCTCTTCATCGTGCTCAAGATCGCCCGTAAAGAGAAAGGATGCGTCAAAATAGTCAATACGCAGAACGATGCTTGTGTTGTTCGTTTCCTCGGCTTTTGCGTTAGAGTAGAGAATTTTAACCAAAGCCTGCGAAAGCATCCATTGCTCACCGCCCTTTGCTTCTGTTATGCCGCATTGCCGATTGCTTGCTGCAACAAAATCCTTAAAGCAGGCGGAGGAATATTCCGTAGTGGGCGAATAAATGTTTTTAACCGTAAAAGCGTCGATAATATCGGCAAGTCCGCCAACGTGATCCTCGTGGGCGTGAGATGCAATAACGTAATCGAGAGTTGAAATGCCTAAGCCCTTTATAAAAGAAATAACCTGATAAGCGTCCTCTACGTTGCCGCCGTCAATCAGCATATTTTCACCGTTAAGTGAAATCAGAGCGCAGTCTGCCTGAGCCACATCTATAAAATAAACGAAAATTTTATTTTCTTGAGGCTTTACGGCAGAAGGAGCAGAGCAGGCGGTAAAGCACAAAATGACAAATATTAAAAGCAATGATAAAATTCGTTTAAGCTTCATTTTCTTCTCCTTAAAAATTTTTGTGAAGAAAAAGTTATCCACAGTTTGAACAAGTGATTTTGCTTGTGGATTAGTGGGATAACCACCTGTGGATATGTGGATAAGTTTCTGAAAACCGCGGTGCCGTAAGGAATTTTGCCCCGTTAGTTATCCACCGATAAATTTTTCAGAATTTCACAGTTGGCGTAAAGATTTTCTATAGAAAAGTTTTCCGCCTTAAGCAGTTTCTCCTTTTTCTTTGCATTAAAAAGAGTTCGTTCCGTAAGGGCGTGAAAGGCTTTAGAGTGATTAGGGTGGAAAATATGACAAAGCTCGTGAACCACCACGTATTCTATGGCGTCAAAGGGGTAAAAGCACAAAAAATATGAAAAGCAAAGGTGCTTGTTGGTTGAACAACTGCCAAACCGCTTTTTTGCAGAAGTGATTTTAACGCTTTCGGGATAGGCGTTTAACACCTTCGCGTATTTTTTAATTAAAATAAGCGTAAGCGCCTCAAGACACTTTTTTGCAAGAAGCACCTCTTTGTCACTTATTTTTGACATAGCAATGTACTTCTGCTCAATTTTAGGCAGGTGCTTACTTATCCAATCTTTGTTTTTGTCAACGAAAGCTTTTGCCTGCGCCTGAGTATAGCTCTTTGGTGCTCGCACAATTAAAGAGCCGTCCTGAGCAATTTGCAGGGCAACGGTCTTTCTTTTTGATTTTATTAATGTAAACTCCATAAAATTATCTCGTTTTTATTTTTTAGGGTATTTCACGAAAATATTGGCTTAACGGTTGAATATTTGTATTACCTCATAAAATCTCTCGTTTTCTTAAAAATGCTCCGTTTTTCTCAAAAAAGCTCCGAAATTTAACTTATTTTGCAGAGAAAACCGTAAAAATAACCAAAATTGTTTCACGTGAAACATCAAAGATTTATCAACGGGGACAATCGGTAATAATGCTTTACCGTGTTGCAAAGACCGCACCCGAAAATGCGGGCATTAAAAGATACCAGCCGTTTTCGCGTTGTGAAATTTGTAAGCCCTCGACAGAGGAGCATAAAATTTCGGGGTCAGATGTAAAATAGGTGCTGTCTAAAAGAGTTTCCACAGTTTCGTCGCAGGGGTTTATAAGCACGTAGCGTTTTTCCTTATCTAAGGTGCGCACAATATTCAATAAACTGCCCTGGCAGGAAAGGGAAAGCTCACCGAGGCGGAAGGTCTTATCACGCAGATTCGTCAAGGTCTTATACCAGGACAAAAGCTCCTTATCCTCCTTGCCCCAGGGGTACGGCTTGCGGTTAAAGGGGTCCTTTCCACCCTCAAGCCCCGCTTCGTCACCGTAATAAATACACATCATTCCCGGCAGTGCAAAAATCAGCAGAGCGCCAAGCTTATGCAAGGCTTTTGCTAAAATGCGCTGTTCATGCGTCAGAGCAACTGATGCCTGCTCTTCCTTCGTTTTACCTTCAAGATTATAGAAAAATCTCGTCAAAATACGCTCGGAATCGTGGGTTGAAAGGAAGTTCATTAAAGAATAGAATGTGTCGCGGGGATAGTTTTCACGCAGAGAAAGAACTCTTCGGCAAAAATCCTCGCCCGTTGCGGCGCCCGTTAAAAAGTCGATAATAGCGTTGCGCAGGGGATAATTCATTACCGTATCAAGCTCGGAGCCAAACAAAAACTCCCGTTGCTTGTTATAGCTGACCTTATTACTTGCATCCTCCCAAACCTCGCCTAAAATAAGGGCGTCGGAATCTTCTTCCTTGACGCTTTTTCTTAAAATGCGCAAAAATTCGTCGGGAAGCTCGTCGGCAACGTCAAGACGCCAACCGCTTGCGCCGCATCGCAGCCACTTTTTAACGATGCTGTTTTTATCGGTTAAAATGTAATTTTTATAAGATTCGTTTAATTCCTTCACGCAGGGAAGCGACCAAACGCCCCACCAACAGTCGTATTTATCGGGGAACTGCTCAAAATCGTACCAGGAATAATAGGGAGAGTCGGCAGACTGATAAGCACCCAATTCTTCGTAATTATTTTCGCGGTTAAAATAGCGGCTGTCACTGCCCGTATGAGAAAAAACGCCGTCTAAAATTACTCTGATACCGCGCTTTTTAGCCTGATGACAGAGATTTTCAAAATCCTTGTTGGTGCCGAGGGTTCTGTCAATTTTTTCGTAATCACCCGTATCGTAGCGGTGGTTTGAATAGCTTTCAAAGACGGGGTTAAGGTACAAAACGTCTACGTTCAAGCTCTTGAGATAATCTAATTTGTCCTGAATACCGCGCAGATTTCCTCCAAAGAAATCGTCGGCGGCGTAATATCCCTTCTTTTCGTCGGGCAGGTAATCGGGCTCCTCAAGCCAGCTTTCGTGGACGCGCCTACCGGAAACGTCACCGAATTTTTCGTGTCTATTGAATCTGTCGGGGAAAATCTGATACATAACGGCGCCCTTTGCCCAGGCGGGAACAGAAAAGTCCTCGTCAAAGGTGGTTATCTGAAAGCTTCTTTCAAAATATGGACGGTCGCAAATTTCCCCTGCACCGCCCAGCATCTGCTGATTATTCAAGCAATATAAGGGCTTCGAGGGGGTGTTGATGATAAAATAATACCAGGAAAGCCCCGATGTTTCACGTGAAACATTTATAGAATATTCCTCTAAAAAATCGCCGTAGGGGGTGTGCGAAAAAAAGTTTGTGCGTGTTAAGTTTAAGAGACGCTCGCAATTATTTTCCCAAAGACGCAAGGTCACTCCGTAGGCGGAAAGTGACGCGTGCACTAATATTCTCAGGGTTAAACTTTGCCCTCGGGGAATTGCTCCCTGAGGGCTTCTAAATTGCGCGTCGTGCGAATCAAAAATTACAGCTTGGAAAGTTTCCATATATTTTTATTATACTCCTGAATGCTTCGGTCACTTGAGAAGAAGTGAGAACGAGCCGTATTTATAACTGCCTTTTCACTCCAGGCAGCCTTATCCAAGTAGAGTTTTTCAAGCTTTTCGTAGGCTTGAATGTATGAAGCAAAGTCAATAAGGCAAAGGTAGGGGTCGGGTGTTCCGCCGTCACCGTCAAGCAAATAGCTCTTAATGCTTGCCAAATCACCGCGGAGAGTGCCGTCGGCAAGGGAATCTATAACTCTGCGAAGCATAGCGTTTTCGTTGTAGTAGTCCACAGGTCTATAGCTTCCCGAACGGGAAATTGCTTCGGTTTCGTTGGCGCGGAGACCGAAAATAGAAATGTTTTCGTCACCTAAAAGACCGTGCATTTCTACGTTTGCGCCGTCCATGGTACCGAGAGTTAGGGCACCGTTCATCATAAACTTCATATTGCCCGTACCGGAGGCTTCCTTACCTGCCATGGAAATCTGCTCGCTTATGTCTGCCGCAGGGATTAAAAGCTGGGCGTTGGAAACGCAGTAGTTTTCAATAAATACAACCTTAAGGGTTTTATTAACCTCGGGATCGTTGTTAACTAAATCGGCAACGTCGTTAATTAAGGTGATAATCTGCTTTGCGCGAACGTATCCGGGAGAAGCCTTTGCACCGAAAATAAAGGTGGCAGGCGTATGCTGATTATGGTTTTCCTTAATGTCGAAATAGAGATATAAAATCTTTAACACCGCCAGCATCTGACGTTTATATTCGTGCAGGCGCTTAACCTGAATATCAAAGATGGAATCGGGGTCAACGTCAATATTGTTGTGCTTTTTAATATATTCAGCTAATCTTACCTTGTTAGCCCGCTTAATATCCAAAAATTTTTGGGTAAATTTTACATCTTTTGCTTTTTCTTCCAGCGCACCTATAAGTGAAAGCTCCGTTTTCCAAGCGTCTGTTTTCAAGGTCTTGGTAATAAGTTCGCTTAAAAGGGGGTTTGCCTGAAGGAGCCAACGGCGAGGCGTAACACCGTTAGTAACGTTAACGATCTGCTTTTCGTTTAAGGGAACGAAGTCCTTAAAGAGACTGTCCTTCAAAATTTGTGTATGAAGGGCGGAAACGCCGTTAACCTTGTGACAGCAGGAAAGGCAGAGGTTTGCCATATTAACCTGCGAAAATGCTATGGGAGAAAGAGAATCAACCTTTTGATCGTCCCAGGGATATTTTGCAAATGCCTTTTCTCTGAAACGGCGGTTAATTTCGCAAATAATCTGATAAATTCTCGGAAGCAGGTTTTCCATTAAGTAGGTGGGCCATTTTTCAAGGGCTTCCCACATAATTGTGTGGTTGGTGTAGGAGAAAACCTTGCCGCAAATGTCCCAAGCCTCGTCCCAGCCGAGCTTTTCCACGTCCACAAGCAGACGCATAAGCTCTGCAATGGCAATAGCAGGGTGGGTATCGTTAATCTGCACCGCAACGTAATCCGGCAGAGCACTAACGGAAAGCCCCATTTTCTTGTGGCGGGCAAGCATATACTGAAGCGTTGCGCTGGTAAAGAAATATTGCTGTTTAAGACGCAGACTCTTGCCGTTATTGTGGGAATCGTTAGGATAAAGAACTCTCGAAATTGTTTCAGCAAGCTCCTTTTCCTGACTTGCCCTGATATAATCGCCCTGACCGAACATCGTCATATCAAAATAAACGGGAGAACGGGCGGAGAAAATACGCAAAGTGTTTACAATGCCGTGCTTGCCTGCATAAACGGGAATATCGTAGGGTACCGCAAGCACCTTGGTGCAGTTGTCAAGGGTGTGGCACATTCTGCCTGATTCGTCAAAATATTCTCTGACAGTTCCGTTAAAGCAGATTTCATACTGTTCTTCGTTATGGGGAATTTCCCATGCACAGCCGTCCTTAAGCCAGGCGTCAGGCATTTCAATCTGCATTTTGTCAACGATTTTCTGACGGAACAGACCGTAATCGTAGCGGATACCGCAGCCGATGGCGGGCAGGGAAAGTGATGCAAGGGAATCTAAAAAGCAAGCGGCGAGACGGCCCAAACCGCCGTTGCCAAGACCTGCGTCCTGCTCAATTTCCTCTAATTCCGAAAGAGAAACGCCTATTTTCTTAAGGGCCTTGTCAAAAGCGTCGTACTGACCGAGGGCAATAAGGTTTGAGCCTAAAAATTTGCCCATTAAAAACTCAAGGGAAAGGTAATAAACAACCTTGCTCTTCTTTTCCTTAAGCTTGTTGTTGGTTTCGATCCACTCGTTCATAATTTGGTCTCTCGCAACCATTGAGACTGCCTTATAAAGCTGAAGCTTCGCGGCATTTTCACATTTAACGCCGAAGGATCCCTTTAATTTATCGCTGATTTGAGAAAGTATTGTTTTCTCGTCCATAATAGCCTCCTTAAAAGCAGACGCACCGCCTGCGAAAAATAATTTTCCTTTTAATATTTTACCACAAAAATCCGTTATCGTAAAGCCGTAAAATTTATTGCCGGAAAAAAAGAAAACGGCAAAAAAATACATATTCTTTTTTGTAAAAAATTGTGTTTATTATGTTTACAAACGAGGCAAAAGATAGTATAATATATTTGATATTATATAATTATATATACAGCGGAGGAAAATGCCATGGCAGACTATCTTGAGAACCTTACAACTCTTCCCTTTGCACCCTTGGGTATTATTGCAATGCCCGGCTGTGAAGAAATCGGTAAAAGAATCGATTATTACCTGACGAACTGGCGTAAAGAGCGAGATAGTGAGTTCAAAGCCGATGCTTCCTTCGTTGCTTATGAGAGAGACACTTATATGATCGACGTTTATTGCCCCCGTTTCGGCAGCGGTGAAGCAAAGGGCGTTATCCGTCAGTCAGTCCGCGGTCTCGACCTTTATATTATTTGTGACGTTTTTAATCACTTGCTTACCTATAAAATGTACGGTCAGCAGGTTCCCATGAGTCCTGACGACCATTATGCAGACCTTAAGAGAATTATTACCGCTATCGGCGGTAAGGCAAGAAGAATAACGGTAGTTATGCCTATGCTTTACGAGGGACGTCAGCACAGAAGAACGGGCAGAGAATCTCTTGACTGTGCCGCGGCACTTCAGGAGCTTATCGGTATGGGCGTTGACAGCATCATTACCTTTGACGCACACGATCCCCGAATCGTAAACGCAATTCCCACCCACGGCTTTGAAAATATTATGCCCACCTATCAGATGATTAAAGCTCTCGTTAATGCAGTACCCGAAATCAACATTGACAAAAATCATCTTATGATAATCAGCCCTGACGAGGGTGCTATGAACAGAGGCATTTATTTCTCGTCAGTTTTAGGCGTTGACCTTGGTATGTTCTATAAGCGCCGTGACTATTCAGTTGTTATCAACGGCAGAAACCCCATTGTTGCCCACGAGTATTTAGGTGCTGACGTTGCAGGCAAAGACCTTATTATCGTTGACGATATGATTTCCTCAGGCGACAGTGTTCTGGATCTGGCAGTTAAGTTAAAAGAGCTTAAAGCCAATGACATTTACATTTGCACCACCTTCGGTCTTTTCTGTGAGGGACTTGAGCATTTTGACGAGGCATACGAAAAGGGCTACATCAAAAAGGTGCTTACCACCAACGGAACCTGCATTTCTCAGGAGCTTCTTGAAAGAGAATGGTTCTGCAAGGTTGACCTTTCCAAGTACATTGCCTACGTTGTGGATACTCTCAACCACGACGCTTCAATCAGTGAGCTTCTCGATCCTTCAACTAAGATCAACAAGCTTTTAGCTAAAAAAGGCAAAATAAAATAAGTAAACAACAAAATAATTTTTCAGCGGCAGCAAGCCGAAGTATTGCCTTGAATGAGGAAGCTCGTTCGTCATAGGCTCAATGCTCCGACGGGCTGTCGTTTGCACATTTACGGATAATTTGTTTTAAGGGGGGAGAAAAATGCCGAGAAAGGCTCGCAATGAAGAAGAAAAGGGCGGAAGCAAAATCGTTACCGCGCTTCTTTTAGTTGTTATTATGGCGCTTATTGGCGTTCTTGGCTACGTTTTGGTTGAAACGGAAATAATAAACTTTCCCCAGCTGACCTTTACTAAAGCGGGCGCTTTCGAAAAGGCGCTGAAGGAAAACAATTATCAGGCGGCGGCAACTGTTTTCGAAAATTCTCTCTCTAAGGAAATAGAGCTTGAAAAATTAAACGCCCATCTGCAAGAGTATTTTGACCTTTGCTTTTCGGACACCTATGAGGCAAGCGTCTGGACACGCTATAGAGGTATAGAGGTTTTTAATGAGCATATCAAAGAAAAGGTTGAAAACAAAATGGACGAAACCGTTTCCCGATTCTATAATAATGAATTTGATGAAACGGCGGCAAAAACCTATCTGAGCCGCATCGCCAAGTTCAGCTTTGCCGACGAAAAGCTGGTGTACTGCGTTGAACAGGTGGAAGCCAAAAACGCTTCCGATACCGCGTACCGCAAGGGCGTTGACCTCTATAATCAGGAAGAGTTCGAGCAGGCGGTTAATGAGCTTAAAAAGGTTTCGGAGCTGGACGAAAACCGCTATCCCTTGGCGCAGACGGCAATCGAAGCCTGCAAAAACGCCTGGGGAACAAGGGAGCTTGCCCGCGCTCAAGAGATGGTAGACGCTTTTAATAAAAACGGAGCGCAGGAGCTGCTTGAGCATTTGCTCGAGGTGTTCGGCGAATATCCCGAAGCGCAGGAAATGTTAGACTCTCTTAAGCCCGTAGGCGAAGAATAAGCCTGCAACAAAAATGGAAAATTCGGCTGTAAAGCCTATAAACCCTAAAAAATAAAAAGGATAAATTCGAATTTCGAAAGGAAAAAAATTATGAAAAAGACTGTTACAATTTGCTTTGCAAACAATAAAGGCGGCTCAGGAAAATCCACCACTTGCTCAAATATCGGATATTCCTTGGCGCAAAAGGGCAAAAAGGTGCTTTTGATTGACGGTGATATGCAGCTTAATCTTTCACTTTCATTCTTTGACGAGGACACGGTTCTTGAAATTGCCCAAAGCAACAAAAACCTTTATTACGCAATTAAGGAGCAGAGGTCACTTTCCGATTACATAATTCCAACTCCCTACGAAAACCTTGATATAATTCCCTCCTCAACCTTAATGAGCGGAATTGAATATGAGCTTTTCACCAAGTGGCAGAGAGAGCTTATACTTAAAAAATGCCTTGAAGACGTAAAGCTCGAGGGCAAATACGATTACATTTTAATTGATGCGCCTCCCACCTTGGGCGGCTGGGCAATGAACCTGCTTTGCGCTTCGGACTTTTTGCTTATTCCCGTTGAAGCAAGCCCCTGGGGACTGTTTGGATTAGCTAATATGTTTGAATTTTATTCAACCGTTACGCAGATTTCTCCTGACCTTGAGGTGCTTGGCATTGCCGTAACCAAGGTAAACGAGCGCAAAAACTACTTCAAGCAGACCATGGCGGCATTAAAGGAAATGGATTTCTACGTGTTCGATTCCTATATTCGCGTTGACAGTACGATTGAATGGGCTCAGGACGCAGGCAAGCCCGTTGCGGCATTTAAGAAATCAAGCCGAGCAAGTGAAGAATATGAGCTTATGGCAAAGGAAATGCACAAACAAGCACAAAAAAGAATCAAATAATTGGAGAAAACAGTGAAGCAAGCTAACATTTCAGACTTTTGCGCCTTGGAGGATAAGGAATATCTTTCCAAGGTGAAAGAGTTTTTTAAGGATAAAAAGCATACGTATTTCGTTGAAACCTACGGCTGTCAGATGAACGTGCGCATTTCACAGACTCTTGCAGGTATGTTTCAGGAAATGGGCTACGTTCCTGCTGAAAGCAAGGAAGAGGCAGACGCGGTAATTTTCAACACCTGCTGTGTCCGTGAGGGCGCGGAGGACCGCCTTTTAGGTAATTTGGGAAAATTGAAGCAAATAAAGAAGAAAAAACCCGAAATGCTTATAATGGTTTGCGGTTGTATGGTGCAGGAGCAGGGAAGCGCAGAAAAGCTGAAAAAGAGATTTCCCTTCTGCTCGGTGCTT
Source organism: Clostridia bacterium (assembly GCA_017502165.1). Taxonomy (GTDB): domain Bacteria; phylum Bacillota; class Clostridia; order Christensenellales; family QALW01; genus UMGS1322. Next base: position 102,986 of record JAFVVO010000043.1, read on the forward strand.
TTCGGTACCCACAACGTGCACGAAATGCCAAAGCTGATGTTTTCTGCCTTAACAAAGGGCGAAAGACAAGTTTCGGTTTGGGAAAAAGAGGGGGATATCGTTGAAAATATGCCCGCTCTGCGCGAAAAGGAAGCGTCAGCCTTTGTAAACATTATGTACGGCTGCAACAATTTCTGCTCATACTGCATCGTGCCTTACGTTCGCGGCAGAGAGCGTTCAAGACGCAGTGAAGATATTATTGCCGAGGTTCGTCAGCTTGTCAAAGAGGGCAAAAAGGAAATTACCCTTTTAGGCCAAAACGTAAATTCCTACGGCAAAAACAGTGATGAGATTTCTTTTCCCGAGTTACTTAGGGAATTAAATAAAATTGACGGCTTAGAGCGTATCCGTTTTATGACAAGCCACCCGAAAGACTTGTCTGACCAGTTGATTTCAGCTATGGCGGAGTGCGAAAAGGTTTGTAAATATATTCACCTTCCCGTTCAGTCCGGCTCAAACAGAATCTTAAAGCTGATGAACCGCCATTATACGCGGGAGGATTACCTCTTAATCGTTAAAAAGCTTAGGGAGAAAATGCCCGACGTGGCTATTTCAACCGATATTATCGTAGGGTTTCCTACCGAGAGCGAGCAGGATTTTGAAGATACTCTCGATTTATATAAGCAGGTTTGCTATAATTCCGCCTTTACCTTTGTTTATTCAAAGCGTATCGGCACTCCCGCCGAAAAAATGGAGGAGCAAATCCCTGCAGAGATAACTAAGGACCGTATGGCGCGGTTAATCGCGTTAAGCGAGGAATGTTGCCTTCGCGCTAACGAAAAATATCTCGGCAGAACCCTCGAGGTCTTAGTTGAGGGAGTTTCCAAAAAGGACGAAAGTCTTGTTTTCGGCAGAAGCGATTGCGGAAGAATGGTAACATTTTCAGGCTGCGCGTGCCTTACGGGAAAAATAGTAAAGGTAAAAATTACAAGCGTTAAGCTTAACACACTTATAGGAGAAATGGAGTAAAAAAATGGGCCTTTCACCAATGATGCAAAGGTATTTTGAATTAAAGGAGCATTATCAGGATTGCCTTGTGTTCTACCGCCTCGGTGACTTTTATGAAATGTTCTTTGAAGACGCAAAAACGGCTTCAAGAGAGCTTCAGCTTACCTTAACGGGCAGAGATTGCGGACTTTCCGAGCGTGCGCCCATGTGCGGAGTACCTCATCATAGCGTAAACGTTTACATAAATAAATTGCTTGCAAAAAACTACAAGGTGGCAATTTGCGAGCAGTTAACCGATCCCAAGCTTTCAAAGGGTCTGGTAGAGCGTGACGTTGTCCGCGTTGTAACACCGGGAACTATTATTGAAGATGATATGCTTGCAGGAAGCACCAATAACTTCCTTGCTTCAGTTTGTATTGAGGGAGCATTCTGCGGCGTTGCCTGGGCAGACGTTTCAACGGGAGAATTTTTCTTAACTAATTTAGCCTGCGAAGCAAGCCTTAACAACGTTTGCGACCGTCTGCTTAAAATTAATCCCAACGAAATTATCGTTAACGAGGAATTTTTGTCTTCCTCAACGGTAATTCCGCGGCACACGGTAAAACAGCTTCGTCCCTTTAACTGCGAGGGTGAAATTTTTGCATCAAGCAAAATAAAAGAGCAGCTTTTTGCCCGCTTTAAGAATACGGAAAAGCTTAATAAAAAATATCCTGCGGCAGTTAAAAGCGCCGCGGCTCTGTGGGAATACCTTGTTCAGACGCAGAAAAATCCCCTTACGCATTTTAAGGCTCCCGAATATATTGAGCCTAAGGAATATCTGTTCCTGGATTCTACGTGCGTGCGCAATCTTGAGGTGTTTAAGTCCTTAGGCGACCACGGAACCAGAGGCTCGATTATGTGGCTTTTGGATAAAACGAGAACGCCTATGGGAACGCGAAAGCTTCACTCTTCATTAGAGCGTCCCCTTCGCAACAAGGATGAAATAAACTGCCGTCTTGACGGCGTTGAGGAGCTTGCGTCCAATTACGCTCTTTTGCAGGATTTAGACGAGGCGTTAGGCGACATTTGCGATATTGAGAGAGTTTGCTCCCATATTGCCTACGGCAGCGTAACGCCCAAGGAAACGGTTTTCGTTCGCAGGGCACTTCAGAAGCTTCCTAAGGTAAAGGAGCTTCTTCATCAGACCACAAGCAAAATTCTGCTTCAATGCTCCGACGGAATTGACGTTTTGCAGGACGTTTGCACTCTTTTAGAGGACGCCATTGACGATAAGGCTCCCGACAAGATTACAGACGGAGGAATTGTCCGCGACGGCTATAATAAGGAGCTTGACCAGCACCGCGACGCCGTTGAAAACGGGCAGAAGTGGATATCAGAGCTTGAAAGCAAGGAAAAAGAAGAAACGGGCATAAAAACCCTTAAAATAAAATATAACCGAGTGTTTGGCTACACCATCGAGGTAACCAACAGCTTTAAGGATAAGGTGCCTCTTAACTATATCCGCAGAAGAACTCTTTCCGGAAGCGAGTGCTACGTTACGGAGGAGCTTAAGCATATTGAACAGCTTATTGTAGGCGGTGAAGAAAAGGCGCTGAAGCTGGAAATTGAAATTTTTGATAAGGTGCGCCGTACTCTTGCGGAAGCACTTCCGCGAATCCGCAGAAGTGCCGAAAGCATTGCAACGGTAGATATGCTCTATTCTCTTGCGTCTGTTGCTTCTGAAAATAATTTTGTGCGTCCGCAGATCAACGATGAGGGAACCCTTGAAATTATAGGCGGAAGACATCCGGTGGTAGAAAAGATGCTTCACGACGTAAGCTTCGTGGCAAACGACACCTATCTTAATACTTCCGACACCCGCTTTATGATAATTACGGGGCCTAATATGGCAGGTAAAAGTACTTATATGCGCCAGACGGCAATAATCACTCTGCTTGCCCACCTTGGCTCCTTTGTTCCTGCCCAAAGCGCAAACGTAAGCCTTTGCGACAGACTCTTTACCCGTGTAGGCGCCTCTGACGACCTTTCTGCAGGCCAGAGCACCTTTATGGTAGAAATGAATGAGGTGGCGTCAATACTTTCCACCGCCACAAAGAAGAGCCTTATTATTTTAGACGAAATAGGCAGAGGAACCTCTACCTTTGACGGCCTTTCTATTGCTTGGTCGGTAACGGAGTATATTGCGAAGAATATCGGCGCAAAAACGCTTTTCGCAACCCACTACCACGAGCTTAGCGAACTGGAGGGAACCCTTGAGGGCGTTAAAAACTACTGTATTACCGCTAAGGAATACGGTGACGACGTTATTTTCCTGCGCAGAATAGTTCGCGGAAGCGCCGATAAGAGCTTCGGTATAGCCGTTGCAAATCTTGCGGGAGTGCCAAGCAAGGTTATTTCCCGTGCAAAAGAGATATTAAAAACTCTTGAGCAGGCGGATATTGTCCGCGGCGAAGGAACTCAGGCGTCGGTGCAGGCGTCAATGTTCGTCAGCGACAACAATCAGGAGATAATAAATCAGTTAAAGGAAGTTGACATCAACACCTTAACACCCATTCAAGCCATAAATATTTTAGGTGAATTAAGAGAAAAGGCAAAGCGTGAATTATGAAAATAAAACTTCTTGATGCGTCGGTAGCCAACAAAATAGCCGCAGGCGAGGTTGTTGAGCGTCCCGCATCCATCGTTAAGGAACTTGTAGAAAACAGTATTGACGCAGGCTCCACAAGCGTAACAATTGAAATTAAGGGCGGCGGCATAGACTTTATCCGCATTACCGATAACGGCTGCGGTATGGAGGAGGAAGACGTTAAAAACGCCTTTCTTCGTCACGCCACCAGTAAAATTTCCGCCTCTGAGGACCTTAATAATATTTTAACTCTGGGCTTTCGCGGTGAAGCCTTGGCTTCTATTGCCGCAGTAGCCTTTGTTCAGCTTTCCACAAGAACGAAGGATGCCGTTGAGGGCACCTTAATTGAGCTTTTAGGCGGAGAAATTGAAAGATTTTTCCCCTGCGGATGTGCAGAGGGAACGAGTATAACCGTTAAAGATCTGTTCTTTAACACCCCTGCAAGAAGAAAATTCTTAAAAAAGCCTTCTCAGGAAGCCGCAAGCATTGCCGACGTGGTAAACAAGCTTGCCCTTTCAAATCCGCAAATAGCTATCCGCTTTATTTCCGAGGGCAAAACCGTGCTTCGCACTCCGGGCGACAGTCAGTTGCTCTCTTGCATCCGCGCAATCTTCGGCAGTGACGTTTCCTCTAATATGATTGAGGTCAATGCGGAGAAAAACGGCATTTGTCTAAAGGGATACATCGGCAATCGGGAAATTCAGCGCGCCAACAGAAGCAGACAGTATTTGTTTATTAACGGCAGAAGCGTTAAAAATGATACGGTTTCCTCTGCTGTTGCCCAAGGCTATGCAGGCAGACTTAATATAGGTAAATTCCCGTTTTTCGTTCTTGAAATGTCCGTTGACGGCACAATGGTTGACGTAAACGTGCATCCCACCAAGCAGGAGGTGCGCTTTGCTGACGGTCTTCCCGTGTTCCAAAGCGTTTATTCCATAATTTCATCTGTCCTTGGGCAAAATCAGGAAATTCCCACCTTGTTTAAGAAGGAAAGCTTTGTTGAGCCCTTAACGAGAGTGGAGCAGGTGAATTCGGTGCGCGATGAGGAGCTTTTCGCATCCGATGACGCTGATAAAAGAGAAAAAAAGAATACGCAGATTTTTGTTTCCGACACCTTTGCGCCCAAGGTTACCTATTTAGATAAAAACGAGCCTTACGAGGTGGATTTGGAGAATTACGATCCCCTTTCCACTTTGCCGAAAAAGGCGCCGAAGGAGCCTGAAAACAACGGGCCCGTTACTTCAATAAAGGAATTCCAAAAAATTTTCAGCGAGCTTGCCGGCGAAGAGGTGCTTCCCGATAAGGTTGCCGACGGAAGCTGGTCGCCCATAAGTCTTTTAGATCTTGAAAATAACGACGAGGATTTTGCTTATCAGGAGCTTTCCGACAAAAAGGAAGAGAAAAAGCAGGAGACCTTCGAGGTGTTTGATTCTTCAACAAACACTGATGAAACAACTCAGACCGTCTTTGAAACTGTCGAAAAAGAGCTTTTTACCGATTACAAGCTTTGCGGAGTTCTGTTTGATACGTATCTCGTTGTTCAGCAGGGAGACGATGCCTATTTGATTGATCAGCACGCCGCCCACGAACGAATTTTGTTTGAGCGTCTTTATGCCCAGATGGGCGCAGACAGTCCCCGTCAGCCTCTGCTTTTTGCTCAAAACATCAGGCTTTCGGCAAAGGAACGGGAATTTTTAGAGGAGCTTATTCCCGATTTAGAGGAAATGGGATTCGAAATAGAAGATATGGGCTTCGGCTCCTTTGCGGTTAAGTCGGTGCCGATGGCTTTAGAGGGAGCAGATGCCGAAAAATTTATCACCTCTCTCCTTGACGAAAGCGGAAAAATAAAAATTCTGCGCACCAATGAGCTGAAGAGAAATAAACTGATGACTCTTGCCTGCCGAAGCGCAGTAAAGGGCGGAGATAAATTAAATAAAAGCGACATCGAGCATCTCTTAAAGCTTATAAAGGAAGAGGGAGTTCCTCTTTCCTGCCCCCACGGCAGACCTATTTTAATTCGTTTAAGCAAGCACGAGCTGGAAGTGCGCTTTAAGCGAATACAGTAACGGAAAATAAAATGAAAGTAATAGTTATTGCAGGCCCCACAGCGTCGGGCAAAACGGCGCTGGGAGTGAGCTTGGCAAAGAGCATAGACGGCGAAATTGTTTCCTGCGATTCTATGCAGATTTACAAGGATATTCCCATCTGCTCTGCCCAGCCCACCAAAGAAGAAATGGAAAACGTACCCCATCACGCCATGGGGTTTTTGGAGTTTTCCGAACGTTTTACCGCGGTGGATTACAGAGAGCTTGCAATGGAAAAAATACGCGATATAATCTCCCGCGGAAAACAGCCTATTTTAGTGGGCGGAACGGGAATGTATTTCCATTTTCTTATTTATGAGCCCGATTTTATGCCCGAGGACACTGCAGGCGTTCGAGAAAAATTGGAAAAGGAAGAAACCTCCCATCTTTACGAAAGACTCAAGGCAATAAACCCTGAAACTAAAATAAGCCAAAACGACAGAAAACGCATTATGCGTGCTTTAGAGGTTTTTGAGCTTACGGGAAAGGTTCCAAGGGATAATTTCGACGAAAAACGCAAAAATAAGGAGTTTGATTTTAAGCTTTTCTGCGTCAGTCCCGACAGAGAAATTCTGTACGAAAGAATCAATAAGCGCGTTGATTTAATGCTTGAAGCAGGTATGGAGCAGGAGGTGCGCCAAGCAATCGAAAAGGGCGCAAGGGAAGAGCATCAATGCTTTAAGGCAATAGGCTTTAGGCAGTTTGCCGATTATTTTAACGGCTTATGCACCCGTCAGGAAGCAATTGATAAAATTAAGCAGGAAAGCAGAAGATACGCAAAGCGTCAGTTAACCTGGATGCGCAAGGAAGATGCGGTCTGGTTGAGAGGCACCAAGGAAGAAAACCTGAAAAGGATTTTAGAAGAAATAAGGAAATAATTTCTGACGCTGTAGGGACCGAGTCCCCAACTGTCCGTAATTTGTTAAATGTCCCGCACTGCAAGGTGCAAAAAGGAGCGTTCAATGAAAAAACTAACGTCAATTTTAATTTGTATAATTTTGATTTTTGCCTGCGGATGTACCGCAACATATATGGACGAAAACGGCGGAGATGATATTTCCTCTCTGCAGGATTCCTCCAGCGGTACTTCGTCCTCGGTGTTGCCCCTTTATTTCAGGTATTACGATGAGCCTATGCTTATCCGCAACCCCTTAACCATTGAAACCACGCCTCAGCAGCAGCCTGAATATTATGCGATTTCAGCGCTTATTTCGGGCGCGCTTGGGCAAAGAAAGGAAATTACCGATTGCTTCGGCAAGAAAACGAAGCTTATCAGCGCAAAATCCGAAGGAGAATACCTTTACGTTACCTTAAGCGACGGATTTTTATCTGATACTGCAGGAGAAACCGAGGAGCAAACCCGCTTAAACAGAAAAATGGCTATTTATTCTATAGTAAATACGGTTTGCGAAATGGGAAATCACTCCTTCGTGCAAATTTACCTTTCACAAAACGGCGTAACGCTCCGTCCCGATTCCTTTGAGATGGGCATTGCCGAATCCAAGGAAGCGTCGGCGCCCTTGGGCCCTCTTTCAAGAGAGACAAGCCTCATTTTAACTCCCTCCAACGTGGTAAAAAGAGGGCTTACTCTGTATTCCTCAACTCAGTGGAGCAGACTTTATTATTACCTTGGCGACAAGGATTCTGCCACTCAAAAGCTTCCCATTTTAGAAGAAATGACTCAGGATTTTCAGTATCTCGATTTGATTATGACGGACTTTTCCGTTGAAGATAATTACACCGTTTCCGAGGACGGCAAAACGGCAATGGTGCAGGCAACCTTCAGAATAAGGGCAAAAAATACGGGCTACACCGTAACAAACGTGCCCATTGAAGTAGTTTATAAGGGCAGAAGCTGGCTTATCAGCTATGAAAGCTTCCTTCGTCATCTGGAGGTAAGCGGTTGAAGAAGATAGTTATTTGCGTTTTGTGCCTTGCGTTGCTTTTAAGCGGATGCGCAGTCAGTCAAACCGAAAAGGAGCCCATAAGGGTAACTCTTTCTCCCTTTGAGATGCCTCAGGAGCAACCCCAATGGATAACGCTTTATTATCCCTCGGAGGATAAAAGCAGAGTGCTTTCCTACAACAAGCAGATGAGCAGAAGCGATTCCTTGTATGAGGACATAATGACTGCTCTGCTTACCTCGACGCAGGATTATAAATCGCCCTTTCCCTCGTCAGTTTCCTGCCGAAGCATAATGCTTACGCAAAACGTATTGTATATAGACCTTTCCCAACAGTTTTTGCTTCAGGAGGTGCAGGATTTTTACGCCTGCCTTTCGGTTTTGGCCGAAACCTATTGCGGACTCAAGGAAATTGATTTTATCAATATTACCGTTGAGGGCAGACAGCTTTTTGCCCCTGAAAGCAACGGCAATCCCATAATGTTTCTTTCGGAATATTCAGGAAGCATCTCTGATATGGTGGCTCAGCATAATGAAAGGGCAAACAATTCTTCCGATGCTCTTGAAAGCCTTTACTGCGCAGTTTACGTTGCCGATCCTACGGGACAGTTTTTGCTTCCGCAGGTAAAAAATCTCGTTTCCAACAAGCAGGATTTAGGTATTACCCTTCTGCGCACGCTGATTTCCTCTGATGAAAGCACCTTTGCCGACGGATTTTTAGTTCAAAACCTTTCAGCAAGAAATGAAACGTTGGCGGTGGAGCTGATTTGCCCAAAGGATTTTGAACAAAAGGAAGGTTGGCTGGGCCCTAAGGCAATAGCCTGCACCCTTAACAGTATTTATCCCGACTGCAAAAAAATAGCCGTAACGGTGAAGGATTCTTCAGGCGCGGAAATTTTTTCCTTGCAGGAGGACACCACGGGAAGCTACAATTATATCCGCAGCGGTGTAGAGGTGTTTATTCCCGATAGCTCAAAAAAATCCTTGGCAAAAGCGTCAATGCTGGTAACCAATGTGCCCGGTAGCGGCGACCTTACGGGATTTATGAACGATTACGTATATTTTGTAAGCCCTGCACTTAAGGAAAAGGGAAAAATGGTTTTAGACGTTAACATTTATAACGATACGGTTATAATAGATTTAAGTGAAAAGTATTTTGCATTCCATTCTCCCCTTGACGCCCGCGAAGAATACGCCCTTGTTTATTCACTTATTTCAACGGCTTGCGCATTTTCGGGCACCAATAAAGCCATTCTGTTGCAGGATAAGCAAACACGTTCCACCTTTGGAGGAAGTATTGTGCTTTCTAAGGCATTAACCACTCTGCCTGAAGAGTATTTGTCATCTATCAAATGAATTTTCGCACGAGAAGCATTTTTATTTGCTTTCTTTTTATTATTGCGGGTATCCTTTTAGGAACGGAGCTTCCGTTTTTTGCAGAATACGCAATAGGTGCCGTTATTCTGGGCGCGCTGATTTTCGCTTTAGGCAGAGGTAAGCACGCAATTTTAGCAATAGCGGTTATTTGCTTGGGACTTTCCTTTCTTAATGCGGTGCGCTTTAATCCGAACCACGCGGAAAGCTTTCCCGCTTGCACTATAACCGGCAAGGTTCAATCGGTTCAGGGTGAAGATGAAGCAACCTTGATTTTAACTGATGCAAGGATTTTCGACAATGAAAAAAGTAAAGAAAATCAAAAGGTTTTAGTTGTTTTTGATAAACCCGTAAGCGTAAAAGAGGGAAATATTGTTACAATAACCGCCGAGGCATTTCCATACAGAGCCTTGGAGAAAAATCCCGGTGAAAACAAATTTTCTCTTGCGGCAGAAAATGTTTCCTACGTTGCATACGCCTCTGAAGCGGTAATAAACGACGCTTCAACTGATATAAATTATTATTTTGCGTCTTTAAGAAGGGAAATTAAGCATAAAATTTACTCTCAAATGCCCGAAACAGACACTGCCGCCATTGCCTACGCTATGGTTTCAGGCGAAAAGCGGTACATTTCAAGCGGTGTTAAGTCACAGTTTGCTCTTTCGGGAGTGTCTCATATTTTAGCGGTTTCAGGACTGCACACGCAAATATTTCTATCCGTTTTCGCCTTTGCAATTAGCAAAATAAAAGGCAAACGGTGGATAAAGCTATTGCTGACGGGAGCCTTAATGGCGTTTTGTTGCTTTCTTACGGGCTTTACCGCATCTGTTATCCGTGCCGCAATTATGGCGTTTGTCCTTGCCTTTACCAAGGCTATCGGCAGAAGAAACGATTCAATAAATTCTCTGTCTCTTGTAGGCACGCTGGTTTTACTTGTAAATCCTAACAGATTATTTGATATTTCCTTTCAAATGTCATATTCTGCCTGCTTCGGAATAGTGGCGCTTATGCCAAAGAGGATAAAATACGCAAGCAAAATCAAAAATTATTTGCGGGACGCGCTTTTTATTACGGTGTTTCCCACTATTGCAACTCTGCCGTTGGGGTTATACTATTTCGGCACGGCGTCAACAGTAACCGTTCTTGCAAATATGCTGCTTGTTCCCGTGTTTTCGCTTGCTCTGGGAATAATGATAGCAATTTTGAGTGCATCGTTCCTTATGCCGTTTATTTTGCCAACGCTAAAAATTCCTTATTACATGCTTTACTTTGGAAAAGAGTTAACGGAATATTTTGCGCGGGCACCCGTAATCACGGTTTACGCATTAAGCGGCGGTTTTGTGCTAATTGCTCTTGGAGCAGTAGTGCTTTTCTCAAAGGTGACCGTATTAAGAAAACGCGCAAAACAAATTCTCGCCGTAATTTTAGTTCTTTGTCTGCTGATTTATAGCGGAATAAGCTATCAAAAGGATAAAAATCAGCTTGAAATTAACGTTATTGCCCTTGAAAACAGTGTTGATTGCGTATTTATCAGGCAAAACAGAAGCTATTTTATAGGCGTTGCAACTAACGTGCAGGACGTTGTAACTCAGGCGGAATACATTAATAATTGCGTGGGAAAAGTAGACGGTTTGATTATTCTGTCGCAAGAGCAGGCGGAGTATCTCAGCCTACTAATGAGTATGAACGTCGAAATTGATAAAATTTACTTGCCAAGAGGCGAGGAAATTACAGATTTTAACGGGCTTCCGGAGCAAATAGTGTCTCCCGAAAACATAGACAGTGAGTTCAACGTTCAAAATGGCAAAAACACAATTCCCCTGCAGGACGGACAAATTATTATTTCCCAATACGGCGCCTTAATCGAATATAAGGACAAAACGGTTTTGTTGACGGAGTTCGATACGGACAGACGTGCCGACGTGGCAATTACCCAAAACCCCAACGTCTATGCCGAAACGGTAATTTCCTGCAACAAAAATCACAAAAACAATGAAAAAGTGTACTTTACAAGCGTTTCGGGCAGAGTAAAAATAAAAATTAACGACAAAATATCAGTCGAAACCTTTAGATAATCAAGACGTCACGGCTTGTATCGGCCTAAAGTTAATTTAAGCAGAAAGTCTTGGTTAAGGAGAAAAAATGAAGCATAGTGAATTTTTCAAAAACCTGAAAAACGGTGAAATTTCACCCGTATATCTTTTTTGCGGCACCGAGCAATACGTTTGCTCCTCGGCTCTTTCACAGCTTGAGGACGCTGTTGTAGGCGGTGAGCTTAAGGACGTTAACCTTACCCGCATTTACGGCGGATACGACGGCAACGGCATAGTTGAAGCTTGCCAAACCGTTTCCTTTTTCGCGCAAAAGCGTATGGTAGAGGTGTTTGATTGCGGATTTTTAGCAAAAACCGAGGGCAAGGAATCGGAGGAGGCTGCGCTTTTAGAATATCTTTCTGCCCCAAATCCCGATTGTGTGCTGGTGTTTATCACGCAGGAGCCTGACAAAAGGAGAAAATTATATAAAAAACTCGAGGAAGCCGCCGTTGTTGAGTTCAACACCCTTTCCGATTCAGAGCTTTCCCGTTGGGTAGAGAAAATTCTTCGCTCCTTTGGCGTCGAGATTGACCGAGATGCCCTTTCCTTTTTGCTTGAATACACATCCAATGCTCCCGAGGACCTTATTTGCGAGCTGGAAAAGCTTGCAGGATACAAAAAAAGCGGCACCGTCAACAGAGCCGACGTGCTCGCCATAGTTACGCCCCACAACGATTACAACGTTTTCAAAATGGTTGACGCTATGATGGCAAAGGACGCTAAAGCCGCCCTTGAAATTTTAAGCGGTATGCTTGCGCAAAAGGAAGAGCCTATTTTGATTTTGGGTGTAATTTCCAAACAATACCGTCAGCTTCTGAGGTGTAAAAATCTGCTGGATAAGGGCGAAAACAGCGCTCAAATATTGAAAAAAACGGGAGTTCGCGATTTTCAGCTTAGAAAATGGGAGCGCATTTGCAGAAAAACCCCAGAAAAAACCATTGCCCAAGCCGTTCAGCTTTGCGCCGAAACGGATGAGGCAATAAAAACACGGTACGGAGCATATCCAACCGTTGCATTGCATTTGCTTATAGGAAATATTTGTGCGTTATAATGCATAGTAAGTATTGCAATAATATTATATCTCATACGGGCGGATATAGGCGCACAAGAGCGCAGTGAAATTTTGTGCTTGCGCACAAAGTGAAATTTGCCTTGCGGCAAGCATTGTCCTACGGACAGTTATATTTGCCTTTCGGCAAGTGATATTGCGCTTCGCGCAGTGATATTCGCCTAACGGCGAGTGATATTGTGCTACGCACAGTTAAGGTGTGCCTACGGCACGAATATTATATGTTGATATATTATATTTGTAGGGCAGGGGTTTACTCCTGCCGTAATTTGTTTTTTAACCGGGGCTGTTATTTGCCAAAAACAAAAAACCGATGGATTTTCCATCGGTTTTTATGTTGGTTTAATTATTCAATCAAAAATTACTTAACGATTGAGCTAACGATACCTGCGCCAACGGTTCTGCCGCCTTCACGGATAGCGAAGTGGAGACCTTCTTCAATAGCGATTTCGGTAATAAGGTCGATTTCCATTGT
>JAFVVO010000044.1 GCA_017502165.1 Clostridia bacterium
CCTGCTGCAGCAGATACCATCTGCGCGTTTTTGCGTGAAACGGAAACGAAACCTGAAGATTATGACCTTATTATTACGGGTGATTTGGGTTCTTTGGGTAAGGAACTGGCAATAGAGTTGATTGGGCAAGAGGGATACGACGTTTCAAGGGTATTTAGCGATTGCGGATGCATGATGTTTTATCCCGGGCAGACTGCGCCGATGGGGGCAAGCGGTTGCGGTTGCGCGGCTACGGTGTTTAACGGTGCCATACGCAAGGATATGCTTTCGGGGAAGCTGAAAAACGTTCTGTTGGCGGCAACGGGAGCTATGCTTAGTCCTACCAGTGCGTTCCAAGGGGAAAACATTCCCGGAATTTCTTATGCTGTAAATTTTACGAGGTGCTGAAATGAATTTTGTTGTTGCGTTTATTGTCGGCGGTCTGATCTGCGTTGTCGGTCAGATTCTAATGGATAAAACTGCCCTTACGCCTGCTCGAATTATGGTAGGATACGTTGTTTCGGGGGTTATTTTAGGTGCGTTGGGCGTGTTCGATAAAATGATGGAATTTGCAGGTGCGGGCGTTACGGTGCCGCTTTTAGGCTTTGGAAATCTGCTTGCAAGGGGTGCGCGGGAAGCCATTTTAAGCAAGGGCTTTTTAGGCGTTTTTACGGGGCCCTTAACTGCCGCCGCAGGAGGAATTACTGCGGCAATTCTGTTCGGATATCTTAACGCATTGCTTTTTAGGGCGCGTGAAAAGTAAAGCTTTCGGTTACCCAAATAATTGCAACCGGTTCAAGTTACAATGATTTGATTATAACATTGTAAAATAGAAAATTAAGCAGAAAAAAAGAGCGAAAATACCGCAAAACACGCAATATGCTTATATGATAAAACAAACATATAAAGCATTTTAACGGAGATTTGCGGAGGTAAAACCAAGATAGAAGCGAAAAACCCAAAACAGATAAAAATATTCTTTACGTGTGGTAAATGATAAGAAAACGGAGTAAATATGGAAGCAATAAACGTGATTTTAACGTCGGTTTTATCGGCAGGAGCTCTGTTTATTATAGCCAAGGTGATGGGGCACAAGCAGATAGCTCAGCTGGATTTTTTCGATTACATTGCAGGCATCACCATCGGGTCTATCGGTGCGGAGCTGGCAACGGAATTGGAAAAGCCCTGGAAGCCGCTTATCGCAATGCTTGTCTACGGAGTAATAACCGTTGGCTTTTCACTGTTAACGAGTAAATTTCCGCGAACACGCAAATATATTAACGGCACACCTACCGTAATTTTTCATTCGGGGAAATTCTTCCGCAAAAATATGAAGAAGGCTAAGCTGGATCTCAGTGAGTTTATGATGATGTGCAGACAGCAGGGATATTTCAGGCTTGAAGACATTCAAACAGCCGTGTTTGAATTTAACGGCAAGCTGTCAATTTTGCCGAAATCTCTGAAACGTCCCGCCACACCTGAGGATTTAAGCCTTTTGCCAAAGGAAGAGAGCATAAATACCGAAGTAATTATGGATGGCAGAATTTTAGATGAAAACCTGAAACGTAAGGGACTTAACTCGCATTGGCTGGAAAAGGAAATAAAAAATCAAGGCTTCAATGACCCAAAGGAAATATTTTTGGGGTTGGTAGATGACAACAACAGTCTGATGCTATTTAAGGCGGAAAAACTATAAAATGATACGAAAACTGACGGCGAAAGCCGTCTTTTTTTGTGTTAATCAGGCTTTTGTAAGCAGTTAACGACAAAAAGAGATAAAATACACCTGATTAGTCGTGTTTTTGTAGCAAAAATAAAATTTTTGCCATCTGCGTTGACATACGGGGCAGTATAATGTATAATATAATTAATTATTATATTATTATGCCGTATTCTGTTTTGGAATCGAATACATAGGCGTGCTTGTAAATAGAGTTAACGTAACAGATATTTTCAAATGATTTTTGATGCTTAAGGAGGAACTCAGATGGGTGAGTGGTATTGGATTCTTGCAATAGTAGTAGGCGCCTTGGCGGTGCTTTTTGGGTTGTCGATATTGTTTTATCGGCAATTTTTTAAGCGCTTTTACGATATAGTTTTATCGGGTATAGCGTTAATTGCAATTTCTCCCGTGCTTCTGATTCTTATTGTAGCAGGCGCTGTAGCAATGGGCGGAAATCCCTATTTCGTACAGCTTCGCCCCGGTAAAATAGACAAAAAAACCGGCAAAGAAAAAATATTTAAGCTTATTAAATTCCGTTCAATGACCAATAAAAAGGATGCTGAGGGTAACCTGCTTCCCGACGCAAAGCGTTTAACCAAGTACGGTAAAATCCTGCGAAAGACCAGCCTTGACGAGCTGCCCGAATTATTTAATATCTTTATCGGTGATATGAGTATTGTAGGTCCTCGTCCCTGGCTTGTGAAATATCTGGATTACTATACGGATTTTGAGCGCAGACGTCAGTTTGTCCGTCCCGGCCTGACGGGGCTTTCTCAGGTAAGCGGCAGAAACAGTGTAACGTGGGAAAAGCGCTTCGAGCTTGACGGATATTATGCGGAAAACGTTTCGCTTTTCTTTGACATCAAAATACTGTTTTTGACGGTGAAAAAGGTGTTTATACGCGAGGGCATCGAGTTTATTGAGGGACACCAATCCATTATGGATTATTTTGCATCGCACAAGGAAGCAGAACAAAAGAAGGAGAAGGAAAATGAGTAAACAGTTACGGGCATTAGTTGTTGCCGGCGGAATTTCTCAGGCGGCATTGATTGAAGAATTAAAAAGTCAGGGAATTTATACCATACTTGCGGATAAAAATCCCAAGGCCTACGCCGTACCCTTTGCGGATGCATTTTATCCTGTTTCAACGCTGGATATTGAAGCTATCAAGCAGTTGGCTATCGACGAAAAGGTTGATATGGTGCTTACTGCCTGCGCCGACCAGGTGCTTTTGGTTGTTGCAAAGGTTTCTGAGGAGCTTGGACTGCCCTGCTACATAGATTATAAAACCGCCGTGCTTGTTTCGGACAAGCAGTATATGAAGGCGATATTTGAGCAAAACGGTATTCCCACCGCAAAGCACGTTATTATGGCGGAAATGGACGAGGAAAAAATCAAGGCATTTGAGTATCCTCTTATTGTTAAGCCCGTTGATTGCTATAGCTCCCGCGGAGTAAGAAGGGTAGAAAACATCGAAGAATTAAAGGCCGCGTTTATTGATGCGGTTAACTTAAGCAGAACGAAAACCGCCATCGTAGAGGAATTTTGTGAGGGTATTGAGCTTACGGTTGATATTTACGTTGAAGACGGCAAAGCCCATGTGCTTACCACCTCTGTCAGCGACAAGATTGCCGATAAGGACCGATTCGTAATTTACCGCACAAAGAATCCTGCGCCTATTTCCGAGGAAATAGCAAAAAAGGTGGAGGTGGCTTGTCAGCAAATTGCCGACGCCTTTGGGATCAAGAACAGCCCTATGCTTGTGCAGTTAATTACCAACGGCAAGCGCATTGATGTGCTTGAATTTTGCGCAAGAACCGGCGGCTGCATAAAATATCAGCTTATTAAAAAAGCGTCAGGCTTTGATGTTGTTAAGGCGGTGGCAGACCTTACCTTAGGCAAGAAGCCCCACGTTGGTCAGCTTGCTTCCGAGAGCAAATACATAGTTAACACCTTCCTCTATTGCGCACCCGGCGTATTTGACAGGGTAGAGGGACTTGAAAAGTTAAAAGAGGATAAGGTAATAACCGAGTACTCCGTTTTTGCACATAAGGGCAGAAAATTCACCGAAATTACCTGCAGCGGTGACAGAGTTTGCAGCTTCACTATTCAGGGCGACAACGTTGAGGATTTGAACAAAAAGAGTGAATTTGCACTGAAAAATATTACTGTTATAGATCAGGACGGAAACGATATTTTGCGTCGTGACCTGGTAACTGAAGTGGAATTTTAGAGGGAATAGCAATGAAAAAGAAGATTTGTTTCGTAACAACAATAGCCGCCAGCTTAAGAACGTTTTTATTAAAAACTGCCGAAGCGTTATATGAAACGGGCGAATTTGAAATTTATTTTATGGCAAATCCCGATGCTGAAATAGAAAAGGAATTTCCTGAGTTCGTGCATTTTATTCCCGTAAAAATGAAAAGGGGAATAGATGCGGAGCTTATTAAGGTTATCCTTAATATGAAAAAGATTTTCAAAAAAGAAAAGTTCGATGTCGTTCAGTATTTTACGCCTAATGCAAGTTTCTACGCTTCAACGGCTTCAAGGCTTGCAAAAATCCCCAACCGTGTTTACACTCAGTGGGGAATGGTATACGTTGGATTTTCCGGCATTAAAAGAAAGATTTTTAAGCTGCTTGAGAAGACCACCTGCGCAAATTCTACGTACATAGAGGTTGAAAACAGAGCTAACCTGCGTTTCAGCCATTCGGAAGGACTGTATCCCGAAAGCAAGGGCGTTGTTATAGGCAACGGAAGCGCCGCAGGCGTTTCGCTTGAAAGGTACGACGTTTCAAAAAAGGATGAGTTTAGAGCAAGCGTTCGAGCCGAGCATCAGATTCCCGAGGAGAATTTTGTGTTTGGATTTATGGGAAGAGTAACTCGCGATAAGGGTGTTAACGAGCTTCTTACTGCCGCGCAGAAAATGATTGAAGAACATCAGGACGTTACCTTCTTAATTGCAGGTGCTCTCAGTGACACCAACGTTTTAACACTTAACCCTCAGCTGTACGCTTGGGCGCAGGAATGTCCCAATGTAATTCTGGCAGGAAGAACGCCCGTTCCCGAGCAGTATTATGCGGCTATGGATTGCTACGTGATGCCCAGCTACCGCGAAGGCTTCGGTATGACTATTATTGAGGCTCAGGGAATGAAAACACCGGTTATTATATCGGATATTACGGGCCATGAGGACACTATGCTGCCCGACGTTACGGGTCTTTGCGTACCCGTTCGCAGCAGCGACGCTTTATTTGATGCAATGAATACGATGTATGCAGATAAGGAAAAGTGCGCTTTAATGGGCGCCAAGGGACGCGAATACGTGGAAAATAATTTCGAACAAAAGAAATTGATCGGATTAATTGTTGAAGCAAGAAAAAATTTAATTAAAAATAACTGACGTTAGGAGAAAAGTATGCCAAAAGTAAGCGTATTGATGGGAGTTTTTAATTGCGAAAAAACGGTTGGAGCAACTATTGAAGCTATTCAGAAGCAGACCTTTACCGATTGGGAGTTTATTATTTGTGACGACGGTTCCAAGGATAAAAGCGTGGAGATCGTTCAGCAATATGCACAGAAGGACCCGAGAATTGTGGTGCTTCAAAACGACAAAAACAGAGGAATTCCCTACACGTTGAACAGATGCCTTGAAAGAGCAACGGGCGAATATTGCGCTCGAATGGATGCCGACGATTTGTGCGATGAAACACGCTTTGAAAAACAGGTGCGTTTTTTGGACGAGCACGAGGAGTTCGGCTTTGTATGCACCAGAATGAAGCGCTTTGATGAAAAGGGTTTCTATGAATTAAATAAGGCATCGGGCAAGGTTCAGCCCACCGTTAAGGATTTGATTAAGGGCTCTCCCTTTTCGCATGCTTCCGCCATGGTAAGAAAAACGGCATACGATGCAGTTCAGGGCTACAGAGATATTCCGCAGATACAAGGCGACGAGGATTATGACCTTTGGTTTAGGCTCTACGCCAAGAAAATTTACGGATATAATCTTCAGGAGGAGCTGTATTTCTTCTTTGACGGACGTGACGCTTCAAAGAGAAGAACCTTAAAGAGACGTCTCCACGAGGCGTGGGTAAGAAAGGAAGGCTACAAAACGCTGAAAGCACCTCTTTGGAGCTGCGCTTATGCAGTAAAACCCATAATTCTTGCAATGATTCCTAAATTTATTTACGACAGATTGAGAAAAAAAGGAAGGTAAGCTTTTTGTGAATTGGTTATATGGTGCTTTTTTTGCCTCGATAGTATTGGCCCTTTTAGCAGGAAGCAAGATTCGCTTCGTATTATCGAGCTCAAAAAATACACGGACAAATCAGGATGAATCAGCGCTTAAATCAAAGAAGAAAAACTACAATTCCTTCTTTACTCTGCTTTTCTTCGGCTTACTTCTTTTTGTTGTTGCCTGCAGAGAAGGCTTTATTGATACACCTGACTACAGATTTATGTACGAGCAGATCGGTCCGCATATTCATAGGGCGTTTAATAACACGGTTCCCCGTGTTGAACAGGGATATTTGTTTATAACGGCGCTGTTGAATATGGTTTCTACCGACTCACAGTTTTTACTGCTTGTGTTTGGTGCCGCTACTACGGTTTGCTTTGCCGTTGTTCTTTTGAAATATACCGAAAATGCAACGTTTTCCCTGATACTGTACGTTTGCAATATGTGGGTTGCCTGCATGAACGGCTTGCGTCAGATTTTTGTTGCCAGCTTGATTTCGCTCTTTGGAGCCTTGTGGATTTCCGAAAAAAGCAACGTGCGCAAAACAGTTGGCTTTATTGCCTTGTGCCTGCTTTTGAGCACGGTGCATACCTCGGCAATTTTATGTATTCCCTTCTATTTTATGGCAAAGGGAAAGTTTATGAACAAGTGGGTTATAGGAAGCACCGTTTGTACGGTTGTTTTGCTCATGTTCCCCGCTTTATACGAAACGGTGTTCAGATTTTTAACCTCAGGCTTATCCTATGCGGAAATGCTTGATTCCGAAGCAACCATGGGCGCTTCCCGTTTGCTTATCTCCGGTGCTCCGGTGGTACTGTTTTTGATTTATCATTATTCTAAGCCCGATAGGGAATATGATGAATCGGTTTCCTGGATGCTGAATTTAATGGTGTTCGGCTTCTTATTCTCGCTTTTGTCCTTGAAAATGGTGTATTTCTCAAGAATGCGAATGTATTTCAGCATTTTTATCACCATCACATTGCCCTACGTGGTAAACAGAATGTTTGATAAAAAGAACCGTAATCTTGTAATATTCTTCATAAGCCTTTTGTACATTGCGGTGTTCATCTATCAGCTTGGTGCATACGGCGAAGAGGTAACGGATTTCCGTCTTTTCTTTGAACAGTTTTAATTAAAAGGTAAGGAGGAACAAAGGTGGCTTCTAATAATGCGGAAAAAGGATATAAAATAGCAACCAACTATATCTATAGCTTGCTATATCATATCTTTACAATAATTACGCCGTTAATCACCACGCCCTATATTTCGCGCGTGCTTGGTGCAACCAATATCGGCATCTACGGATACGTAGAATCAATTTGTATTTACTTCATTGTTATGGGAAACCTGGGCTTTCCCTTGCTTGGTCAGCGCGAAATTGCCTATAATGCCGATGACTTAAAAAAGCGCAGCACTAAGTTTGCCGACGTAATGATAGGAAAGACCTTCTTTCTTTCCATTTCTCTTGCGGCATACATAATTTTCTCTCTGTTTTTTGCGCCTGATAACAATATTATCTTCTTAAGCTATGCTTTAGGTATGGTAGCGGATTTAGTTAACGTGGGCTGGTTCTTCCAGGGCCTTGAGGATTTCCGTACCACAGTTATGCGCAACTTTATTATAAAGATAATTTCTATCATCAGTATTTTTGTTTTTGTAAGAACTCCCGACGATTTATTGGCATATTCTCTGCTGATAAACGCCGCTAACCTGATAGGAAACGGCGCTATCGTGTTCAGCCTTCGCAAAGAAATTTCCTTAAAGGATTATAAGTTTGACGTTAAGCGTATTACCGTCTTAATTAAGCCTGCGCTTATTTTAGCTATTCCTTATTATATATCCCAGATATATACCGTTATTAACAAAACTATGCTGGGTTGGATAGGTAACGACTATGCTCAGGTAGGCTTCTACGACCAGGCACAGAAGATTATAACCTTCTCCGTTGCAATAGTAACGGCTCTCGGAGCAGTATTTATGCCCCGAATCGCCAAAGAGGTTGAAAGCAACGAGAAAGAAAACGTGCAGTATTTCTTAAACAAGGGTATTGACGTTATTTTACTTATTTCCGTACCTCTCTTTGCAGGGCTTATCTGCATAGGCGATATGATGGTACCTTGGTTCTTCGGCCCGGGCTACGATCAGGTAGGCTTATTGATAATGACCTTCTCTCCCATAACGCTTTTCTTAGGAATGAACTCATTTTTAGGCAACCAATACCTTGTTTCAGCCAAGAGAGAAAAATTGCTGACCGTTATGATTTTTATCGGTGTTGTGGTTAACGTGGGCTTAAACCTTTTGCTTATTCCCCTTTACGCATCAATGGGTGCTGTGGTGGCAACGGTAATTTCGGAAATTTGCAAGCTGGCTTTCTTAATTATTACCCTCAGAAAGACTCTCGATATTAAGTATTTGCTGACGCGCTCTCTTCGATACGTGCTTTTGACGCTTCCCATGCTGGCAGTCGGCTTACTGTTAAAGAGCACAGTTTTATCGTCGTTTACGCTTGTTAACACGCTTATATTGATTATTGTCTGCGGTGTAGTTTATCTTGCAGCGTTGATAATAACTAAAAACGAAACCTTAACCGCACTATTAGGTATGGTTAAAAAGAAAATCCTTAAACGAGATAAATAATATTGAGTAAAGGAAAACATATGGATACTTTTAGACAATTTGAAGTTGTTCTTGAAATTGAAAGAAGCGGCAGTATTTCACAAGCTGCCGCATCTTTGCATATATCACAGCCAACCTTAAGCAAGCTGCTTCACAAAATCGAAAACGATTTGGGCGTAGAACTGTTTGACCGAACGGTTTCACCCTTGAAAATAACTAAGGCGGGCGAAGCCTTTATTGAGTCGGGCAGAAAAATTATGGATGCCCGTCATTGCTTAAAAAAGGAGATAGAGGAAATAAAATCGGGAAATGCTCCCGAGCTTATTATCGGAGTTAGTCCCTCTCGAGCCCATCATATTATTCCTCCGGTTATCAAAGAGTATCAGGAGACTTTATCTAAAGAGACGGAAAATTCCCCCAAAATATTTTTTAAGGAATGTGTAACCAGGCAGTTAAACAAAGAGCTTGAAAAGGGAACTCTCGACCTTATTATTAATATTGAAAGCGAAGAAACTGCGGAATTTGCCAAAGTGGAGCTCTTTGAAGAAAAAATACTTCTTGCTTGCCCTAAGGGGAAGCATTCCGACGCCTTAGACGCATTGAGAAACAATAGTTATATCGCAATCGGACGCGGTCAGGTGCTTTCCAAGACTTATCAATTGGTAAAGGATTCCTTTGACGGAAAAGAAGCGAATATAGAGTGTCAAAGCATCGAATTGGCGCTATCTTTAGTTAATAACGGTATGGGTGTAACCTTCGTTCCTTCGTATTTCTCCTCGTCAAACGTGTATGAAAACGTTGAATATCTTAAACTGCCTGAGGAATGGTATGCAAAATATCCAAAACGTTTAATCAGAAAAATTTGTTTGTTTTACAGAAATAAGCGTTTTCTGAATTCCTCTGAAAAGCGTTTTATCAGCATTTGTGAGAAGCTTCTTAAATAAAAACATCATAGCCAAAATACCATAGCACATATACGACTTGACATATTCTGCTAAAGCGGTATAATTTTGCCGTTATTAAAAATAAAAGGAGAAATTGCTATGCCAATGTCAATTGTTTATCTTTTGATAATGCTCGCTGTGATTTGCATTTGGTTTATCTTGCTTAAGAGACCTATTTGGGAATCCATGGGCTTGGCCTTCATTGTTCTGGTTGCCGTAACGGGCACCTGGGGAAGCATTGGAGACTTTATCGAAAGCGGATTATCAACGTCACTTTTGTATTCAATGATCGTCTTTATCTGTATGTCTGCTATTATGACTAAAACGAAGATTATAGACGGCGCAGTTAATTTGATTCTTGCATTGTTAGGCCGTCTTCCCGGCGGTGCAGGCTATGCGGCAGTAACCGCATCATCCTTTATGGGCGCTCTTTCAGGCTCAGGCCCCGGAAACGTTATGTCAACGGGTGTTATTACCATTAAGGCAATGAAGAATTCGGGATATCCCGCAGAGCTTGCGGCTAACGTAGAAAGCAATGCAAGCTATCTTGGAAATATGATACCTCCGTCATCAAACATTGTAGCGGCACTTGGCGCGCTCAATATGTTTTTTGCAGCGCAAGGTATGACCGACACTATGTCTATTGGCTCATTTTGGATGGTGTGCTGGGGCTGTTCACTTTGGTTTGTTTTGTCAAAATTCCTCGTCACATTCCTTTTTGTTAAGTTCTACAAAATAAAGCCTATGGAAAAGAATGAAATACCAAGCATCAAGGATACTTTTAAGAATAATTGGCAAGGACTTCTTCTTCCGATTATTATTTTACTTCCTTTTGTTGTTGATTTCTTCTTTAATAATGCCACTGTATTTCCTGATATGGCTATTTTTGTTGAACGTTTATCAAAAACAGGAGCAAAGAGCTATTCCAGTGCTTTGTTGTTCTTTGTTGCGGGATTAGCGGCAATTTATGCAATAATAGTAATGCTTTTCAAGAACAAGGAAGCAGTGAGCTTTAAGAATGTAATTAAAATGTTAAGCGGTAGCGCAAAAGGGATAGCTTCCACAGTCGGAACCTGCCTTTTCGGTTATATGATCGGCGCTCTCTTTAACGAAATTAATGCAACTGCCGAATTAGGTGTGTTCATTGAATCCTTAAATATGGGTAAAGTAGGCCTTGCGTTCTTTATTCCCTTAATTACCTGCTTTATGGGAATGGTAATTCCCGGTTCTTCCTTAGTGTCAATATTCGGTGCGCTGTTTATCGGCCTTTTTTATGCGCACGGAGTGAATCCCGTTTTAGTAGCGGCAATGCTTCCATGCATTTGCGGCGTTATGTGCGGCATTACACCCCCTCTTGCTTTGGGAATGTATGCAGGTATGTCTATTGCTGAGTCAGATCCGGGCAAAACTATTAAAAACGATCTTTGGTGGGTTGCGGCACAGTATGTGCTTGAAGTAATCGTGCTTCTCGGCTGGCTTCCCATTTTAGGCTTATAAGGAGGATATCAAAATGAAAGAAATATGCAAAAAGATAACCTCTGTTTTAGAGTGGATTATAGGAATCGCTTTGGCGGTATGCCTCTTCGCAGGCGGCCTCGGCTTTTTAGGTTTTGCGGCAGCCTTCATTATTGGCGGTGACACTGCCGCGGAAATTTGCCTCTGGCTTTCCAAGGTTTATTATGCATTCTTAATTAAAACCTCAACCGTTACAACCTTATTGTGCTTCGTGCTTATGTACTTTAACGGAAACGCCAAATGGGTAAACCCCCTCAATCGCTTCAAGAAAAAGGAATCAAAGGAAAACTAATCTAAACACCTTCCGAGGCTTACGCCTTTGAAGGTGTTTTTTATCATAGTGCTTGAAAAACAAAAGCTTTTATGGTATACTTATATTGTTGTAAAGCTTCTGTTAAGAAACAAATTTATTGCTTTAGCAAATTCTAAGCAAAGGCAAAAAAGAGGTGAGAGAATGAAAAGCACCGTTGAAATAATGATGCAATGTATCAAATGCGAGGTTTTTGGTTGTGCAAAAAACGATGAATACTTTGAAACGGTATCTCCTGAACAGTGGGAAAGTGTTTTAACTCTTTCCGAAAAACATTCTCTTGCCCATATTATCGGTAACTTTGTGCTTGAAAATAAGTTTGTTGAGGAAAAGGAATTAAAAACAAATTTCGGCAAAAAAACCTTTATCGCTCTCCAACAATTTATTAAGCAAAACGGTGAAATTAAGCAAATACGTCAGCTGTTTGAAAAGGAAAGTATACCTTACATTATATTAAAGGGGCCTGCCCTCAGAAAACTTTATCCTATTGAATGGTTGCGCTCAAGCTGTGATGTTGACGTTTTGGTGGAAAACAAATTCCTTGAACAAGCTAAAGCTGTTCTTGAAGCTCAGCTTGGCTATTCAACTAAAAAAACAGGGTTTCACGACGTTTCAATGTATTCGCCGTCAAAGGTGCATATAGAATTGCACTTTTCCATTCTCGAGCATATGGAAAACGCTGATCCCATATTAAACAACGTATGGAGCTATGCAACACCCGTGTCGGACGGCAAGTATGAACATCAATTATCAAATGAATTCTTGATTTTCTATATTCTGGCGCATCTGTGCAGGCATTTTGTTATGGGCGGTTGCGGAGTAAAACCCTTTATAGACCTTAAACTGTTGCTCGAGAAAACGGATTTTGATTCCGAACGGCTTAATTCCCTGCTTATACATAGCGGGCTAAAAACCTTTTTTGATAAAACCGTGGAGCTTGCAAATATTTGGTTCGGCGAGCAAACCCACGACCGAATAAGCCGTGACTTTGAAGAGTACGTCTTAAAAGGCGGTGTCTACGGCACTAAGGAAAATAAGGCGCTTTCAAGCCAATCAAGCGTCGGCAAAGGGAAAACAATCTTTAACAGAATTTTTATGCCCTATGAATCCCTTCGCGTGCGCTACCATCATAAAAATATAAAGAAGTGGCAAACGCCCTTCTATCAGATTGTCCGATGGATAGAGCTTCTGAAAGAAGGCTCTGCTAAAAAAGGAATCAACGAATTAAAGCTTCAGACCTCCACCGACAAAAACGAAATCAAAAAAACTCGTCGAATGATGAAGGAACTGGGTTTGTAGCTGAAAATGAGCACTGTTTTTTTGATATATTTTAGATTTTTCTAAAAATTTTTCAAAAAAATAAAAAATTTTTTTATTTACTAAAAAATTAACTTTGCGCTGTCAAAAACTATAACGTTGTTTGACGGCGTATATTTTTGCGATTTTTGCAAGTTTCTTATATATAATATAAGGTAACAATATATAGCTAAAAATTACAGAAAAACACAAAATATTGTTGCTCGGTTACGTTAACAGAAAGTTAACAAAAAAGTGGTTGCCAAAAATTTTAAGCAGTAATATAATAAGCAGGCACTTTGAAAAAAGCGCGTGCCAAACTTGAATAAAAAAATTGACGAAAAAAACTTAAAAAAAGTTGAAAAAAGTAGTTGACAAAAGGCCTTAAGTTTGGTATTATAAGCAAGCTGACTGTGGCAGGGGAGCCGCGGGAAGCGAGAGAAGCTCCTTGAAAAGTACATAGTGATGAGAAGAACGAGAGGTCAAAACAAGACGAAAAGTTAAAGTTTTGAACCACAAGTTAATTCCAAGAAGGATAACGAAAATTAAGTAAGAAATTACGAGTCAAGATTAAACAAAAGAGTTTGATCCTGGC
>JAFVVO010000001.1 GCA_017502165.1 Clostridia bacterium
GTCGTATCCCTCTTGCCCAATCAACTCTATTGCCAGTTCCTTACCCAAAGAACCCAAATCACCCGTAATAATAAGGTCATAATCTTCAGGTTTCGTTTCCGTTTCACGCAAAAACGCGCAGATGGTATCTGCTGCAGCAGGTGCCATTGCCGCACCCATATTGTTGGCATCCTTGATACCAAGATCGATGATTTTGCCTGCGGTGGCGGCACGGACGCAAATGTCTGAGGGCGTGCTTGAGATCAGGCTGCTGCCTGCGCCCGTTACTGTCCACTGGCTTGTTGGCGTCGGCTGACTGCCATATTCAAGGGGAAATCTGTACTGGCGTTCTGCCGTTGAAAAGTGAGAGCTGGCGCCGCAAAGAACATTGTTTGCAAAGCCTCCGTCAATAAGGCAGGACGCCAGCAAAATTGATTCGCAAATGGTTGAGCAGGCGCCGTAAACACCTAAAAATGCCGTTTGCAGCTCTCTTGCGGCAAAGGTGGCGGAAATAATCTGATTAAGCAAATCACCGCCTATTACAAGGTCAATATCGTCGTTCGTCAGCTTAGCATTCAGCTTTGCGGTTTCAAGGGCCGTTCGGAACATCTTTCGCTCTGCCTTTTCAAAGCTGTCCTCGCCCCAGGAGTCCTCCTGAAGAACAACGTCAAAATAATTTTTCAGCGGTCCCTGCCCCTCCTTTTCTCCTACTATGGAGGCGCCGCTTAAAAGATATACCCCGTTTTCAAAAACGTAGGTTTGCTTGCCTTTTCTCATACTGTCTCCTTTTGAATATTTAATTTTCATTAGAATATGCGAAAAATGAAATTTTATTCAAATTTACTATTGACACAGTTGGTCTAACGTGTTAGTATAGTATTGTACTAATGCAATAGACCAAAGGAGAGTTAAAATGAAAACGCCTAAAATTTTCGAAAGTGAATACCGTTTCTGCCTTATTTTGTGGGAGAACGAGCCTATCAACAGCACCGCTTTAGTAAAATTGTGTAAAGAAAAATTAGATTGGTCAAAAACCACAACTTACACAGTTATTAAGCGGTTGGCTGACAGAAAGGTGTTGAAGAACGAAAACACCATTGTAACTTCTCTTATTTCAAAGGACGAAGCACAGGTATCTGAAATTGACGAGCTTTTAACAAAGAAATTTGAAAATTCTCTTCCTCAATTTATTGCCGCTTTTGCCAAACAACAGAATTTAAGTGACAGCGAAATTGAAGAAATCTACAAAATCATTCACAAAGAGGTTAAATAATGCAAGAGCTTTTCATACAAATACTTAATTCGGGAATAATTGCGAGCTATATTATTGTTGCGGTTATTCTTATTAGGCTGATATTTAAGAAGCTTCCTAAGCGGACACTTGTATTGTTGTGGGCTCTGGTTGCAATAAAGCTGATTCTTCCTTTTTCTTTCGAGAGCTCATTGAGCTTGGTGCCTGAAAGCAATCCAATTCCTCAAACAATTATTGCAACCCCTGCCCCCGACGTTAACTCGGACACTGACGTTCAGCCGATAATTCCGCCGACAGACTTTGAAGACGGGTTTGCGCCGTCAGTACCGAACAATAATGTGACCGTTCCCGATAATAATGTAACCGTTTCACAGCCAAACTACACTTTCATTGCTTTATGTGTGTGGCTTGCAGGTGTAGGCGTATTGCTTATCTACGGAGCCGTTTCATATGCACTTCTCTATAGGCGAGTGCTCGGTGCAACACCTCTGTTTGACAACATCCGTCAGCACGAAAAGGTGCACTCCCCCTTTATTTTAGGGTTTATTAAGCCAAAAATTTACGTGCCGTATAACCTTGACGAAAGCACCCTTAAAAACGTAATTTTGCACGAAAATGCCCATATAAAGTATTGTGACCATTTAATTAAACCCTTTGCTTTTATTTTGCTTACGGTTTACTGGTTTAATCCTTTGGTTTGGGTTTCATATATTCTTCTGTGCAGAGATATTGAATTTGCCTGCGACGAAAGAGTTGTTGTTCAGCTTCCTGAAAATGCACGTTCAAATTACGCAGAAGCTCTTGTTAAATGCGGAGTAAACAGATTGCGCATTTCTGCCTGCCCCATTGCCTTTGGCGAAACGGGCATTAAAGAAAGGGTTAAAAACATAATGAACTACAAAAAGCCTGCATTTTGGATATTGATTACTGCTGTCTTACTCACCATTGCTATTACAGTTTGCTTCTTGACCGTAAACCCCGAGGATTCGGCAGATAAAACCACCGACAGTTCCCCCACTCCAACGATTTCGGCATTACCATCGCAAACTCCTTTAACCCCCGAAACGCATATGACTCCCGACCCAAGTCCAACGCCCATAAAGCCTAAAAATGATATGGCAAACGAAGAATTGGCGCAAGTTGTAGCAAAGCTTTTGCGTGTGCCGGACAAAGAAGGTATAACCCACGATATAAGTGATAAATTCTATTGGGAAGCCGCCGAATCATATTACAAATACGTAGCATTCTATGAAAACGATGAAGTAGTTGCTAGTGCATGCGTTGACCCACGTGACGGTGAATTATTACGCAATATATTTTTATATTCAGCTCCGGAACCGATAACGCCTACGCCCACCCATACCAATACCTCTCTTTCAACAGCTACAGCAACGCCAACCGCAAAGCCCACAGCTACTCCTACCAAAGCTCCCGTAAAGCCCACTCCCACGCCTGTGCCTACGCCTCAACCCTTCACCGCAACAACATATGTTCCCCAAGGCGGAGTTTACACGTCAAGGGCTACGGGCAGGGTATATAATAGTGGTGAAAAGTTTCCCACTTTAGCAGCAGGTGATGTTTTCATCTACGGTGATTATGAATATCGTTATAAAAAGCAATCTCAAGTAGATAGTTGGGAGAATTGTACAGAAGCATATTTTGATTGGGGTGTACGCGTACTTGACGACAGTAAAACTTCTTACGGCAGAATGCTTGACGAAATAAACGGTGCGCCCGTAAACAACTTATTAAAGGCCTTCCAAGGATGCAAAAATCTAAAAACAGCGCCTATAATTTCACAAAAAGCCCTAAGTCTTTCCGCGGCTTTTCGCAATTGCTATGCTCTTGAAACCGCACCCGTTATACCTAACGGTGTAAAATGGTTAACAAGTTCTTTCCAGGGCACTGCTATTAAAACTCCCCCTGCAATACCAAGCAGCGCAACCGATGTCGCTTATATGTTTGCATTTTGCGAGTCATTGGAATATGCGCCTGTGTTTCCTGCTGGCATAACTGGTATGACGCGTACTTTTATTGATTGCACTTCATTAACGTACGTACCTGATCTCCCTAACGGAATAACCGATTTAAGCTATACATTTTCCGGTTGCACTTCCCTTAAAACCGCTCCTAAAATACCTGATAGTGTGACAGTTTTGTGCGAAACCTTTATGGACTGCACTTCTTTAACCACTGTGCCGAATTTCCCCAAAAACATAGAATTTTTGTCTTCAACATACGCCGGTTGTTCTTCTCTTAAGAGCATTCCCAGTCATTTGCCGGAAAAAGCAAAATCTATAGACTACGCTTTTGATAAATGCACTTCGCTTAAAAACGCCCCCGTTATACCCAATTCAGTTTTCTCAACGCAAGGTGTTTTCCGCGGTTGCACGTCTTTAACCGGGAATGTGGTTGTTCATGCAAACCCCACGTATTACAGTAATATGTTTGGAGGCATAAATTTCAAAACACAAAATATTACTTTATCAGGTTCATCTACTATGCTTGCTCAATTGCGTGCAACGGGCATAAATTAAACAAACAATAAAAAGACAGTCACTCGACTGTCTTTTTTTATACCCTTACCACTATTTCCATATTATCAATAGCGGTGTATATTTTATTTCTTTGCTTAATTTTGGGGCAAGGCGTTTCAGGCATAATGCTTTTCAGCCTCGAATAAGCAAGGTTTATTCTGTTCAGTTTTTCCCCTGCTTCACGTTTGCATTCTGCAGAAGAAAACTTGTCGGGATGATATTTTTTAACTTGTTTCAGGTATGCAGCACGTATTTCTTGCACCGTTGCGTCGGGAGTAATATTCAAAACCTCATAATCCGTCATTTTTCTCTCCTCCAATGGAATTGCTACCTAATTGTATGCCTGCGTTTTCCCTTTTAACACAAAATTTCCTTTGCGAATATAATACAAGTAGCGGATTTATTTCCGCTCAATTTTAGTTGAAAGGGATTTTATATATGCAGAACGATTGCTTACAAGATAATCAGACACAGTGTATAAACTCTTTGCCCTTGGCAAAAGCATACGTTCCCACTCAAAGCTTTTCTGCCCCCGTTTCTCCCGAAGAAGCGCTAAAAATGGGCACTCTTTGGCGTGAACTTTACCAGCCTTATTTTGTAGGAGGTACTCCAAGATGACTCAACAGCAAATGCTTAAAAAGCTTCAGGAGTTAAGCTTTGCACTTGTGGAGCTTAACCTTTTTCTCGATACCCACCCCGACAACGCCCGTGCCCGTGAGCTTTATAACACCTATTCAAAGCAAATGCACGATTTGCGCAATGAATACTTTGAAAAATACGGCCCAACTATGAATTTTGGCGTTTGCCCTGCAGGTGACAGTTTCTCATGGATAAACTCACCTTGGCCTTGGGAAAATTAAGGAGGTTTATTTATGTGGATTTATGAAAAGAAGCTGCAGTTTCCCGTAAACATTAAAAACGGTGACTTGCAAATGGCAAAATTTCTCTTTGCCCAGTACGGCGGACCCGATAGTGAGCTTTCCGCTTCTCAACAATATTTAGCACAGCGCTACACCATGCCCACCCCCGAAACAAAGGCTCTTCTTAATGACATCGGTATTGAAGAATAAAATTGTTTATGTTATAATAGTGTTCAAAGGAGGGGTTATTATGAGGACCTACGGATATTATCATAACTATGAAGAAAAGATAAGAAACCGATTGCGATACTTTTGTCGCCACAATCTAACATTAGAACAAGCACAAGATTGGCTCTCATTCTTTGACGATAACAAAGAGTTATTTTCCCGTCTATGCCAAGCATACAATGAATATAAAGTAAGTTGTGGCAGGGAGTATTTATGTGTGATAACCAATTTGGATGCTTTGTTTAAAACCCCCGAAGCAGAAGAAAAGTTCATTAAGGAAATCAAAGAGTACATAATGGACGTAATTGGTATCAAGAGAGAGGATGTTAAAAATGGCACAAATACAGATAATAGAGCCGAATAAAACAACCCTCAAAACCGACGATAATAAACCACATAGGGTTTGTGCATACTGCCGCGTTTCAACCGACGATACCGACCAAAAGAACTCTCTTGAAACTCAAAAGCAATTTTTTGCGAGGTATTTTAATCTTCACTCTAATTGGACTAATGTCGGCATATTCGCAGATGAGGGCCTTTCGGGAACGTCGCTTGAAAAACGAGACGATTTCAACCGAATGTTGTTTGAAGCAAGGCACGGCAATATTGACATTATTCTTACAAAAGAAGTTTCCCGTTTTTCCCGTAATGTTCAACACCTTTTGAATATCGTTGAAGAACTACGAAATAAGGGTGTTTATATTTGGTTTTTATCTGATGACATCAACACCGAGAAAAACGACTACCGAGAGAAATTGACGCAGATTGCGACTAATGCCGAACAAGAAAGTTTGAGAACTTCTCGCCGTGTTCGTTGGGGGCAGCAACAACAAATGCAACTCGGTGTCATTTTCGGTCGTAAAGAAATGTACGGGTATAATATTGTTAAGGATGACAACGGTATACAACACTTTGAAATCATACCCGAAGAAGCTGAAGTCATTAAAAAGATTTTTGAGTGGTTTGCAAGTGGCGAAGGTACACACCGAATTGGCAGACGATTAGAGCAACAAGGTATTACTACCAAGCGATATAAAAACGGGTGGAGCAATACTGTTATACTTCGCGTTTTACGGAACGAAAAATATGTGGGCGACTTGGCACAAGGTAAAACCTACACTCCCGACCCACTCACCCACAAAAAGAAATATAACACGGGGCAATCTTACCGATTTTATATAACAGACCACCACCCCGAAAGCGCTATTATTGACCGAGATTTATGGAATAAGGTGCAAACAATTTTAGAGGAAAAAGCACCGAGTGAAGAAATCAAGGCAAAGCACTCAAACCGCTATTGGACAAGCGGCAAGGTGTATTGTGGTTTATGTGGTGGCAGATATGTCAGTTATGTAAAGAAACAAAAGAATGTGCCTTATCGTGCTTGGGTGTGCTTTGAAAATCACCAAAGGGGCAATTACAAGCAAATAACACTTGATACGGGCGATACTGCCCTTGTGGGTTGTAATGCTCTGCGAGTGAATGACCGAGTGTTGAAAACGGCAGTTCACGATATTATTACGGCATATATCATCCCTTATAGAGAAACCTTGCTCAATGAAATGAAAAAGGAAATTGCCGAACTTTCAAAGCCAAAGGACAATACCAAGCAGATTAGCAAACTGCAAACGGCACTTGAAAGGAAACAAGGTGAAATCTCAAAATTGACGCTAGCTTGGTCGGGTGGCTCCGTGCCTGATATTGCCTATTATTCAAGCATAGGAACACTTAACAAGCAATATGAAGATTTACAAGCAGAACTCCGTAAAATGCAAGAACAAGGCAATTCTGCAAGTGCAGAGATACAAATATATACCGAATATATAGAACAGCTTGAGTCCGTGCTTTCCCTTTCTGAGAATGATTTAAACGAAGCATTTTATGAAAGGGTTACAAAACAGATTTTTGTTTACCCCCTTAATTTGTTGGAGTTCCGTTTGTCATTTATTCCAATGCCTATTTATATGCAATATAAGACATCGGGCAGAGGTAACGACTACACGGCAGAGTTCACTATCCTATCAAAGGAACAGTTTGCAGAACTGCTTGAAAAAGCACCTAAAAACGAAGTCGCACAGTCTATTTGATATCTATTGATTTTTTATCAAAATATGTTATAATATAATCAGTTTGATAAACTTGAATTTGTAAAGGAGTGGTTCAATGACTATTAAAGAAGCTATGAAAGAAAGACATATGGTAAGAAAATATGTTGATAAGAAAATACCAGAGGATTTGGTATCAAAATTAAATGAAAGAATAGAAGAAAATAATAAAAAATATGATTTATCAATCAAATTGATGCTTGATAATGATAAAGCAGTAAATAGTATTATTAAATTATTACTAGCAAAGGGTGTTAAAAATTATATTATTTTAGCAGGAAACGATACTGATGATTTAGCAGAAAAACTAGGATATTCAAGTGCTGATATAATGTTATATGCACAAACACTAGGATTAAACACTTGGTATGTTGGTGGCACTTTTAATCGTGGAGTATCAAAATATGTTCCAAATAAAAAAGTAATTGGAATAGTAGCAATTGGATATGGAATAAATAATGGTGTAGCACATAAATCCAAAACTTTAGAAGAAGTATCAAGTTATGATGGAACTATGCCTGAGTGGTTTAAAAACGGAATCCTAGCATCATTACTTGCTCCGACAGCTCTTAATAAACAAGATTATAGAATCGTTGGCAAGGGTAATAAAGTAAAAATAGAAATAGATAATGGAATATTTACAGGAGCAAATAAAGGTCTGATTAAATATCATTTTGAATTAGGTGCAGGTAAAGAATCCTTTGAATGGGAGTAATACAAATTACAATTTGTCGGTCAGTTTAATAAATATACGAACACCTTATGACTTTGGTCATAGGGTGTTTTTGTTTATGGTCGGGACCTTTTGGGTCCCGACCAATTTTATACCTTTTCTTGATTTTTATTTAAAACTTTGTCATGCTATATTTGTATTCAATAATACAACGAAGGAGCAATATTAGAGAAAAAATGGAGGAGGAATATTTATATCTTTGAAAATCACACAAAAAAGAAAACTACACACATTGAAACCCAATCATGTGTTGTGTGCCGCCGCTTGACTGCAAACGAAATCTCAAAGGCACACCACCATGATGTTCAATCTTAAAAATGTATATCGGCATTTTTGGTTGAACACCCCAACCGACAATATAAGGTCGGTTTATCGGCGATACGATATATCGCTGTTTTGGGAAAACGGAGCGACGGCACCGTTTTCTTTCATCTGAACAAATACGATACATATATTATTTTAGGGTGTCGGTCAATGGGTCGGCACCTTAAAAATTACATAAATTATGTCGCCATTAACGGCGCGACGTTTACGATCGCGACGACAATGGCGACAAATACAACGAAAGGAGCGACAAAACAATGTCAAAATCATTATTCTATCAATTCAATTCTGCATTAGATATGTGCTTTGTTTTGCACTTTGACAAGCATAGCGACAAGCACAACCCACAAGCAGATAGCGAACATATAATAAAATCATTATCGGCAAAGGGCAACCTTAAAGACTTTGCTCACGATTTCGCCGCTTTTATAAAAAACGAGTACGGAGTTAAGCAAGTAAAGGAAATAACCTCCGATATGTGTCAATCGTATATTGAGAAAAAGACGTCTGAGGGTTGCTCTTTGAAAACGATTAAGACATATCAAAGCAATCTGCTTAAAATCTCAAAGTGTGCAAACAAAGCTTTCAATATCCGTACTGATTATTCAGTATCGGTTGACGAAAGCAAGATTGAGAAAACCGAAACGATAAAGCAATACTCTTTTACCCGTGCAGAAATGGAAAAGATACTTGCTGCACCTCGTTCTTGCGATAGCCTTACTGCCTTAAAATTCGCTTACCAAACGGGTGTTAGGGTAAATACTCTTGAACGACTTGAAGTACGTCATATAGACTTTAAGAACGGCGAAATCACCATTTACAAGGACAAAGGAAATAGAACAAGGGTTTTGCCTATGAGCGAAGA
Source organism: Clostridia bacterium (assembly GCA_017502165.1). Taxonomy (GTDB): domain Bacteria; phylum Bacillota; class Clostridia; order Christensenellales; family QALW01; genus UMGS1322. The sequence continues at coordinate 8,884 of JAFVVO010000001.1, forward strand.
AACGGCGAAGCTGCTCCGTGAACAAATAAAAGGCAAGAACCCACAAGACCGAGTTTTTGCGGTCCGCAAAGGGTCGGTCAATCGTTATCTTCGTCGCCGTTGCGAAAAGTTGAATATACGAACACCGAACGGCGAAGTCAAGAGTGGGGTTCACTCTATCCGTAAGTTATGGGCTGAAGAAAATGCCGAGCGACATGGAACGGCAAAAACGATGGTCGCGCTCGGTCACGGCGAAGATAGAAAAGACCTTGAAGATACATACCTGCATAGTAAAAAATGAGGACTTGAAAAAAGTTCTCATTTTTTCTTGACAAATAAAAAATAATAAGTTATTAATTTAAATACTTACTACAAAGTAATAAATTAGTTACTTATATATTAAGTAATAGATTTAAATACCTATATTAAGTTTTAAAGTTATTCACTTATATTAAGGTATTAAATTATACTGTCTTAAACAAGGTTAAACTTACGGACTTAAAGAAAAATGAATTATCATACTTAACTGAAAAAACTTTGTAATAAGTAAGATGCTTAAATGTTAGGAGTGATAGAAAAAACAATTAGTATAGTAAAACCTTTGAATACAACAACACGCATATTAAAGAGTTATATGGAAACCACTAAATTCTTTAACAAGGAGGTTTCTATATGAAATCTAATAAATTATCAAACGAAAAAAACAATAACTTTTTAGGTGGTTATATTACCTACCTTAAACGATATGACGGTACTGACGGCGACGAAAGAAAATACATATCAATAAAAATGAAAGACGGCGACGACACTATTGATATAATGATTTTCAAACAAAGTGGTTATAAAAAGAAATATCCTAACCCATTGGTAAAACTCGTCATTGATGCCTACGAACAAAAAATACCGATTGCCTGTGTCTATAACGAGCAACACGAAAGCAATGTAATGGAGTGTGTTTATACAAACTTTTCCGTTAATGCTTCCGTAGCTGAAGAAGTGTAAACCAAAGAAAGACTGTGCGAAAATGCACAGTCTTTTATTATTTTGCTATATGCACAATAAAAATCTTATTTAGGAACTGAAGAACTCGCCCATTGGGAAATGCTGGGCACAATGATCTATCAGCTTACCAAGGATGCAACCCCTGAAGAAATGCGCGCCGCAGGTCTTGGCGACTATTACGCAACCCGCGGTAAAGGTGTGTTCCAGTCAAGCCCCTCAGGCGAACCCTGGTCAAGCGCATATATTCAGGTGCTTGACGATCCAATCGCCAACCTTACCAACGATATGGCGGCAGAACAAAAAGCCCGCGCCGCCTACGAGCGCTTAATGATGATGACTCGTGACCAAAGCGTCATCGAACCTCTCGCCCTTCTCCGCGAACGTGAAATAGTCCACTTCCAACGGTTTGGCGAAGCACTTATGAGCTTACAAAACAACTGTATGAAAGGTTATGCAAAGGGATAAAGGGAAAAATAGCAAAAAAAGGTAGCGATATTCGTTACCTTTTTTGTTTATTATTTATAAGTTAAGTGGTGAGAAGTTGTTTTCTTCAATTTAGTACTTTGACGGCGCTTTGCCTGTATGAGTTTTGAAATCCCGCGAAAAATCATAGAGATTTGCATATCCTAAAGATTGAGCAATATCGGATAAGGTTCCGTAATCACTTTTAAGCATTTCCTTTGCTTTTTCGATTCGCATCTGTTTTGTATATGCAATAGGAGATATGCCCATTACTTCCGTAAACAATTTTCGAAAATATATAGTGGAAAGCCCGGCAACGTTCGCGAGAATATCATTGGTAATGCGCTTATCAAAGTTTTGAGAAACGTATTCTATTGCCGGCTGAATCTTTTGCATTTTACTGTTTGGCGTGTATTTATCAATGCTTTGAGATGTGATGCTTAATATAATTGAGTAAACGTCACGAATACTTTCCATTTCAAACATAGGGTTTTTAAGATTTCGTTTATATTCTATCTCCTTGAACTGCTTTAATACTTTTTCACTATACTTTATAGGAATAGGAATAGGTTCATGAAAGGTTTGTTCACTTTCAAATTCAATAATCGCAAAATGTCCGGGTTGAGTGCATTCCCAATCATACAAGCAACCGTTAGGTAGAATAACAACGTGGTTAGCATCAGACAAAAAACGTTTACCGTTTGAAATATAAAAGGTCTCCCCTTCATACTTAATAACAACCGCCCATCTTTTACGATGGGTTCTTTTGATTTTAACTTTTTCAGGGGTATATAAAGTTGACGCCGCAAGCACTTTTGTTATTACCAAATTTGATAATATATCTGTTTTCATATTTTTTGAGTATTCTCCCTTATTTATTGAGATTATTATACCATAAATTTAAAATCATTCAACATTTTTTGTATCAAATTTGATAAATTTATGCAGATTTGACATTTACCCAATAAAAAACCAATGATATAATCACATTATAAACTGAAAGGAAGTATAAATTTATGATAAAATTATCAAAAATACCCGCCCCGGCTCTTGCAGGCGTTGTAAGAGAGAAAACTCCTATGTCTGCCATAGCAGAGATTAAAAATTGCCTTTATGACGGCGCTGATATGATTGATTTACATATGTCTTGCTTGGAAAAGTATGACGTTGACACTCTCAAGCAAATTATTGGATCATCTCGCTTGCCTGTATTGGCACTTAATTATAACTCTGTAATGGATTGGTCTCCTCTTAATCTTTCCGAAGAAGAAAGAGTGCAGACGTTCTTGAACGCAGTAGAAGCAGGTGCCGCAGGCATTGATATGCAGGGCTATACCTTCCACGCTCCTTCAAAAGAAGGCTTCTGCGGTGAAGACAAATACTCATTTACTAAGGGAAATCCCAAAGAAATCGTTACTGATTCTGAAATTATTTCAAAACAGTGCGCACTTATAGACGAGGTTCATTCCAAAGGCGCGGAGGTATTACTTTCTTGCCACCCCGGAATTCCTATGACAAGCACTCAGGTAGTAGAGCTTGCTTTATTTTTAGAAAAGCGCAATCCCGATATAATTAAAATTGTGACCTCTGCCACTAACGAAGATGAAATGCTTGAGAGCGTAAAGGCTATGACCTTGCTTAAAAAGGAAGTTAAAACACCCGTAAGCTATCACGCAAACGGAGCCTTTGGAGGACTTTCAAGAATCCTGAATCCCATTTTAGGCGGTCAAATTGCTTTCTGCGTTGACAGATTTGCCGCAAGTTCAACTATGGAACAGTTGGACCTTAAAACCGCAAAACTTGTAGTTGAAAATATGAAGAAGCTTTTGTAATATGGATAAGTTTTTAATTAAAAACGGTATGCTTTGGAACGGAAACGGTTTTAGTAAAAAAGACGTTCTGTTTGAAGGCAAGCACGTAACAAAAATTGACGATAATATTGAAGCAGATACTTTAAGAAAATTTGACGCAAGCGGTTTAATTGTTATGCCCGGTCTAATTGATATTCATATGCATATGCGCAACGTATCAATCGATGCCTTCGGCACCGACGTTTCTGCCGGTTGTTTCCCTAACGGTGTAACCTGCGCGGTTGATGCTTCTGCCGTAAGCGGTGACAAAGAGTTTTTAGACACCTTTGCCGTAAAAAATGCAGTATTTGTTTCTCCGACGTTTAACAACGGCAATTACAACTTTGATAATTTTGAGCAATACAATAAAAGCTACGGTGACAAGCTTTTAGGCTTTAAGCTTTTCTATGACGGAGACAATTTTGACGGTGTAACTCCCTTAAAGGAGGTATGCGCTTTTGCAAAGGACAAAGGCTTAAAAGTTATGGTGCATACGAACAATTCTCCCGTAAGTATGATGGATATTGCAAAAACGTTAAATAGCGGAGATATAATTACCCATGCTTTCCACGGTGGAAGAAACAATGCGGCGGAAGATAATTTTGAATGCCTTAAATTCGCAAGAGAAAAAGGCATCGTAATAGATACGGGCTTTGCGGGTCACGTTCACACAGATTTTACCGTACTTAAAAAAGCTATGGACGCTAAATTCTATCCCGACACAATAAGCTCAGATTTAACAAGAGCAAGCGCATTTATTCGGTTCGGCAGATACGGGCTGAATTACTGTATGAGCATTATGCGCACTCTCGGTATGCCGGAAGAAGAAATATTTTTGTCCGTTACAAAAAATGCCGCCAAGGCGGTAGGAAAAGAAAACGATTGGGGCACCCTCGAAATTGGTAGCACAGCCGTTACCGTGTTAGGTTTAAGCAACGAGCCTTATTCCATAACCGATAAAATGGGCAAAACCGTTAGTGATAATAAAAGTTACAGAACTTATCTTACAGTCGTAAATGGAGATGCCGTTTACAGTTATTAAAGAAAGGATAACATTATGATTGCAGGTAAACTTAATAATTTGATAAACTCTTCCGTTACTGTTACAGGGTTAGATAATCAGACAAGAATCGAACCCTTGGAAAACGGAAACCCAATAAAAAATCAGCGTCTTAAACTTTGGTGGACTCAGGTTCATTCTATGCGCGGAATAGACGTTCATTTATATTTAGACGGAAATTACTGGATAAACAGTCTGGTTCTTAATTTAAGTGACGATTGCGAAGCAGAAAGAATATGTGCCTACAACAAGACCAAAGAAGCGCTTTTGTGCCAATATTCAGGTGAAACGGGTAAATTTATTTCCGATAGAAAGGTGATTCTTCCGGTTGAGTGCGAAGAAGACGAAATAATTCTTTCATTTGAAGCTACTGAAGCAAACATCGTAAGCATTGAAAATATCGACGTTTACGGTTTCAAATCCGCAGGCAACTTCCTTTACCCGCAGGTTAACGAATTTAATCTTTGCGGTGACGGAAGCATTTCGCCCGAAATTTTACAATCCGTTTCTGCTGATTGCGAAACAGCCAATAAAGCCGTGAACGTGCTTAAAGAGAAGTTCTCTGAGTTAACGAATAAAGAATTAGCGCAAAATGCTTGCGGTGATATTAAGTTCAACTTCGACAACAACGTTGAAACCCAAGGATATACTCTAACCATTGATAAAAGCGGTGTAAAAATATGCGCTTCTGACGAACGCGGTTTCGTTTATGGAGCTGAAGTTTTCTTAAAGCTTATGCGTTGGGGTGAAATTCCTTTTGTAAGCATCAAAGATAAACCCAATACTAAGTTGCGCGGAATCCATATGTATTTGCCTCCAATGAACGAAATAGATTTCTTTAAGCGTTTTATCAAGTACATTGCGTCTCCTTTAGGCTATAACACAATCATTATTGAACTCGGCGGCGCTTTTGAATTCAAAAGGCATCCTGAAATTAACGAAGGCTTTGAAATGGCCAACGAAAAAGCGGCAAAGGGCGAATGGCCTCCTTTCCCCCACGGTGGCGTTGGTGGTAAAAAAACCATTAAGCAAGAGGTTGTCCGCGACCTCGTTGAATATATCCAAAGTTTCGGTATGGAAGCAGTGCCTGAGGTTCAAAGTTTCAGCCATGTAGAATACCTTACCGTAACCTATCCCGAGATTGCAGAAGTAAGTGACGAAGCAATTTCCACAATATTAAAGGACGGCAGAAGTGATTTCTATAATCACGATTATTGTCCTTCCAACCCCAAAACGTACGAAATTATGTTTGACCTTCTCGAAGAAGTTCTTGAAGTGTTTGCACCTTGTAAATTAGTGCACATGGGGCACGACGAATTAAAAAAGGTCGGCGTTTGCCCTCTTTGTAAAGGCAAGGATCCTGCTGAAATTTACGCCCAAGATATTTGGAAATATCGCAATTTCCTTGCCGAGCGCGGTGCCAAAATGATGTTCTGGGCTGACGCCGTTTCAAGCATAAGCCGAATCATTCCCTTTGCAAAAGAGGCAATTAAAAAGATACCTAAAGATGTTATTCTTTTAGATTTTATCTGGTACGTTTATCCTTGTGAAACGGAAGATGCTCTTCTTGCCCACGATATGACCGTTGCTATCGGCAACTTCTATTCAAGCCATCATCAGCGTTCTGCTGAGCGCCTTGCAAAGCCCGGAATGATAGGTGGTGAAATCTCAACTTGGACAGTCACAAAGGAACAGTCCATTGCCGCAGAAGGAAAAATGTACGATATTTTCTATTTATCGCAAATTCTTTGGTCTAAGGACTATAATCCTCTGCTCAGATACGCCTATGACCGCGTGATTCAGAAGGAAATTGCATCTGCCCGCGAAAAAATACAGAACAAAGAATATCCTTCACTGCATAAAAATTATTCACAAAAAATCATAGAAGATAAGGGTGCTTTTAACCCCGAAAATACAACGGGCGGAGCTTTTGAAATCAACGACGTTGCCTCAAGCCTTGTTTTTGAGCATACCGCAACCGATTACGTATTCAGAACTCCTTGGACACCTTTTGAGAACGTAGGCAAGTACGTGATTTCTTACGCAGACGGAAAGCGTGAAGAAATAGAGTTAACCTACACCGGCAACATCAGTTATTGGAACAGACGGTTTGGGGAACCTTTCAAGGGAAGATATTACCGCCATAACGGTTATATCGGTGCTATGTGGTACACCTCCGGTATAGAAGGCAGATTGCCCGACGGCAAAGTTTACACCCTTTACCGTTACGAATGGATAAACCCTAACCCACAATCAAAAATTTTAAGCGTTGAATTCGTGCATAACGACAGCGCAAAAACAAACGTAATTATTAACAAGCTTATTGCTTGTAAAAAGGAGATATAAAATGAGAAAAGTAGCATTTATTACAGGAGCAGGCGGATTTTTAGGAAGTGAGTCTGCCAGGTCATTAGCAAGACAAGGTATTGCAGTTGCAGTTTGCGACATTAATCCTGACACAGTTAAAGCCACAGTTGACAGCATAAAAGCTTTCGGCGGAGAAGCCTTCGGTATGGTTTTTGACGTTTCTGAATCTAAAGAAGTTGATGCCGCAGTTGAAGAAACCGTAAAAAGATACGGCAGACTTGATATTATGATTCATATGGCAGGCGGTAGCGCAAGAATTGCAGGAAAGGACGCAAAATATTTACCTCTTGCCGAGCAAGAAGACTACGTTATTGACAGAGTTCTTAAAGTAAACCTTTACGGCGCTTTCTGGGCAACCCGTGCCGCCGCAAGACAGATGATAAAGCAAGGCGAAGGCGGAAAAATTATTAACGTTTCTTCAACAGTAGGTGTTAACGGTCTTGCATGGTCATCAGATTACGCCGCTTCAAAGGGTGGCATTATGTCAATGACAAAAGCTCTTGCAAAGGAATTAGGACCTCACAAAATCAACATTAACTCTGTTGCTCCCGGCGTTGTTTGCCGTGATACAGTTGATACTTCAACTCCCGAAGGTCGCGCTTATGCTTATGACACAAACTTATTCGGCGACAAATGCACCGCTGAAGATATTGCAAATCTTGTTGATTTCCTTGTTTCAGATAAAGCACGATTCATCACCGGTCAGACTTATATTTGCGACGGTGGCCGCGCACTTTCTATGAAAGGAACAGACTAATATGAAGGCAATGCTTGTAAACGACAACAAAGACCTTGTTTGGTCCGACGTTGCCGATCCTATACTTAAAGACGACGAGGTTCTTGTAAAAGTTAAAGCTGCGGCGCTTAACCGTGCCGACCTGCTTCAAAGACAAGGTAAATACCCCTCCCCTCCCGGTTGCCCCGAATGGATGGGCCTTGAAATTGCAGGTATAATTACAGAAGTTGGCAAAAACGTTACTTCTTGGCGCGTTGGCGACGAGGTTTGCGCTCTTTTAGGCGGCGGCGGTTACGCTGAATACGTTGCCGTTAAGTTTGATATGCTTATGCCTATTCCTAAGGGACTTTCTTTTGTGGAAGCCTCTGCTATTCCCGAAGCTTATGCAACCTCATACCTTAATCTTTTTATTGAAGGTCACCTTGAAGCAGGACAGACTGCATTTATTCCCGCAGGCGCAAGCGGACTTGCTTCAGTTGCAATTCCTATGGCAAAAGCCTTTGGCGCAAGAGTTATAACAAGCGTTTTAACCGACGAAATTCGTGAAAAGGTTCGTTCAACGGGCGCTGATATTATTATCAATTCCACTACTGAGGACGTTGCTGAAATACTTAAAAACGAAGAAGCAAACGGTCATCCCGTAAACGTTTCAATGGACTGTCTTTCAGGTGAAACCTTAGGCAAGAGTCTTCCCTTTATGGCCCGCGGCGGTTACTGGGTAGTAATATCTACTTTGGCAGGAATTACTACAGAAATTCAGCTTCGTCCTTTGCTTACAAAGGGCTTGCATTTAGTTGGAAGTATGCTTCGCAACCGCACACCTGAATTTAAGGCAGAATTATTAAAGCAGTTAGTTGATAACGTTTTCCCAAAAATTGAAAAAGGTCTTATTAAACCCAACATTTACAGGGTACTTCCTATGGCTCAGGCGGAAGATGCACACGCCATTTTAGAGCGTGGTGAAAACATCGGTAAGGTTGTGCTTACTCTTGATTGATACTTTATTTTTAACCTTGCAAAAAATATTTATGTTGTGCACGTTTATTTTGATTGGATATTTTCTTGCAAGAAAAAACATCATACCTAAAGAAAGCGCCAAAACTCTTTCCTACTTAGGAGCGAATATTATTTATCCTGCGTACTTAATTAAAAATCTTTCCGCAAGCTTCACAAAGGAAAACTTAACGGAAAATCTTCCTTTCTTTTTCTGGGGTTGTGTTTTCCTTGTATGTGTGCTCGCTATAGGATTTGTGCTATCCTTATTTTTCAAAAAAAGCAGTATTCCAAGAAACACCTTTATTTACATATTTGCTTTTGCAAATTACGGATACTTCGGTTATCCCGTTATTGAAGGCGTTTTAGGCGGAGCATTCTTAGCAAAAACAATGGTTTTCGCGATTCCTCTTTCTATCGCCATTGGGTCAATAGGTTATTTCCTTTTAATGGGCAAAGGCAAAAGCATAAAGAGCATCATACTTTCCCCCGGTGTTATTGCTATTTTTATCGGTTGCGCTCTCGGTCTTTTAGGAATAAGCTTTCCCTACAAAAGCACGGAAATCAATTTTGGCTCAACCGTTATGAGCTTTATAAGTGATACGATTTCAACCGCAGGCAACAGTATGAGCTTTGTTACTATGCTTTTAACGGGCTTCGTTTTAGGAAAATTTTCGCTAAAAGAGCTTTTCAAAAGCCCCTTGGCATACGTTGTAGCGCTTGTACGTTTAACCGCAATTTCCATTTTATGCGCAGGCTTGTTATACGCTTTAGGTGTGCGCGGAATGCTTTTTGCAATCCCCGTAATAATCTGCGGTATGCCCGTTGGAATGAATACCGTATTATTTGCTGAATCAGCAGGAAAAGATTCTTCTGAAAGCGCGCGCATTTACTTTATGTCTAACATTTTAGGCGTTATTACCATACCTCTCGTTTTCTCTTTGGTAACGCTGATAATGTGATAAAAAATTTATCAAAAACAAAAAAGGTAACGTTAATCGTTGCCTTTTTTTGTTTACAAAAAATGCTATGAGAATTTCTCATAGCATTTTTTATTTAACAATATTTACTTTACTCTACCCCTTCAACACTTGTTAACGTCATTACGGATGCGTCGTGCTGGACCTTAATAAGTATTCCCGTTGCGGAATCATACCAGATTTTTGCGCTGTTAACGCTAAAGACTGTATTGGGACGGAGAAGTACTACCTTGCAATCAAAAGCCTTGCCGTTTATATCAAGTGTTTCGTTGTTCATATATTCATATTTGACTGTTTGGAGCTTATCGCGGTTACCTGAGGATACTTTTATAACGCCTTCAGAGTCTGTAAAGGAGGCGATAACAAAGGGAAGCGTATCCTTATCAAAATATTGGTCTGCCAAGGCAACGGCGTAGTTATTTTCCTTAAAACCCGTTTCGGAATTTGCATCGTATTCCTTGGTTTTTATAAGTCCGCTTTTAAGGGCGTGGTCGTGTTCAAAGGTAAAGTGCGTGTAATAGGCTTTATCAATGGTTACCTTAAATTCTTCTTCTGTAAAAATCGGAGCGAAAACAGATGCGTTTTCCCGTTCATTCAAAACAAGACGTGAGGCGGTAGTTATAATCTGCCTGCCCTCTTCCCCTTTTTGATTTTCCCAAGGCTCGTCCACCAGAGAAGAAATAATCAGCTCGGTTTTATCCTCGCTTTCCGTAACGGTATATTTATTGGTGTATTCAAAGCCGTTGGCCTTTACCAAATAAGACGCCTCATAGTTTGTGGGCACCTTAGTTTTATCTACCGCAACTTCTTCTGTTGGCGCGCATCCGCAAAGGAAGAGAATTGCCGTTAAAGCCGTAATGGCTGCTACTTTTTTTACTTTTGACATTTTTTGTTCATTCCCCTATTATTTGTTGCTATCATTATACCACCCTTTTGGGCAAATGAAAAGGAAAACTTTTGTGAAGTCTCCTTGAAAACGCTTGCAAAAAGAAATACTCTATTATATAATATAGTAAAAAATTGCGGTTTACCGCTTACGGAGGAAAATTATGAAACCGATTGAAACAAAAACAGTCAACGCTATCAGAATTCTTTCTGCCGAAGGTGTTCAAAAGGCTAACAGCGGACATCCCGGCCTTCCTATGGGTTCTGCCCCCCTTGCATTTGCACTTTGGGCAAACCATCTTACCTTCAATCCTAAAAATTGTGATTTTGCTAACCGCGACCGCTTTATTCTTTCTGCAGGTCACGGCTCAATGCTTCTTTATTCACTTATGCACTTGTTTGGCTATCCCCTTACTATTGACGATCTTAAGGCATTTCGTCAGTGGGGAAGCAAAACTCCCGGACATCCCGAATACGGTCACACAAAGGGTGTTGAAACCTCAACAGGTCCTTTAGGTCAGGGCTTTGCTAACGCAGTTGGTATGGCTATGGCCGAAAAGCATCTTGCGGCTAAATTCAACCGCGAAGGCTTTGACATTGTTGACCATTATACCTACGTTTTAGTTGGTGACGGTTGCCTTCAGGAGGGTATTCAGTACGAAGCCGCTTCCTTGGCAGGCACCTTAAAATTAGGCAAGCTTATCTGCATTTACGATAAGAACGATATTACCATCGAAGGTAACATTAACGTTGCATTCTCCGAGGACGTTGCTGCTCGCCACGAGGCTCTCGGCTGGCACGTTGTTAAGGTTGAAGACGGCACTGATACTGACGCTGTTTCTGCCGCAATCGCAGAGGCTAAGGCAGTTACCGACAAGCCTTCTATCATCATCTGCCGTACCGAAATCGGTTACGGTTGCCCCGCAAAGCAGGGTAAGGCTTCTGCCCACGGTGAGCCTTTAGGTGAAGAAAACCTTGCACTGACCAAGGAAAATCTTGGCTGGACATACGGTCCCTTTGAAGTTCCTGAAGACGTTCGTGCTTTCACAAGTGAAATTGCCGCAAAGGGCGCAGTTGTTGAAGAAAAATGGAACGCTCTTGTTAAGGAATACGCCGCAAAGTATCCTGAGCTTTACGAAGAATATCTCTTATGGAACAAGCGCGAATTCCCCGTTGATTTAGAGAATAACGAAGATTTCTGGACCTTTGAAAATAAACCCAACGCCACACGCGCTATTTCAGGTGACGTGCTTAACCGCCTTGCAAAGCTTCAGCCCAACCTCTTTGGCGGAAGTGCTGACCTTGCTCCCTCAAACAAATCCGAGCTTAAGGGACAGGCTTTCTTCTCAAACGAAACTCCCGAAGGCGCTAACATTCACTTCGGTATCCGTGAGCACGCCATGGCCGCTATTGTAAACGGTATGTACCTCCACGGCGGTGTTACTCCCTTCTGTGCAACCTTCTTCGTATTTACCGACTATATGAAGAACGCTATGCGTATGGCCGCTTTAATGAAGCTTCCCGTAACATACGTTCTTACTCACGACTCCATCGGTGTTGGTGAGGACGGTCCTACCCACGAGCCCGTTGAGCATCTTGCAGGTATCCGCACAATTCCTAATATGACAGTTTTCCGTCCTGCTGACGCAAATGAAACTGCCGCAGCTTACACCGTTGCTATGAATAACGACGGCCCCACCGCTATCGTGCTTACACGTCAGAATCTTCCCTATTACGAAGGAAGCGGAAAGGATGCTCTTAAGGGCGGCTACGTTCTTAAGGCTTCCAAGAACGCTACTCCCGACGTTATTTTGATGGCTTCAGGCTCCGAGGTTGAGCAGGCTATGCAGGCTTCCGACCTTCTTGCCGCCGAAGGCATTGACGCCAGTGTTGTTTCAATTCCTTCAATGGAACTGTTTGACAAGCAGAGCGACGAATACAAGGAAAGCGTGCTTCCTAAAGCAGTACGCGCCCGTGTTGCAGTTGAAGCCGCATCTTCAATGTGCTGGTACAAGTACGTTGGTCTTGACGGCGCTTGCGTTTGTCTTGATCACTTCGGTGCATCTGCTCCTGCAAAGACTCTGTTTACCGAGTTCGGCTTTACCGCTGAAAACGTTGCAGCAACAGCAAAGAAAGTTTTAGGAAAGTAATTAAAAGGGGCTTTAATCAGCCCCTTAACTTTTATTATGAAATATTATTTTGAACAAATTTCCTCCTCTGACGTCTCACTTCAAGGCGTTATACTTGCAAAAAGGCTGATAAAGGATTTTCTCGGCACTGAGGCTGACATCGTTTACGATAAAAACGGCAAGCCGAGAATCAAAGATTCCCACTGCGGAATAAGCATAAGCCATAGCTTTGATATGGTTTTTTGCGGTATTGCAGGCGGTGAAATCGGTGTTGATACAGAAAAAATCCGCGATTTTGACGAAAGAATTTCCAGCCGCTTCTTTACTCTTTCCGAAAAGGAATTTGCAAGAAAAAGCAAGGAAAATTTCTTTAAGGTCTGGACTGTTAAGGAAGCCATAGTAAAGTTTACGGGTGAAGGCTTAAAAGCCTTAACGAGAGTTTGCGCAGTAGAAAACGGGAATATTATTTCCTCTTGGCGCGATTGCAAGGTTAAAAGCTTTATTGAAAACGGCTATGCCTTTGCTGTTGTGTGGGAAGAAAAAGAATAATTCATAAATTAACAAAATTAAAACCGCTATCGTTTGATAGCGGTTTTGTTTTGTTTAATAAGTTGTAAGAGTAAATTCTGCGTTTTCGGGAATTATGCTTTCAACCTTAATTCCTTCAGGCACAAGCAACTCAAAGTGCTTTTTGCCCTCAACTGTGGAACATTTTGAAACCATAAGTCCTTTAGGCGTAGGTGTTACGCAAGTAAAGCGTTCCATATTGCCGTAAGGCTGATATAAAATGCTTTCAAAGCCCTTGCCGTTAGTTCTGATACCGCCTACGTAAGCGCTGAGAAGATACGTGCAGCCTGCGCTCCAAGCGTGAGCAGGAACTCTCCAACGAACAGTATCGTTGTTATTCATAAACTCCCAGAAGGTTTGGGCGCCCATTTTAAGCATAGTGCCCCAAACTCTGCGGATAAGCTCCATGGCGCTGTCTGCTTCGCCTAAAAGGAAACGTGCTTCTGCTTCGTAGGTGCACATTAAAGGTGAAATAGTGGTGTTACCGCCACGAGTGTGGCTGATATGCTTGCTTAAAATTGCAGAGCCGTAGGGTGACCAGTTTTCTCTCTCTAAGGTGCGCATAACCTTTGTCGCTCTATCGCCCTCTGCTATACCGAACAAAAGTGCCAATGCGTTACCGTCCTGGGGAATAAAGCTTGTATCGTAAGAATCAAGATATGCTCCAACCTCTTCGGACCAAAGGTGCTCGTTAATAGCCGTTTTTATCTTTTCGGCAAGAGCACGCCAAGCTTCAGGCTTGCCTTTGCCTAATGCTTCGCCCATTTCAGCCATACAAATAAGACTTCTATATAAAAGAGCGTTAACCAAGGGTTTTTCGCCTAAGCGGTCACAGGAACAAGTATATTCAACTGAACCGCTTACATTATAGAATGCGCCGCCAAAGATGGGGAACTGATAAACAAGGTTTTTACTATTTAACTTACCGATAGTCCAATCAAGACAGATAGTAAGTTCATCAAAATACTTATCAGCAAGTTTAAGGTCGTTATTATAAACAAAATAATTGTGAGCAGTTATAATTCTCCATGCAGGATATTCCCACAAGCCTACGTTACGGGCAATTTTATCAAACACAATGCCACCGTTATCTGCAATCTCGGTATGTGAAAGCGATGAATCGGTTATTGACATATCACCAAAGGCATATTGGTCAATAAGCGCCGCAATAATGCCGTCGCCCGAGAAGAACTTCATTTCAGTTCTTGGACAGCTTTCATATTCCTCGTGCTTATTAACGTGAAGAGTATATTTACCTACCTCCCAAGCCTTGTTGAGCATTTTATCTTCGCAGTTGAACCAGCCTGCCTGGGAATAAGGCATTAAGCTTAAACGAACGCGGACTGAAAGCAGGTGAACCGTTGTAAACTGACCTTCAAAATGCAAACGCAGGAAGCGGAATGCTCTTCTGTGGTTAAGCATTACCGTGTGACGTCCTTTTTTAAGGGGAGTTCTGATTTGAAGATTCGTTACCCAGCCTTTGTGACGGTTTTCAAGGAAAAGGTCTTCCGCATGCTCGGAATAATCAAAACGCGCTTCAAAGGCGGTGTCCTTATCAGCCTCATATTCAATTTCAAGGTAGCCTACTTGAATTCTTCCAAAATCAAAGAACGCGGTGGGAAGAGCGCTGTCATCAAAAAGCCAAACTGCACCCATATCGCTGATTCGGCTCGTTAAGGTGCCGTCAGGAAGAGTGTACATATTGGAATTGAAAACCTTTTTGGGGTACGCGTACTTTGCATAGCAATTCTTTGTGTAATTAACATAATCTTCACCTGCAAAAGAAGCAACTGCCTCGGGAATATCAAAGCCCTTATACTCGTGCCAGATTGCCGCCGATTTCCACAAACGGTCATATTCAGCTACGGTTATATCCGAGAAGTAAATAGTTTCGGTCTGACCGTCGTCTGAAGTAAGTGCCCAGCTTTCGTCGGTAACAAGAGTAGTTCTCTCATTGCCTGAAATAAACTCCATTTCTGCCGCAACGGAAGAAATGATTGCGCCGCGGCGAGCGCGGATTTCCTCACCTATTATCTGATGATAATGGTCGCCAAGCTTAATGGTAATTTCATTTTCTCCCTTTTTTATTAAAGAAGTACATTCAAAATATGCAACTCTGCCTGCGTATCTGCCGGTAGTACCTTCCAAAAACTCACCGTTGATATATACGCCGCAAACGCCCATAGCTTCAAAGCGGATTGCCGCAAGCTCGGGAAGTACATCAATATTAAATTTTTTAGTGTATTGTGACCATTGGTCACCTGTTCTTTTTACTATACCGATTCTTTTAATATCGGTTAACTGTTTAATTGCTTCCATTTTAACTCCTACCCTTTCCACCAAATCAATATTCAGTAATTTCAAGGGTTGCGCCCTCGGGCAAATATGCGTTAACAAGCGTGTTTTTAGGAACTAACAGCTCAAACTGCTTCTTTCCGCCAACAGTTTTGCATTTTGAAACGGCAAAACCGCGGGGCAAGGGAACTACGCAGGTAAAGAAATCCATTTTATCGTAGGGCTCATAATGAATCGTGTCAAAGCCGATGCTTTCGGGGCGTACACCTGCAACGTATGCGCTTAACAAATAAGTACAGCCGCCTGCCCAGGCGTGAGCGGGAATAGGCCAGGTTTCATTACCGTTATTTGCAGTAAACTCCCAGAAGGTTTTTGCGCCTTTTTTAATCATTGTGCCCCAGGTTCTGCGGATAAGCTCAACGGCTGAATCCTCCTTACCTAAAAGGAAGCGTGCCTCAGCCTCGTACATATTCATTACGGGAGAGATGCAACGCACACCGCCTCTGGTGTGGTCAACCTCTTTGCTTAAAATTGCAGAGCCGTAAGGTGACCAGTTTTCTCTTTCCAAGGTTTCCATAATAGTGTTGGCTCTCTCTTTATCGGCAACACCAAACAAAAGTGCCAAGGCGTTACCGTCCTGGGGAACGAAGCCGGTATCGTAAGAATCAAGATATGCGCCGTCCTTTTCGGACCAGAGATTCTCGTTGATGGCAATCTTTACCTTTTCGGCGAGCTTACCCCAAGCGTCTGCTCTTTCATCTCCCATTATCTTGCCCATTTCCTGCATACACAATAAGCTCTTATATAAAAGCGCATTGTTCATGGGTTTTTCGCCAAGGCGGTCAAATGAAGAGTTATATTCTATCGATGCGCTGCCGATATGGAATGCACCACATAAAACGGGGTCCTGATAAATAAGCTCGCGGCTGTTGGAGCGTTCAATCTGCCAAACAATACATTCAACAAGCTCATCAAAATAACGCTTAATAAGCTCAACATCACCGCTGAATTTATAGTAGTTATGAACGGTTATGATTCTCCATGCAGGATAATCCCACAAGCCGCAATGACGCTCAAATTTATCGTGGGCATCACCGCCTGCGCCATCGGGCTCAGTATGGGAAAGTGAAGTGTTTACCAGAGAATTTTCGCCAAAAACATACTGGTCAATCAGCGCATCAATAACACCGTCGCCTGCAAAGAACTTCATTTCGTTTCTGGGACAGCTTTCATACTCCTCGTGCTTGTTAATGTGAAGAGTATATTTGCCCATTTCCCAGGCAGTGTTAAGAATTTCTTCGTTGCAGTTAAACCAGCCCGTGCGCTCGTGCGCCATCATACGCACCTTATAACGAACGCTGATAACACGCACCGCAATATCGTTTTCAAATCGAAGCTTTAAGTATCTGCCTGCTCTTCTGTGGTTCAGGCGGATAGTATGTCTGCCCTTTTTAATTGGGGTTGTAATATCAAGATGGCGGAGCCAGTATTCATATCTATTCCCCTCTACCAAATCGTCAGCCGATTCTGAATAGTCGGTACGCATATAAACCGCGTTATCCTCTTCAGATTCATATTCAAGCTCAATATAGCCTACGTAAAGTCTGTCAAAGGCGTAGCAAACGTAGGGTCTGGCATCGTCAACGTCATAAAGCCAGGCGTTTTTAGAATTGATTTCACTGCTTGTCAGAGTTCCGTCGGCAAGAGTAATCATATTGGTATCAATAACCTTTTCGGGATATGCGTACTCAAGAGGCGGTTGTTTTGCATAATCAACGTAATCCTTTCCTGCAAAGGAGGCAACGGCTTCGGGAATAACTATTTCCTTTTGCTCCGGCCAAAGAGTTGCCGCCGTCCAGAGACGATCGTATTCTGCAACGGTGACCTCCGAGAAAAATTCAGGCTTGGTCTGACCGTCGTCAGAGGTAACCTCCCAGCTTTCGTCGGAAACGATAGTTGTTCTTTTGCCGTTATTTATAAGCTCGATTTCTACTGCAAAAGCAGAAAAATTAGCGCCTCTGCGGGCGAAAATATTGTCCTTGGTTAAGGGATAATAGTGATTGCCTAATTTAATTTCAATTTTATTCTCGCCCTTTTTAAGACGTGAAGTAAATTCAAAGTATCCGATTCTGCCGGGATAACGTCCGGTTATACCTTCAATGAATTCACCGTTAACGTATATGCCGATTACACCCATAGAATCAACTCTCACCGCCGCAAAGCAGGGAATCGCTTCAAGGTTGAACGTTTTTCTGTAATAGGACCATTCGTCGCCCGTGCGTTTTACAAGACCGATTCTTTTAATGTCGGTCAGCTGTACTAACTGTTCCATTTTTTGCTCCTTTTTTGTTTTTGCAAATCCTTTTGCCATAATATAATAGGATTATACCATACCCATTTAGGTATTTCAATAGATTTTATTTGATTTTTCTGTTAATTTGGTTCATATTTTAATTGAAATACCTTATTTGATAAACAAAAACACTCTGCAAAAAAGCAGAGTGCTTTTTGTTATTTAATTTCCTTTACCGAATCTCTCTCAATAATATACGGGCGCAAAATAATCTGTCGTGGACTTTGGGTTTTCGTTCTTCCTATATTCTCAATGAGCCGTGAAATTGCAAGATCCGCAAGTTCAGAAATAGGATGGGCAACGCTATCAAAACGGGGATTCGATATGGCGCCTAAATCGTACCCGTCGGAGCTTATAATTGATATATCCTCGGGAATTGTAAAGCCTTTATTTTTCAGTGCATTTATAACGCCCGTTGTCATAATGTCGCTCTGGACATAAATGGCAGTGACATCTTTGAAAAGCTTTTCGTTTTTGCAAATGGTATCAAACGCACTTTGATAAGAGCATTCACCCATTAGAACAAAATCATTTCTCGGTGTAATTCCTGCCTCCTCCAAAGCATGAACGTAACCGTTTGTTCTGTCTTCAAACTCGCGCCAGGGGCTTGTTAAAGTAATGATATTTCTGTGTCCCTTATCAAGTAAATGCTTTGTTGCCAAATATCCTCCCGCATAGTTATCCGTATCAATCATATCAACCGCTTCAAAGGAATTGCGCGAGCAATGCAGCAGATAAATATGCGGTATTCCCATTTCACTTAAATATTGATTTATCGCATCGTCAAAATGACGGTGCATAATAATAAACCCATCGATAAAATTCAGTTTTAGAAATTCGCGAAGTCTGTCCATACTTCCCACTTCCTGCGATGAAATGGGAAGCCTGATGGTATAATAATTTTTCTTTGATGCTTTGCTTATAAGTTTGCCTATTGTGTAGTTAATAAAAAGGTCGTCAAAAAACGGTCGGTCTTCTACCAGAATTCCTATAACCTTGTGTTCTCCTGAGAAGAAAGTCTTTCTTCCTTTTTTATGCTCCACGTATCCGTATTGAAGCGCTAACTTCCGTATTTTTTCCTTAGTTTCAAAGGAAATAGACGGATGGTCGCTCAAGCTGCGTGAAATCGTTGATTGGCTGACTCCCGCCAGCCTTGCCAATTCGCTTGTAGTTATCATTTTTCCTCCCCAAAGTCTATTTTGTTTTCTTACCTATATTAAAGCAGATTTTTGCATAAAAGGCAAGCATTTTATGCGTAAATTATGCACAACTTTGCATTGATTTTTGCGCTAATTTATGATTAAATAAAATCAAGTGATTTTTGCGGATTTTCACGCATAAAAACCGCTTCTCAACAGTAAAAAAATTTCCATCTAAGGAGGAAAATTTATGGCAAAAACAGTTAACGCCGCAGTTCTTACTGCACCGGGTTGTGTTGAAATTCAACAGTTCCCCTATCCTGACGTTCTTCCCGAAGGCGGAGCCATTATCCGTACGGAACTTTCCGGCATTTGCGGAACTGACAAGCACACCTTTAAGGGTGAAATCCGTCAGTACGCAGGCACCGCCCAGGAAATCTCAACACCCTTCCCTATTATTCAGGGACATGAGAACGTTGGTATTATTGAAGAAATTACTAAAGAAGGCAGCAAAAAACTTGACTTTGACGGCAACGAGCTTAAAGTTGGCGACAGAGTTGTTATGTGCCCCGACACCTCTTGCGGAGAATGCTGGTTCTGTAAGCACATTCCCGACTATCCTTGGTGTAACGACATCCGTTCCTACGGCAACTCCTTCTCTTGTGCAAATCCCCCTCATCTTTTCGGCGGATTTTCAGAGTATATGGCAATAACAAATAAAGTTAAACTTTATAAAGTTCCTGAAGGAATGCCCCCCGAGATCGCAGTTTTTGCAGAGCTTTTTGACGTAACATACAGCCTTGACAAAGCAAAAGAGCTTTATGCCTTTGACGGTGAAGGCTTTGCCTTTGGCGACACCGTTGCAATTTTAGGTGCAGGTCCTTTAGGCATTATGCATATGATTAAGGCTCGTATGCTTGGCGCCGATAAAATTATTATGACCGACACAAGCCAATTCCGTCTTGATATTGCAAAGCAGTTTGGTGCTGACGTTACCCTTTGTCTTGCAAACACCACCGAAGACGAGCGTGTTGACCTTGTTAAACAGTTAACCGGTGGCAGAGGTGCTGACGTGGTTGTTGAATGCGCCGGCGAACCCGAGGCATTCCCTGAAGCATTACGCATGGTACGTAAGGCAGGTACTATTTTAGTTGTTGGTAACTTCGTTGACGTTGGCCGTGACGTTGTTCTTAAGCCCCACGAAATCTGCGCTAAGAACGTTCGTATTTTAGGTATGAGCAACCACTCAATTTCAGGCTACAATCCTTCAATGCGTATGATGCAGCGATATCAGAACCAATTCCCCTTTGAAAAATTGATCACCCATCGTTACGCTCTTAAAGATGCAAAGGAAGCTATCCTTAAATCAATGGATTACAGTCAGTGTATGAAGATCGTTATCGATCCCTGGAAAAAATAATTCTTTAGAGGTGAAAAATATGAAATATATTGAGTTTGACTCAAGCCGCCCATTTGACCTTGTACTTTTAGGCAGAGTTGCTATTGACTTTAACCCCGCTTATAACGATCAGGTAAAAGAAGAATTCAAACCCCTTAAAGACGTTCACGTTTTTGAAAAGTTTGTTGGCGGGTCTCCTGCAAACATTGCAGTAGGCGTTAATAAGCACGGTCTTAAAACAGGTTTCATCGGTAGAGTTTCCGACGACCAGTTTGGTGACTTCGTTACTGAATATTTTGCCGTGCGCGGTATTGACGTTTCACAGATCACCCGTTGCGTGAACGGTGAAAAGTTAGGTTTAACCTTTACCGAAATGCTTTCACCTAAAGAAAGCAGCATCTTAATGTACCGCAACTGCATTGCCGATCTTCAGCTCTCAGTTGAAGACATTAACGAAGACTACATTAAAAATACAAAAGCACTTTTAATTTCAGGTACTTCTTTGGCGGAAAGCCCCTCAAGAGAAGCTGCTATCAAAGCCGCTATGCTTGCAAAGAAAAACGGCACAAAGCTTATTTTTGATATTGACTACAGAGCTTATAATTGGAAAAATGACGATGAAATCTCCGTTTACTATTCCATTATTGCAAAAGAAGCCGATATTATTATGGGTTCCCGTGAAGAGTTCGATTTAACCGAGAAGCTTATCCGTCCCGGTATGACCGACGAAGAAAGCGCTGCTTATTGGCAGAGCAAAAATGCAAAAATCGTTGTTATTAAGCACGGTATGAAAGGTTCTACTGCATATACCTGCGACGGACAAAAGTTCTCTATTAAGCCCTTCCCCGTTGTAGCAAGAAAAGGCTTTGGCGGAGGCGACGGTTATGCTGCAGGTTTCTTGTTCGGTTTATTCAACGGTTGGGAAATTTCCGATTGCCTTGAATTCGGTTCTGCTGAAGCATCTATGATGGTGCGTAGCAACAACTGCTCCGATGACCTTCCTACTGAAGCAGAAGTCAGGGCATTTATTGCCGAAGAAAAAGAGCTCTATGGCGAAATGATTGCCAAAGTTTAATTTTAGAGGTGGTAAAATGGAAAAAACAATTAGATTAACAGTAGCTCAGGCTATTGTAAAATTCCTTGATAATCAATTTGTTTCCCAGGATAATGTGGAAACAAAATTCGTTGAAGGCTTTTATACTCTTTTCGGCCACGGTATTGCCGTTGGTTTAGGTGAAGCGCTTGACACTAACCCCGGCGGATTGAAAGTTTTTCAAGGCAGAAACGAGCAGGGTATGTGCCACAGCGCCATCGCTTTTGCAAAACAGCATAACCGCAAGAAAATTATTCCTTGCGCTTCATCTATCGGTCCCGGCGCGGCAAATATGGTTTGCGCTTGTGCAACGGCCACGGTAAACAATATTCCGTTACTTGTTTTCCCTGCCGACACCTTTGCTTCCCGCCAGCCTGACCCTGTACTTCAGCAGCTCGAAAAATTTGATAGTCTTGCAACTACCACAAACGACGCTTTTAAGCCCGTGTGCAAGTATTGGGATAGAATTTCCCGTCCCGAAATGATTATGACTGCGCTCATTAACGCCATGCGCGTGCTTACCGACCCTGCTGAAACGGGTGCTTGCTGTATTGCACTTTGCCAGGACGTAGAGGGAGAATCCTTTGATTTCCCTGAATACTTCTTCAAAAAGCGCGTTCACCGCATCGCAAGAGTTGTTGCAGATTGCGATGAGTTGCAGGATGTAGCAGAGGTTATTCTTGCTTCCAAAAAGCCCCTTATTATCGTAGGCGGTGGAGTTAAATATTCCTGTGCAGGCGAAGTGGTTGAAGATTTCTGTTCAGAATTCAATATTCCCTTTGGCGAAACTCAAGCAGGTAAAAGCGCTTGTATTTCAAGTCATCCCATGTGCCTTGGCGGCATCGGTGTAACGGGCACAAGTGCCGCTAACACCATTGCCCGCGATGCTGACGCAGTTATTGCAATCGGCAGCAGAATGTCCGACTTTGCAACGGGTTCAAAGGAATTATATCAAAACGAAAACGTAAAATTCGTTACAATTAACAACAGTCGCTTCCACGCATATAAATTAGATGCTACTAAGGCTGTTGGCGATGCTAAAGTTACTTTGGAAGCTTTGGCGGAAATACTTCGCAAGAACAATTACCGTTCTGCTTACACTGACCAAATCAAGCTTGCCAAAGCTGATTGGGATAAAGAGATGGAACGTCTTTCATCATATTGCTACACAAAGGAAGGATTTGAGCCTAACATCAAGGCAAGAGATGAACGTACAGTACCTGAATTTGTTGAGCTTACTAAAGGCGAATTAACTCAAACGGGTGCTATTGCGGCAGTTAGAAAAACTATTGCCGATGATGCGGTTATTATTACCGCAGGCGGTTCACTTCCCAGCTGCTTGCAGAGAATGTGGACTACCGACAAGCGCGGCGCATATCACGCTGAATATGGATATTCCTGCATGGGATATGAAGTTGCCGCAACTCTCGGTGTTAAAATGGCTGACCCCGAAAGTGAAGTTTACGCTTTCGTTGGTGACGGTAGCTTCCAGATGATGCACAGTGAAATTATGACCATTATGCAGGAAAAACAAAAAGTAAACATTCTTGTTTTTGATAACTGCGGTTTCGGTTGCATAAACAATCTTGAAATGAATCACGGTATCGGCAGTTTAGCTACGGAATTTCGCTTTACCACGGGCAAAAAGCCTGACGGTGCGCTTATCCCCGTTGATTACGCTAAAATTGCTGAAGGTTACGGCTTAAAATCCTACACCTGCCGCACAATCGAAGAACTTGTTAATGCTCTTGAAGATGCAAAATCACAAACTGTTGCCTGCCTATTCGACTTAAAGGTTATCCCCAAAACTATGACTGACGGTTACGGTGCTTGGTGGAACGTAGGTATTGCAACAACATCAGAAAAAGAAAGCGTTATTTCTGCTTGCGAAGGCGTTATGAACGGCAGACAAAACGCAAGAAAATATTAAAGGAGGGCTTTTATGCAAAAGGTATTTGGATATCCCGAATTTAATGAAAACGGTGAAAAGGTTTTAACCACATACTGCAACGATTACAGTGATATGATGATGGATATCCGCATCTACAGAATTAAAGCAGGTGAAAGCAAAACCTTCACCCGTGCAGAAGAAGAAACGGCTGTTCTTTTACTTAAAGGTGCTGTTGAGCTTTCAGCACAAGATAAAACCGTAGCTTGCTCAAGAAAAGACGTGTTTACGGAAGGTCCTTACTGCGTTCACGGTTGCAAAAACACTACCATTACCGTTAAAGCAACAAGCGATTGCGAAATTTTAGTTCAAAGCACTAAAAACGATAATGAATTTGAAGCTAAATTTTACGCACCGGAAGATGCTCCATGGAAGTATTCCTGCCTCGGCAAATTCGGTAACACCGCAAAACGCAGAGTTAACACGATTTTTGATGCAGACATTGCCCCCTACTCCAATATGGTTTTAGGCGAAGTTCTCAATGACCCGGGCAACTGGTCGGGTTATCTTCCCCACCGCCACGTTCAGCCTGAAGTGTACTACTTCTTGTTTGACCGTCCCGAAGGCTTTGGTGCAAGCTTTATAGACGATCAGGTTTATAAAAGCACCGACGGTAGTTTTTCCGCCATCCCCGGTGGAGCTCTTCACCCACAGGTAGTAGCTCCCGGATTCCAAATGTATACCTGCTGGATGATTCGTCATCTGCAAGATAAAAAATGGCTTCAAACCGACCGCAACGAAGATGAACGTTACCTTTGGTTGCACGATGCCCAATTTTAATGAAAGGAAGTAAAAATTATGTTTGACAAAAACAAAGTAAAATTAGGCATTGCACCTATTGCCTGGACAAATGACGATTTGCCCGATTTAGGCGCAGAAAACACCTTTGAACAGTGCGTTAGCGAAATGGCTCTCGCTGGCTTTACCGGTTCTGAAATCGGTAACAAATATCCTAAAAATCCCGAGGTTTTGAAAAAGGCACTGAATCTTCGCGGTATGCAGATTTGCAACGCCTGGTTCTCAACCTTCTTAACCACAAAACCCTTTGAAGAAACTGAAGTTGAATTCAGAAAGCACGTTGCCTTCCTTCGTGAAATGGGTGCAAAGGTTGTGGGTGTTTCCGAGCAGGGACACAGCATTCAGGGTTTCCAGGACGTTGCTGTTTTCGACAACAAATACATCCTTAACGATGATGAATGGAAATTATTAACCGACGGTCTTAACCGCTTAGGTAAGATTTCTCTTGAAGAATACGGAATTACCCTTACTTTCCATCATCACATGGGCACAGTTGTTCAGACTGCCGCTGAAGTTAAGCGTTTAATGGACGAAACTGATCCTGCATACGTTAACCTATTGTTTGATACAGGTCACTTCGCTTATTGCGGCGAAGATCCTTTAGAAATGGTTAAAACCCATATTGCAAGAATTAAGCACGTTCATCTTAAGGACATTCGCCCCGATGTTGTTGCAAAAGTTAAAGCAGAGCATTTAAGTTTCCTTGAGGGTGTTCGTCTTGGTACCTTTACCGTTCCCGGCGACGGCTGCATTTCCTTTGACGAAATCTTCGAAGTATTAAAAGCAAACGATTATCAGGGCTATATGCTTGTTGAAGCAGAACAGGATCCTGCAAAGGCAAACCCCTTGGAATACGCATTAAAGGCTCGCGCCTTCATTAAAGAAAAAACAGGTTTATAAGGAGAGAAAAATTATGGTAAACGTTGGAATTATCGGTGCCGGAAGAATCGGCAAAGTACATACTCAAGGTATCATCACAGGTGTTCGCGCAGCTAAAATCAAAACCGTTGCCGATCCCTTTATGAATGAAGAAACTGAGGCTTGGCTTAAGAGCTGGGATGAAAACATTAAGGTAACGAAGGATTACAAGGAAATCCTTGCTGACGAGAGCATTGATGCAGTAATTATATGTTCATCAACTAACACCCACTCCCCCATTTCCATTGAGGCTATTAAGGCAGGCAAACACGTTTTCTGTGAAAAACCCATCGACCACGACGTTGAAAAGATTAAAGAAGTTATTGAAGCACTTAAAGACTCAAAGGTAAAATATCAGGTTGGCTTTAACCGTCGTTTTGACCACAACTTTAAGGCTGTTCGCGATGCAGTTGCTGCAGGCAAAATCGGTCAGCCCCATATTATTAAAATTACTTCAAGAGACCCCGAGCCTCCGAACCCCGCATACGTCGCAGTTTCAGGCGGTATGTTCTTGGATATGACCATTCACGATTTTGATATGGTACGTTTCCTTGCAGGCTGTGACGCAGAAGAAGTTTATGTTCAATCAGCAGTTTTAGTTGATAAGGGCATCGGCGAAGCCGGTGACGTTGATACTGCAGTTATTACCTTAAAAATGGAAAACGGTGCTATTGCAGTTATTGATAACTCCCGTAAGGCAGTTTACGGCTATGACCAGAGAGCAGAAGTTTTTGGCTCCGGCGGTATGGTTGCAACAAAGAACGATTCTCTTTCAACCGCAGTTATCAGCAACGAAAACGGCGTAACCGGCGAAAAGCCCCTTTACTTCTTCCTTGAACGTTATATGGATTCCTTCAGAGATGAAATGAATCAGTTTATTAGCGCTATCGAAAACGATACCGATACTCCTTTAGGCGTTATTGACGGCTTAAAGCCCGTTTTAATGGGCCTTGCCGCAAAAAAATCCGTTGAAGAACATAGACCTGTAAAAATCAGCGAAATCTTAATATAATCAAGGAGTAAACATTATGGCAGAAATCATTAAATTAAAACCTTATATCAACGGTCAATTTGTTGAATCAAAAACAGAAAAATACACTGACGCTCTCAACCCCAGCACAGGCGAAGTTGTTGCAAAGGTTCCTTGCTGCACACAAGAAGAGGTTGAAGCCGCTATTGCCGCAGCAAAGGCAGCATTCCCCGGTTGGTCATCAACCCCCGTACTGAAGAGAGTGCAAATTCTCTACAAGGTACGCGACCTTTTAATTGAGCATATGGACGAGCTTACCGAGCTTGTAGCTCTTGAAAACGGCAAGGCTTGGGCAGATGCTAAGGGCGATGTATTAAAGGCAAAGGAAGGTACTGAGCAGGCAATTTCCGCTCCTTCTCTGATGATGGGTGAAAGCCTTATGGACGCTTCCGCAGGTTACGATACCGTTCTTTACCGTGAGCCTCTGGGCGTTTTTGCGGGTATCGTTCCCTTTAACTTCCCTGCTATGATTCCTATGGGTTGGATGACTCCTATGTGTATTGCTTGCGGTAATACCATTGTACTTAAAGCAGCAAGTTTTACTCCCAGAACAGCTTTCCGTATTGCTGAGCTTTATAAGGAAGCAGGTCTTCCTGACGGTGTTATCAACATCGTTACCTGCTCAAGAAACGAAGCAGAAATCTTCCTCCGTCACCCCGACGTTAAAGGTATTACCTTTGTAGGTTCCACCTCAGTAGGTCTTCACATTTACGCAGAAGGAGCTAAAAACGGTAAACGCGTGCAGGCTCTTTGCGAAGCCAAAAACCACGCTTTAGTTCTTAACGATGCCGCTATTGACAGAACTGCCGCAGGTATTATCAACTCCGCATTCGGTTGCGCCGGTGAGCGTTGTATGGCTCTTCCCGTAGTTGTTGCTCAAGAAGAAATCGCCGACAGACTTGTTGCTAAAATTGCAGAGCTTGCAAAAGGACTTAAAATCGGTCCCGCATACGATAAAGAAACAAAGCTTGGTCCCGTTGTAAACCACGCACATAAGCAGTCGGTTATCAATTGGATTAACAAGGGTATTGAAGAAGGCGCAACTCTCGTGTTAGACGGACGTGACGTTAAGGTTGAAGGTTTTGAAAACGGTTGCTACGTTGGACCTACAATTCTTGATAACGTTACTGAAGATATGACCGTAGGCACTCAGGAAATTTTTGGCCCCGTACTTTGCATTAAGCGCGTAAAAACCTTTGAAGAGGGTCTTCGTATTATGAACAACAATCCCTTTGCAAACGGAAGCGTTATCTATACCCAGAGCGGTTATTATGCAAGAGAATTTGCACGCCACACCGACGGTGGTATGGTTGGTGTAAACGTTGGTATTCCCGTACCCGTTGGAATGTTCCCCTTCTCCGGTCACAAGAACTCCTTTATCGGTGATCTTCACTGCTTAGGTAAAGACGGTTACCGCTTCTATACAGAAACCAAGGTTGTGACTCAGCACTGGTTTGACGAAGAAGAAGCAAAGAAAACAGAAACTTCTTCCTGGGACGGCACAATCTGATCTAAAATCCATATACACAAAAAACCATCTGCCATTGCAGATGGTTTTCTTTTTTTTATTTTTAATATTCTAAATTCTCATATTCAGGCACCGCATCGGTTTTTGAGACAACGAATGCGCTTACCTTTGTTGCTGATTTCAGACAATCCTCTATTGAATTACCTGATAAAAATTTATTAAGGAACGTTGCTGAAAAGCTATCCCCTGCGCCTACGGTGGACGCAACCTTAACCTTTTGAGCTTTAATTGAATAAAGAACGTCTTTTTTGCAATCGTATGCAACAGAGCCTTCAGAACCTAAAGTAATAATAATTATTCTCAAATTCTTAAACGCCTTTGCAATTTCCTTTGCGGCCTCAATCGTTTCATAGCTTGTGCCGAAAAGCACGTCCTGAACGAAGGGCAGCTCCTCATCGCTTATCTTGATAATGGTAGCGGTATTGAATGCAAGTTTCATTGCCTCACCGGTTGCATAGGGCTTTCGTATATTAATATCCACGAATATTTCATTAAAGGTATTGTTTTTAATTATTTTTTCAATCTGAGCTCTGTTGTGCTCGTGGCGCAACGCCAACGTGCCGAAGTAAAAGGCATTGAATTTTTCTTCAAACACCTTTGGTGACTCAATAAAATCGTAGGCAACGTTGTCTAAAAGGTCGTAGGAGGGAATACCTTTTTCGTCTAAGGTTACAACACAAGCGCCCGTCTGATGCTCGTTGCTTAACGAAACGTATTTTACGTTCAATCCCCACTCTTGCGTTACGGCAAGCGCTTCTGCGCCCAATCCGTCGTTTCCAAGTGCAGAAAGCATATATGCCTCTCCTCCCTGCTTTGCAACGTGGGCTCCAAAGTTTAGTGATGCGCCACCTAAATATTTTGCATCGGGATAAACGTCCCACAGAATTTCTCCAAAGGATAATAATTTCATAGTATCTCCTCTAACCTTACTCTTTCTTTTTGTAAAAAAAGAACCGTGGCTTACCACCGTTCTTTTATCTTATTTTTCAAACGTCAGCATTGCGCTTAAGAAGTATTTCCTTGCAAACGTCCAAATCTTCGGGAGTATTGATTCCGCGAAGATCGTCACCGTCTTCAATAAAGTATGTTTCAACCTTCATACCCTGTTTCACCATAAGCTCGGGAACCTCAGTAACGTAATACTCGTTTTGCACGTTAGCGCATCCCACAAGAGGAAGAACAGAGAACAAGGATTTACTGTTAAATACCATTACACCTGAGAACAGCTCCTTTATCTTTGCCTGCTCCTCATTGCAATCCTTACCTTCAACTATTGCCGCAAACCTGCCGTTTTCGTCACGAACAACGCGAGCCCATAATTTAAGGTCGGGATTTTCAGCGGTCATTAGGGTGCAATCCGCCTGATTTTCTTCGTGCTGACGGCACATTTTTATAAAGTCCTCTTTTTTGAACAGAGGCATATCACCAAAGGTTATCAAAACTGTTCCGTCAAAATCTTCAAAATAAGGTGCGCATTCCATAACCGCATGGCCTGTGCCAAGCTGTTGAGTCTGCTCAACGTAATTAAGTCTGTCCTTGAAATATTCAATGATCTTTTCCTTGCAGTATCCAACTACTATGTATATATCTTTATCATCAATAAAATCCACGTTGTCTAAAACTATCTCAAGCATAGGCTTATTGACAATTTTATACATAGCCTTGGGACAGTCGTCGCAAATTGCGCGCAATCTTTTTCCTCTGCCTGCCGCGGGAATAATAGCTCTGATCTGCTTCATCATCAAATCTCTTTTCTTATAATTTTTCTATTCAATATTAGCTTCGAGGCCGAATTCGGCATAAATCTTTCTTAAAATCTGCTTAATTTGCGGAAGCTTCTTTTCCATATCCTCCACAAGCTTAAGCTGTGTGCGTGATCTGTCAAGATTCTGTCCGGGATAGTAAATATTGTAGTACGTATCACCGTCGATATGGTCCATCAAGAATCTTATACCGTCTTCCATAGTGATAATCAGGGAAGCGTAAGGCAAAAGTTCCAGCTCTTCCTTTGTTAAAACATCTCCGCAAGCCTCAAGGTATCCGCGGGCATACTGTTCGTACAAACCTAAATCACAGGAAACCTTTGACAGATCCTTTTCGTCGTCCTTAGCGGTATTTGTACCTATACGCATACTGTCACCGTAATCGTATAAAGGTGACGAGGGCATAACGGTATCAAGGTCAATAACCGCAATGGGAAGATGCGTTTCGTTGTCAAAGAGAACGTTGTTAAGGTTGCAGTCGTTATGGCAAATTCGCGTGGGAATTTTTCCGCTTGCAAGTGCATCGCTTATTAAGCTGAATTTATCTGCACGGTCGCGGATAAATTGAATTTCCTTTGTTACGTCCTTAACTCTGTCCTTAGGATTGGCTTCAATGGATTTTTCAAGATCCAGATATCTGCTCTTGGTGTTATGAAAATTGGGAATTACTTCTTTGATGTCGTTAATATCAACGTCCTGCATTTCCTTCAAGAAGCTGCCAAATGCAACGCCCGCATAATAGAAGGTTTCGGGCTTATCCGGTATATCAAGAGAATACGCCTCATCAAAGTAGGTAAGCATTCTCCAGCAGCCGGAATCATCCTTAAGGAACGCGCAACCGTCCTTAGTGGAACGGATCGTTGCTACGGAGCCCATTTTGCGACCGCCCGGAAGCGTAAGCCTACCGTGAAGATGGTCGGTGGTTATTTTGAAATTATTCATCAGCGCATCAACGTCGGGAAAAACGTTGGTGTTAATTCTCTGCAACGTATACCGATGCACGTGGCCCGTATCGGACAGAGTTTCGATTTTATATGTCTGATTTATGTATCCCTTTTTAATCTGGGTAATCTTCTTAACGTCACCGCGGATAGCAAACTTATCAATAATATTCTGTATCTGATTAATTGGGTGAGTTGACTGCACGTCAGGCTGAAGCGCCAAGCGAAGTATTGCTCCGGGCTCCTTAGAAGAAAAGTCAACGAAAGCAAGCACCTCAAGAATTTTTTTGATAAGCTTAGCAAAGGCTGTTTTTCCTGCAGTTATTCTGAACATCAAATGATAGATAACTCTTATCAAAAGGCTGATTAACGCGTACGCAACCGAAAATCCTACAAGAAGCACAACAGATACTGTATAATCGTCTGAGAAGGTGCCGAAAAACGTTCCTGCAATAGAAAAAGCTATGATTCCTACTCCGTCTGCCAGAGCTTCACGCAAAAATGCGTATCTTGAGCCGTAACGGAATATCTGCTTGTACGCCCTTAAGGCGAGTCGGCTTCCGAAAAATGCTAAGTATCCAAGCACAAAATATGAAAATACCGCAATTGTAGGTATGTCCACAAACCAACCTGAAAGAAATGTCATTGCCCAACAAAGCGCAAAGACTATACTGTCATATAAAAACATATGCCAGCGTATATTTGCTCGTTCTATTCTCCCAAGGGATCTTGCTTTATCTGTCATTACAACTAATTCCTTTTTCTTTTTGATAAACCAAAGCGTTATGATTTAGTTAATATGGCACAATATGCCAAGTTTACATAACATACATTATAATATTAACATATTGCTCGCATTTTTGCAATACTTTTTTCAATTTTGTTAACAAATGCCCTTTTTTGTCCGTCTATTTGGTTGTTTTTGATATTTTTTGTCGAGCGCCTTGTTTTATGCAAAAAAAGAACCGCAGTTGCCTGCAGCTCTCATTATTTTCGCAATTTTTTCTGCCGAAGAGTGCCCTTATAAGCGCCGTCAACGCAGGAGCCTACCGCCACGTACCCCCGTGAAGAATAATACTTTTCAAGCTTGCGGTTGTCCTTGTCCGAATCGAGACGCATAAATTCTTTACCTGCATTGCGTGTGTACTCCTCTGCGCGCTTAAGAAAGACGTCTCCTACGCCCCTTTCCGAAATATCGGAAGCAAAATTATGCAAATACAGTGCGGAAGCCTCCTGCTTCCATCTGGCGTCCTTATCCATCAGAACTGCGCCGCAAACGATTTTATTCTTCTTTTTGTCTTCTAAAACGAAAACCTGACCTAAACGGAACTTCTCCTCGTAATATTCCATGGGATACACCGTAAGATATTCAGTTGTGTTCCACTGTTTGATTCCTACCTGATCCATCCAGGAAACTCTGCTTGCGATGATTTCAAACAAACGTGGAATTTCCTGTTCTTCTATTTTGCGGAACAGATATCTGCGCCTTTTTTTAGTAGCTAAGAGATAAATTCCGTATCCTAAAATAAACCCTGCGGAATTAAGAATTAAATCGTCAATATCCGTCACTCTTTCAAAGAAGGGTAACTGAAATACTTCGATTAAAACGGTAAATCCAACGCCTGCAAGAACCACCTTCCAATGAGCGTCAAGCTTCTTAAATACGCTTGGCCAAACTATCCCAAGAGGCACAAACATAAGGATATTGCCCACAAGATTAATCATCGCAAGAAGCATATTCTCATAATCAAAAAGATATACGAAAGGCACAAAATTAAGTCTCGGTGCAAGCTGTGCGGTATCTAACAAAAGAGGTTGAATTCTGCCGTCAACCCTGAAAGCAGGGAAACACGTAATTCGCACCACAACGGCAACACATACGTACACAAGCAACATTTGCTCTTCACGTTTTAAGTTTATTCTCTTATTTTTCAGCCAGACTGCACCACGGCAAACGAGCCACAAAAGGCTTATTACCGCCATAAGTTGTAAAAACGTAATTTCTATCATTTTATTCCCTTAATTACTTAAAAAACGCCATAAGAAGTGTGCCTGCAACCATTAAAAGCAATCCGATAAACGCCTTTTTAGAAAGTTTTTCCTTAAACACAACGAAAGAAAAAAGCACCGTAACAACTATGCTCAGCTTGTCAATAGGCACTACAACACTTACGTCACCTTCTTGAATTGCATAATAGTAGCAAAGCCATGAAGCGCCCGTTGCTATACCCGAAAGTCCAATAAAACCAAGCTCTTTTTTATCAATTTCCTTTATCTTATGATGCTTTCCGCGAGCAAACACTATGCCCCAAGACAACACAAGCACAACGGCCGTGCGGATTGCCGTACCGAGATTTGATTCAACTCCCGTAATACCCACTTTTGCCAAAATAGACGTAAGCGCCGCAAAAACAGCCGCCAATATGGCATAAATCATCCAACTTTTGCCTTCTGCCTTCTGCTCAGTTTTCTTCTTTTCTACCATCAAAAAAATACCAACTGCAAGAATTACGGTTGCAATCAGTTTAACCCACAAATTAGAAGTTTCACCGAAGCAAATTATTGCAAGAAGCACAGTTAAAATTGTACTTGATTTATCAATAGGCACTACCTTGTTAATATCGCCCATAGAAAGCGCCTTAAAATAGCAAATCCACGATGCGCCCGTTGCTATACCCGATAACACAAGAAAAATCAGCGAAGTTGTTCCAATACCGGTAATGGTGTTTTGCGAACTAACCACAAAAACCATTATCCACGAAAATATCAAAACCACTATGGTGCGAAGCGCCGTAGCCAAATCGGAATCCGTTTTTTTAATTCCACATTTAGCAAAAATTGAGGTCAGACCTGCAAAAACTGCCGAAAACACAGCGGCTATTATCCAAAGCATAAATTTTCTCCTTAGTAAAAGTTACACAGATATTATACGGCACTATCAAAACAAAAGCAACAGGTTTATGGTGTTTTTGCAAACAACACAAGTATGAATCTTGAGTTTTTACTTTTTTTATGCTATAATCTAACAAAAGTTAAAAATCACCCCTATGAAAGAGCGTTATTATGGAATTTAATGAAAAATTACAGGAATTAAGAAAACAGAAAAACTTAACTCAAGAAGAGCTTGCAAAGGCTCTGTTTGTTTCGCGCACAGCCGTTTCCAAGTGGGAATCAGGTAAGGGATATCCCGGTATTGATTCCCTGAGAGCTATAGCAGCTTTTTTTGACGTAACGGTTGACCAATTACTTTCAAGCGAACAGGTGCTTACCATCGCCAAAGAAGAACAAAATAAAAAAGAAAAACACGTATGCGATTTAGTTTACGGCTTTCTTGATTGCTGCGTCCTTTCGTTTCTTTTTCTGCCTCTGTTTGCACAGAAGACAAACGGAATAATTCAAGAAGTTTCCCTTATATCTCTTACAGAAATTTCTCTTCACTCAAAAGCAGCATTTTATTTTGTTGTTCTTGGGATGATTGTTTGGGGAATTTTAACTCTTGCTCTGCAGAACTGCTCTAAGCCCCTCTGGATAAAAAACAAAAGCAACGTATCGCTGCTTTTCAACTCTGCCGGAATAATTTTATTCATTGCCAGTCTTCAACCCTATGCGGCAGTACTTCTGTTCATATTTTTAATGATTAAGTTTTTAATCCGTTCAAAAAAGCAATGACACGAAAAGTGTCATTAAAGTTACATAGGGTTTCTTGCAAAATTTGCCGTTTTATTTTAAAGTTTTTTTAACAAATAAATGGATGGTGATATTTTTGAAAAGAACTTTAATTGTTGCATTGTGCTTTCTTCTTGGATTTATTCTTTGGACGGTTTGCCTTTTCTTTATTGACGTTTCCCCTCTTACCCCCAACGGAACAAACGTGGGTTTTTCTACCCTAAACGCTTATATGCACAACTTAACAGATGTGCATTATTCCCTTTATATCCTTACTGATTGGCTCGGATTAGTTCCTTTTGCCTTTGCAATAGGCTTTGCCGTTTTAGGTTTAATTCAATGGTGCAAACGCAAAAACTTTCTGAAAGTTGACGTTGATATTCTGCTTCTGGGTGCCTTTTACACCGTTGTTATCGGATTTTATCTTTTCTTTGAAGAGTTTGTAGTAAACTACCGCCCCATTTTGATTAGCGGTGTCGCCGAAGTTTCTTACCCATCTTCAACCACTATGCTGACGCTATGCGTTATGCCCACGGCAATAATGCAATTCAATACCCGAATAAAAAATAACGTCTTAAAAATTTGCGTTGCCTTTTTACTTTCCGCCTTTACCGCCTTTATGGTAATAGGCAGGCTTATCTCCGGAGTCCATTGGTTTACCGATATTGTTGGTGGCGCCCTATTAAGCGCAGGACTCGTGTTGCTCTACAGATATTTTGTTGCTCTGCTTTTAAGCCGCAAGTCGTAATGTTTGTGTAATCACGAAGATTGCGGAAATATTGAAAATTTAACATTTGTATGCTATAATAACAAAAAATGCTCGGAGTTGATTATATGGAAAACAAAATCTATTATCTGCCGATTGAAACCCCTAACGGAATTGTTAATTTAGAAATCAATCATACTATGGTTAATAACGATGAAGCGGATATGAGCGTAACTCTTTCAACAACTATCAAAGGTACACCCGTTTCCTATCAAACCGAAACAACCGAAAAGGCACTAATTTTGCTTGCAAAAAACCTGCCAAAAAATTGGCACATAAAATCCTGTATTTCCTGCCGTTATGGCCATTTCTGTCCCGTAGGTAATTCTGACAATGAACTGTTTTGTGTGACAGACTTTGCTCCAAAAGAACCCCGTGATTTATGGCAGGTTACAGAGAACGAGGGAGAACGAAAAAGCAGAAGTCGCACGCTATTCGATTGTTGTGATTACTACAAAGCACAGTCTAAAGATTATTTTACATATAGTGACTACTATTACGAGGTGACGAAATGCAAATAGAAAGATTTGATTTCTTAAGAAAAGAATTTTCGTCTTATGGAATAAAATTTTCAGAAGACGGCAATATGGTGGAAATAGTCAATCCGTTCGGTAACGAAAATGTTAGGGTAGAATATGTACCAGAAGACGACTTCACTCCATACATCGTGTTCTTTGCATTCCAACATTGTCATATGTGTGATAAGGAGGATATAATTAACTATATCAACAATATTATCAACGGAAACGTTTTCTCGATAGAGTACTTTAATAATGGCTCACGGTGTTTCGGCGGCGACATAACCGCAGAAGAATTGAAAGACCTTTCTTATGACACATTAGAGCAAAACACAGGATATTATGGAATCACCAAGTTAAAAGATTGTGCCGACTCGTTTGCATTGCGCGGTTGGCACAGTGACCACAATTTTGATGCAGTATTTGTTACCGACGAAGACTGCTCTATCACAATAAAGAAACTAAATTAATATCATTACAAGTAAAAAGGACTATGACATTTTTGGTGTCATAGTCCTTCTTCATTTTTTCATTTGTCGTAAATGTGTCGTAAATCGGTTTTTGTTTGGTTTCAAAAACCCTGTAATACCGCTATTTTACGGCATTTTCTTAATCGATTGGCTTAATTGTGGGGATTTCTCGTGAATACTCAAGATAAGTTAAGCTCACTTGAGATAACCTCCGATTTCACCCATTAACTAATCTTTTGTAGTTTCGATAAGTTCCGCTAAGTTCAGATAGCGGAAATATTTGTGGTTTAACTTGTGGCTTAAATTGGTATACGATTTTCATTGTTTCTCGAACCGAGCCATACAAACACAAGCGATTTACCGTAGTGCATTATATCATAGAAAACCTAAAAAATCAACCTCTACCGACAAACTCGTGGGCAGAGGTTGAAACTTTTTAACTTTGTTTTCGCCAATTCAGGAACCTTTTTCTTAACAATTCTATATCTTCATCATCGTTTGAAGCAAAGAAGGTGTGGCACTTTCTAAAGGCTTCCTTAATCGCTTGAGCTGTCTTAATCAGGTCAGGAGAATGCTTTACTTTCACATATCTTATCCGATTACATTCACATATATGCTCTTTAACTAATTGATACCGTTGTTCAGTGACTGTGGTAGCTTCGGCTTCAATGGCTAATCTCAATTCGGGCATATAGGAATCCAAGTTTATACCTATTATACTATCTGTGTCTGTGACAACTTTCAGACCGTTACGAACTGCATAAAGCATAATAAGCAGTTGTGGAAAAACGCTCTGAAATTCTCTCTCACAGAGATAGCAGCCTTTCCCCTCAAGAGTTCTATCTGAGATCTTTGCTCTCCAAGAATGACCGCTTCCACACTTCCACCAAACTATCTTCATTGAGTTCCGTGAAATTGCAGTTGGTAGGAGTTCGCCGTTTTTTTCAAAGTCCCATTCATTAAGCAATTCAGGATCGGTAGTCGCAAGGTCGTTGTGTCCTTCAAGCACAGCTCTATCAGCACAGACGGGACACATTGAGCCTTTGGCTCTTGACTTTACAACGGACTTCCATTCATACCCACAGGTCTTACATTTCCACCAAACATTCTTTGTAGACTTCTCATTTACCATATCGGGAGTCAATGGCAAATTACGTTCCGACCATTCCTTTGCAAGTAAAGGGTGCTTTGTTGCAAAATCGTTAAAGCCTTTCAGGAGCTTGATCCCGCTACAATATGGGCATTGACTTCCGCCGGAACGAGTAGAAATAAGCGTGTACCACTCGTGTCCTAAACTGCATTTCCACCATACTCTCGTATTCTTAAATGCAGTAACCTTATCAGGGGTTAGAGGTAGATTTCGTTCCGACCATTCGGCAGCAATTTCAGGGAAACGACTTGCCAAGTCATTAAAACCTGACAACACCAAGTTGTGAGAACAATACGGACAACCACTTCCTTGAACTCTGCTTTTTACTGAAGCAGTCCATTCGTGTCCGTGCCTAT
Source organism: Clostridia bacterium (assembly GCA_017502165.1). Lineage (GTDB taxonomy): Bacteria > Bacillota > Clostridia > Christensenellales > QALW01 > UMGS1322. Next base: position 46,025 of record JAFVVO010000001.1, read on the forward strand.
CTACCCATATTACCTTTTTGTGTGATCCTGCACTCACCATTGTCGGTTTGAGTGGTAAGTTTTTATGCGACCATTCAACAGCTATATCAGGATACTTTGTCGCAAGGTCATTGATACCTTCAATTACTCTTGCACCCGAACATATAGGA
>JAFVVO010000005.1 GCA_017502165.1 Clostridia bacterium
GCTCCCTTTGGCCACTCGGGAATCTCTCCATGTATGGAGCTGGTGATGGGACTCGAACCCGCAACCTGCTGATTACAAATCAGCTGCTCTGCCAGTTGAGCTACACCAGCGGCTATTGTGGTGCCTTGGGGCGGAATCGAACCACCGACACGGGGATTTTCAGTCCCCTGCTCTACCGACTGAGCTACCAAGGCATTTATTTTTACGGGCTGTTGTGCTTGGTGGGCCTTCAGGGACTCGAACCCCGGACCAATCGGTTATGAGCCGACCGCTCTAACCTGCTGAGCTAAAAGCCCGTTATATTTGGTGACGCCTACGGGAATCGAACCCGTGTTACCGCCGTGAAAGGGCGATGTCTTAACCGCTTGACCAAGGCGCCGAAAGGCAAACAACCCGTAGTGCATAAAATGCAACTTCTCTTGATTGCTTGTTTATTATACTGAAAAGGCCAATTCTTGTCAACCACTTTTTTTACTTTTTTTCAAAAAAGTGATAAAGATTGCATTCAATGTTTCCGTTATAGAATCTTCTTGTTTTTTGCGCTCTTTTTCCTACTGCTTTTTCGAAATTTTTGTATCCGCTTAAAACAAATCTGTTCCAGGAGCTGTAGTTTTCAAGCATCTGCCCTATCTCTTTAGAAAGAGTTATCATAGAAGCTCTGTCTTCTAATCTTTCGCCATAAGGCGGATTTATGATTAAAATACCATTGTCACCCTTGGGAATGCTCTTTCCTGCAGGACACACCTTAAAATTAATGTGATTTTCCACACCGGCTCTGCGTGCGTGGAAGCGCGCCATATCTACCATTTCAGGTGAAATGTCCGAGGCGGTAACGTTAAGAAGAATATCCTTTTCCTCACTCTTGGCTTTGCTTCTGGCTGAATCAAAAACCCGTGCATCGAAGCTTTTGAATTTTTCGCAGGCAAAATTTCTGTTTGCACCGGGAGCAATATTAAGCCCTATCATTGCCGCTTCAATGGCAAGGGTGCCTGAGCCGCAAAAATTATCACAAAACGGCTTTTCAGCCCTATATCCCGCAATTTCCAATAAGCCTGCGGCAAAGGTCTCCCTAAGGGGCGCAACGGCGTTTTTAACCCTGTAACCGCGCTTATGGAGGCTTACTCCGCAACAGTCTAAGGCTACGGTTACCTTGTCCTTATTTATATGCACCTCAATGGGATATTCTTCGTTTATTTCGGGAAGCTTGTCCTTTTTGATTTTGCGCTGAATGGACTTGATAATTGCCATTTTTGTTATGCGCTGAACGTCAGAAGGACTCATAAGCTTAGAGCGGACGCATTTTGCGCTTACGTTGATTTTACCGCCAAGCCCTATAATATCCGCCCAGTTTATTTTGTTTACGTTATCAAAAAGCTCGTCAAAGGTAAAAGCGTCAAAGGAGGCGATTTCACGAAAAATTCTGTCACCGCACCGAATATTAATGCAAGCAGCGGCAAGCTGTTCCTGCTCACCGTTAAAATACACTCTTCCCTCCGTAACATTATCAACCTCGATGCCGAGCCGCAACAGTTGATTTTTTACGGGCTTTTCCATTGAAAAGGGCGTGGTTACGAAAAATCTCATTGATCAAAACCGCCGGAATGTATCATTTCGTAATATTCGTCACCGTCAAATTCTCTTTTGCGGTCGGTTTCACCGCCTAAGGCTTCGATAGCGTCGCAGATTTCTACGTAATCAATGTAGTTGATGCCTTCGGCATTTTCTGCATTTTTAAGAGCGTTAAGGCAGGAATCGTCACCGTAAAATGCCATCATACCTGCAATAAGCGCCTTGTTTTCGGTTTCGTTTATTAGTTCAATAAGCTTTGAGCCGAGGCCTTCTACCTTGGGCTCGGTATAAACAAGAACGTACATAAGCTTTTCCTTGGTGTCCGTGTCGCGCTCTTCCTCATAGATTTCAAGCACCTTTTCGGTTGCAACGCCTGAAGCGTATTTAAGAGCTTCTGCCGCCGCATCTGCAAGGTCAGCATTTTCATCGTAGCAAAGCATAGAAATATAATCGTTTATGGGAAGTGCGGAATTCATATCAACAAGAACGTTCATAAGCATAATCTTGTCGTTATCACTACGTTCCTGAGTGAACAAATTATATACGCCTTTTTCGCAGTCCTTATCGGACACGATTTTTTCAATTAAAACGTCAGGCACGCTGATTTCTTCGTCAAGATAGGCGCTGAGCATTTGGCAAAGCTCGTCGGAGGATAAGCCGTCAAAATACTTGCTTGCTTCCTTTGACCAATCCTCGTATGCCTGAGGTATAAGGCTTTCGATTTCTTCAGGCTTTTTGCCATCGCTTAAAAGCTTTTCTGCCCAAGCGTCCATATATTCGTTAAACTGTTTGTCAAAATCAATCAGTTGCTTCATTTGTCATTCCTCTTTCAAAAAAATTGTTAATTACCTTTTCTATTTCAGGTGTAAATTCCACGATATCGGACCCCGTATTAAGATATACGGGTTGTTTTTCCTTAAACACCTTGGCTGCCGCTTGCACTCTTGTAAAAAGACTTGCCGAAGGGTTGATTGCCAACCTGCGAAGCTCCAATTCGAACAAGAAAGAATCGTTATCGGCTTTTGATAAAAACTCCTTTGTTACATCTATTTGTGCAAAACGCAGAAAATCAATAGTTTCTGCCAAAGTGAAGTTGTCGCCCAATTCGTTATTATAAATGCGAGATAAAACAGCTTGCTCTGTATCATCTTCATATTTGAGCATATACGAATGTGTGCGATTTCCTATGATGTTTTGATAATACACAGCAGGTCCTCTGCCTCCGCAGGCGGAAACAACGCCTTTAATTATTTCCCGAGCGTGAGCAATTTCTCCTATTCTTTCGCAGGCAACGGCAAAGCCGAAGGCGATATCCTTGTCACCGCTTTCCTTGAAATAAAGCTCCTTAAAAACGGTGTAGGCAATATCGTCATCATTCAGATGCGTCAGGTTATAGGCAAGGGCGTGTATTTCCGAGGTGGTGTAATCCTCAACGAACTTGAAGCGTTCGGCGCACCGTTGCGCATACTTTTTATCCTGCTTCTCCCCTGCCAGCATAATTGCCACGCCTAAGAGAGATACGGTTACATTGCCAGTATCAAGCTCCTTTTCAACGCACTTGATTGCTGAATCAATTTTTCCTTCTGCAACAAGGTGGCTGACCTCCTTCATACAACGCATTGACTCGTAATTGAGGAAGGGGGCGTCGGTAATGGAATTGGGAAGCCCTAAAGTTACAACGTTGGTTTTATCATCTATTTTGCCGATGGAGTACTTCTTTTTCAGGTCGTTAAGGAAATTGCTTGCGTCCTGCGAATATGCTCCGTTGGGGTTTTCCTTAAGGGATCGCATAAGCATCTGCGCGCAACCGTCGATACAGCCTGCTCCGCCAAAGGCTTCTGCAGTTAAGAAGTAGAGCGTGTCGCGCTTAATTTTTTGGTCTTCCATTCCCAGCAAGGCATAGCAATAGGTTAAGGCAGTATTGTAGTCTGCCGCCTGGTTGAGCGCATAAATCAAATCTAAAATATTATCGAAGTTTTGGGGCTCGGCTAAATTGGCGCGGGAAAAGCATTCTACCGCTGAGGCGTAATCCCCCTCGTAGAGCTTTCGATGACCGCGCTTTATAAGTCCCGCTGAAATAGTTGCCATTATTTAAGTCCTTTGGCTAAATTTTTTAACTGTTCGGAGTCAAAAACGTATTTTTTGTTGCAGAAACGGCAACAAATTTCCGTGTCCTCCTCTTCATAGGCCAGAGAAAGCAATTCTTCTCTGCCTAAGGAAATGAGCGCTTGCTCGAATCTGTCACGTGAGCAATCGCAATAATAACGAAGGTCAACGGTTTCAAGAGGCTTAACGCCCACGTCCCAGAAGGAATCCAGAGCCATCTCTTCTAAGGACAGATGGTAATCAAGCTTTGCAAGTAAATCGTTCATTGCGCTTATTTTTTTATCTATAAGGTCAAGCGCCTCATTACTACAGCCCGGAAGAGGCATAACCATTATTCCGCCGCAAATAAGCTTGTCGTTTACGGTGTCGCAATCCAGTGCCACTGCCGCAGGCTGCTGCTCACTGGTAACAAGATATGCAGCAAAATCGCGGGTTATGTCACCGCTGACCAAATTGCACATTCCAACGTAGGGCTCCTTGCCTAAGGGGTTATCGCGCACAACGGTTAACTGTCCGTTTTTGCCAACCAAGGCGGGAATACTGATTTCCTCACTTGGAAGCGCCGCCTTAGGCTCGTCGGCACAAGCCTTTACACAGCCTGAATTATCAGCCGTAACAAGCAATTTGCCTGCCGCGCCCTGACCGTTAATAATAAGGGTCAGCTTTTCGGATTCGTTTTTATTTCTTTGAGCTAAAAGGGCTCCTGCGCAAATAAGACGCCCCATAGCGTTTGTTACGCCTGCGCTTAAGCCTAATAAGCTCTTTGCTTCCTTAACTGTTTCTGATGCGTTTATCATAAGCATTGCCGCTTGTCCGTCACAAACCAATGCGTGAAGTATCTGGTCTTTCATAATTCATACCTTTCGATTAAATTGCTTTAGCGCAGAAGGTTATTCTTAAGCTTTCGTCGGTAATTTCGCTTAAGGAATAATCCTCGGTAACGCTGACTGTTTCAAAGCCGTTATCCTTAAGAAGCTGTTGTATTTCGCTGACCGAATGAGCCCGTTGCACGTGGACTTCGTCAAAACGAGTGTAAGTATTTTCGTTATTTGCAACGAAAAAGGTTATGTCCATATTTATACATTTGGTTGCCTTATCAAAGCTATTGCGCCAAACGTAAGTGACGTTTTGAGCGTCTTCGGAATAAAGCTGATTATCCATTTGCTTAAGCTTATATTCACTACTTATATCGAAAATGAACAGTCCGCCCGTTTTAAGACTTTTACGGACGCTGCTAAATGCCTTTGCGACCTTTTCAGGCGTCAGCAGATAATTTATGCCGTCGCAGGCGCAAATGGCGCAATCAACGGGCTTATGCAATGAGAAATCCGTCATATCCCCTGCAACGAAATTTACGGGCAGGCCTGCTTTACGCAGTTTTTCCTGAGCGACGATAAGCATTTGCTCGGAAATATCTATTGCCGTAATATCGAATCTTTTGGCAAGAAATTTTGTCAGGTTACCCGTTCCGCACCCCAGCTCTAAAGCCTTTGCTCCGAGAGGAATCTTATTAAAAATAAATTCTGCCCATTTTTCGTACGGCATATCGTAGATAAGCTCGTCATACACACGAGACAAAGATCCGTATTGCATTTTTTCTCTCCAATATTTTATCTTAAAATATTTTCAAATAACGAAAGGAACAGTGCCGAGAGGCACTGCACCTTATTTTTTTGTCATTTTTATTCTAACGGCGCCATACCCTTACGGCGTTCTTCAGGCTTGTTTACGTATTTATCAAACAGAAAATCGCTTAAAATCATTTGCGCTAAAAATACGAAGGAAACGCCTAACGTAAGCGCAACCACCAAAAGTACCTGACTGAGCACCACGCACAAGGCGATGAGCGCAACGTAGATGATGCAGGCAATAAGAGTTCTTGGAAACTGCACTGCAAGGTAGATAAGTGAGTTTTTAAGTATCTGACTTACCTTGAGCTTATACGTTACAAGCTGGGGAAAATGATAGATACTTGACATAAAATAGAGCACCAAAATAAAGCCTACGAAGATTGCAATAAACTTAAGTATCGGGAACTGTGATGCGTTAAGATAGCAGAAAAGCATCCACCATAAGCCTGAATAGAGCAGACCTGCACTGATAAAATTCAGCACTAAGGCTTGCTTCCAGCTACGCTTAAACTCCTTCCAGAAATGCTCGGAAACGGCCGCACGCTCGTTCCATATCCAGTTACGGATGCAGTAATATAAGCCTGCCTTTGCCGGACCCGTTATTACGTAAAGCGGTACGCACAAGGACAAGAAGGAAAGCACCGTGCTACCCTCTCCAAAAAGCTGGTCAAGGGCTATTTCCTTTTCAAGCTGAACTACTGCAAACCAGTAATATAAGCCCCATAAAACCAGCGGCAGAGCAAAAAGCGCGTAAAGGAGGTTGCCCGTAACCATACCTGAAAATCTGAGCTTAACAACGTCGAAAAACTGTTCAACTCTCGTCTTTGGCAAATCTTTACTTGTGAAATCCTCTTTATTGGGGTTGCCGATAAAGATTTTGTTATACCATTTACCCATTTTTTACTCCAAATCAATCGTCTCCGTCAAGGTCGTCTTTTCCTTGAGCATTGCCAACATTAGTAATTGCTTCTTTAAGCTTTTGTTCTACCTCTTCCATAATTTCGGGATGCGCTAAAAGGAATTCCTTAGCGTTTTCCTTACCCTGACCGATTCGCTCACCCTTATAGCTAAACCAGGAACCGCTCTTAACGATAATTTCACTTTCAATAGCAAAATCAAGCAAAGAGCTTTCCTTGGAAATGCCCTTGCCGAAGAGCATATCAACCTCGGCGGTCTTAAAGGGAGGCGCAACCTTGTTCTTTACTACCTTAATTTTGCACTTGTTACCTATAAGCTCACTGCCGTTTTTAATGGCTTCGCCCTTACGGATATCAATGCGGACGGAAGCAAAGAATTTAAGCGCTTTACCGCCGGTTGTGGTTTCGGGGTTGCCGTAAATTACACCGATTTTGTCGCGAAGCTGGTTGATGAAGATTACGGCAGTATTGGTTTTTCCTACTACTGCGGTAATTTTACGTAATGCTCTGCTCATAAGTCTTGCGTGAAGGCCCATGGTTGCAGTTTCCATATCCCCCTCAATTTCTGCCTTAGGAGTAAGGGCGGCAACAGAGTCAATTACGATAAGGTCAATTGCGTTGCTTCGTGCGAGAGCTTCGCAAATATCAAGCGCCTGCTCACCGGTATCGGGCTGTGAAACGTATAAATTGTCGATATCTACGCCCAGTGCCTTTGCGTACTGAGGATCAAGAGCGTGCTCAGCATCAATAAATGCGGCAATACCGCCGTTTTTCTGTGCCTGCGCAATGATGTGCAGGGTAAGTGTGGTTTTACCTGAGGATTCAGGACCGTAAATTTCGGTAATTCTTCCCTTGGGAATACCGCCTGCGCCGAGAGCAGAGTCAATCTGAATAAAGCCCGTAGGAATAACCTGAACGGCAATACTGTTAGCATCTCCTAATTTCATAATAGAGCCTTTACCGAACTGCTTTTCAATTCCGGAAAGAGCAGTTTGCAAAGCCTTTTGTTTTTCGCTTAAAACTTCTTTATCTACCATTGTATTTTCCTCCTATATAGTTAAATTTCTTTAATTAACATATTCATAAGCATTTTTTGGGCAAACTCGGTGGCTTGACTGCGCACCTGCTGTCTGTCGCCCGAAAAATGACATTTTTCTATTTTTACTTCTCCCTTATAAAAGGCTCCCACGTAAACTAAGCCTACGGGCTTGTCCTTAGTTCCGCCGCCGGGACCTGCTATTCCCGTTGTGCAAATTGCCGCATCGGCACCCGTTTTTTCTACGGTGCCTTTTAGCATTTCCAGAGCACATTCGCGGCTTACTGCCCCAAACTGCTTTAAGGTTTCGCCTTTAACGCCTAAAAGCTTTTCCTTTGTTTCGTTGGCGTACGTTACGAAGCCTGCCAGAAACACGCCTGATATGCCGGGGTAAGAAATAAATTCCGAGGCAATCATTCCGCCGGTGCAGGATTCTGCAGTGGCAACAGTTACGTTGTTTTTAACAAGATATTCGTATAGCTCTATCATATATCCTTGCCTATTTTCTTCATTAATTCCTTATTATCGGTAAAATAATGTATTCCCGATGCTACGGTGAGCACCAAGGCGCCAAATACCAGAACTACTGTAAGCCAATGTACTATTTCACCTACGAAGGTGTTTTTAATCAAGGTTGCTTCGTCCATAAACATTCCTACGATGGCAATATCCTGAAGGACGGTTTTGATTTTTCCCATTTTGTCTGCCGCAATTACAACGCCTTCGTTTGCCGCAAGGGCGCGCAAAGAGGTAATTATTATTTCGCGGGAAATAATCACCACTGCTACCAGGGTAACGAATATGCCGTACCACTGGGCCTGGCTCTGACTGATGCGCCAAACTAAAATTACCAGTGCCGCTAAGTTAATAAGCTTATCAGCCAAGGGATCCACAAACTTGCCGAATACGGTTACAAGGCCGTGCTTACGGGCATATTTACCGTCAAGCATATCCGTAAATGCCGCAAGCAGAAATACGCCTGCTGAAATCAAGTACCAGCCAAGGTAAAAGGTCAATACCATTACGGGCATTAAAATAATGCGCAGAACGGTAAGTTTATTAGGCAAATTCATTAAATTTTCCTCCCAAAGAAATCGTATCCGAAGGCTTCGTCGATATAAACCTGAACGAACTGTCCTTCTTCTATATCTTCGCCCGAGAAATACACCTTGCCGTCAATTTCGGGGGCAAGGAATTCGCATCTGCCGAACCAAAGATTATTTTCTTTATCAAAGCCTTCAACCAAGGTTTTGTATACTTTGCCCTGCCTGCGAGCATTAAGCTCGTGGGCAAGCTGTCCCTGAAGAAGCATAACGCTGTCACAACGCTTCTGTGCAGTACTTTTCCTACATTTGTGGGGCATTTTTTCTGCTTCGGTTCCCTCTTCGCAGGAAAAGGCGAAAACTCCAAGATTATCAAATCTGTACTTGGTAATGAATTTCATCATTTCCTTGTTGTCTTTATCAGTTTCACCGGGGAAGCCGCAAAGAAGAGTGGTACGCAAAGCCCAATCGTATTTTGATGAGCGCAAACGGGAAACGATATTTTCCACGTCCTTTTTAGAATAATGACGATTCATCTTTTGCAACATTCCGTCCTCAGTATGCTGAATAGGAATGTCGATATACTTACAGATGTTATCGTATTTTTCCATTACCTGAATAACGTCTTCATTAAAGGTTGAGGGGTATGCGTACAGAACGCGCACCCATTCAAAGCCCATAAGCGCTATTTTTTCAAGCAAGGAAGCAAATTCCGTTTTACCTCTGTCGGAGCCGTATCGAGTGGTGTCCTGAGCGGTTAAAATAATTTCCTTTATTCCCGCCTGCTTTAAGTATGCCGCTTCAAGCAGCAGACTTTCTACGCTTCGGGAAACGTATCCTCCGCGGATAGACGGTATTGCGCAATATGCGCATCTGTTATCGCAGCCCTCTGCTATTTTAAGATATGCATAATGCTTTGTGGAAATTTCACGCTTGACAAATTTATCAAGATAATGAGCCGTGGAGCCTATGTAAATCTGTTTTTTACCTGCAAGAGAATTTGTGACTATTTGCGCTATGTTTTCGTATTCGTAGGTGCCTAAAACACCGTCAACCTCTTCCATTGCACAAATCTCTTCAGGATAGCGCTGTGAAAGACAGCCTGAAACTAATAGAGCCTTGCAGGTGCTTTGCTTATACTTTGCCATTTCAAAAATAGTGTCAATGGCTTCAACCTTTGCGTCTTCAATAAAGCCGCAGGTGTTTACGATTATAACCTGAGCTTTGGCAGGATCTTCTACCGTGGAGTATCCCCCCGCCTGCAGATAGCCTGCCATAACCTCTGAATCAACAAGATTTTTGTTGCATCCTAAGGATACTATTGCAACCTTTTCCATTTATTAGTCCAATCTTTCGTCATACATTGCCCAGAACTGTTCTCGACTCATAAGCACCTTACGGGCCTTTGCGCCCTGAGATGCTTCGATTACTCCGCGCATTTCCATTGCGTCAATAAGTCTGCCTGCACGGGCATAGCCTACCTTGAATCTGCGCTGAAGCGCGGAAATGGAAATATTACCGCTTTCGATGGCGTATTCAACGGCTGCAGGGAATAATTCGTCTTCCCCATCGTTAGAATCATAGTCATTGGGATTATCACCAGTTCCGCCGTGATTGGGCTTAAGCTCACGCATAATAAGCTGTTCTTCACCAATGTACTGAGTCTGACTGTTTTTAGATTTAATGTACTCAACAACCTTTTCAATTTCCTGCTCACCTGCAAAGGCGCCCTGAACTCGAACAGGTTTATTGTCACCGTTTAAGTGAAGCAGCATATCGCCCTTGCCAACAAGCTTTTCTGCACCTGTTGCATCTAAAATAGTTTTAGAGTCAACACCTGATGCAACCGCAAAGGCAATTCGTGAAGGAATGTTTGCTTTAATTACGCCCGTAATTACGTTTACGCTGGGGCGCTGAGTTGCTAAAATAAGATAGATGCCTGCCGCACGAGCAAGCTGTGCAATACGCATTACGCTGTCTTCAACCTCACCGCGTGCAACGAGCATAAGGTCGTTAAGCTCATCAACGATAACTACAATTCGAGGCATCGGCTCTTCGCCCATTTCGATAGAAACCTCGTTGTAACGGGCAATTTCCTTTACCTTGCGGCGTGCAAAGGCTTCATAACGCTTTTCCATTTCGCGAACAACGAACTGAAGCGCACCTGCGGCTTTTTTGGGGTCGGTTACAACAGGAGTCATCAAATGAGGTATTCCGTTGTAAACGTTAAGCTCAACCATTTTAGGATCGATCAAAATAAGACGAACGTCCTTAGGTGAGGATTTATAAAGCAAGCTTGTGATAATTGAGTTGATGCACACACTCTTACCTGAGCCGGTTTGACCTGCGATTAAGGCGTGGGGCATTTTTGAAAGGTCGGCAACGATTACCTTGCCGGTTATATCCTTACCAAGTGCAACGGCAACGGGAGATTTATGCTCCTTGAATGCGGGGCTTTCGATAACCTCGCGCAGTGAAACCATTGCAACGCTTTCATTGGGGATTTCAATGCCGATTGCTGATTTGCCGGGAATGGGCGCCTCAATACGCACGTTGGTTGCCGCCATTGAAAGTGCAATATCGTCAGCTAAGTTAAGAACTCTGCTTACTCTTGTTCCGCGCTCAAGAGAAAGCTCGTATCTTGTAATGGCAGGGCCTACGGTGATATTTTCTACCCAGGCGGTTATGCCGAAGCTCTGAAGGGTTGCTTCCATCATTTCGATTTTCTTTGATTGGTCGGCAACGGTGGTTTTGCGGCCGCTGGGAGGCAAATTAAGTAAATTGGTAGGCGGAGTCTGATAAACTGCATCGGGTACACGGTTAATTTCCAGTTCTTCATCAACCTCGGGCTCCGTCTTCTTAACCTCTAAAGCCTCTTCACCGCCAAAGTCGTCTTCATCGACAGGTGTTACCTTACGCTTGGCAGGAGCTTTGCGGGCGGTGGTGACTTCAAATTCATTTACATTTGGTACGTTTTCTTCTTCCTCTTCTGCCCCGAGGTCGTGGTCATAGGTTTTCTTTTTATCTCTTTTTCTGTTAACTGCAGCAAGAGCCATGCTTTCTTTCAGGCGCACACTTTTTTCCTTTACGGTTTGACCGATTATTTCGCCCGTATCCTTAAGAGAAAGGTTGAAAAGCACGATTAAAGAAATAATTACGATTGCAAGGAATACGAAAAATGCGCCTAAGTCACTTACGAGCATTGCTACGGGGTAAACGTAAACCGACGCAAAGGCGCCGAAGCCCATATTGGTTTTACCTGCTTCGTATGCCATGGCTACGCCTTCGGAATACGTTGCGGCGCTTTCGGTGGTGCCAACGGGAGTAAACCATGAAAAGCACACGTGGCCGATACCGATAACGGAAAGCACCATAAGAACGGTCATAACCAACTTTCCTGCGTGAAGCTTGGGCTTTTTAAGAATAATGTTGATGATTCCAAGGGCAATAAGCATTAAGGGAACCACGTATGCGCCCACACCGAAGGTGCCGCGCATTAAGCCGTCGGCAACGTACGTTTTGAGTACGCTTCCCGATGGAACGAAAAGCGAAATAAACAGAAGTACGCCTATCAAAATCAAAACTACTCCCGTTATTTCGTTCTGTCTGTTGCTGTTATTCTTTTTAGTCTCTTTTTTTGTATTCTTTTTTCCTTTTGGCATTTATAAAACTCTCCGTTTCTTTGCCTTAGTTAATTGCATATAGTTATTATATTATTATAACATACTTATTGGGGAAAATAAAGAGTTATTTTGTCCTTTTAAGCATTTTTACCAGTTCATCGTCATTTGCCAGCTTGCCTACTGCAGAGGCGCACACGTTTTCGTGGGCAAACATTGAATTGATGTTGCGAGTAATATCTTCCTTTGTAACGGAATTTATTTTCTCAAGCACCTGATCAACGGTCAATACGTTACCGTTAAGAATAAGCACCTTGCCGTTACGGTGCATTCTTGTTGTGGCGCTTTCGAGACCTAAAACAAAGCTGCCCTTTAGTTGTTCCCTTGCTTCTGAAAATTCTTTCTCGGTAATGCCTTCTTTAACAAGTTTATCTATTTCGTCTAAAATAAGCTCGTACACCTTAGGCGCCTGAGAGGGATTCATTCCTGCATAAATAGTTACCATACCGCTGTTGACGCTTGAAGAAAGATAAGCGTATATGGCGTAGGTCATTCCGTTTTGCTCCCGCACTCTTTGAAACAGACGGCTGCTCATTCCCCCGCCTAAAATATTGCATATCATATTTTGGGCAAAGTAATCGTCACTTGTCTGCGCCGCGCCCGGATACGCAAGGCAGAGGTTTACCTGCTCGATATCGCGGTTAATTAAAATCACCTCGTTGGCAGGCTCTTGAAGAGGTGGGCATTTTTCCGGTGCCTTTCTTCCTGCAAGCTTTGAGCCTACCTTTTCTTCAAGCATTGCTAAAATTTCCTGCTCATCAAAGTTCCCTGCAACGGAAATTACTATATTTTCAGGCACGTAGGTTTTTGCCATATATTTTTTAATATCTTCCTTGCTGATGGCATTTACCGAAGGAATTGAGCCTAAAATAGTTGAGCCTAAGGGGTGATTGCCAAAGTAGGCTTTTGCAAGAGCTTCGTGCGCAACCTCGTCGGGAGTGTCTTCAACCATTGAAATCTCCTCACAAACTACGCCCTTTTCGCGCTGAATATCATTTTCGTCCAATTTAGCATTAAGCAGCATATCACTTAAAAGGTCGATGGCTATACCGTAATGCTCGGACAGAATATTAACGTAATAGCAGGTACATTCCTTTGCGGTAAAGGCGTTAAGCTGACCGCCTAAAGCGTCAATACAGCTTGCTATTTCCTTGGCGGAGCGGTTAAGCGTTCCCTTAAAGAGCATATGCTCAATAAAATGGGAAATGCCGTTGTTGGTTTCGTCTTCAGCGTAGCAGCCTGCTCCTACCCAGAAGCCTACCGATATTGACCGAAGATGCTCCAGCTTTTCCATGCTCACACGAACACCGTTTGAAAGAGTAAAAACGTTCATTACAAATTCTCCTAATAAATATATTTATATTATATATTATTACCCGAATAAACGCAAATATAATTTACTTAATTCCCCCGTTGTTTCGTTATTTTCGTGATTTTTTCACAAAGAAAAGGGCAGGTAGAATACCTGCCGAAATAATGCATTATTTTATTCTAAATTTTAAGCGCCTGAGAGACGGTTGTAAAGGTGTAGCCCTGAGCCCGAGCAAGTAAAATTACGTCGGGCAACGCCTCTAACGTAGCTTTTGTAGGGTGCATTAATACAAACACACCGGGCTGAAGATTTCTCTCGACGCGCGAGTAGATTTTTTTCGCGTCCTGATCCCGCCAGTCGATAGTGTCTGCCGACCACATAATCGTTATACAACCACACTCAGTCGCATCGTTTACCACCGATTCGTTGACGTCTCCTGAGGGCGGAGCAAAAAGCGTGGGTGTTTTGCCCGTAATTTCCTTAAGAAGAGAATTGGTGCGCAAAATTTCGTTTTTGCTTTGCTCCCGAGTCAATTTCGTGTGCAGCTTGTGGTTATAGCCGTGGTTGCCTATTTCGTGACCTGCATTGTAAATTTCCCGAACGCAATCCTTGCTTTTTGCCGCCCAGCATCCACCTAAAAAGAAGGTGGCTTTTATGTTTTCTTTCTCAAAAAGCTCAAGATATTCTTTTATTATTTCGTCACCCTGATAGACGTTTATCATCAGAGAAATTGTCTTTTCTTCACCTGCCGCCTTGTACACGGGTCCGTTCCCTGCAAATGCGCTTACGGAAACGTTTTGTTTCAGTGAATATCCCCATAAAACACAAAGCATTAAAATAATGATTAAGTTGACCGCGACCGTTTCCTTGAATTTCATATTCCGTCCCCCAGTTTGTTTATTTAAGTATATTTATCTTACTTCAAGAATATGAAAAAGCACCTGAAAATTTCAAGTGCTTTATTTTTAATTTAATTGCCAGGAAATCGGCTCTCTGTCGTTTTTAACTAAAAATTCATTAGCTTTAGAGAAGTGCTTGCACCCGAAAAAGCCGTTATATGCCGAAAGGGGACTTGGGTGCGCGCAGGAAAGAACAAGGTGCTTTTTGTTGGTTATAAGTGCTTCTTTTGCCCTTGCGTTAGCGCCCCAAAGCAAAAACACGCAAGGCGGTGCATTGTCGTTAACAAGCTGAATAACTCTATCGGTAAAGGTTTCCCAGCCCATTCCCTTATGGCTGTTCGCCTGTCCCTGCCTAACGGTTAAAACTGCGTTGAGCATGAGCACTCCGTTTTGCGCCCACGAGGTAAGCTCACCGTGATTTGGCTGAATTATGCCTAAATCCGTTTGCATTTCTTTATAAATATTTTTTAATGACGGAGGAATTTCCACGCCCTTTTTAACGGAGAAGCACAGTCCGTGTGCCTGGTTTGGTCCGTGGTAGGGGTCCTGTCCTATTATGACTGCTTTTACGCTTTCTAACGGGGTATATTTAAGGGCATTGAAAATATCATACATATTGGGATAAATTACTCTTTGAGAATATTCTTTTTTGAGAAATTCTCTCAGGCGCAGATAATATTCCTTATCAAACTCACCGCAAAGATATTCGTCCCAGTCGTTACCGATATGAACCATAACTTGTCCTTTCAAAAGATGTATTTTTAGTGATTATAGCATATTTTTGATAACGTTTCAATAGTAAAGTTGCGGTAAGGATCAGTGAAGTTTGGGCTTGCCAAGTGAAGCAGCGGCGATGTCACTGCAAAGCTTTGTGCTTCGCGCAATGTGAAGTTAAGTGTACCATAGGCGCACCGCAGGCACTTCACGATGCGAAGCATCACTTCTCTCACCGAAGGTGTGCTTATCGTGCTGTACGGCACACTTAGTTGAAAAGGTGTCTAAACAGGGGTAAAAACGAAGAAAAGGTGTCTGTTTTGGCTCCGTGCATATGTTCGACAAATTGTCATTTGTTTAACTGTTAAATAACCAAACTATATTTTATTGCCAACGCCATTTGGAATAGTACCCATTTATAGAATACCAAACGTACTCTGTTTCTTCACCATTTGTAAAAACTCGTATTGCTCCCATTTGTTCCTCTTCAATCTCTGTAAAACCTCGTGATTCCATATATTCTACAAAAACCTCACCATTTGGCTGAGCAAGTACCACTTTGGGCGATGCTTGAATTTCAACATACTCCTTGTCTAAAACAGATATTTGAAAATAACCACTTACAACAGAAAATGGATTTCCTGTATTAAATGTAGCATATGATATAAAACAACTTCCCAAAAGAATAATAATTAGAACTGCGGAAACAAGTGTAGTAATTATAATTCTACGACTTCTTTTCTTGCTTTTTTTGATTTCATTATTGGCATACTCGATTGTATCTTTAATAACAGATTCCGCATCATTCCTGTTCATTATCTTCACCTCCAGTTAATAAATCATATAAACTAATTTCCAACACTTTTGAAATGGGAATCAGCATTGATATATCGGGAAAAGATATGCCACGCTCCCATTTGCTGATAGCTTTATCGGTAATGTTTAATTTATCTGACAGCTCTTTTTGCGACATGCCTTGTTTTTTTCGATTCTCACAAATGAATTTGCCAGTTTTCTTAGCATCCATCTTTTCCCTCCTCTCTAACATGATTATATTACAGTTATAAAAGGGAGTAAACCGACTGTTGGTTTACTTCTTTCATATCAAAGACAAATTCTTATTTATCGGTTAGATTATACCATACAACCACAAACAAATCAAGGCGTAGCCTTGTATTTCATCCGCAACTTGTTGCGGTATATCATCAGCCCGCAGGGCTGTATATCATCAAGCCGCGAAAAATGCACGCTATCGCGTGATGAGATGCAAGGGCGGTAAGCCGCCCTTGATGATATACACGACTGCGTCGTGATGATATGCCAAGCCTGCGGCTTGGATAAACAAAAACAGAACATTTGTCGGTAGACAAATGTTCTGTTTTTGTTGGCAGGGGAGACGCGATTCGAACACGCAACCTACGGTTTTGGAGACCGCTACTCTACCGTTGAGCCACTCCCCTATTACTTGGACAATTATACAACAAAGTTTATTTTGAGTCAAGTATTATTTTGCGTTTTGCAAAAAATTGCATTGAACTGCTTTTCGGCAGTTCAATGCTTAATTTTACCGTGAGATTTCTTTCTTTTTACGCAATGCTTTTATGCCGTTAACAAGTGTAAACAGAAGAATAACCGTGGCATAAAGTGAGCAGAATATGATCTCTTGAGCAAAGTTCTTATCCCAGGATTCCAAAACGAATGCAACGACGCACAAGGATGCCGCTGAGCATGCGAACAGAAAAATACTTTTATTTATTTTAGTTCTTGTGCTTATTAAATAAATTCCTGCAATGGCGCCTACGTTCAGAAGCACGTATAAAACCAGCATAGTGGTATTATTGGTATTCATTCCATCATAAATAAGAAAGTAGTTAAATAGCCAAAGCAGAGCAATTATAAGACCAAACAGACAGGAAATTCCCAGGCTTTTTGCGAGGCTTTTAGCCGATTTATAATTGGGCAAGGATTCACGCTCAATTTCAAGAGAGCAAAATGCCTTATGCACAATGCAGATGGCAAGCATTGAAAGGGCGCAGTAAACGTATAATACCAATGGATAGGTAATAATATAAAATTCACGCATCACGAATATTGAGTATGCAAGCTTAAAAGAGACGTCAACCATAATAGCGTAAAAGCCTATCATCACGTCTTTCTCTTTTGATTCAATAATGAATATGGCGATGATAATTGCTACCGCAAGTGATATTAAAAATGCCGTCAGCTCATAATCCGCATACCTATCCTGAATTTGTGATAGCAGCATTACTATCACGTCATCAAAAAACATTATCAGTCCCAGAACGATGGGAAGTCCGACCGTTTTTAATAGCTTTTTCGTATCCATAATTCTTCTCTGTTAATCTAAGTATTTTCCTAAAAACATATCTTCTAAAATTCCAATTGCTTCCGCTTTAGTGTAGTTCCAGTCGCCTAATTCTCGTTTTGTTTTAACATACCATTCTAATCTGCCTGTTTGCCCAATAGCACTTTCGGAATCCAAATTTAATTTTGCCTGATATTCGAGCTTTTCCTTGGCTGCGGAGCGGTATTCCTTCTCGTTATCGTAAATCTTCTTTAAGGTGGGAACACCGCTTAAGCCTAACTCATTGATGGTGTCAACGTCGATATTTTCAAGGTAGCCCTGCTTATAGGCGTTGTAATTATATTCTGCAATAAAGGTGTCAACGTTGCCGAAGCCTAAAACAAGCATAGCGCAGGTGCTGACGATAAGAGCAATACGCATTACGGGTACCTTTTTAGAAAGACAACGGATAAACAGACAAATAAATACTACGGCAAGCACGAGCATAAACACGCTGGTTAAAATGCGCAGTCTGGTCATACCGAATTCGCCGATATAGAGTACCATTTTCGCCATAGCGGTGGAAATTAAAAGCAGGGTAAAAATTATAATGAAGCAGCAGATAGCCTTTACACCAAAGCTGCTTTTCGCTTCCTTTTTGTGTACTGCCAAGGCGGCATAAACTAAGCCGAAATTTATAAACGCGATGGTGCACATTTCAGAGAAGCCGCGGCGAGCATATTCGGCAGGTGTAAAGTGGTAGCCTGCAGGCAAAATTCCGCTGAAGGCAGAGAAGAAATATGCCGTTTGTGAAAACAGATATGCCACGTAAACTGCAGAAATTATGCCTAAGAAGGAAATAATATAAGCGTTATCTAATTTTTTGCTGTTTTCTTGCTTGGTTACGGTTAATTCGTCATTTTTGATTGAAAAGCCGTAAGCAAGCACCGGGAAGGTTAAGCCGATTCCCAATATAATTTGCAAAATGCGTTTGCCGAAATCTTCACCAACGTTGTTTATAAGGCCTGCAAAAGCGTCGTCGGCACTGGTAAGCAGAGGAATAATCAACAAAAGCACGGGAACGGCACAAGCAAAGCCTATAAGAACCTTGCCGACGCCCGAAAGCTTTTTGCCTGCGCTGAACACGCTTGAGGCGGCAACGTCTATCTTGGTTAATGCCCTACCTAAGCCACGCATTATAAAGCCACCAAGGGCACCGTCGGAAAAAGGAATTTCCTTGCCCGACAAGCTATGAAGCCATACAGTTGTTAAAAATGCAATAAGCGCAAGCAGTAAAAGGTTGACCGTTGCATTGATTGAAATAGAGAAAACTCCTGCCGAAAGCACTGCAAGGATTCCGCAGGCAACTCCCAATGCATTGATTTTTGTTCCCTTTTTATAGCAGAACCAGCTTAAAAGTGCAAACAAAGCGTAAAAGCTTAAGGTAAAGCCCGAATTGAAGCCTCCCCAAAAAGCAAGTATAACAAAGAGGATTGATGCCGCAAGTGATACAAAGGTAAAGACAATTTCCCGTGTTTCTATAGGATATTTCTTCTTTACCGAGTTATTTGTATTGCTTTCGGAATTCTGCTTCAAGGCATTATAATAACTTGAAACACTTACATCCTGCGTTTGTTCTTTTTTGGATTCTTCGTTTTTATGTACTGTTTCATTTTCGCCTGCGGTCTGCCCGCAAGTGTTTTCTTCGTTGCATACTGCTTCGGTTTCTTTAGTAAGCTTTAAGTCTTTTTCTTCCATAAAAATCACTCCTTTAATCAGGTTATTAGTCTTCCACGAACTCTAATATATCTCCCGGCTGACAGTCAAGCACCGAACAGATGCTTTCAAGAGTCGAAAACCTTATGGCTTTAGCTTTTCCCGTTTTGAGAATGGACACGTTTGCCTGAGTTAAGCCTATTTTTTCGCACAATTCAAGGGAAGACATTTTGCGTTTGGCAAGCATAACGTCAAGATTTACTACTATCACTTTTCTTCCTCCTAAATTGTAAGATCGTTTTCTTCGCGCATTTCCACGGCGGTTTGCATTACGTTTTTAACAACACGCAAAATCAAGCCTACAAACAGCGCGGCGGAGGCAACGAAGAAAAAGGGTCGGTAGCTGAAGCTACCTAAGAAAGTTATTAAGCCAACGGTGAAGCAACAAACGGATATAACTCTGAGAGCTTCAACGTTTTCTTTGCAAAAAGGATTATCCTTTTCAATTCTGCTAAGCATTTTTAATAAGGTTACGTCTGCCAAAATCCCAAATGCTGCGCAGGGATAATAGCAGCCTAATATTACGTAATCAAGATGGTCGCTCGGTATTCTTCCGCCGAAAAGCATATAGAAGTCCTTTAAGAAAAACGGCGCCAGTATTGCGATTAAAATTAACGCCGCCAGTATAAACCAGCATACTGCGATTGAAACGTAAATTGATTTCTTTCTATTCCACATAAAATGCACCTCATTTCCATTTTATGCTTCCATAATAGCACCTGAATTATCGTTTGT
Source organism: Clostridia bacterium (assembly GCA_017502165.1). Lineage (GTDB taxonomy): Bacteria > Bacillota > Clostridia > Christensenellales > QALW01 > UMGS1322. The sequence continues at coordinate 19,724 of JAFVVO010000005.1, forward strand.
CAATAATTATTTTTCGATTTTTAATATTTTTTATGTAAAAAAATTGCCCAACATCTTAAACGCAAAAGATGTTGGGCTTAAGTTTTTTCGAAAACTTATTTGCAGCAGTACTCGAATGACTGACAGTCGGTGCACTCTTTAACGGTGGGATTCATTTCGTGAGTTCCTACGTTAATATGGGCAAGACTGCAATAATCTGCATTTTTACAATGGTGCTTACAATTCTGAATTGTACAAGAAATAGCTTCGTTTCTCTGCATAATAATATTCCTCCTTTATTGATGCAATATTATTGTTTGCTTCTGTTTTATTTTTATTCTTGGCAAAACGAAAATTTTTTTACTGTTTTTTGAAAAAAGTGCTTTACAAATTTTTAATGGTGTGATATTATAACACCGTTGTCAAAAGATGCGGTAGTAACTCAGCTGGTAGAGTGCCACCTTGCCAAGGTGGATGTCGCGAGTTCGAATCTCGTCTATCGCTCCATCGGGTTATTAGCTCAGCTGGCAGAGCACCTGACTCTTAATCAGGGTGTCCGGGGTTCGAACCCCCGATGACCCACCAACAAAAAAGCCTAATTTGTCTACCAGACAAATTAGGCTTTTTTGAACTAAGTGTTCCGCTTGCGCGAAACGTGAAGTTTGCTTCGCAAGTGAAGCGAGGCTACGCCTCGTGAAGTGTGCCTTAGGCACGATGTGCGGAATACTTAACTTCACTTTGCGCCCTCGGCGCAATACTTCACTTGGGCGCAAGCACCAAACTTCACTGCGGCACAGCCGCAACTTCACTATTGAAATATTTGCAAGTATGTGCTACAATATTGGTGTAGGTGAGGTGCATATAATGTCCAGAACTTTGTCTGTGTAGACAAAGGTTCTTTTTTTGAACTAAGTGTTCCGCAAGCGGAACGTGAAGTTTGCTTCGCAAGTGAAGCGAGGCTACTCCTCGTGAAGTGCGCTTCGCGCGATAAGATGCGGAACACTTAACTTCACTTTGCGCCCTCGGCGCAATACTTCACTTTCTGATATTGATATACAACAAAGACGTAATTTTACAAAAAAAATGCAGACGCAACGTCTGCATTTTTGTTTTTGTTTTTAATTATTTCTTGGGAACGGGAGTTGCTACTCTTGCTGCATAGTCAAGGAAGTCTTCTTCAGTAACTTCACCGAAGGTAAGCTCTTTAACTTCTGCGCTGAACTTTGCATAGCCCCAGTCTTCAAACTTAAGGGTTAAGTCAAAGTCGTTTGCTACCCACATATGTACCTTGTAGAGACCGTTCTCATAGTAGTAATGAGTGGTTTCAAAGCCTGCAACAGTTTCGGTGCCCTTGTTTTCAAGCTCGTCGAGCTTATAACGGTTGTGAGCGCTGAAGAAGCTGTTACGGTTTGTGGTTTCGGTAATAAGGAAGCTGGAGTTGCCGTTATCATCATATTTGAAGCTTACAGCGTTATCGGTGCTCTTAACGGTTGCGCCGTCAAGACCTGCTTCTACGCACTTTAATACATCGTCGTGCTCGCCCCAAACACCGTTCTTATCCTGCTCGGTTACCTTGGTTGTAATTTCGTAAGTAACGTAGTAGTTGTTAAGCTGCTCTTCTGTGATTTTTGCTGCAAGGGATACGGGGGTGGGCTTAATTGTGGGAAGGGGTGTGGGATTTCCGCCCTTGCCGTTGCCATCGCATGCTACCATTGCAAAAGCAATAACTGCAATAAGCATAACGCCAATGAGTTTCTTAAAATTTTTCATTTCTATTCCTCCTAATATTCGTAAAAATATTATTTACATTATGAATTATATAGTGTTTTTCGTTCTTTGTCAATAATTCTTTTTTATGTTGTAAAAAATTAAGAAAGTGTTGATTATTTGTTCATAATTGCCGCGTGTTTAACGTTATAACCGCTGAAAGCTCTTGATTGTGGCTTCTCCGCAGTTGAGCTTTTGAGTTTTACCGTTAACGGAAACTAACAGTCCGCAATCAGCGTCAATGCCCAAAACACGCCCCGAAAGCTCTTCGCCGTCCTTTATAAAGACGATGTCCTTCCCCGTTAAAATTGAACGGGAAGCGTATTCTTCGACATATTCGCCGAGAGAGTAAATTTCGTTAAAGGCGTTTATCAGCTCGATAATAAATTCCTGCCTGATCCCTGCGGATTTGGAGAAAATCGCGCCTGCTATATCCTTTAGCTCTTCGGGAAAGCCTTGCTCGGATTCATACAAGTTAATGCCGATGCCAAGCACGGCGTAATCGAGCCTATCCTTACTGCTTGCGCTTGCTTCGGTTAAAATTCCGCAGACCTTTTTTCCGTGAAAGAAAACGTCGTTAACCCATTTTATATATGCCTTTTCCTGCGTGAATTTCTCAACGGTTTTTGCCACCGCCACTGCCGCCATAGTGGTAATGGATAAGGCTTTATCGGGCGCAAGCTGAGGCTTTAGAAGTATGCTTAAGTATATTCCGTTATTTTCAGGCGAATGAAAGCTTCTGCCCATTCTGCCCCTGCCTGCAGTTTGCTTGTTTGCTATCGTTACGGTAAAATCGGGATTTTCATTTGCTACGCTTTTAAGAAAAGTATTTGTAGAATCAATTTCATCAAACAAAAACACCTTTTGCGCCCTTGTAGAGCTTAAAATCTCTTGGGCTTCTACCCTATCGCTCACAGACTTGCAAGCTTGTCTGCCACGTTCTTAAGCACAGACGAATCAGCTTCCTCTACCTTACCTGCGTCAACAAGCTTTGCAACGGAAGGGTTGATCGGCATTTCTGCCCAGGCGGAAATATTGAACTTCTTGGCGATATCTTCTGCCTTGGTGTCACCAAAAATATAATGCTTTTTGTTGCAGGAATCGCAAACGAAATAAGCCATATTTTCAACGATGCCGAGAATGGGTACGTTCATTGCTTCAGCCATTTTTACTGCCTTTTCTACTATCATGGAAACAAGCTCCTGAGGTGAGGCAACGATAACTATGCCGTCAACGGGAAGTGACTGAAATACCGTAAGAGGTACGTCACCGGTTCCCGGAGGCATATCAACGAACATAAAATCAACGTTGTCCCAGATAACGTCGGTCCAGAATTGCTTAACTGCCCCTGCGATAACAGGGCCGCGCCAAACGACCGGATCGGTTTCATTCTGAAGCATAAGGTTGATAGACATAATATCAATACCTAAATCGGTTCTTGCAGGCAAAATACCGTCTTCACTTGCCATTGCCTTTTCGGTGATGCCGAAGCCCTTAGGAATGGAGGGGCCGGTAATATCGGCGTCTAAAACTGCACTGTGGAAGCCGCGTTTTTGCATTTCGCAGGCTAAAAGTGAAGTAACGAGGGATTTACCTACTCCCCCCTTACCGCTTACAACGCCGATTACTTTTTTAATACTGCTTAATTTGTTTGCTTCTTCAATAAAGCTTTCCTTGCTTTTGCTGGAGCAATTTGAAGAGCAGCTTGAACAATTATGTGTGCATCCCATACTGTTTACCTCTGAATAATTATTGTCATTATAGTATAACACCGATTAAAAAGTTTATCAACCATTTTAACCGATTACTTGGAAAAATTTAACGCCCTGAATAAAATTCAAGGCGTTGATTTTGTGTTGATTAAAGTAAATTTGCTTCTTTAAGCTGAAGCACGTATCTCTCAAGCGCATCTTGCCAGGAGGGCAATCTATCAAAGCCATTACTATCAAGTGCTTCTTTGCTCATACGTGAATTTAACGGTCTTTTTGCTTTTTGAGGATATTCCGAGGACAAAATATAGTTGATTTTGCAATCTAAATTTGCCTGTTTCATAATCTCTTTTGCAAAGTCTGCCCAGGAGCAGATGCCTTCGTTTGTAGCGTGATAAATTCCGTATTTTTCACTTTGAACCATATCGCACAAAAGGCGCGCAAGGTCAAAGGTATAGGTTGGCGAGCCTATCTGGTCGGAAACCACGTTAAGCTCTGCCCTCTCTTTACCGAGGCGAATCATAGTTTTAACGAAGTTGTTTCCATTGATGCCAAACACCCAGGAAATGCGAACGATGAAATATTTTTGGATATATCTAAGAACTTCATCTTCTCCTAAAGATTTTGTTTCACCGTAATAGCCTTGAGGTGCTTTTTTGTCTTCAGGCTTAAAATAATTTTCACCTTCACCGTCAAAAACGTAGTCGGTGCTTATATAGATAAGTTTTGCATCGATTTTCTTGCAAGCAAGGACAACGTTTTTAGTGCCTAAAACGTTTACTCTGTAGCAAAGCTCTCTATCGTCCTCTGCCCTATCTACTGCGGTAAATGCGGCGCAATGAACTACGGCGTCGGGCGAATAAGCGCAGATGTTTTCTTCTACCGCCTTTTCGTCGGTTAAGTCAAAATCGTCAATATCAACGCCCTTGCACTCAATGCCAAGCTCATTAAGACGCAAAACCACGTCATAGCCAAGCTGACCTTTAACTCCGGTAACGAGAACCTTCATGATTTTACCTCTTGCCGTACATTCTTTCGTAGTAGTTCTGATAATCGCCCTTTAAGATATTCTCCCACCAAGAACGGTTTTCAAGATACCAGGCAACTGTTTTTTTGATGCCGTCATCAAACTTGGTTGCGGGAAGCCAACCTAATTCGCCATGAATCTTTGTGGGGTCAATAGCGTAACGCATATCGTGGCCGGGACGGTCGGTTACGTAGGTAATAAGACTTTCGGGCTTATTAAGCTCCTTAAGAATGGTTTTAACAACTTCAAGGTTAGTTCTTTCGTTGTGTCCGCCGATGTTATAAACCTCGCCCTCTCTGCCCTTTCTGATAACAAGGTCAATAGCGGAGCAATGGTCTTCTACGTAGAGCCAGTCGCGAACGTTCTCGCCCTTGCCGTAAACGGGAAGCTTCTCGTCAGCCAAGGCGCGTGAAATAATTAAGGGAATAAGCTTCTCGGGGAAATGATAGGGTCCGTAGTTGTTGGAGCAACGGGTAATTGATACGGGAAGCTTGAAGGTGCGGTGATATGCAAGCACCAAAAGGTCAGCAGAAGCTTTACTTGCTGAATAAGGACTTGAAGTGTGGATAGGCGTGTCCTCTGTAAAGAACAGCTCAGGTCTGTCAAGAGGAAGGTCACCGTAAACCTCGTCGGTTGAAACCTGATGGTAACGCTTGATACCGTATTTACGGCAAGCGTCCATAAGCACCTGGGTACCTAAAATGTTAGTGCGGAGGAAAACCTCGGGATTTTCGATAGAACGGTCAACGTGGCTTTCTGCCGCAAAGTTAACGATGATATCGGGTTTTTCTTCCTCAAAAAGCTTGTTAACACATTCGCGGTCGGCAATGTCGCCCTTTACGAAGCGGAAGTTAGGATTCTTCATAGCCTCGTCAAGTGTGGCAAGGTTGCCTGCGTAGGTTAATGCGTCAAGACAAACGATTCTGTCTTCGGGATGATTCTTTAACTGAAAATATACGAAGTTGCTTCCGATAAAGCCTGCTCCGCCTGTTACGATAATAGTCATATTATTTCTCCTTATATTCAAAATTGCAATCGCTGTCCTTAAGTAAGGGTGCGTTTGCGTCTTTTTCTGACACGATGGGGTTTTCTATATTCCATTCTACGTTAATGTCGGGATCGTCAAACTTAATTGAGCGGTCACATTCCTTACTGTAGTAGTTATCGCATTTATAAACAAATTCAACGTTATCCGTAAGGGCTACGAAGCCGTGGGCAAAGCCGCGGGGAATAAAGAACTGACGCTTATTTTCCGCAGAAAGCTCAACGCTTACCCATTTACGATAAGTAGGTGAATTTTTGCGGATATCAACTGCCACGTCAAGCACGGCGCCTGATACCACGCGAACAAGCTTGGACTGCGCCATAGGGTCCATCTGGAAATGCAAACCTCGAAGGGTACCTTTTTTAGCAGTAAAGCTTTGGTTATCCTGAACAAAGTCAACGTCAATGCCTAAGTCTTCAAGCTTCTTTTTTGACCAGGTTTCCATAAACCAGCCTCTATGGTCACCAAACACGTCAGGCTCAATAATTACAACGCCCGGTAAATCCGTTTTTATTGCTTTCATTTCTTGCCTCCTAAAAGAGCATTTTATCATTAGTGCAAAAGCACTCAACTTATATTATTTTACTACATTTGTGCTGATTTTGCAAGTATAAATATTTAACCGAGGCTTTGGGCAGTGTTTTGCCGTAAAATGCCTCGGTTATTGGTTAAATTCCTGATTCCTTAATACTTCCCTGCTCGTATTCTTCAAGCAAAAGCTTAAGGTCTTTAATTTTTTCTGTAATATTTCTGCCTACGTCAGTTTCACTAACGAGTATTTTATCTGCCGCAACCTCGAAAATCATTGTATCGGAAACAACGTCAACATTATTCTTGATTGCGTTTTCAACGCTGGTAAAGGGTTCGTGGGCGGAAATACGTATGCCTGCCGCATTGTAAATAAGCGTGTAGCCTGCAATTCCCGTAGCCCGCTGATATGCCTTACAGAAGCCGCCGTCGATTACAATGACCTTTCCCCCTGCCTTAATGGGCTCTTCCCCTTTAGAGACGGGAATGTGGCCGTTTATAATATGGGCGGTTTCAGGGTTAAGGGAAAATTCGTTGAAAATTCTTTCTGCAGTTGCCTTATCGTTCCAGCATTTATAATATGCATTTTTAGGCTCTTCCCACAAGGAGCTGTCAGCAACGAGCAGACGCTCAAAGGTGGTCATCTTCTTTCTTGCGCAAAGAGGTGAATCCTTACCGCACCAGAGGAACCACAAGGCGTCCTTACCTTTTTGGCGAAGCTCGGATTTTTCCTTGGCAAAATAGCCTTGACGGGCAAGCTTATCGAAATAATCCATAAGCTCTCTGCCGCTTTTACCTTCGGCGCAGTCTAAAGCCATAAAGCTTCCGTCATCGTTCATGGGAATACATCCATGGAACAGAAGGTTGTTATTGAATATTGTATATAATTCGCCCTTTTCAAGCAAAAATCTTGCGTGGCGCTGAAGCTTCTCAGAGCGCATAAAGGCGTTTTTAAGGTATTGCATTATCTCCTTTTCGCGAGGAGTAAGCATATAGGGATTTGACGAATCTATTGTGGGGAAATCCTTATCCTTTAAGGCGTATTCCTTTCCTTCAATTAAAACGGTGCCCTTTTCAAAATCCACCTTTTCAAGCAATAATCTTTCCTGCATATTGAAATTGGGATTGCGCAAAACGGTCTGCCCCTCAAGCTTGAACTGAATTACGCTTATTGCCTTGTGCATTCGGGCAATTAAAGCGTCGTCCTCACTGTTAAGAGCGTCGCCGTGGCTATCGCCCTTGGGCATATAATTTGATACGTCGGATTTTTCGTAAACCTCACCTGCAAACAGGGCAAGAGGGCGCAAGGAAATGCCGTAGCCTATTTCTATCACGTCAAGATTCTTATACGTTATGGAGTTGTTAAGCACCGTTGCAATGCACGTTCTTGAGCCTGCGGCGGCGGCAATCCAAAGCACGTCGTGATTGCCCCACTGAATATCGAGTGACTGCTCCTTCATAAGCTCGTCAACAATTATATCGGCTCTGGGGCCTCTGTCGAAAATATCGCCTACAATGTGCAGATGGTCGATTACAAGGCTTTTGATTGCAGAGCAAACGGACGCAATAAACTTGTTTGCCGCGCCGATTTCAATGATAGTGTTAAGGATATTATCATAATAACGGTCTTTGTTGAGAGTATCGTAATCGTTGTTCAGCAATTCGTCAATAATATAATCAAAGCCCTTGGCGGTTTTTGCCAGATGCTTACGAACCTTTGAACGAGTGTATTTACTGCTTACAAGACGGCAGATTTCAAGCAAGCGCACAAGGGTTACCTTGTACCAATCGTCCATATCATCAATCTGCTGAGAAATTTCCGCCAGCTTTTCCTCGGGATAGTAGATTAAGGTTGCCAAGGCGGCACGCTCGGCGGCGGTGACGGTTTTAGAAAATAAATCGTCAACCTTTTTTCTGATAACGCCCGAAGCATTGCGGCGGATATGCAAAAATGCCTCGTGTTCACCGTGCAGGTCGCTCATAAAATGCTCGGTACCCTTTGGCAAGTTCAGAATTGCATTAAGGTTTATAATCTCACTTAAAACTGCGTTTCTGTTGGGATATTTTTTTGAAAGCTCAATCAAATATTTATTCTGATGATCGTTTTTCATATTAAACTTCCCTTCAAATGATTTATTATATTTTAACATTTTGGCGGACATTTGTCTATACACTATTATTTACACCAAAAATAAAAAGTTCCCGTTTACCCTCTTTTTTGGTAAACGGGACTTTGCATTTTTAGAATAGACCGGTTATCTTTCCTGATTCATCAACGTCGATTTTCTCGGCTGCGGGAACCTTGGGCAAGCCGGGCATAGTAAGAATATCTCCGGTAAGCACCACAAGGAAGCCTGCACCTGCGGAAACCTTAACGTTTTTAATGGTTACGGTAAAGTTTTCGGGTGCGCCCAATTTCGTGGGATCGTCTGAGAAGCTGTACTGAGTTTTTGCAATGCAAACGGGAAGCTTATCAAAGCCAAGTGCGGTAAGCTGTTCAATCTGCTTTTTGGCGTTAGGCTGAACGATTATACCGTCACCGCCGTAAACCTTTTTAACAACTGCTTCGATTTTGTCCTCAATGGTGCCCTCAAGCTCATAGGAGAAGGTAAAATCGCCCTGCTCTTCTTCACAAAGACGAACAACCTCTTTTGCAAGCTCTTCACCGCCTGCACCGCCTTTTGCCCAAACGTCAGACAACACAGTATTTACCCCAAGCTCGCGGCATTTTGCGATAATAAATTCGATTTCCTTATCCGTATCCGTGGGGAATTTATTAACCGCAACAACGCAGGGAAGCTTATAAACGTTTTTGATATTGGAAACGTGACGGAGAAGGTTGGGAATACCCTTTTCAAGCGCAACTAAATCTTCGGTAGCAAGCTCTTTCTTGTTAAGACCGCCGTGCATCTTAAGAGCGCGTACAGTTGCAACGATTACTACTGCATCAGGCACGAGATTTGCCATACGGCATTTAATATCAAGGAACTTTTCTGCACCTAAATCAGCGCCGAAGCCTGCTTCCGTTACGGTATAATCACCCATTTTAAGAGCAAGCTTTGTTGCCATAACGGAGTTACAGCCGTGTGCAATATTTGCAAAGGGTCCGCCGTGAACAAATGCGGGAGTGCCTTCAAGCGTCTGAACCAGGTTAGGCTTAAGCGCATCCTTAAGCAGTGCACACATGGCGCCTGCCGCCTTAAGCTCACCGCAGGTTACGGGCTTATCGTCATAGGTGTAGCCTACTATAATTCTTGAAAGTCTTTCCTTTAAGTCGGAAATGGAGTCTGAAAGGCAAAGAACTGCCATAATTTCACTTGCAACGGTAATATCGAAGCCGTCTTCTCTCGGAACACCGTTTGCTTTTCCGCCTAAACCGTCAACAACGAAGCGAAGCTGACGGTCGTTCATATCAACACAACGCTTCCAGGTAATTTTGCGAACGTCAATATTAAGCGCATTGCCCTGCTGAATATGGTTATCAAGCATAGCCGCAAGCAAGTTGTTTGCCGCGCCTATTGCGTGGAAGTCACCCGTAAAGTGCAGGTTAATGTCTTCCATAGGTACAACCTGAGCGTATCCGCCGCCTGCCGCGCCGCCTTTAACACCGAACACGGGGCCTAAAGAAGGCTCGCGAAGGGCTACGGTAACGTCCTTACCGATTCGGGAAAGTCCGTCTGCCAAGCCGATGGTTGTGGTGGTTTTGCCTTCGCCTGCAGGTGTGGGAGTAATGGCGGTAACTAAAATAAGCTTACCGTTTTTTCTGTCAGTTTCGTCTAAGAGAGAAAGGTCGATTTTGGCTTTGTATCTGCCGTACTGCTCAATGTATTTTTCATCTACGTGTGCCCTTGCGGCAATTTCGCCAATAGGCTTCATTTGGCACGCTTGTGCAATTTCTATATCGGATTTATATTCCATTTTTTCTACCCCTTATTTCTTAAAATATTTAACCGCTGAAGCAAACATCTTAATATCGTAATCGCCGGGAACGTTTTTGTATAAGCCTGAGCCGATACGCTCACTGTGGCCCATTTTACCGAATACTCTGCCATCGGGTGAGGTAATACCTTCAATAGCGTACATTGAATCGTTGGGATTAAAGTGAACGTCGCTTGTGGCGTTGCCATCAAGGTCAACGTACTGTGTTGCAATCTGACCGTTTGCGGCAAGCTGTTTGATTAACGCTTCATCACAAAGGAATCTGCCTTCGCCGTGAGAAATCGGAACGTTGTAAATTTCACCAACGTTAGTAAGGGCAAGCCAAGGAGATTTGTTAGATGCAATTCTTGTTCTAACGATTCTCGACTGGTGACGTGCGATGGTGTTAAAGGTAAGTGTGGGACAGTTTTCGTCAGTATCAATAATCTTGCCGTAAGGTACTAAACCAAGCTTAATAAGTGCCTGGAAGCCGTTACAGATACCGCACATAAGACCGTCACGATTGTCAAGTAAATCGGTTACGCCTTCTTTAATTGCGGCATTTCTAAAGAATGCAGTAATAAATTTACCGCTTCCGTCAGGCTCGTCACCACCGGAGAAGCCGCCGGGAATAAATACCATCTGAGCATCTTTAAGTGCTGAAGCAAACTTGTCAACGCTTCTCTGGATACCTTCTGCGTTAAGGTTGTTAATAACGATAATTTCTGCCTTTGCGCCCGCATCACGAACTGCCTTTGCTGAATCAAATTCGCAGTTTGTGCCGGGGAAAGCAGGAATAAGAACCTTAGGCTCAGCCACCTTAATTGCAGGAGAGGGATAGCTGCTTGCCTTGAATTCAAAGTTCTCCATAGGAGTTTTTCTATCTTCAATATTACAGCTGTAAACGCTTTCGAGCTTATCTTCGTAAGCGGAAAGAATTTCATCAACTGAAATTTCTTCGTTCTTGAAGGTAATTTTGCCGTTATCGGTTACAGTACCTACAAGCTTGGCATTTTCAACGTCTTCAGTAACTTCAAGCAAGAAGGATCCGTAGCAATAATCAAAAATGCACTTGTTGCACATATTATCGCTATAGGCAAAGCCTAAGGAGTTGCCGAAGCACATTTTCATAATAGCTTCCGCAACACCGCCCATTCCGGGAGTGTAGCAGGAAACTGCCTTGCCTGAACGCATAAGCTCTGTTACGCGGGCAAAGGTTGAAATTAAGGAATCGGTTTTGGGAAGTCCGTTTTCATCAAATTCAGCACGGATAAGCACCACCTTATTGCCTGCCTTCTTAAATTCAGGAGAAATCACCTCCTGCACCTTGCCCGTTGTAACTGCAAAGGAAACAAGTGTGGGCGGAACGTCAAGATCCTCGAAAGAGCCTGACATAGAGTCTTTACCGCCGATTGAGCCAATACCAAGTTCCTTTTGTGCCTTGAATGCACCTAAAAGAGCTGATAAAGGTTTGCCCCAACGCTTGCCATCTTTACCGGGATGCTCAAAGTATTCCTGGAAAGTAAGGTAAACGTCCTCGAAGGAGGCGCCCGTTGCAATAAGCTTTGAAATAGATTCAACTACTGCAAGGTATGCTCCGTGATAGGGACTTTGCTCAGTAATAAAGGGGTTGTAGCCCCAAGCCATAAAGGAGCAATCGTCCGTGTGCTTTTTCTCAACGGAAATTTTCTGCACCATTGCCTGAATGGGTGTAAGCTGATTTTTACCGCCAAAGGGCATTAAAACTGTACCTGCACCTATGGTAGAGTCAAAACGCTCGGAAAGACCGCGCTTTGAGCATATATTAAGGTCACGGGCAATAGACATATAATTTTCTTCAAAGGTGCCCGTAATTTCTTTATCTTTAAGATCGGGTGCCGCGGGAGTAATATCAATATGCTTATCTGCACCGTTGGAGTTAAGGAATTCACGGCTGATGTCAACAATTTTGTTGCCGTTCCAGTTCATTACAAGACGCTTTTCTTCTTTAACTACTGCAACGGGGAAAGCCTGAAGGTTTTCTTCGTTTGCAAGAGCAAGGAATGCGTCAACGTTTTCCTTTTCAACAACAACTGCCATACGCTCCTGAGATTCGCTTATGGCAAGCTCAGTTCCGTCAAGACCGTCGTATTTCTTAGGTACTGCGTTAAGGTCGATTTCAAGGCCGTCGGCAAGCTCACCGATAGCAACTGAAACACCGCCTGCGCCAAAGTCGTTACAACGCTTAATCATACGGGTAGCAGTCTTGTTGCGGAACAGTCTCTGAAGCTTTCTTTCTTCGGGAGCGTTACCCTTTTGAACCTCTGCGCCGCAGGTTTCAAGAGATTTTGAGGTGTGGGATTTACTTGAGCCAGTTGCACCTCCGCAACCGTCACGTCCCGTGCTTCCGCCTAAAAGAATTACCACGTCACCGGGTGCGGGAACCTCGCGGCGAACGTTCTCTTCGGGAGCGGCGGCAATAACTGCACCGATTTCCATACGCTTTGCCGCATAGCCGGGATGATAAATTTCGTCAACAATACCCGTTGCAAGACCGATCTGGTTACCGTAAGAAGAATAACCTGCCGCAGCGGTGGTAACGATTTTTCTTTGAGGTAATTTGCCCTTGATGGTTTCGTTAACGGGCTTTAAGGGGTCAGCCGCACCCGTTACTCGCATTGCGCCGTAAACGTATGCTCTGCCCGAAAGGGGATCTCGGATGGCGCCGCCGATACAGGTTGCCGCGCCGCCGAAGGGCTCGATTTCTGTAGGATGGTTATGGGTTTCGTTCTTGAAAAGAAGAAGCCAAGGTTCTTCTTCACCATCGACCTCAACGTTGATTTTAACTGTACAAGCGTTGATTTCTTCTGACTCATCAAGCTTATCAAGCTTGCCCTGAGTTTTGAGATATTTAACCGCAACTGTTGCAAGGTCCATTAAGCAGATAGGCTTTGTTCTGCCTAATTCCTTGCGAACTGCAATGTATTCGTCATATGCCGACTGCAAAAGCTCGTCCTCAAACTTAACGGAATCAATAACCGTTAAGAAAGTAGTGTGTCTGCAATGGTCGGACCAATAGGTGTCAATCATTCTGATTTCGGTAATGGTGGGGTTACGCTTTTCACTCTTAAAATAATTCTGACAGAAGGCAATATCGTCAGCATCCATAGCAAGACCGTAATCTTCTACGAACTTTTCAAGCCCTGCCCTATCCAAATCAATGAAACCATCAAGAGTGCGAACGGTGGTGGGAATATCGTAATTAACCTTTAAGGTTTCGGGTTTTTCCATTGTAGCTTCTCTTGCTTCAACGGGGTTAATAACGTATTTTTTAATTTCTGCAATTTCGCTTTCGGTAATATCTCCCTCTAAAACGTAAACCTTGGCGGTACGAACCGTAGGTCTGTCGCCCTGAGAAATAATCTGAATACACTGAGCGGCGGAGTCTGCTCTCTGGTCAAACTGACCGGGCAAAAACTCAACTGCAAAGGCATAAGCATCACCGATAACAACGTCGTCACTTACTTTATCAAGCTGAGGCTCGGAAAATACGGTTTTCTTCGCGTACTCAAATAATTCCTCGGAAATGTTTTCCGCATCGTAACGGTTAATAACGCGTACCTTTTTAAGATTAGTTATTCCCAAAAGATTGCGCGCATCTGATAAAAGTGCTTTTGCTTCATTGGCAAGCTCTTCTTTTTTCTCAACAAAAACTCTGTAAACCATTATTTATTCTCCTTTGCCTTTAATGCTCTTGCGCCGATATCCTTGCGGTAGAACGCATTGTCAAAATGTATTTGCTCAACCTTGTTATAAGAAGCTTCAATAGCATCTTCCAAGGTTGCGCCGATTGCGGTCACACCTAAAACTCTTCCGCCTGCAGTTACTAATTTGCCGTCCTTTTCGGCGGCGCCTGCAACGAAGATGCTGTCTGCCAGCTCTTCGGGATAAGTAATTTCGAAGCCCTTATCGTACTTTTCGGGATAGCCCTTTGACGCCATAATTACACAGCAGGCGTTCTCGTCCTTAAAGCGCACCTTGCAGGAGCCTAATTCACCCTTTGTAACTGCCTGCATAACGGTTAAAAGGTCTGTTTCAAGTAAGGGAAGCACAACCTGGGTTTCAGGATCACCGAAACGGCAGTTGTATTCAATAACCTTGGGGCCTTTTTCCGTAAGCATTAAGCCGAAATATAAGCAGCCGGAAAAGGTTCTTCCCTCTTTGTTCATTGCTTCCATGGTAGGAATAAAGATTTCCTTCATACATCTGTCGGCAACGTCCTTTGTGTAATAGGGGTTGGGTGCGATTGTTCCCATTCCGCCCGTATTAAGCCCCGTATCGTTATCTCCTGCGCGCTTATGGTCCATTGAAGAAACCATAGGTACTAAGGAAACACCGTCGGTAAATGCTAAAACCGAAACCTCGGGGCCGGTTAAAAACTCTTCAATTACGATATTATCTCCGCTTGCTCCAAAGACCTTATCTTCCATCATTGATCTAACGGCTGACTTTGCTTCTTCTCGGGTTTGCGCGATAATAACGCCTTTGCCCAGAGCAAGACCGTCTGCCTTGATAACCGTAGGAATAGGCGCACTTTCAAGATAGTTAAGTGCCGCTTCCATATCACAAAATACTGCATATTCTGCAGTGGGAATATTGTATTTTTTCATAAGATTTTTTGAGAAAACCTTACTGCCTTCGATAATTGCCGCTTTTGCGTTAGGACCGAAGCAGGGAATTCCCTCTGCCTCGAGAGCATCTACCGCGCCTAAAACCAGCGGATCATCAGGGGCAACTACTGCATAGTCAATACGGTTTTTTACTGCAAAATCAACTATTTTATCGATTTCCTTTGCGCCGATTGGAACTATTGTTGCGTCCTTTGCCATACCGCCGTTGCCGGGAAGAGCAAAAATCTCGGTGATACTGTTATTTTCTTTAAGCTTTTTAATGATAGCGTGTTCTCTGCCACCGCCACCAACTACCATTACCTTCATTAAGTTTCTCCTAAAATTAAATGTTTTTGAGCAAATTTATTTCTGTTAAATAAACGACAGAATCAGCTAAGGGCTTTCTGCCCTTAACTGACCGCCTTTTTATTTTAATGATGGAATAAACGCATTCCTGTAAATGCCATGGCCATACCGTATTTATCTGCACATTCAATAACTAAATCGTCTCTGATGGAGCCGCCGGGCTCAGCAATGTATTTTACACCGCTTCTCTTTGCTCTTTCAATGTTATCTGCAAAGGGGAAGAATGCGTCGGAGCCAAGTGCAACAGAATCAATTTTAGCAAGATATTCCTTTGCTTCTGCATCGGTTAAAGGCTCGGGACGGGTTGTAAAATACTTCTGCCAGTTACCTTCTGCGCAAACGTCTTCTTCGTTTTTATTGATGTAGCCGTCGATAACGTTGTCACGGTCGGGTCGGCTGATGCCTTCCTTAAAGGGAAGGTTGAGCACCTTATCGTGCTGACGAAGGAACCAGGTGTCTGCCTTGCCGCCTGCAAGACGGGTGCAGTGAATACGGGACTGCTGACCTGCGCCTACACCGATTGCCTGACCGTCAACCGCAAAGCAAACGGAGTTGGACTGAGTATATTTTAAGGTGATAAGCGCAATTATAAGGTCACGAACTGCGCTTTCAGGTAATTCCTTATTAGCGGTTACCAGGTTTGCAAGCAATTCGCGATTGATTTTGAAGTTATTTCTTCCCTGCTCGAAGGTGATGCCGTAAACCTGCTTGTGCTCTACCTCATCGGGAACGAAATTAGGGTCAATCTGAATAATATTATAGTTGCCGTTTCTCTTGGTTTTAAGAATCTCAAGAGCTTCGGGCTCGTAGCCGGGGGCAATAATGCCGTCGGAAATTTCACGCTTGATCATCTTAGCGGTTGTAACGTCGCAAACGTCGGAAAGGGCAACGAAATCACCGAAGGAGCACATTCTGTCGGCACCGCGGGCGCGGGCATAAGCGCAGGCTAAGGGAGAATCGTCCAAGCCCTCGATATCGTCAACGAAGCAAGCCTTTTTGAGCTTTTCACTAAGAGGTACGCCTACTGCCGCTGAGGTGGGGCTTACGTGCTTAAAGGAAGTTACTGCAGGCATTCCCAGAGCTTCTTTAAGCTCCTTAACAAGCTGCCAGCTGTTAAAAGCGTCTAAAAAGTTGATGTAGCCGGGTCTTACGCTTAAAATTTTAATTTGAGGGTCACTGCCGTCGAGCATATAAATTTTAGCGGGCTTTTGATTGGGGTAACAACCGGAATTTAATTCAAACTCTTTCATTTTTTTATCTTCCTTACTTATTTTTATTGATTATAACGTCTTCATATTCGCCAGAAGCAATATCGGTATAGCGAACGTAAAGAGATATTTTGTTGTCCTTATCAAGTGCTTCCCAAAGTGAAGAAGCAAAAGCGTTAATATCGTTATCAATTGCAACGCGCTCAGGCTCACCCTGGAAAGTGGGAATGGGATTACCGTCACAAACGTAGGTGTGAATGAAATGACCTAAGCCCTTAAGCGCAGGATAGCTGAAGGTGTATCTGTTGCAAGCGGTACCTTCCGCGTCGGCACTTTTCATATACTCATTTCGTATGAAAATTCATTTTCTCCAAAAGTAATCATACCGCTGATACGGGGAGTGAGGTTTGGAGCATCAGGCTCAAACTCACGGCAAACTAATGCTTCGGAAAAGCTTTTGCCTGCCTTAATACCATCGTAAATCGTATCGGTCTGGTCACCGTTAGTTACAATAAGCTTATTTGCATATTTGCGCACTGCTGCATAAATTATTAAGCTGGGGTCTTCTACCTTTGATGCATCAAAGGGCTCGGTAAAAATCTCACCGTTCTTTTCGGTGAAGACACGGTTGCGGCTGTTAGCGCTTCTGCCCATAATAAAGTATGCGCTGCAAGCCTTTTTACCGTCAGGCGTTGCGCCAAGCACGATGCCTCTTCCAACATAGGAGTTATCTTTAATAAGCTCTGCAATATCGTTTATCTTATAAATATCCATTTTATTCACCTTTATTTTATAATTTTTGAACAAACCTTTTCTACTGCCAAGGGAAGAATTTTCCACTCGGCAAGACGCATAACGCGTTTTTGCAGGGTTTCGGGAGTATCGTTTTCTCTGATTGAAACTGCCTTTTGCATAATGATTTCTCCCCCATCGGGAATTTCATTAACAAAGTGGACTGTTGCGCCCGTAACCTTTACACCCTTTTCAAGTGCCGCCTCGTGCACGCGCAGACCGTAAAAGCCTTTTCCACAGAACGAGGGTATAAGGGACGGATGCACATTGATTATCTTTTTAGGAAATGCTTTAGTGAAGCTTTCGCTTAAAATTGACATAAAGCCTGCAAGAACGATAATATCAATTTTGTTTTCGGCTAAAAGCTCCTTGATGCGCTCTTCAAAGCCTTCGCCAAGCTCCTTTTTAAGCACAACTGCAGTTTTTATATCGGCGTTTTTTGCTCTTTCAAGGGCATAAGCGTTGGCGTTATTGGATATAACAAGAGTAATTTTTCCGCTTGTTATAATTCCTGCCTTCTGAGCATCAATAAGCGCCTGAAGGTTAGTTCCGCCGCCTGAAACAAGCACCGCTATATTCGCCGTCATAAAATCACCTTTTGCTCGCCTGCAACGATTTCACCGATAACGTAGGCATCCTCACCGCAAGCACGAAGAACTTTAACTGCTTTATCGGCGTTTTCCTTGCTAACGACGATACTCATACCAACGCCCATATTGAAGGTGTTGAACATATCGTGCTCATCAATGTTGCCGGTTTTAGCAAGAAGATCAAAAATGGGAAGAATCTTAACTGCTTTTTTGTCGATTTTTGCACCGAAGCCGTCGGGAATACTTCTTGGAATGTTCTCATAGAAACCGCCACCGGTAATGTGAGAAATTCCCTTAACCTCTACCTGCTCTAAAAGTGCAAGCACGGATTTAACGTAAATCTTGGTGGGAGTTAAAAGGGTTTCACCGATACTCTTTCCGCCTAATGCTTCAAGAGGAGTTTTGATATCCTTGTTTTCAACGTCAAACACCTTGCGGACAAGGGAGAAACCGTTGGAGTGTACACCGCTTGATGCAAGGGCAATAACTACGTCGCCTGCGGTGATTTTCTTATTGTCGATAATTCTGTCCTTATCAACGATACCGGTTGAATAACCTGCTAAATCGTATTCGTCAACGGGATAGAAGCCGGGCATTTCAGCAGTTTCACCGCCGATGAGCGCGGCACCTGCCTGAACGCAGCCCTCGCTTACGCCCTTAACGATATCGGCAATTCTCTCGGGAACGTTCTTGCCGCAGGCAATGTAATCAAGGAAGAACAGAGGCTTTGCGCCGCTGCAGATAATATCGTTAACGCACATAGCAACGCAGTCGATACCAACCGTATCGTGCTTGTCCATCAAAAATGCTATTTTAAGCTTTGTTCCAACGCCGTCGGTACCGCTTACAAGCACGGGACGCTTAATTCCCGTAAGGTCAAGTTCGAATAAACCGCCGAAGCCGCCAACGTCAGAGCAAACTCCGCTGGTGATTGTTCTTGCAATATGCTTTTTCATAAGCTCTACTGCTTTGTAGCCTGCGGTAATATCTACGCCTGCTGCTGCATAACTGTCTGATTTTGACTGTGTAATCATATCTTTTATTCCTTTCCGTTCCAGCAATAAGTGCAAAGCTTGCAAGGCTCAAGCCCTATTGCCTTAATAATTCCCTCAAGGGACTGAAATTCAAGTGACGTAAAATGCAATTTTTCGCAAATTGCGTTGCGCAGATTCTGTCCGCGTTCAGTAGTGGAATCGCTATACTCTTCCGTATGCTTAAACCCTTCTTCTCCTTCAAGCTCCATAATAACCTGACGGGCAATTAATTCCATTTCGTTGGTTGCCCTGGAAAAGTTAAGGTATTTACATGCGAACATAATGGGCGGACACGCAGAACGCATATGAACTTCCTTGGCGCCGTTTTCATAAAGGAAATCTACCGTTTCCTTCAGCTGTGTGCCGCGGACGATTGAATCGTCAACAAACAAAAGCTTTTTATCCTGAATAAGCTCGTGAACGGGTATCTGCTTCATTTTTGCTACCCTGCTTCTGTCCGTCTTCTTCGCCGTAAAGCTTCGGGGCCAGGTGGGTGTATATTTAATAAAGGGACGCGCAAAGGGTATGTGGCTTTTATTCGCATAGCCTATGGCGTGAGGTGTTCCCGAATCAGGTACACCGCCGATATAATCTAAATCAAGGCTTTTGCCGTTTTTTGCGTCGTTTTCAGCCATAATTTCACCGTTACGGTAACGCATTATTTCAACGTTTTTTCCCTCATAGTTAGAGGTTGAATATCCGTAATAGGACCAAAGGAACGAGCAAATCTTCATTTCCTTTTCGGGTGCGCAGAGCTGATAAAGTCTGTCGGCAGAAAATTCTACTATTTCGCCCGGTCCAAGCTCACGCTCATCAAAGTATCCCAGCTTTTTATATGCGAAGGATTCAAAGGAAGCGCAATAGCCTTCATCGTTTTTGCCGATTAAAACAGGTGTTCTTCCGACTAAATCTCTTGCGGCAATAATGTTTCCGTTCTGACGGAGAATCATCACCGACGCAGAGCCTTTGATGACGGTTTGTGCAAATCTGATACCTTCTGCAAAGGTGTTCTTTTGATTTATTAGCGCCGCCAACAGCTCGGTGCTGTTTATTTTTCCGCCTGTGCGGGTGCTGAAATGTCCGCCGCTTTTAATGATATATTCATCAATAAGCTCTTCATCATTATTGATGGCGCCTATCATAATTATGGCGTAAATTCCTAATTTAGAGCGGATAAGCAACGGCTGAGGATCGGTTGAGCTGATACAGCCTATTGCCGAATTGCCGTGCATCTCCTGAAAAACGTCTTCAAATTTTGTTCTGAACGGTGAGTTTTCGATATTGTGAATTTCGCGCTGAAAGCCCGTTTCATCATTTATTGCCGCCATACCTGCACGGCGGGTGCCTAAATGAGAGTGGTAGTCAGTTCCGAAAAACACGTCCGAAATAGCGTCGTGCTTACTTGCTACGCCAAAAAATCCACCCATAGCTATCTCCTTAATTCTGTATTGGTAAACTGTTGGCTATTGCAAACAGTTGTGAGTTTCTTAATTAAATTCTTGCCTCGATTTCGGCATCCTTTTTAAGAACGTTTGCGGCATCGCCGGCACGCTTTGCGTCAAGCTTTGCCGCCAAGGAAGCGTCCTCTACAGCTAAAATCTGTGCGCAAAGAAGCGCCGCATTTGCTCCGCCGTTAATTGCAACAGTTGCAACGGGAATACCGGTGGGCATTTGTACGGTTGATAAAAGTGCGTCAAGCCCATCCAGGTTAGAGGACTTGCAGGGAATACCGATAACGGGAAGCGTTGTGTTTGCCGCAATAGCACCTGCTAAGTGCGCCGCCATACCTGCCGCCGCAATTATTGCACCAAAGCCGTTTTCACGGGCAGAAAGGGCAAAATCTCTTGCTTCAACGGGTGTTCTGTGAGCAGAATAAACGTGCACCTCAAAGGGAATATCAAGTGCTTTAAGCATATCCGTTGCTTTTGTAATGATAGGAAGGTCGCTGTCGCTTCCCATAACTATTCCAACTTTTTTCATTTCTTTTCTCCTTAAAAATTAAAAAAGGGCACAGTTACTCTTTTACGAGTAATTGTGCCCAGACGGTCGGCTGAATAAAGGTTCTTTGTTTCTTTGTGGTGCTCCACGTTTATCCGTCAGTAGCAAAGAACTTACAATAAAAATACGAATAAATTATATTATATTTCGCATTTTTTGTCAAGGCACATCTACGATTATTTTATTCTTTATCTTTCGCTTTCGTTTCGCAATAAATGCAACGGTAAATACCGTTTTCGCGGTCTGCAAGCTTGAAAATATGCTTTATTTCCTGCTCGGTTGACGTGATGCAACGAGGGTTTTTACATTTTATTACGTCTTCTAAGATAAGGGGCATATCGATAGTCTTTTTTTCTATCAATTTGCCGTCCTTGATTACGTTTACAGTTACGTCCGGGTCAACGTAGCCGATAACGTCAAGATTAACGTCAATATCAGCGTCGATTTTAATAATATCCTTTTTGCCCATCTTTTTACTGTTAACGTTCTTTATGATAGCAATGGAGCAATCAATTTTATCTAAGCCCAGCATTTTATAAAGCAACATTCCTCTGCCTGAGGTAATGTGGTCGATTACAAATCCGTTTGTGATAGAATCTATATTCACTTCTGTGCCTCCTTAAGCAATTTAAGAATCAGTGCCATACGCATATATTTGCCGTTAAGCACCTGCTTGAAATAGCAGGCACGCTTATCAGAGTCAATAGAAACGCTGATTTCGTTAACTCTGGGAAGGGGGTGCATAATACACAAATCCTCTTTAGCGTTTTTAAGCTTATTGGGCTCCAGCACGTAGCTATCCTTAAGACGAAGATAATCTTCCTCGTTAAAGAAGCGTTCTCTCTGAACTCGTGTCATATAAAGAATATCAAGCTTAGGCATAGCTTCTTCTAAACTTGTGGTCTGCTCATAAGGTATTCCATTCTTTTTAAGAACGTCTTTCTTAATGTAGCTTGGAAGCTTCAATTCTTCAGGCGAAATAAGCACAAACTTAACGTTGGAGTAACGGGAAAGTGCGCTGATTAAGGAATGCACCGTTCTGCCGAACTTCAAATCTCCGCAGAAGCCAACGGTTAAATTATCAAAGCCGCCCTTTTCTCTGTAAATCGTAAGTAAGTCTGCAAGAGTCTGGGTGGGATGGTTGTGTCCCCCATCACCTGCGTTAATTACGGGTATAGTGGCATTTTGCGATGCTACTAACGGCGCGCCCTCTTTAGGATGACGCATTGCGATAATATCAGCATAGCAGCTTATGGTTTTTGCCGTATCTGCAACGCTTTCGCCCTTTGCGGCAGAAGAGCTGGTAGCCTCAGAAAATCCGATTACGTTTCCGCCAAGCTCATACATTGCCGCCTCAAAGCTGAGACGCGTTCTTGTTGAAGGCTCAAAAAACAGTGTTGCAAGCTTCTTGCCTCGGCAAGTTTCTGCGTATTTTGCAGGATTTTCAATAATATCGCAGGCAACTGCAATAAGCTCTTCTATTTCTTTAACAGAAAGGTCAAGAATGTCTATAAGACTTCTCATTATTTTGCCTCCGCTTTTATCCAACTTTCGTCGGAAGGATTGTTTCTGAATGCGATTAAACGTTCAACGTCAGCAGGCTTAATGTAGCCTTCCTCGGCGGCAACTGCCGCAATAACGTCAAAGTTTGTAAGTGAAACGTTTTTAACGTTTGCTTCTTCTAAGCGAACAATGCCTTTCTTCATTCCGTAGGTGAAGATGCTTACAATACCAAGAACTTCTGCACCTGCTTCACGAAGCACGTTAACAACTTCGATAACGCTTCCGCCGGTGGAAATAAGGTCTTCAACAACTACTACTTTCTGTCCCTTCTCAAGCTTGCCCTCAATCTGATTCTGTCTGCCGTGGTCCTTTGCTCCTGAGCGAACGTAGCCCATAGGCATATCAAGAAGATGCGCGGTAATTGCGGCGTGGGCAATACCTGCGGTAGAAGTGCCCATAAGCACCTGAGCTTCGGGGTAGTTTTCCTTAATAAGCTGAGCAAGTCCTTCTTCAACGTCCAAACGAACGTCAGGCGCGGTTAAGGTAAGACGGTTATCGCAATAAACGGGGCTTTTAATTCCGCTTGCCCAAGTAAAAGGCTCTTCGGGACGGAAGAACACTGCTTTAATTGAAAGTAAATCCTTTGCAATCTTTTTTTCCATTTTATATTCTCCTTAAACTTAATCAACAAATTCTTTAACGCATCTTTCGTATGCGGCAACGGGATCCTCTGCGGCAGTAATAGGTCTGCCTACTACGATGTAATCAGAGCCGATTTTCTTAGCTTCGGCAGGAGTCATAACTCTCTTCTGATCCCCCATATCACCGTCAGCAAAACGAACGCCGGGGGTAACGGTTAAGAATGTTTCACCGCAAACCGCGTGTACCTTTTCAGCCTCCAAGGGTGAGCAAACAACGCCGTCAAGCCCTGCAAAAGCTGCATTTTTTGCATAGTGCATAACTACCTGATCAATAGGCTCCTTAATTAAAAGGTCTGCTTCCATACTTTCCTGATCGGTTGAAGTAAGCTGAGTAACGGCAATCAGCAAAGGACGGGTGCCGTCTTCTCTTGTTAAGCCAACAAGTGCTTCCTTCATCATTTTAGTTGTGCCTGCGGCGTGAAGATTGCACATATCCACGTCTAAACGGGAAAGCACTGCCATTGCCTTTTTAACCGTATTGGGAATATCGTGCAATTTAAGGTCAAGGAAAATTTTATGACCGCGAGCCTTGATTTCTCTTACGATTCCGGGGCCTTCTGCATAAAAAAGCTCCATACCGATTTTTACAAAGGGCTTTTTGTCCTTAAACCGATCTAAAAACTCAAAAGTCTTTTCTGCGCTTGCAAAGTCGCAAGCAATAATAACGTCCTTACCCATTACTGTACACCTCCGATGATATCTTTTAATGAATCTATTTTATATTCTTTCATCTTTTTGGGAAGCTCTGCAATAATATCTCTGCAAGCAAAGGGGTCAATAAGATTTGCGGCACCAACTTCTACTGCCGTTGCGCCTGCAAGCATCATTTCGATTACGTCCTCTGCGCTTGCAACTCCGCCCATACCCACAACGGGAATTTTTACTGCGTTTGCCACCTGGTAAACCATTCTGACGGCTACGGGGAAAATTGCGCTACCTGAAAAACCGCCCATTTTATTTTTTATAACGGGCTTTCTTGATTTTAAGTCGATACGCATACCTAAAAGGGTATTTATCAAACTTATGCCGTCTGCCCCTGCGTCTTCGCAGGCCTTTGCTATTGAAACAATGTCCGTAACGTTTGGCGAAAGCTTTAATATTACGGGCTTTGTGGTTACCTTTTTAACTGCTTTTGTAACTTCTGCCGCCGCTTCGGGTGAAGTGCCGAAGCTCAGTCCTCCGCCGTGAACGTTGGGACAGCTCACGTTAACCTCAAGCCAGCCTACCTGCTGGCAAGCGTCAAGTTTTTGGCAGGTGTAGGCGTAATCTTCAACGGAAAATCCGCTTACGTTTGCCATAACCTTTTTGTTAAAGCATTTTTTAAGCTTGGGTAATTCTTCACTTATAACCTTTTCAACTCCCGGGTTTTGCAGTCCTACTGCATTTATCATTCCCATTGAGCATTCGGCAATTCTCGGTGTGGGATTACCGAAGCGAGCGTCCTTTGTTGTGCCCTTAAAGGAGAAGGTGCCTAAAACGTTAATATCGTAAAGTTCTGCAAATTCATATCCGTATCCAAAGGTTCCGCTTGCGGGAATTACGGGGTTATCAAGCTCTATTCCGCACAGATTAACACTTAATTTTCCCATAAAATTTCCTCCTTAAACAAAACGGGACCGTCTTTGCAAATGCGCTTATAGCCCGTTACGGTTTTGCAGGAGCAGCCCATACAAGCGCCGAAGCCGCAGCCCATACGCTCTTCAAAGCTGAACTGACCGCTTGTAGTACTTGCAGAATATATTGCCTTAAGCATCGGCTCGGGACCGCAAACGTAGAAATGAGAGTATTCTTTATTCTTCATTGCATCAGTCACGAAGCCCTTAATGCCGTAAGAGCCGTCAACTGTGGTAACTGTTACACAAGCCCCAAGTGCCTTAAATTCTTCCTCGTAAAAAACCTCGTTCTTTGTGTTAAAGCCTAAAATAACTGAAACCTTTTTGCCCTGCGCAATAAGATTTTTGGCAAGCTTATACATAGGAGGCACGCCTACTCCCCCGCCTAAAAGCAAGGGGGTTTCGCCTGAAACGGTTTCGTCGTAGCCGTTACCGAGACCTGTAAGCACGTCTAAAACACCTTCTTGCATTTGGCTCATTGCCTTTGTGCCTTTGCCTACTACCTTGTATAAAATCGTAAGAGTATTTTCGTCATAATCGCAAACGGAAATGGGTCTGCGGAGAAAGAAGCCGTCAAGCTTAATATTAACAAACTGACCTGATGAGGTTATGTCCTCCGTGTTCCCGCGGAGCACCATCTTATAGACGGACTCCGTTAAGGGAACGTTTTGACAAATTTCAAATAATCCTTGTTTCATTTTACACCTTAATGGACGGTAACCGCCGCCTGATTCAGCCGTTTTTGGCTGATTCAAGCCATGCTTACGATTAAGCGTCAATAGTTGAAATAGTAAGAGTGGTTTCCTCTAAAACGTCAAGCAAAACACGTACTGTGTCAAGTGCCGTAAACATTGTAACGTTGTTTTCAGTTGCTAAGCGGCGGATTTCGTGACCGTCGTTATACTGACCGGCTGAACTGATATCCTTGGTATTGATAACGTAGGCAATATGTCCCTGACGAAGTGCTTCCGGAATTTCTTCGGGATCTTCGTGAATCTTTTTAAGCACGTGAGTTCTGATTCCGTTTGCCTTTAAGAATTGAGCCGTACCTGATGTTGCCTGAACATTAAAGCCAAGATTATAAAAACGGCGGATTAAGGGAAGTGCCTCTTCCTTATCCTTATCGGCAATGGTTGCGAAAACCGTACCGTAATTCTGAAGATGCATTCCCGACGCCTGAAGTGCCTTATAAAGCGCACGGTTAAGCTTATCGTCATATCCGATGGCTTCACCGGTGGATTTCATTTCAGGTGAAAGGTAAGCGTCAAGACCGCGAATCTTGTTAAATGAGAATACGGGAACTTTTACGTACCAGCGTTTCTTCTCCTGCGGATAAATATCGAAGATTCCCTGCTCCTTAAGGGATTTGCCCATAATAACCTCGGTGGCAATATCGGCTAAGCTGTAGCCCGTTGCCTTTGATAAAAAAGGAACTGTTCTTGATGAACGGGGGTTAACCTCAATAATAAATACGTTGTCGTTTTCGTCAACGATAAACTGAATATTGTAAAGACCTATAATTCCGATACCAAGACCTAACTGCTTGGCGTACTGCAAAATTATGCCGCGTACTCTGTCGGAAATACTGAAGGTGGGATAAATGCTGATGGAGTCGCCGCTATGAATACCTGTTCTTTCAACAAGCTCCATAATGCCGGGAACGAATACGTCGCGTCCGTCACAGATAGCGTCAACCTCAACTTCTTTACCCTGAATGTATTTATCAACAAGAACGGGCTTGTCCTCATCGATTTCAACGGCGGTTTTAAGATAATGACGGAGCTGCTCCTCATTTGCTACAATTTGCATTGCTCTGCCGCCTAAAACGAAGCTGGGACGAACAAGAACGGGATAACCGATTTCCTTTGCGGCGGAAATGCCGTCTTCAATCTTGGTTACGGCTCTGCCCTGAGGCTGAGGAATGTTCAGCTCTTCAAGAACCTTCTCGAAGCTATCTCTGTTTTCTGCTCTTTCGATAGCGTCACAGTCAGTACCGATAATCTTAACTCCGCGTGCCATCAAAGGCTCTGCAAGGTTGATAGCAGTCTGTCCGCCTAAGGATGCGATTACGCCTTCGGGCTTTTCAAACTCAATAATATTCATAACGTCTTCAGGAGTTAAGGGTTCGAAATAGAGCTTGTCTGCCGTAGTGTAGTCGGTTGAAACTGTTTCGGGGTTATTATTGATGATAATAGCTTCATAGCCTGACTTTTTAATGGTTGTTACTGCGTGTACGGTTGAATAGTCAAACTCTACGCCCTGACCGATACGAATAGGGCCTGCGCCAAGCACTACAATTTTCTTTTTGTCGGTTACTATTGAGGCGTTTTCACCGGTATATGAGGAGTAGAAGTAAGGAATATATGCGTTGGTGTGGCAAGTATCTACCATTCTGTAAATGGGGAAAATATTGTTTTCTTTTCTTAAATTGAAAACGTCAATTTCGGGACATTCCCACAGCTTTGCAATAAACTTATCGGAAAAGCCCATTGTTTTTGCTTCCTTAAGTGTTGCTAAATCTCCCTTATTTGCCTTAACCTTTGCTTCCATTTTAACAATGCGCTCAACGGCTTCAAGGAAGTATGCGGTGATTTTAGTTATTTCGTGAAGCTCCTCAACGGTTGAGCCGAGACGCATAAGCTGAGCAATGGCAAAAATGTTGTCGTCCTTAAACTCTTCGATATAATTTTTTAATTCTTCCTTAGTCATTGAGTCGAACTTGGGAAGATGGAAATGGCACGCGCCGATTTCAAGGGAACGAACGGATTTAAGCAGGCATTCTTCAAGTGATGAGCCAATGCCCATTACCTCGCCCGTTGCTTTCATTTGGGTACCGAGGGTGTTCTTTGCAGTTGCAAACTTATCAAAGGGGAATCTGGGAAGCTTTGCAATTACGTAGTCAAGGCTGGGCTCAAACGCCGCGTTGGTGTTAGCAATAGAAATATCCTCAAGAGCCATACCTACTGCAATTTTTGCAGTAACTCTTGCAATGGGATATCCGCTTGCCTTGGAAGCAAGAGCAGACGAACGGGAAACGCGGGGGTTAACCTCAATTAAGTAATATTCACTCGTTTCGGGGTTAAGTGCAAACTGAACGTTGCAGCCGCCTGAAATCTTAAGCTCGCGGATAATCTTGATAGCGCTGTCGTTGAGCATTTTTTCGTCTTTTTTGCTTAAAGTCATAATAGGTGCTACAACGAGAGAGTCGCCCGTGTGAACGCCTACGGGGTCGATATTTTCCATACCGCAGATGGTGATTGCGTGATCATTGGAGTCACGCATAACCTCAAACTCGATTTCCTTATAGCCTTTAACGCTCTTTTCGATAAGCACCTGATGAACGGGTGAAAGCTTGAAGGCGTTAAGACCGATTTCAATAAGCTCTTCTTCGTTATTGGCAAAGCCGCCGCCGGTTCCGCCTAAGGTAAAGGCAGGACGAAGAACTACGGGATAGCCGATTTTCTTTGCGGCTTTTTTTGCTTCTTCTATGCTATAGGTAATTTCGGAGGGGATTGTAGGCTCACCGATTGACTGACAAAGCTCCTTAAAAAGCTCACGGTCCTCGGCACGCTCAATACTTTCACTGCTTGTGCCTAAAAGCTCTACTCCGCATTCCTTAAGCACGCCCTTTTTCTCTAATTGCATTGCAAGGTTAAGGCCCGTCTGTCCGCCGATACCGGGAACGATAGCATCAGGTCGCTCGAAGCGCAAAATCTTTGCTATGTACTCTAAGGTAAGAGGCTCCATATAGACCTTATCCGCAATGGAGGTGTCGGTCATAATGGTTGCAGGGTTTGAGTTACAAAGAACTACCTCATAGCCCTCTTCCTTTAAGGCGAGACAAGCCTGGGTGCCTGCATAGTCAAATTCAGCCGCCTGACCGATTACGATAGGTCCGGAGCCGATAATAAGAATTTTTTTGATGTCTGTTCTCTTTGCCATAAAAAGCCTCCAATAAATATTTAAGATTGGTAAACGATTTTGCCGTTGCATACCGTAAGGACGCATTTGCCGTTCACTGCGTAGCCCTCAAAGGGCGTTGCCTTACCCATTGAGAGAAAATCGTTAGTGTCGATTTTGTATTGTGAAGATAAATCCCAGATAGTGAAGCTGTTATCATCCTGAATGTTAAAGCGTGCTTTTGCGTTTAAGCTCATCAGGTCTATAAGCTTTTCGACAGTTATAATGCCCGTTTTAACAAAGTGGGTGTACATTAAGGGAAATGCCGTCTCTATTCCCACTATACCAAAGGCGCTCTTTTCAAGTCCCTTTGATTTTTCTTCTGCCGAATGAGGTGCGTGGTCGGTAGCAATCATATCTATAGTACCGTCGCAGATGCCTTCAATTAAGGCAAGCTTATCCTCTTTGCTTCGAATGGGCGGATTCATTTTGAATCTGCCCTCTTCCTGAAGGTCACTATCGTCTAAAATCAGGTAATGCGGTCCCGTTTCGCAGGTTACGTTTACTCCGCGCTTTTTTGCCTGGCGGATAAGCTCAACGCTTTCCTTTGTTGAAATGTGGCAAACGTGGTATGGGCAACCCGTTTCCTCAGCAAGCTGAAGGTCGCGCTCTATCTGCACAAATTCGCTTTCAGAGCAAATACCACGGTGCCCGTGAGTTTTTGCATAGATACCATCGTGAATATAGCCCCCGCGAAGAAGAGAATTCTCTTCGCAATGAGCTACTATCATTTTGCCCAGGCTTTTTGCCTTTAGCATAGCCTCGCGCATAAGCTCCTTTTGTTGAATACCCTTTCCGTCATCAGTAAAGGCGATGGCGTAGGGCGCCATGGAAGTAAAATCGGAAAGCTCTTCACCAGCCTGGCGGACGGTTATTGAGCCATAAGGATATACGTTGATGCAGGCGGTATCGTCTATAATTTGCTTTTGAAGCAGAACGTTCTCTTTACTGTCAGGAACGGGATTCAGGTTGGGCATTGTGCAAACGGAGGTGTAGCCACCGTGAGCAGACGCTCTTGAGCCGGTTAAAATTGTTTCTTTATAAGAAAAACCCGGTTCTCTGAAGTGCACATGCACATCACAAAAACCGGGAAAAACAGAAAATTTATCCGTATTGAATTTTGAAAGCTCCTGAGATTCTAAAAGAGAGGATACTACTGCCTTGGCACTTGCTGAAAGCCCTATAGTTTTGCTTTTTAACAGTTCCATATCTGTTCCCTTTCTCAAAAAAAGCCTTGCCAAAGACGCAAGACCACACTAAAAGAGGATACAGCAATGCTGTACCGAAATTTATGTAAAATCTTGCCGATATCTCTGTACCGTCTTTTAAAGATTTATTTTTTATAATTGTATCATTCTGCCGTTTTTTTGTCAACAAACTTTTAGGTTTTTGGCGCGTTTTTTGGTGTATTTTGGACGTGTTTTTTGGACTTAATTTTTTTGTAATTCTTTTGTAAAAATTAGTGGGTATTTTAGCGCTGATTTTTCCGTTTTTTTACTTTGTTTTTTGCTCGCCGCGCAAAAGATTTTATTTTTGGTTGCTCAAAGAAAAAGAGCGCAGATTTTCTCTGCGCTCAAAACAATTATTCTTCTGCTTCGGCAGCTTCTTCTACTGCTTCGGCAGCTTCTTCTACTGCTTCGGCAGCCTCTTTGGCTGCTTCTTCGGTTTCTTCAACCTCTTCGGGAAGAAGTGCCTTGATTGAAAGGCTGATTCTCTTCTGCTCGGTGTTTACGTCAAGCACCAAGGCTTCGATTTCGTCGCCAACCTTAACCGCTTCCTCAACCTTGGAAACGAACTTGTTGGAAACCTCGGAAATATGTACCAAGCCGTCAATTCCGGGCTCAAGAGCAACGAATGCACCAAAGGTGGTGATGCGAACTACGGTACCCTTAACAACGGAATCTACTGCGTACTTTTCTTCTGCATTGTCCCAGGGCTTAGGCTGAAGCTGCTTGTAGCCTAAGGAAATACGCTGATTTTCTCTGTCAAGAGAAAGGATTACAACCTCGATTTCGTCATTAACCTTAAGAACGTCCTCAGGCTTGTTAATGCGATACCATGCGATATCACCGATATGAACAAGACCGTCAACACCGCCAAGGTCAACGAATGCGCCGAAGTCGGTAAGTCTGCGAACGATACCCTTTACGGTTTCGCCCTCAGCAAGCTTACTCCAAGCATTTTCGAGAGCCTCTGCTCTTTCCTGAGCAACGATGGCACCGTGAGTTGCTACTACTCTGCGACGCTTTGCGTCAATATCAATAGCTTTAACGCGAAGAGTCTGACCAACGTAGCGGTCAACATCCTTGGCAAAGCCGTTTGCTCTGATTTGTGAACGGGGAATAAATACTCTTACGCCCTCATAATCTGCGGTAAGGCCGCCCTTAACTGCTTCCTTAACGGTTACTTCAAAGATTTCGCCGTTGGAAATGTTTGCAATGGTTTTGTCTGCTTCAGCGCGTGCAAGAACTTTCTTTCTTGAAAGAACTACGTTACCGTTACCGTCATTGATCTTTATAACTTCAACTTCGATCTCGTCGCCCTCTGCAAAAGCAACGGTAGGATCTTCCTCACCAAGCTCTTCCTTGGCAATCAAACCGTCTGCCTTGTAACCGATATCTACGCTTACCTCATCCTTTTTTGCATAGATAACCTTGCCCGTAATAATCTGACCGGGACGAATCTTAACCAAAGTTTTATTCATTTCTTCTTCAAAACTAAGGTCCTGCGCAAAAACTTCATTTTCGCTCATTTTTTCCACAACCTCCTTTATTAACCAATCCGGCGTGGAAGCACCGGCGGTTACCCCTATGATATCGTTTTTATATGTTTTTATGGTCAAAACCTCTTTTGTGTTTTCGACCGCATAGGTTCGTTTGCAATATTCACTGCATATTTTATACAGCTTGGCGGTGTTGGAGCTTTGCCTGCCCCCTATTACCACCATCACGTCTGCCTTTTGAGCTATTTCCTTTGCTTCGCTTTGCCTGTCGCCCGTAGCATCGCAAATAGTATCAAAAACGTTGATTTTGTTGGTTTCGTATTTTTCCTTCAAAAGAGCAATTATACTGTCGAAAACGTCGCGTCTGGTAGTGGTCTGTGCTACTACGCAAAGCTCTTTTTCAGTTTCGGGGAGATTTTGCACCTCTTGCCAGGTATCAACAACGAAGCCCGTATTTTCGCAATGGCCGTTGATGCCTATGACCTCGGGATGCGTTCTCTCGCCTATTATAACAATAAACTCGTTATTTAGCAAAGCCTTTTGAACAATTTTTTGAATTCTTCGAACAAAAGGGCAGGTTGCATCAACAATACGTATTCCTTTTTGACTGAATGCGTCTATTTCTGCCTTGGGTGCACCGTGACTGCGGATTATAACGGCACCCTCGGAAACCTCGTCAGCACTTTCAACGGGATAAACACCGTTATCCTTAAACTGCTGTACTACCTGGGGATTATGTATTATTTCTCCTAAGGTGTAAAGCTTGGGATATACTCCCATATTATTTTCAACCGTTTCAACGGCTTTCTTTACGCCGAAGCAAAAGCCTGCGCTTTTGGCGATTATGAATTTCATTTCTCCACCTCAAGCAAGTTATTCATTGTTACGGTTATTTTTTCGATAAATTCCTTTTGCACCGCAGAATTTGCTTTTTTACCTTCAAACTCACTTAAATCAAGCTGCTTACCTATGTAAAGCACGTTTTTCTTGAACATTGCGGGTTTTGAAGTATACATCATAGGCACTACTCTGCTGAAATTTTTCAAAGCAATCATAGCAACGCCTGCGTGCATTTGCTTAAGTTTAACTTCAGGGCTATCTGTTCGTGTACCCTGAGGGTAAATGCAGAGATTCTTTTTCTCCTTAAGAATCTGACACGCATACCGCACTGATGCAAGATCTATGCTCCGTCTGTCAACGGAGAAAACACCTATTTTTTTGAGTATCCAACCAAGTGGCTTAAAAGAAAACAGCTCTTTTTTTGCCATAAAGCAGGTTGTTTGAGGTAAAATATAAAAATTTAATATCGCATCAAAAATGCTTTGATGATTACATACGTAAACTACGTTTCCGTCAATAATGTTTTCTCTGCCGTGGATTTCTATCCTGCAAAACACTTTAATCACGAAACGCGCGAGATAAAAGACAAATTTTTTGAGCATTTATTTGCCCGCCTTGATTATGCCTGCTATATAATCCTCAACCTCTTGCGCAGTCATATTTGTGCTGTCAACCAAAATGGCGTCTTCAGCCTGACGCAAAGGTGCAAATTCTCTGTGAGAATCGTTATAATCTCTTCGCTCGATTTCTGCTTTAATTTTCTCTAATTCAACGATTTCGCCCTTTTCGGCAAGCTCTTTCACTCTGCGTTTTGCTCGCTCAAGGGAATCTGCAGTTAAATAGAACTTAAAATCCGCATCGGGCAAAACGTAGGTGCCGATATCTCTGCCGTCTAAGATGCAGTCGTTTTCGTTGGCAGTTTTACGCTGCATTTCTACCAGGAATAAACGAATGGGCTTAAGAGCCGAAAAGTCACTTGCGGCGGCAGAAATTCTGTTTTCTCTAATTTTTGCGGAAACGTCTTTGCCTGAAAGATAAATCTTCTGAACACCGTCCTCATACTTAACGAGGAAATCAATGTTTTCAAGGGCTTTAATAACGCCTTCGGAATCATTAAGAGCAACGTTTTCATTTAACATATGAAGTGCTACACCTCGGTACATTGCGCCCGTATCAAGATACATTATATTAAGTTTTTTCGCTAATGCCTTTGCTACTGTGCTTTTGCCTGCTCCTGCAGGTCCGTCAAGTGCAATTTTCATATTTTTCTCCTGACATTTAACATTAAGAAATGTAAATTTTTCGGTTTTATTAGGGTTAGCAGGAGCTTCCTGCCAGGTAGCCCGTGGAAAGCGCAAGCTGAATGTTGAAGCCTCCGGTTAAAGCGTCGATATCAATCATTTCACCTGCAAAGAACAGTCCTTTAATAATTTTACTTTCCATTGTAGAGGGGTCAATTTCCTTGGTATTTATTCCCCCGCGGGTTACGATAGCCTCGTTAATATCCCGAAGCCCGTCAACCGTAATTTCAAGATTTTTAAGTGTATGCACGAGCCTTGCCCGTTTTTCCTGCGTGAACTGATTTATTGGCTGATTTTCGTCTAAATCAGCACGATAAAGCACTGCTTCAAGCAACCTTGAGGGCAACAGCTTTGAGCAGGCGTTTTTAAGCTGTTTGTTGCCGGCGCATGCGAAATCACGCAAAATGCGGTCGTCCAACTGCTGATTTGATAATCCGGGCTTTAGGTCAACCGTGACCTTTAATTTTGAAAAGTCATAGGATTTAAGCTTACTGCTTAGGGTAAGCACCAAGGGACCTGAAATGCCAAAGTGCGTAAAGAGCATTTCGCCTAATTCTTCATAAATTTTTCTGCCTGCATATTCTGCTTTTAGGGTTACGTTTTTAAGGGAAATTCCCTGAAGGGCGCGCACCCACTCCTGCTTTGATGTTAAAGGAATAAGGGCAGGAATAAAATCCTCTACCTTATGCCCTGAATCAGTTATCATTTTTCGCCAGGCTCCGTCTGAGCCGGTGGAAACGTACGAAGCGCCTCCGAGAGCAAGAATTACTCCGTCGCAGTTGTGCGTGTCACCGTTATATTTTATGCCGACTATGCGGTTATTTTCGATAGTTAAGTCTTCAAGACAGGTGTTAAGCAACACCTTTACCGATGCGTTTTTAAGATTTTTCTCAAGGGCTTTAATTATGTCGCTTGATTTATCGCTTACGGGAAACACTCTGTTTCCACGCTCGGTTTTAAGCTTTACCCCGTTGTTTTCGATAAGTTCGACAGTGTTATCGGGGGTAAAGGAATATACCGCCGAATAGCAAAAGTTTGCGTTATGGGCAATGTTTGCAAAAAAATCTTCAATATCGCAGGCATTTGTAACGTTACATCTGCCCTTGCCCGTTATAAAAAGCTTTTTGCCTAATTTTTCATTTTTTTCTATAAGGGTGGTGTCATACCCCTGCTGTGCGGCAGTTGCAGCCGCTATCATTCCCGCAGGGCCACCGCCGATAACGAAAATCTTTTTGGGTTGCATAATGCCTCTCTCAAAAATTGTGCCTCGGAAGCCGATTAAACGGCTTCCAAGGTAATTATTGTTAATTAAAGAATTTCAGAAACGGAAACGTCAATATCAAGAGGCGTGCCGCCCTCTGCCGCTTCCTTTCTCTTTTTGAAGAAGTTCATTGCTACCTGAGGGAACAATGCGTATGAAAGCACGTCTTCTTCCTGAAGCATATAATCCTTGATTTCTTCCTTTAAGGTTTCAAGCTCGGGCTTAAGAGCGTCGGCAGGTCTGCCCGTAATAACGGGAGTATCCCCGATGCACTTTTTGCGTACTTCGGGATTAACTTCTGCAGGAAGCTGACCGTATTCGCCTGCTAAAAGGCCCTTTGATTCCTTTGTAACCATCTTGTATCTTTCGCCGCAAAGCACGTTGAGAACTGCCTGAGTGCCTACAATCTGGCTTGTGGGAGTTACAAGGGGAGGATAACCGAAGTCCTTACGAACGTTGGGAACCTCTGCCAAGCATTCCTGAAGCTTATCTGCCTTACCTGCTTCCTTAAGCTGTGAAAGAAGGTTGGAGAACATTCCGCCGGGTACCTGATACAAAAGGGTGTTAATGTTTACTGCAAGTACCTTGGGGTCAAGAATCTTATCTGCCTTAAGTCTATCGGCAACGGTTTTGAAGTATTCACTTGCCTGAACAAGCTTATCAAGCTCAAGGCCCGTATCATACTCGGTGCCTGCCAAGGTTGCTACCAAGGATTCGGTAGCCGGCTGGCTTGTGCCGTTTGCAAGGGGAGAAAGTGCAGTATCAACGATATCTGCGCCTGCTTCGATAGCCTTCAAAATAGTCATATCACCGATACCGCTGGTATTGTGGGTATGAAGGTGGATAGGACATTTAACAGTTTTCTTAAGTTTGGAAACAAGCTCGTAAGCGTCATAAGGAAGAAGCAAGTTAGCCATATCCTTAATACAGATGTTATCTGCGCCCATTTGCTCCATCTGTTTTGCAAGGTCAACGAAATAATCTGTTGTATGAACAGGGCTGGTGGTATAGCTCATAGCAAGCTCTAAAATACCGCCGTATTTCTTTACGCTCTTTGCCGCCTGCTCCATATTGCGCAGGTCGTTAAGTGCGTCGAAAATACGAACAACGTCAATTCCGTTTTCGATACTCTTCTGAACGAACTTATCTACAACGTCGTCAGCATAATGACGGTAGCCTAAGATGTTCTGTCCGCGAAGGAGCATCTGCAATTTTGTGTTGGGCATAGCCTTGCGCAGTGCGCGAAGTCTATCCCAAGGATCTTCATTCAGGAAGCGAAGGCAGGAATCGAAAGTTGCTCCGCCCCATGCTTCTAATGAATAATATCCGATACTGTCAAGTATTTCGCAAGCAGGAAGCATCTCCTCTATGCGCATACGTGTTGCCGCTTGTGATTGATGAGCGTCACGTAAAATGGTATCTGTAATTAAAACCTTACCCATATTAAACCTCCGTTAAGTATAGATAGCAAGTAACACGCCTGCAGCAACTGCAGAACCGATAACACCTGCTACGTTGGGACCCATTGCGTGCATCAAAAGGAAATTCTTGGGATTTGCTTTCTGTCCTTCCTTTTGAGAAACACGGGCCGCCATAGGCACTGCAGAAACACCTGCCGAACCGATGAGAGGGTTGATTTTTCCGCCTGTAAGAACGCACATAAGCTTGCCTAAAAGTATGCCTCCTGCAGTTCCAAGGCAGAATGCCGCCAAGCCCATAATGATAATTAAGCCTGTTTCCATATTTAAGAAGCTTTCGCCCGTTGCAGTTGCACCAACTGTGATGCCAAGGAAAATGGTAACGATATTGCAAAGCTCGTTCTGAACGGTTTTGCTTAAACGCTCCGTTACGCCGCAAACGCGCAACAAGTTTCCGAACATAAGGCTACCAATCAAAGGTGCTGTTGAAGGCAAAATAAGAATAATGATTGCCGCAGTTGCAATGGGGAAAATTACAAGTTCACGCTTGGAAACAGGACGAAGCTGTTCCATAACGATTTCCCTTTCCTTCTTTGTTGTAAGAAGGCGCATAATGGGAGGCTGAATAATAGGAACAAGCGCCATATAGGAATATGCGGCAACTGCAATAGCCGCAAGACGATGAGGTGCTAAAATTGAAGTAACTAAGATAGCAGTAGGTCCGTCAGCACCGCCGATAATACCGATACTTGCCGCTTCTTCGCCCGTAAAGCCCGCAAGACCTGCAACAATGAAAGTTGCAAAAATACCTACCTGAGCTGCAGCGCCTAATAAAAGGCTCTTGGGATTTGCGATTAAGGGTGCAAAGTCGGTCATAGCGCCAACGCCCATAAAGATAAGGCAGGGATAAATGCCAAGCTTAACGCCTAAGTACAAGTAATCGAACAAGCCTGCTTTTACAAGCTCTCCGTCAACCATGGCACCGTGGCCGTTAAAGCACGCCCAGTTAACCTCACCGTTAGCAAAGCAGGCGCTGTTGAAAATTTCGCCGCCGCCGACGTTGGAAAGGAGCATACCCGTTGCAATGGGAACGAGCAAAAGCGGTTCAAAGCCTCTGCCGATTGCAAGGTATAAAAGCACGCAGGCAATAAGAATCATAACGAGCGTTTGCCAGCCGCCGCCTAAGAAATTGCTGAAAATCTGATATATTCCGCTGTCGGTCCATAAGGTGTTGAGGGTATCAAGCACGTTGATAGACCCTGCAGAAAGAGTTACGAAGCCCATTTTTGCCTCCGATTATTCCATAGCGGCAAGAAGGTCACCGGTGTTAACGGTTGCGCCCTTGGAAACTACGCTTGTAATTTTACCGTCCTGAGGAGCTAAGATTTCGTTTTCCATTTTCATAGCTTCAAGCACGCAGATAACGTCGCCTGCTTTAACAGAAGCGCCAACTGCAACCTTAACGTCTAAAATAGTGCCGGGCATAGGTGCTTCAATCTTTGCACTGCCGCTTGCAACGGGTGCTGCAGGAGCAGGAGCTGCTGCGGGAGCGGGTGCAGGTGCTGCGGCAGGTGCGGGTGCTGCTGCAGGTGCGGGTGCTGCTGCAATAGGTGCTGCTTCGCCGGTTTCTTCGATTTCTACTACATATATTTTTCCGTTAACATTTACATTGAATTTACGCATTTTTCTTTCTCCTTTAATTAAGCTTTTTTAATTGATTTGATTTTGAATGAGCCGTTGGGCTTTCCGGTTGCAACGGAAATTGCTGTGGAAAGAGCGGCTAAAAATTCGCCGTCGTCCTTTGCATTTTCTGCTTCAGGCACGTCTGCCATAACTCCTGCAGAAATGCGCTGTTCGGGTTTTTGCTCTGCTACGGGTGCATCTGCAGGCTTTGCCTCTTTATTCTCCTTAAGAGAAAAGTGCAAAAGCTCCACAATAACAACCAACAGAGCGAGCATTGCAAAAACAACACCTACGCCGATTAACGTTACCATTAAGGAATTGTTAAAGCTAAGTTCTGTTCCTGCAAGCAGTTGAAAATTTTGAGTCATCAAATTCACCTCTTTGTGCAATAAGTAATCAATATTTTGGTTAAAAAACAAAAGAGCACAACAAACGTAATTGTTTTATTACAATAACGTTTGCCGTGCATTTTTTACTGATGAAATTGTTTTTTCGGGAAAAACAGAATGTTCGTAAGCCTTATGCTTTACTGCTTTAATATCCATCGTTGCAACAAATTACCCTTCACATACTTTTTATGCAAAAGCAAAATAAATTCCGTTATATATATTAACATAATACGCTTATTTTTGGCAACTGTTTTTTTGCCTGTTTTGGATATTTTTTACCGTTTGTTAACCGATTATTTCAAATCTTCAAGATATTGTATTTCTTTTTCGGTTAAATATCTCCACTCGCCCGTTTTAAGTGCACCTAAAGTAAGTTTTCCCTGACGGATTCTCGTTAAGTGAAGCACCTTTTTTCCTACCGCCTCAAACATTTTTCTGACTTGGCGGTTTCTGCCTTCGTGAATTATTACGGAAAGAGTAGTAGTGTGGTCGGTAATTTCCTGAACCTGAACCTTGGCAGGCGCAGTTTTTTCACCGTCAATAATAACGCCGCTTTGAAATTTCAGCACTTCTTCGCGAGAAATGTCCTGTGCAATAACCGCCACGTATTCCTTTTCGATTTCAAACTTGGGGTGGGTTAAATGATAGGCAACGTCACCGTCGTTTACCAAAAGAATAAGTCCTTCTGTATGATAATCCAATCTGCCTACGGGGTAGAGACGCTCCTTGGATTCAACGCAATCAAGCACGGTTTTTCTGCCTTCGGGGTCCGAGGACGTGCTTACAACCTTATCGGGCTTGTTAAGCATTATGTAGGTGCGCTTGCTCGTTAAGGTGAGCCTTTTACCGTCAAGCTCTACCTTATCCCCCTGCTGCACCTGAGTTCCTAACTGAGTAACGGTTTCACCATTCACCTTTACCCTGCCCTGAAGAATAATCTCCTCACAAGCTCTGCGTGATGCAACGGAGCATTGTGCCATAAACTTTTGTAATCTCATTTTTTACCTCAAAAAATTAAAGAATTTCTTTTTAACACTTTCGGAATAAACTAAATCTGCCTGAGTAATCTTTTCACCGTTAAGATAATAATACTGGTTTCCTGCAACGTCACCTTTATTTACGGGAGCATTTATTCTTTCAGGCAATAGGGTTTTTCCTATAACGCGTTCACCTTTTTTCAAGGGGTAAAACACATCCTTTCCGTATATTATATCACATTTTTTCATTTTGCCACCAAAAATATCGCAGGAAGCGCAAATTTTATTTTTTTCGGCTAACTGCACCATAGAATATTCCTCAAAGCCTTTGTTCAAAAGTGCCTTGGAGTCTTCAAACCAGGCGTAATCGTTAAGAACCACGCAAATCAACTGCATACCGTTTCTCGTTGCAGAGGAGCAAAGACATCTGCCTGCGGCGGTGGTGTAGCCCGTTTTTATTCCGTTTCCTCCTTGAAGCTCACCTAAAACACGGTTTTTGTTGTGCAAGTACCTGACTCCGTTTTTGCCCGAAATCTGATAGTTCTGAGTAGATACCACCTGCGCAAAGGTTGGCAAATTCATAGCATACGCGCAAAGTTGTGCTAAATCAAGGGCGGTGGTATAATGGTTTTTGCTTTTTAGCCCGCAGGGATCCGCAAAGTGTGTGTTCTTCAGCCCCATCAGGTTTGCCTTGGCGTTCATTTTTTCTATAAACGCTTCAGTGCTTCCTGCGGTTAAGATTGCAAGAGCGTATGCGGCGTCGTTTCCTGACGCAAGCATAAGCCCGTAAAGCAGTTCTCTGCCCGTAAGCCTTTCGCCTTTTGTTAAATAGATTGATGAGCCTTCTATTCCCACCGCTTCTGAAGGAATTTCGTATTCCTTGTCTAAATCGAGATTTTCTATAACCAAAAGAGCCGTCATAACCTTGGTGGTGCTTGCCATGGTCATTTTTTTGTTTTCGTTTTTTCCGTAAAGAAGCCTGCCCGTTGATTGCTCAATAACTGCGTAAGCCGACGCTGAAATGCCTAAGGCTTTGCTTGGCATAGCAAAAAGCAAAAACGCCGCAAGAAATATTGCCGTTATCCTTTTCATTATTCCTCCAAATATAACGTCGTAACCGTAAAATTGCGTTACGTAAAAAAATAGAATCAGCTTGCCGATTTTGAAGATTAAATCAGCTCTGACTCTATTTTGTGTAGAAACGCTTATTATATTTTTCTTTTTGTCGGTAATATTTTACTTATTCGCCTTCGGCAAATTCATCCTCCGACGAGCCCAAGTTTTTTATCTGCTCCATTACCTGCGGTACAAGGTCGATAAGCTTATCGCAGCTGCTGTTTTTCTGAATGGGTAAAAATCTTATTACGTCATTTTTTATTACCAGAAATCCGCTGGGCTTAACGGAAACACCTGCACCGCTTCCCCCTGCAAAGGGAAAGCTTTCCTTTTTTGTTTGGGAAAATTCGTATTCTCCCCCGCCGGACGCAAAGCCGAAGGAAACCTGAGATACGGGTATTATCGTTGAACCGTTGGGAGCTATTACCGCTGAACCGATAACCTTGTTAACGTCAATCATTTTGTTAAGATTTTCCATAGTGTTAGCCATTATGTTTTCAATAGGATGCTTTTCCATTTTTCTTACCTCCAAAGATTTTGTAAAGAATTAAAAGTGCTTTGACTAAATTGGTTGATAAAATACATTCTGCAAATAAATCAAACTGCTTGCAGTCAAAAACGGGGTTAATGTCAAGATTATAATTATTTTTGCTGACGTTTGCCGCAAGAGGCGCCAAAAGACCGAATAGCTGACCGCTTATTATTGCCGTCGATGAAGCGTCGGAGGTGCCGATATTGGATTGAACGTTCAGCCTTTTTATTTTTGTGTGTTTTACGATACTATTGAAAATCCGTGCTTTATCAGGCTTTTGCTTCTTGGGTGAAAACAGTGACGAAACAACCTTTTTTACAGTTATGCCCGTGCGATACAGCCTGACCTTTATTTTTCCCACAAGCATAAGTTCTGCCTGCAGAGTTAAAGCGTCGTTTTCGGTTTTTGCCGTTAAACGAAAGTAGATCGGCAACAGCAAAATACCAAGTAAAAGCAAAAAATAAAGCACAGATTTTCACCTCAGTAAAATTCTGCGCTTTTTTTGTTAAATTATACTTGTTTTGAAATTTTAATTATAAATTAAAACTTTCTGTTCATCAGTCCCCCGATATTTACCGCGTCAACGCCGTATTTTTGGCGGATTGCATCGAGAGCATCTTCTAATTTTTCCTTTTTTTCGTGTTCTTTCTTGCTTTTGTTCTGATCCGCAAACAAGGAAAGCTGTTCGATGTGCTGAGTGTCGGAAACAAGGTGGGTGCCTGAAATAGTAATAGCTCGGATTTTTCTTGTGGGAACAAAAACCGAATAGAGAAGCTCAAGCGCCACAGACGCCAGATCGTGCATAATATTCGTTGCGTAATCAAGGCTCCGTTGCTTGCTTACGCTTGTAAAATCACTGTACTTTACGTTTACCGACAACGTGGTGCATTTTACGTGTGCCTTACGCATTCTTGCGGAAAGCTCCTCTGAAACCATTAAAACGCCTTTTTTGATTTCATCGGCTTCCTTTAAGTCCTT
The DNA here is from genome assembly GCA_017502165.1 of Clostridia bacterium. GTDB lineage: Bacteria > Bacillota > Clostridia > Christensenellales > QALW01 > UMGS1322. The sequence continues at coordinate 61,328 of JAFVVO010000005.1, forward strand.
GGGAAAGGTCATTCCATTGCTTACGGATTTAGGTGTGTGGGTGGCGTAAATGCTTTCAACGGGAGAGTCATCAATACCGTTTGCGTAATCGTGAAGCACCGCTCCCATTTTTCCCAAATGCCTTATAACCGTATCCCTATTGCTCTGTGCCAAATCTCCAATGGTGAAGATATACATTTTTCTTAAAGTTTCGGTTACGTTTCTCCCTGCGTAGAGAAGGTCGGAAACGGGCATCTTCCAAACTAAATCCTTGAAATTTTCGCGGGAAATAACCGTTTGAGCGTCGGGCTTTTTATAGTCGCTTCCCAATTTTGCCATAGATTTATTAAAGGAAATACCTACCGAGCAGGTAATATCAAGCTCTTCTCTGAAGCGCTTTCTTATGGTGCGTGCTATATCCTCACCGCTTCCGAACAACAGCCTGCTTCCCGTTACGTCAAGCCAGGATTCGTCTATACCGAAAGGCTCAACAAGGTCGGTGTAATCTTTATAAATATCGTTGCAACGGGCAGAAAACTCTGCGTAAACCTCATGATGTGGCGCAACGAGAACAAGCTCAGGGCATTTGCGCTGAGCCTGATAAATAGTTTCGGCAGTTTTAATATTGAATTTTTTTGCAAGCTCATTCTTTGCCAAAATGATGCCGTGACGGTTTTCGGGATTTCCGCAAACCGCCATAGGTACGTTTTTAAGCTTGGGATTGAGCACACATTCGCAGGAAGCGTAAAAGGAATTGCAGTCGCAGTGCAATATTACCCTATCCGTATTATTCTTCAAAGCTACACCTTAAAAAATTATTTTCTGTACGCCGCCACGATTTTGGCAAAATACAGTCTGTGCATATCACCGCCGGCGTACCAGCGTTCTGAAACGGACGCATCTAATTCTTCGCCCTTTAAGTCGGAATATCCTAAAATTTTACATTCATAATAAATGTCACATCCGTCGATAACGGGTGTTTCCATAGTTTTTGCGTCTTTGGTGCTGATATTGGCTTTCTTAAGCTTATCACCGTCTCTGCCGGAGACGGTACCGCAGATTTTAAGTGCTTCGTCAAGCTGCTTGTTAGTTGGAACACTGATAGTAAATTCATCGGTATTTTTAAGCATTTCGAAGGTGTAACGGCTGAAACGAATGGGCGCAATAAAAATTTCCTGTCCCCAATACTGACTGAGTGAGCCCCAGCCGATAGTCATACTGTTAACCTTGTCACCGTTATTTACGGTAAAAAATACGCCTGAGCCTGAAAGCTGCTCTAAGGTTTCTTGTGAAAGTTCGCCAAACTGATACATTACTATTCTCCTTAAACATAAATTCTGTATATATTATATAAAAAATTCATTCTTTAAGCAAGAAAATTATAGCACATTTTGTTTTTTTGAATCATATAAATTTAATAGTATGTTTTTTAAGGAGGTTTTTTATGCCCGAAATATTCTTGTCACCATCACTTCAACCCTTTAATCCCTACGTTAACGGCGGAAACGAGGCGCAGATTATGGGATACTTAGCTGACGCTCTTGAGCCGTATCTGACAGTCAACAACATTGGATATACCCGCTCCCGTTACCCTAATACACTTGCTAATGCAATTTCATCTTCCAATGCAGGAAATTACGATTTACACCTTGCCCTTCATTCTAATGCTTCTCCTGAAGCAAGCTCGGGAAGATTCAGAGGCGTGCAGGCTTATTACTATCCTACAAGCGCGCAAGGCAAGGCCGCCGCTCAGGATTTGGTTGAAGCCATGAAAACCGTGTACCCTGACCCTGACCTTGTTTATACGGTGCCTTCAACCGTAATAACGGAGGTGCGGCGCACGAAGGCTCCTGCGGTGCTGATGGAAATCGGTTATCACGATAACCTGCAGGACGCTGATTGGATAAAGGCAAACATTCAAAATATTGCACAGGCGCTGGCTCAAGGATTAACCGATTACTTTAACCTGCCCTTCTTCCAGGTGTGCGCAACCCGTGGTGAAGTTATTGCAAATTCCCCGCAGATAAGTACAAATGCTTATGTGAGCGTTTGTACAAACGATGGTTCGCTGCTCAATATCAGGTCTGAGCCTAACCTTAATTCGCAAATCCTGGGGCAGATTCCTTCAGGCAACAAGGCTTTGCTTTTAGAGCGGCCGAATAATGCAGGCTGGGCAAAGGTGCGGTATAACGTTATTGAGGGTTATGCTTCTGCAAATTTTCTGTGCAGATGTATTCCTGACACGCAGGCGACTACGGGAGTAGTTACAACGGACGGCGGAAATCTTAATCTTCGTTCTGCCCCCACGCTTACCTCGAGCATAATCGGCAGAATACCGAATAAAACTGTCATTACCATTTTGGAAACCCAGGGCGCCTGGTACAAGGTTAACTTTATGGGCGCAACGGGCTTTGTTTTAAGTGATTTTGTAAAATTACAAAGCAGATAATTCACACCCAAGGCACCGCAAGCATAGAATATACTGTACCAAGGATATAAATATAAAAGAAGGAGGATTTATATGTCGTTTTATTCATACAGAAACAGTGAAAATGACGTTTGCCCCGGCAGAATCAACGGCGATTGCACTATCGGTCTGACGGAAAGAGTTTGTATTCAGACAAAGAAAATATACGACTCTTGTATGCAGCAGGAGCAGTTAGACAATATCAGCGTGCGCCTGACGGATATTTGCCCCGGCAACACAAAATTTGAAGCACCCGTTACATTTATAAGCTGTCGCAGTACCGCAACAAAAGGCAGAATTCGTGACCTTTGCATTGACAGAATCTGCGACCGCCCAAACTTTGCAAGAGTTCGTTGCAAGGTGGATATTCCCGTTGAAATACTTTTTGAGGATAACTGCGGAAAAGAAGGCTCGGGCAGAGGTATTATTACCGTTCACAAGGACGTTGTTCTTTTTGTTCCCGACGAGTCGATTATTCCTTTCGAAATTGATAACATAGTAAGTGCCATTTGCGTTATGGGATGCTATTTAGGCGAAAACACCTTCTGCCTTACCGCCTGCGTAACGGTAATATTAAAGGTTGTGGCGGAGGTTGAGCTGATGGTTCCATCCTACGGCTTCTGCCGTATTCCCCCTTGCGAAGAATTTGCAAGCGAGGTTTGCGACGAGTTTTTCAATCTTCCCTTGTTCCCACCTGCCATAAACGACAGATGCTGTAACTGATTTTTAATCCTGCAGTCTTTTCGATTGCAGGATTTTTTGTATATTTATTCTGAAACGAACTAATACTTTTTATGAATTTTTAATATTGACATTAAAACGGGAAAAAGTTAAAATAAACGTGGATAAATTATCTTTTAAGGAGATTTTATGAAGAAAAAAATAGGAAAAATTCTATTAGAATACCTCTTAATCGCCTTGGGCACGTTTTTGCTTGCCTTAGGTATAAATATGTTTTTGCTTCCGTTCAAGATTTCGTCCGGAGGCGTAAGCTCCATTGCTACGGTACTTTACTATCTTTTTGGAATTCCCCTTTCAGTTACCACAATATTATTTAACGCAGTTTTATTTATTTTCAGCTTTAAGTTTTTAGAAAAGTCGTCAATAATTAAAACTGTTGCGGGAATTGTTTTCTTATCGGGATTTTTAGAGGTGACCTCGCTTTTCCCCGTCTACACCGAGGATTTATTTATCGCAACGGTTATCGGCGGAGTTTTAATCGGCGCAGGCGTCGGACTTGTTATTCGCCAGGAGGCTTCCACCGGCGGAAGTGATTTTGCCGCGTTAATGCTCAGCAGAATATTCCCCCACATTTCAGTTGCGGTGCTGATTATGATTATTGATTGCGCCATAGTTATTTTCTCGGGTTTGGTATTCAAGAGCATTACCATTATGTTTTATTCTGCCATTGCTCTGTTTATTGCTACCAAGGTTTCAGACGCCATCATCGTTATGGGTGACGTGGCTAAATCGGTTTATATTTTTTCTTCTAAAAACGACGAGATTTCATCAGCCATTATGGAAAAGTTTTCCCGCGGAGTTACGGGCATTTACAGTAAGGGTATGTATTCGGAAGCGGATTCTACAATGCTGTTATCGGTTGTAAGCCCTAAGGAGCTTCCCTTTTTGATTCACCTTGTGCGCAGTATTGATAAAAACGCATTTATTATCGTTTACGATGCGAAAGAGGTTTTAGGCGAAGGCTTTAAGCAGGAAACCTCATACGATTTGCTTACGGCTAAAAAAGATAAGAAAAAGAAAGAGAAAAAAGTCAGAGAAAAAAAGGTTAAAGAAAAAAAGGTTAAAGAAAAAAAGGTTAAGGCAAAGAAGATAAAGAAAAAGTCGATTGAGGAGTAATATTTATTAGCGTCTGTCAAAAACACTTGACAGACGCTTATTGCTATGTTATTATACAGAAAAATTAAACCTATGATTAAGAATAGTAACCTTTAATAAAGCTTTCAGCGAATTGCCGACGGTGTGAGGGCAATAGTGGATTTTCAGGCGAATGGACTTATGAGGGCAGTCGAAAGCGCAAGCAAGTAGTACCTGACGGCTCGTACCCGTTACTGTACGGTTCATATTTTAGTATGATTAAAGTGGATGTTTTCATCAATTTGGGTGGCACCGCAGGATTCAGTCCTGTCCCTTATTTACGGGATAGGATTTTTTGTTTTTAGCTGGTAGCCAATTAACCTCGAATTGCTGAATGCTGACATTGTTTCTAAGGAGTTTTTATGTTAACTAAACGATGGCGTTGATGCTAATTTTCAATTCAAAAATTAAATTCAACTAAATTAGGAGAAATAAAATGAAAGTAAATAATATTGATTTTGACACTTATTTGAAGAATTATCCCGATAAGGACGGATTTTTCGGCTCTTACGGCGGTGCTTACGTTTCCGACGAATTAAAGAAGGCTATGGATGAAATCACCGAAGCATATTTCACCATCTGCAAATCAAGCAAGTTCATCAGCGAGCTTCGCAGAATACGCAGAGAGTTCCAGGGCAGACCTACCCCTATTTCCCACCTTGAACGTCTTTCCGCTAAGCTTGGCAACGTTCAGCTTTACGCAAAACGTGAGGACTTAAACCACACGGGCGCTCACAAGCTTAATCACTGTATGGGTGAAGCTCTTTTAGCAAAGTATATGGGCAAAAAGAAGGTTATTGCCGAAACGGGCGCAGGTCAGCACGGTGTTGCACTTGCAACCGCCGCGGCATATTTCGGCCTTGAATGTGATATTTATATGGGCTCTGTTGACATTAAGAAGCAGGCTCCCAACGTTGCAAGAATGAAAATTTTAGGTGCAAACGTTGTTGAAGTAACCCACGGCCTTGCAACCTTAAAGGAAGCCGTTGACGCTGCCTTTGAAGCATACACTAAAGAATATAAAGACAGCATCTATTGTATCGGCTCCGTTTTAGGTCCTCACCCCTTCCCCATGATGGTACGCGATTTCCAGAGCGTTGTGGGTATCGAAGCAAGAGAGCAGTTCCTTTCAATGACCGGCGAGCTTCCCGACGCAGTTGTTGCTTGCGTTGGCGGCGGCTCTAACTCAATGGGTATGTTCTCAGGCTTTTTGAATGATCCCGTTGAAATTTACGGTGTTGAGCCTTTAGGAAGAGGTCCCAAGCTTGGTGACCACGCCGCAAGCTTAAAATACGGCACCGAGGGTATTATGCACGGCTTCAACAGCATTATGCTTAAGGACGAAAACGGCGAGCCTGCTCCCGTTTACTCAGTTGCAAGCGGTCTTGACTATCCATCATCAGGCCCTGAGCACGCTTTCTTGCGTGATGCAGGCAGAGTTAAGTATGACGTTATTGACGACGAAGAAACTATTGAAGCTTTCTTCACACTTTCAAGATTAGAGGGCATTATCCCCGCTATTGAAAGCGCCCACGCCGTTGCCTACGGTATGAAGCTTGCCAAGGAAATGGGCAGAGGCTCCATTTTGATTAACCTTTCCGGCAGAGGCGACAAGGATATGGATTACATTATTGAAAAGTACGGTATAAGATAATTTTAAGTACAAAAAAAGCACTCGGAAAATTCCGAGTGCTTAATTTTTAGCTCACAAAAAGTTTGTTAAAGGAGTTAATGTGAACTAAAACTTTTTAGTTAATTATTCTTCTGGCGTGTCAACAGTTTCTTCTTTATCTTTTGCTTTAGCTTTTTTGGAAGTGATTACAACTACTGCTACCACTGCGCCAACAACTACTACGGCACCAATAGCAATCCAAATCCAAGGTAATCCTGCTTTGTCATCATCGCCCTCATTTTTGTTTGTATTATCATTGATGTTATCGTTAGCAGCAGTTGCTGTGGGTTTTGTTACAGGAGTTGCGGTTGCTGTAGGCTCAACAGCGTCACCGTCATTATTTTCGGGTTCAGGTGTTGCTGTGGGAATAGGTGTTGCAGTTGCTTCAGGTTCAGGAGTAGTATTAGCCGCAACATACTCTTCTGTATAATAAATTCCAATATTTTTAATCAATACTTCTTCAAAAAGTATAAGCTTGCCGTCTTTCGTTTCAGATGACTTAGGTTGATGTGCACCATTCATTTCGTCAAAGCAGAACGTCCAGTTAGAAGTCATAGCACACTCTATTTGAGCCTTTGTTAAATAGAGATCTAACGTAAAGAGTGACCATCCTTCATCATTAAGGGCTACTCTTTTTGTTGTAATTCTACCGATAATATTTACACCGTCGGTTGTTTTGAAAATTGCATCTGAGCCATCAAGAGCATCTTCATAAGCAGAGTTCCATGCATCTGCATCACCATTTGCAACAGAGCCACCTCTAACTCTCATAATAGGCTTGGCGCTGGTTCTGCGACCTTCAAATCCTTCTGCCCATTTTGTATGGATTTCAAATGCTAAGGTAACTTCAACTTCTTCCTCGTCACCAAGAGCTGCTTTAATTGCAGGAAGAATATCAAATCCCAAGGAATAGTATCTGTAAGCAATATTTGCTCCCGAGAATACGGTTTCGCCATCAACAGTTTTTCTTGCAACTTCCGCACCGATGCCAACGGGATCCATAGTTTCCATATCGTAGAAGTTTTGTATTTCAGCATTTACATTAAAATTGGTTGTTGCCATCGAAAACACAATAGCCACTGCAAGCAAAAGGGTAATAATTTTTTTCATTACTTTCTCTCCTTAAATTTTATTTGCAAAATTCTTTTGCTAATGCATATTATAATGTACATTAAATAAAAGTCAATATCTATGGTCACATATGCGAAAAATGTTATATTATTATACGAAATATTTTATATTCACTTCAACATAATAATAAAAGACGACTTAACGCCGTCTTTGTTTTTAGATGACAAACGATTATATATTGCAAACTAAAAAATATTCGTTGACTTCATTCATTTAATTTGTTACTATATAAATGTAAATTGCGACTTTAAGCTACGGGATAAATACCACATGCTTGACAGGTGTGGTACTATCCGGCAAATGCACTTCTGGTCGTGGACTCGTAAACTACGGGATTATTGTCACGTTTTTTAGGCGTCTGCGATTTTGTGCAGACGTCTTTTTTGTCGCCTTTACTAATATTAAGAAAAGGGGGAAAACAATATGTTTTCCAAAATTAAACTGTCATTAAAAAACATCAATTACAAACTCTACTTCGCACTCCTCGTTTTAGGACTTGCGCCCACAGTGTACACAACTTTGCGTGTGTTTTTCCTTGGCTCACTTCCCGGCGAATATTCATTCTCAATAGCAGGGCAATTGTCGTGGGTAAATCTGCTTTATGAAATCATAAACGAGGCAATTATTTTGCCACTTTTCTATTTCATCGGCAAGGTGGCAACCGATAAAAAAGAGTTCACTAACCGAGTAAAAACAGGAATGTTAATGTCATTAGGTGTTTATCTTGTTTTATCTGCTTTCATTATTTGCTTTACAAAACCGCTTTTGTCACTAATGGCAACAGATGCAAGTATTATTGATGCATCGGCTACATATATCCGTATTGAAAGTGTCGCAAACATATTTTTAATACTTACACAATTTACGCTCGTTGCACTTGTCACAATAAACAAAAGCAAATATCTTTATATCTTAACCTTTACAAGACTTGTGCTAAGCCTTGTTTGTGATACGTTCCTTGTTTCAATGTTGCCCATATCTCTAAACCTTGGTGTAAACGGGATTGGATACTCAAATATTATCGTTAATATTGTTTTGCTCTGCATATCCTTTTTACTTCTTGATAAAGAAAAGGTTAATGTGTTCGAAAAAACAAGACTAAGTTTTGTTTGGGCGAAAGAATTTATTAAAATAGGTAGTATTTCAGGATTTGAATCCCTCGTTCGCAATGTTGCTTATATGGTTATGATTTCCCGAATGGTCAATGTTGTGGGCGAGCAAGGCACCTATTGGGTTGCCAATAACTTTATTTGGGGTTGGCTTCTTCTGCCTGTTCTACAACTTGGAGAACTCATAAAGCAAGAAACCGCCATAGATAAAGATAATATCCGCAAAAACAGTCTTGGATACTTTGGACTTACTGCGATTATCTCTGCTCTTTGGTTTATAAGCATTCCGCTTTGGAAGCCTTTTATGTCAAATGTCTTACAGTTTACCGACGTGAATAAACTGTTTGAACTTGTGCTTGTTCTTATCGGATTTTATGTGTTATACGCCTTCCAAAATGTGTTTGACTCTATATTCTATGGACTTGGCAAAACAAACTATATGCTTTTTGAATCAGTAGTAACTAACACAATTTACTATGGGATTGCGTTCATTTTGTATCTAACGAACGTGTGGACACCGTCGCTTATAGGAATTGCCTTACTTTTCGGTATCGGCAATGCCTTTGATAGCATTGTTTCACTTGGTGCATTTGCATATATGCTTAAAAAGGAAAAGATAAGTATTCTTAAGATAGAATAAAATCCAATGAGTTTTAGAGCCTACTAAAAATCAGAAAATTGCCTTGCCTTTGTTCTGCTTGATTCAGCATAAGACAAAATTAAAGGAAGTACGAAGATTTCGTGCTTCCTTTTTTCTGTCCTTTATTATATAACTCTTAACTCGTTCCCTTTATTTTTTATAACCCTGCGGCTCTGCGCACGCAAGCCTGATGGTCAGAGTCTATTTTGTTTGAGCAATGTGTTCTGCTATTCTTAAAGTGAATGCAATAGTGTCCGGTAAGATTGTTGCCCGAAATAGCGTCATATCCGTGGGGATAGCCGTGATATGATGCGGCTATTCTGTAGCCGTTAACTAAAACTATGCAGGAGTGACGCTTCCAGTTCTTATAGTATTTGCCAAGTGCCTGCTTGTAAAGGGCGGTATCGGATGAGCTTACGGGCTCAACGTCAGCATGCTTGCTTCCGCCGGTGCGCTTAACCTTCCAGGAAACGCCGGTGTCAAAGTCGATAACCGTTGCAACGGTTTTCTTGGGGAATATGTTTTTAACAGTTGACCAATCAAGATAGTCACCCGTTTTTACTTTGCCTGCATTTGAAGATACGGTGTTACCACCTGTGTTAGAATTGCTTGAAGAAGACGAGCTTGGTTTCTTTGTGGGTTTGGGCGTTGGCTTAGGTGTAGCGGTTGGCTTTGGTGTAGGCGACGGAGTATTGCCGAATCTGTCCGCATCAGCATCGATGGCGTCCATTGGCATTCTTACTGCGCTATTACTGTAAAGCGCCTCTGTGGTCTCGCTTCCTACCTTGCCCGTTTGCTCAATATTATTGTATTTCTGGAACAGCTTTACTGCGTATTCCGTCAAGGACCCGAAGTAGCCCGTTACCTTATAATTATAATATCCTAAATCCTGCAATCTGCATTGAAGATTAACTACCTCAAAGCCGTTATCGTCAAGCTTAATAACCTTTTCCTCAATTGGTGCGGTGGCGGTAGCGGAAATGCCCGTATCAAGCTCTTCGGCAGAAACGGGGGTTAAAAACGTAGTAAAGGCAAGTATTGCAAGCACAATACCTACTAAATAATGCTTTAACATTTTCTCGCCTCCTTGCCTAATTGTTACTTTTCTATTACAAATTGTATCAGTTTTTAGTAAGAAAGTCAATAGTTTTTTATTAAATGCGGTTTGGAGAAAATTGGAAAACAAAAGAACGGTCAGATTTGCTGACCGTTCTTTGTTGTGAATTGTGTAGTTTGGGTTATTTATGTGACAGGAGAACCTTCTCTGTGTCACCTGAGATATCATCCTATAAAAAAACTCGTTCGTCCATCATCTTTTTCCGTAATAAACGACAGCTTATTTCCATAATACTTTTTACAGGATTTTGCAATAACATTAACGATATTCTCACGTTTTGCATATAAATCCACATAACAGTCCGCACACAAAAGTGCGATTTCACAACTACTATTACAAAAGCCATCATAATCTATAATTTCTTCAGGATGTAGGCTCATCCCCTCAGGAACAGCAAGGATTCTCGCATGTATTATGTAATATGGGAACAAATCGATTTGTTCAGAAAAGATTTTACCTTTATATATAGCAGGTTGAAGGAACTCGCTATCAGCTCGCTTGATTTTTTCGTTAAAATAAATAATTTCACTATTAGTAACATACCAATCGTATTTATCAATGTTAATATCTTCAAAAATCTTGGCAAAATGCTTATCATAATCTTCAAACTGAAATCTTATGCCTATTTTTTTATCCAATTCACGCATTCCTTTCATTAACATGTTACCATTTGCACACCCCGCCAGGTGACAAGGGGACGGTTCTCTTGTCACATTTTTTATTCCCACTTAGAATACACGCATCCGCAGTAGTTCTGGCGGTATAGGTCAAACTGTTTTGAAAGCTCTATAGAGCGTTTGTAGCCGTTTTTCTTCTTAAAATCGGCAGGCAGAAAGTTTATGCCGTATTTTTCGGCAATTTCGTAGCCTAACTGATTAAGAAGTTCAGCGTTTTTGTGGGGCGAAACGGTAAGGGTTGTAGTAAAAAACTCAAAGCCACTTTCTTTTGCGATTTGGGCGGTTTTTTCTAATCGTAGGCGGAAACACTTTTCGCAACGGGCGCCCCCCTCTTTTTCTTCTTCTAACCCGTTTGCTACTTCAAAAAATTCGTTGGGATTATAATCTGTAACAAGCAGTTTTACGGGGTTTTGGGTTTGCAGGCTTTTAAGCAGTTTTTCCTGATTTTGAAGGCGCAAATTAAACTCCTCGGCAGGCTGAATATTGGGGTTATACCAAAGGACCGTTACTGAAAAATGCTTTGATAACACCTCAAGACAGTGACTGCTGCAGGGTCCGCAGCAGGAATGCAACAGTAACGTCGGTACGTGGTCTAATTTTGAAATTATATTTTCTTGCTCAAGCTGAAAATTCATTTTATCTCCAAACGCAAAAAAGGTGTTTGCACACCTTTTTATTTTTTTAGAACTCTATTCCCTTTAATTTACCAAATAATTGCATATCGTCAAAATTCTTCTGCCGAAGTGCCTCGTAAAGCACGATGGCTACGCTATTGCAAAGATTAAGGGATCGAGCGCCGTCTACCATAGGAATACGAATGCAGGTTTCAAGATTTTCCTTTAATAAGTCTTCAGGAAGACCTTTTGTTTCCTTGCCGAAAACTATAAAGCTACCGTCGGGCATAGGCATATCGGAATAAACGCGTCCGCCCTTGGTGGTAGCGTAGAAAAACTGCCTGTCTGCAAACTTTTGGCGTACTTCATCAAAGGAATCGTAATAGCTGATGTCGAGCAAATTCCAGTAATCAAGTCCTGCCCGCTTAAGATTTTTATCGTCAAGTGAAAATCCTAAGGGACGCACAAGGTGAAGCGCAGTTCCGCTTGCGGCGCAAGTTCTTGCGATGTTGCCCGTGTTATATGGAATTTCAGGCTCTACCAAAACAATATTAAGCATTTAAGTTCTCCAGGAATTTCTTTATTCTTGCCATAGCTTCATTTATATTTTTAAGTGAGGAAGCGTAGCTGCAACGGACAAAGCCTTCACCGCTTGGGCCGAATGCCGTGCCGGGCACAACTGCAACGTGCTGTTCTTTAAGTAATCTTTGAGCAAATTCCTCGCTTGTCAGCCCCGTGCTTTTAATGCAAGGGAAGATATAGAATGCGCCCTTAGGCTCAAAGCTTGCAAGGCCCATATCGTTAAGACTGCGGTATATAACACGGCGACGCATATTATAATCGTCGTGCATATGCTCAATATCGGCATAATTATCCTCAAAGCCCTTGTTTAAGGCTTCAAGTGCCGCCGCCTGACTCATGGTTGAAGCGCACATAATAACGTACTGATGAATTTTAAGCATTTCCTTGGCAACCTCGTCCGGAGCGCAAACGAAGCCGAGACGCCAACCCGTCATAGCAAATGCCTTGGAGAAGCCGTTAATAACGATTGTTCTTTCTTTCATACCATCAACAGATGCGATAGAAACGTGCTTTTGACCGTAGGTAAGCTCGGCGTAGATTTCATCGGAAATAACTACTAAATCGTGCTTGATTATTACTTTTGCAACCTCTTCGAGATGGCTTTTTCCCATTATTGCGCCAGTGGGGTTATTGGGGTAAGGCATAATAATTGCCTTGGTTTTAGGCGTTATTGCCTTTTCGATTTCTTCGGCAGTTATTCTGAAATCGTTTTCCGCTTTTGTTGGCACCGGAACGGATACACCGTTAACAAGGGTAACGTTTGGCATATATGAAACGTAGCTGGGGTCGGGAATAATTACCTCGTCACCCGGCTCGATAATGGCGCGCAAGGCAAGGTCAATAGCTTCGGATGCACCAACAGTTACGATAATCTGATTTAAGGCGTACTCTAAATCAAATCTTTTTTTCATATATTTTGAGATGGCTTCGCGAAGCTTAGGTGCGCCTGCATTTGAGGTGTATGCCGTTTCACCGCTTCGGATTGATTCAATGGCCGATTCGCGAATGTGCCAGGGCGTAACGAAGTCAGGCTCGCCAACGCCTAAGGATATAGCGTCGGGCATAGTCTGTACGATGTCGAAGAATTTTCTGATTCCCGACGGCGGAATTGCCTCTACCCTTTTTGAAAGTTTGTTTTCCCAATTAAAGCTCACGGTGACACCGCCTGACGTTTATCCTCATCTTGCGCGGTAAACACGTTACCGTCCTGCTTATAGCGTTTAAGAATAAAGTGTGTTGCACAGCTTAAAACGTTATCAAGCACGGAGAGCTTATCAGAAACGAAGGAGCCTACCTGACGGATATTTTCTCCTTCAACAATAAGCATAAGGTCATAAGCACCGCTCATAAGATAGCAGGATTTTACCTCGGGGAAAGAATAAATCATTCTTGCAATGGCATCAAAGCCTCTGTCCCTTTGAGGAGTGATTTTTACCTCAATTAAGGCGCTTACCTTATCATCGTTGACTGCTTCGGTGTTAATAACTGCACCGTAGCCCATAATAATGCCGTCATTTTCAAGCTCGGCAATGCTTTGAGAGATTTCTTCCTCAGCTTTATCAAGCATTACTGCAAGCTGTTTCGCATCTAAAAATGCGTCCTGATGCAGAAGCTCTAATAATTTCCATTTAAGTTCGTTCATTATTTTTCCTCCTTAGAAAGTTGGTTTAATGCGTTTATTGCGTCCAATTCACCGCCAAACAGAGCATTTCTGAATTGGGCGGTCATTAAAATTTTAGGTGTTTCGCCTGATTGAATTTTTACCGTGCAATGAAACGAGTTCTTTTCTTCTATTTTTGTTACGTGCTTATAGAAAAAACTGTTCCAGTACTGTTCAAGGGCGCTATCGTTAAATTCCTTGTTTTGCGCGGTGGCGTCTTCAAGATACTGTCCGTACTCCTTAATAGTGTCCGTATATGCCTTACTTAAGCTATACTGCCTAACTACTATATCGGCACAAAGATATTCTTCCTCAACGTAGATTTTCCACACCTCAAAGGAAACGTCCTTAAAAATGTAGTCGTTTACGCTGTTAGCTTCTATTTCGGCTTTAATGTTTTTATCCGCCTGCACAACAAGAGCGTTTGCCGAAGCATAATCGCCTTTATTGAGCGCTGAAAAGTAGCTTGTGAGCGTTTCGTTTACCGTCTTTTTTTCACTTGAAGATGCGCAAGAGCAAAACAGCAGCAAGCAAAGCACAAGCGCTAAAAATTTTCTCATAATTTTCCCCGTTTTGAAAATCCGAATTTGCCTGATTTCTGCGAACCCTTTGCAAAGCCTGCAATAATTTCGGAATCAAAGGCAAAATTGTTCTTTTTCTTTTCGTTATTTGCCTTAATGGCAAAATCGATAAGCTTTTCAATCAATTTATCGTAGCTGATGCCAAGAGGCTCCCAAAGATAAAATGCAAAGGAGCCGGGAATGGTGTTGATCTCGTTAACGTAAAGCTCCTTTAAGTCACCGGAGCAAATATAGTCGATTCTAACAACGCCCTTGCAGTCCATAAGCTTGAAAATGTCCTTGGTCATCTGTTGAATACGCTGAGTCATTTCGTCAGGAATAGGCGCAGGAATTCTTCTTGCCAAGGCTTCCATACCTGCCTGATTTTTGCCGCCGTTCAAATATTTGTCAGAAAACGTCAAAAACTCGTCGGAGCTTGCGGGCATTTCGCAAACGGAAGCAGAAACCTCGTCTCCAAAGCCTAACGCAGAGCAGTTGATTTCCTTGGGCTTATCAATTCCCTGCTCAACTAAAATACGTCTGTCATACTGCGATGCAACGGTAATTGCTTCAATAAGCCCTTCCCTATCTTTCGCCTTGCTTATACCGATGCTTGAGCCAAGATTTGAAGGCTTAACAAACATGGGATAGGTTAATTTTTCCTCACAGCTTTTAATTATTTCATCCTGATTCTTCTCAAAAGCGTCACGGTTAAAATAAACGTAAGGAAGTACGGGGAAGCCTGCACCGATGTATGCGGCTTTCATCAGAATTTTATCCATGCCTGCCGCAGAGCCTAAAACACCGCAGGAAGTAAAGGGAATGTCAGCAAGTTCTAGTAATCCCTGAAGAGTTCCATCTTCACCGTTTAAGCCGTGCATAGCAATAATTGCCGCATCAATTTTAGCGTAAACGATATTTTCTTTTTTGAACAAGCCCTTCTTTTCGGCATTGAAGCGGTAAAGCTGTTTTACCTTAGTGTTGGCAGGAATATATACTCTCGTAATACCTGCATCGGCCTTGTTGAAGCTCTTAAATGCGTCAATGCTTAAAAGCTTTTCTCCGCTGAACCAGTCACCGTCACGGGTGATATATACGGCGATGGGATTGAATTTGCTTCTGTCAATATTCTGTATAAGCTGCTGAGCCGTAACGATTGAAACGTCGTGCTCGACTGTTTTGCCGCCAAAAAATACCGCAACATTCAACATTTTAATTTTCTCCTATATCTATTATAATGATTAAAGATAGTCGAAACAACACTAAAAGGTTGTTTCGACACCAAATCTTTGATTTGGTAACAAATTTTCAAGGAAAATTTGGACTTTGAACATTGAAATGAATGTGTTGCAAAATAAAATTCGCAGAA
>JAFVVO010000006.1 GCA_017502165.1 Clostridia bacterium
AATTTCTCAATAGCCAAACCATTGTAACTTGAAGCAGTTTAAAAATGTAAAATTTCCGTTTTTACTGTGTCAAAGCCCTTGACAATATTTCCTATATTGCCTGCGGTCTTTTCCTTGTTAAAACAAAAATTTTATTTTTTTAAATCTCCGACCTAAAACGGCTCAATTTAGAGCAGATTTGGGTGCGGAGGATGCAATAAGGCAGGTCGCCTTATAAAGACGACAAGCACAAATATGCCTACATTCAACCGTTTTAGGCTGTTTCAAGTTACAATGGTTTGGCTAAAGCCGATAAAATCGGCATTTTGTTGCAAAAAACGTTTTAAAAACGTTATTTTGCAACTTCGATATCATTTCAAGGAATATGTTCAATTACCGTTGGTAATTGTTTGCGAATTCAAAGAATTCGCAGTCGAAATAAGGCTTTGCTTTATTTCGACATCAACATAGTCATTATAAAATTAGATATTTTATACGCCCAAAAAGCATAATTTGGGCGTTTTTTCTTTTTTTACTAAACTAAATTTACCTTTTTAGCCGTATTTTCTTCTGTTTTTTGCCTGAATGCAAACAAAAAGTAGTTGGCAGATTTTAATTCTTGTGATATAATCAAAAAATCCCAACGGGAGATGGCAAACTTTTAAGGCGTTTCTTTTCGCTTAAACTTTTGCCTCCCCATTCTAAATATTGATTTGTTAGGAGTCGGATTAAAATGGATGATAAGTTACTTGTTGCATTAATCTTTTTAGGTGCAATAGCCGCTCTTGTGTTTGCCGTTATTATGGCAAAAAGAGTGCTGAAGTTTTCTGAAGGCAACGACCTTATGAAGAAAATTTCCGCTTCAATCCGCGCAGGCGCGAACGCTTACCTTAAAAGACAGTACAAGGTGGTTGCAATTTTCTTTGCCGCTATGTTTGTTATTTTAGGCGTAATGGCAATTTTTAATTTGCTTACCCCTTACGTTCCCTTTGCATTTATTACCGGCGGCTTCTTCTCCGCATTATCAGGCTTTGTTGGTATGAAGATAGCAACAAGCGCAAATGCAAGAACTGCCAATGCTTGCCAGGAAGGTCTTAACCGCGGTCTTCGCGTTGCTTTCTCCGCAGGTAGCGTTATGGGCTTTACGGTAGTTGGCCTTGGCTTACTTGATATTGCCTTCTGGTTCTTCTTATTAAAGTTCGTGTTCCAGCTTAGCCCTGAAGATATTACAGGTGCAATGCTTACCTTCGGTATGGGCGCAAGCTCAATGGCACTTTTTGCCCGTGTTGGCGGTGGCGTATTCACCAAAGCTGCTGACGTTGGTGCCGACCTTGTAGGTAAGGTAGAAGCAGGTATTCCTGAAGATGACCCCCGTAACCCCGCAGTTATTGCCGATAACGTTGGTGATAACGTTGGTGACGTTGCAGGTATGGGCGCTGACCTTTACGAATCATACGTAGGTTCTATCGTTTCCGCCTGCGCCTTAGGTGTTGCCGCTTTCCATTCTCTTGAGGCTATGGCACTTCCCATGCTTCTTGCGGCAATCGGTGTTGTTTGCTCTATTTTAGGCACTTTCCTTGTTCGTACAAAAGAAGGTGCAAGCCAGAAGCAGCTTTTAGGCGCTCTTTCAAGAGGCACTAATTTCTCTGCAATCTTAATTGCGGTGCTTGCTCTTCCCATGGTTTACTTCACCTTAGGTGCAAGCAACTGGACGTTGTATTTCGCTATTTTTGCAGGTCTTGTTGCAGGTGTTCTTATTGGTCAGTCCACCGAGTATTTCACTTCCGACAGCTATAAGCCCACAAGAAAGCTTGCCGCTACCAGTGAAACAGGTACTGCAACTATCATTATCGGCGGTTTATCCGTTGGTATGCTTTCTACCCTTATTCCCATTATTATTATTTCCATTTGCGTTTTAGTGGCATATTTCGTTTCAGGCGGTGCAGCAAGTGCCGCTAACGGTCTTTACGGAATTTCTCTTGCGGCAGTTGGTATGCTTTCAACCTTAGGCATTACCCTTGCAACTGATGCTTACGGCCCCGTTGCCGATAACGCAGGCGGTATTGCTCAAATGGCTTCACTTGACGAAAAGGTTCGCGAAAGAACTGACGCTCTTGATTCATTAGGTAACACCACCGCCGCAACAGGTAAAGGCTTTGCTATCGGCTCTGCCGCGCTTACTGCCTTAGCTCTTATGGCATCATATATTGACAAGGTTCATACCATTGATAAATCAGCCCTTGGCATAAATCACCTTAGCATTACAAACCCCGCTGTACTTATCGGTTTGTTCATCGGCGCTTGCTTACCTTTCGTATTTGCCGCTTTAACAATGAACTCCGTTGGTCGCGCAGCACAGTCTGTAGTTATTGAAGTTCGCCGTCAGTTTAAGGAAATTGCAGGTCTTATGGAAGGCAAGGCAGAAGCAGATTATGCAAGCTGTGTTGACCTTTGCACCAAGGCAAGCCTTAAAGAAATGGTTCTTCCTACAGTTGTTGCAGTTGTTGCACCCTTGATTGTTGGTTTGGTTTTAGGTTGCTCAGGCGTTGTTGGCTTGCTTGCAGGCGCAACCGTTTCAGGCTTCTTGTTAGCAATATTTATGTCTAACTCCGGCGGTGCATGGGATAACGTCAAGAAGTACATCGAAAGCGGTGTTCACGGCGGCAAAGGTTCTGAAAACCACAAAGCCGCAGTTGTTGGTGACACAGTTGGCGATCCCTTCAAAGATACTTCAGGTCCTGCAATCAACATTTTGATTAAGCTTCTTTCAATGGTTTCAATCGTATTTGCTTCCTTAGTTGTTGCTTTCTCAATTCTTTAATAAAAACTAAACGCTCGAGAAGCTCGAGCGTTTTTTATTTTTGGAATTTTTATTATAAAACATCTTCAAAACACTTTATAACGTCGGGCGCATAGGCAAAATCAAAGGTTTCAAGCGCGTTTTGTATTGCTTCCTTTTTTAGCGGACAATTCTTAAGCCCCTGCTCAAGCCTTTGGGCGAGGGTTTCGTCTAAAGCATCGGTAAACACCTGAGCCTCGGCTATTTTGCCTTGCTCAATCTTAATTAAAATTTCCACCCTACCCCAAGGGAACTGCCCCGAGCACTTGGCGGAAAAAGGAATGGTTGAGCCGAAAATATAATTCCAATCCTGATATTTTTCTTTATATTTATTTATGGCTTCTTTATCTTGTAAGGTGGAAACGGGTTTGATGTCAGGCTTTATCCCATAGATTTCCTCAAAGGCTTCTATAAGATTTTCTTTCATTACGTCTACGGTAAGGCTCGGTGCAAGCTGGTTAAGATTAACCACTCTTGCCCCTACTGATTTAACGCCCTTTGCTTCAAGTTTTTCTTTAGCAGGGGTAAGATAACGCCCTACTTTTTGCATATCAGCATCAATTAAAATCGTTCCGTGATGGCAACAACGTTCTCCTTTTTTGTAAAAGGCGTTACCTGAAAACTTTCTGCCCAGGGCAAGTACGTCGTTTCTGCCGGAGATGCTTGCTTCTATTCCCGCCTTGTTGCAGGCAGAAACTATAACTGAAAGCTGTTTTTCTACGTTATAATTTTCTTCGTGACACAAAAACGTGAAATTAAGATTACCAACATCGTGAAAAACTGCACCGCCACCTGAAATTCTGCGGGCCACCTTGCCCCCTTCCTTTTCTAAAAGGGCGCAGTTGCACTCTGCCCAGGGGTTCTGATTTTTGCCTATTACCACTGTATTTTTGTTTTGCCACAAAAACATTATGACCGTATCTTTTGAAGTGTTTTCAAACAAAACCTGTTCAACAGCTAAATTTTCGTATGGATTATAGGAGGACGCAAAATAAACGCGTAAATTTTTTATCATATTACCTCCTTAAACCTGTTGCCGATTATTGCAGAAATAATTACTGTCTGCAAATCAAATGCATTTTATAAATCAAATGCATTCTACAAATTAAATGCATTACTAAAGACATTATACTTAAAACCCGCCTGCAAGTCAAATTTTTTATTTTTACTCCCCCAAAGCTCTGTTTTTGCGAATTTTTCTTTTTGTAAACAGCACCATTTTGGTGTTTTTTGTAACGGAAAATTTACCAAAATTGCAGGAATAAAGGCCAAAACGCATTGACTTATAACTTTTATTGTAGTAAAATAATTGCGTACGGGTTTTTTAACCTCCGCCTTAGCTTTTTGCCAACTTGTTTTTGCAAAATTTTTATGGTTTTGTTGGTTGAAAAATCCAATAATTTCTGGTACTATGGTATTAATCAATACCGCAAAATAAAAAACGTGCTTATGCCAAGCACGCCATTGTTAAGGGGGAATAAAATTGGCAAATGCAGTAATTATGCCTAAAGCAGGTATAACGGTAGAAAGCTGTATTATCGGCACCTGGGAAAAGAAGATCGGCGACGAAGTTAAAGTTGGCGATATTCTCTTTACCTACGAAACCGATAAGGCAAGCTTTGAATGTGAATCTACGGCAGAAGGAACGCTTCTTGAAATCTTCTTTGCAGAAGGTGATGAGGTTCCCTGCCTTGTAAACGTATGCGCCATCGGCGCACAAGGTGAAGATTGTTCTTCACTGCGCCCCGAAGGTGCCGCTCAGGAGGCTCCTGCGGTTGAAGCACCTAAGGCTGAAGAAGCAAAGCCCGAGGTTAAGACGGCTCCCGTTATTGAGGCAACCGCTGCTTCCGACGGAAGCGCTCCCGCATCACCCAGAGCAAAGAAATTAGCAGAACGTGCAGGAGTTGACTATTCTTTAGCTACTCCCACAGGCCCCAACGGCAGAATCATTGAGCGTGATGTCCGCGCTATTATGGAGAATCCGCCTGCAGAAAAGGTTGTTGCTTCCGCACCCGTTCAGGCAATCGCAGAGGAAGAATTTACCGACGTTAAATTCTCAGGTATCCGCAGAGCTATCAGCAAGTCAATGCACACCTCACTTTCAACTATGGCTCAGCTTACCCACAATTCCACCTTCGACGCCACAAACATTCTGTCTTACAGAAAGCTTCTTAAGGCGGCAGGTGACGATTATGCGGGAATTACCCTTGGTGACATCGTTCTTTTTGCAGTTTCAAGAACTCTTAAGAACTATCCCGACCTTAACGCACATATGCTTGACGATAACAACATTCGCTTGTTCAAGCACGTTAACTTAGGCGTTGCTATCGACACTCCCCGCGGTCTTATGGTACCCACCATTTTCCGTGCAGACGAAAAGAGCTTGCTTGAAATCTCCTTAGAGGTTAAGGCTCTTGCCGCACAGTGCCGTGAAGGCAACATTAACCCCGACTTATTAACGGGCGGTACCTTCACCGTTTCAAACCTTGGCGCACTTGGTATTGAAACCTTTACCCCCGTTATCAATCCTCCTCAGACAGGTATCTTGGGTGTTTGCCGCTCTGTTGACAGAGTTCGCAAAGCTGCTGACGGTTCTATTGACGTTTATCCCGCAATGGGCTTAAGCCTTACATACGACCACAGAGCTCTTGACGGTGCGCCTGCTTCCCGCTTCTTAAAAGAGCTTGGCGAAAACCTTGAAAAGTTCACCGCTCTTTTAGCAAAATAAGGAGGCAATAATATGGAAACTTTTGATTTATTGGTTTTAGGCGGCGGCCCCGGCGGCTATCTTTGCGCAGAGCGTGCCGCACAGAACGGCTTAAAGGTTGCTCTTTTTGAAAAGAAGGCTCTTGGCGGAACCTGCCTTAACGAAGGCTGCATCCCCACAAAGACTCTTCTTAACTCTTCAAAAATGTACCGCCACGCAAAAGAGAGCGAGGCCTTCGGCGTAACAAGTGAAAACGTTAAGTTTGATCACGCAAAGGTTGTTGAACGCAAAAACAACGTTGTTAAAACTCTCGTTGCAGGCGTTGGCGCAACTATGAAGGCTAACAAGGTTACTGTTATTTCCGCCAGCGGCGTAATTAAAGGCAAGAGCGCTAACGGCTTTGAAATCGAAGCTGACGGTCAGGTTTATGCAGGTGCAAAGCTTGTTATTGCTTCAGGCTCCGAAACCGTTGTTCCTCCCGTACCGGGACTTAAGGAAGGTCTTGCTTCAGGCTTTGTTTTAACTAACCGCGAGGTGCTTGACGAAACTACTCTTCCCGAAAGCCTTGTTGTTATCGGCGGCGGCGTTATCGGCTTGGAAATGGCTTACTATTTTGCCAGCGTTGGCACAAAGGTAACCGTTATTGAAATGATGCCCAAGATTGCAGGTGCAACCGACCCTGAAATCTGCAAAATTTTAACCGATGCTTTCAAAAAGCGCGGAATGGAATTCAAGCTTTCCTGCAAGGTGCTTGAAGTCAAAGAAAAGAGCGTTATTTACGAAGAAAACGGCGAGAAAAAGGAAATTGCTTGCGATAAAGTTCTTCTTTCCGCAGGCAGAAAGCCCTCAACCGCCAATATCGGCATTGAAACTCTCAATCTTGAGATGGACAGAGCCGCTGTTAAGACAGACCGTCATCTTTGCACAAACGTTTCAGGCGTTTACGCTATCGGTGACTGCAACGGAAAGCTTATGCTCGCACACACCGCTTACCGTGAGGCAGAGGTTGCCGTTAACCATATGCTTGGCGTTAAGGACGAAATGCGTTACGACGTTATTCCCTCCGTTATTTACACTGACCCCGAAGTTGCTTCCGTTGGTTTAAGTTTAGACACCGCTAAGGAAAAGGGCATCAACGCTAAGGAAGTTAAGCTTCCCCTTTCCTACGCAGGCAGATACCTTGCTGAAACCGAAGGCGGTAAAGGCTTCATTAAGCTTGTGGTTGACCAGGACAAAAACCGTCTTGTAGGTTGCCACATGGTAGGCTCCTACGCTTCTGAAATTATTATGACCGCAACTATGATGGTTGACACAGAGCTTACACCCACCCGTCTTAAAAAGCTTGTGTTCCCCCATCCCACCGTTGCTGAAATTATCCGCGAAGCAATATTCCACATTTAATAAAATAAAATACGGACGGTTTTTCGCCCGGAAAAGAGGAAAATATTATGCCAAAGAGTTTATTTGTTGATCCTGCTGAAACCCGTGCAGCAGGCAAAATCAGTTTTAACGACATTCCCGTAAACACTTACAACAAAACAATCAAGCAGGAACGTAAGAAGTTCGGTGACGACAACTTAGTTAGAATTTACCGCGACATTACCGTTCTTCGTGAGTTTGAATCAATGCTTAACCAGATTAAGACTCAAGGTCTTTATAACGGCATTGAAACTACTTATCCCGGCCCTGCCCACCTTTCAATCGGTCAGGAAGCCGCTTGCGTTGGTCAGGCATATCTTCTTGACCAGAACGACTTTACCTTCGGTTCACACCGCAGCCACTCCGAAATTTTAGCAAAGGCTCTTTCCTGCATCAATAAGCTTTCCGACCAGGAGCTTATGACTATTATGGAAGGCTTCCTTGGCGGTTCTGCCCTTCGCGCAACCGAAAAATTAGGCAAGACTGACTCCGTTAAGGAGCTTGCTATCCGCTTTATTTTATACGGAACACTTTCCGAAATCTTTGCCCGTGACACAGGCTTCCATAAGGGTATGGGCGGCTCAATGCACGCATTCTTCCTTCCCTTTGGTATTTATCCCAACAACGCTATCGTTGGTGGCTCCGCCGCTATTGCAACGGGTGCCGCACTTTTCAAGAAGGTTAACGATAAGCAGGGCATCGTAGTTTGCAACTCAGGTGACGGTTCAATGGCACGCGGTCCCGTTTGGGAAGCTATGAACTTTGCTTCTATGGATCAGTTCCACACACTTTGGGAAAGCCATAAGGGCGGTATGCCTATTCTTTATAACGTATTTAACAACTCCTACGGTATGGGCGACCAGACCAGAGGCGAAACCATGGGTTACGATATGCTTGCCCGTATCGGCTCAGGTATCAGCCCCACACAGTTCCACGCAGAGCGTATCGACGGCTTCAACCCCCTTGCAGTTATCGACGCTATGGAGCGCAAGCTTGAGATTCTCCGCGCAGGCGAAGGTCCCGTACTTCTTGATACTATTACTTACCGCTTCTCCGGTCACTCCACCTCCGACCAGAACGCTTACAGAACAAAGGAAGAAATCGATGCATGGCGTGAGGTTGATCCTATTATCACTTACCGTCAGGGTCTTGTTGACGCAGGCGTAGCAAGTGATTCCAAGCTTGAAGAAATTCTTGCTGAAACCGCAGAACGTATGACTATGATTTGCAAGGCTGCTTCTGACCCCCAAATCAGCCCCTACGTTGACTTCAAGGCTGACCCTGCAGTTGTTGAACGTCTTATGTTCTCAAACGAAAAGATTGAAAAGCTTGATGACCGTGAGCCCGAAGTTAATATGCCTCTTGCAGAAGTTCCTGCATATAAGAAGCTTAAGGAAAAGGAGCGTTGCCCCATTGTTGACGGCAAGCCCGTTTCCAAGATGAAGCTCTTTAACCTTCGTGATGCTCTTTCTGAAGTTATTTATGACCGTTTCTACGAAGATCCCACTTTAATTGCTTACGGTGAAGACTGTCGTGACTGGGGTGGCGCATTCGCAGTTTACCGCGGTATGATGGACGCATTCCCCCATTGCAGACTTTTCAACTCCCCCATTGCAGAAGCCGCTATCGTTGGCACTGCAGTAGGTTATGCCGTTTCAGGTGGCAGGGCCTTGATTGAGCTTATGTATGCCGACTTTATCGGTTGCGCAGGTGACGAAATCTTCAACCAGATGTCAAAATGGCAGGCTATGTCTGCAGGCATTTTGAAGATGCCCGTTGTTCTCCGCGTTTCCGTTGGCTCAAAATACGGCGCACAGCATTCTCAGGACTGGACGGCACTTTGCGCACACATTCCCGGACTTAAGGTTTGCTTCCCCGCAACACCTTGGGAAGCCAAGGGCCTTATGGAATCTGCTCTTAAGGGCACCGACCCCGTTGTATTCTTTGAAAGCCAGAGAATTTATGACGTTGGTGAACAGTTCCACGAGGGCGGTGTTCCTGCAGAGCGTTACGAAATCGAGTTTGGTGACGTTAACAAGGTTCGCTCCGGTAATGACGTTACTATCCTTACCATCGGTGCTGCTCTTTATCGCGCTATGGACGCCGCAAAGACACTTTCCGAAAAATACGGTATGGAGGCAGAGGTAATTAACCTTCATTCACTTGTTCCTCTTGATTACACCAAGATTGTTGAATCAGTTCGCAAGACCGGCGGAGTAGTTCTCGTTTCCGATGCTTGTGCACGCGGTTCCTTCTTGAACGACGTTGCTAAGAACATTACCGAGCTTTGCTTTGATGACCTTGATGCACCTCCGGTAGTTGTTGGCGCACGCAACTGGATTACACCTCCCTTCGAGTTCGACGAGTTCTTCTTCCCCCAGGCAAGCTGGATTCTTGACGCTATCCACGAAAAGCTTGTTCCCCTTGCAGGCCACACCGTTGAAAACGGTTGCACCGAGGCTGAAGCCTACCGTCGCGCTAAGCAGGGTGTATAATTGAAAATCACAAGATGCGCAAACGCAGGAGTTTTGCTTGAAATTGACAATGTTTCAATCCTGCTTGACGGCGTTTGCGCTCCCCTTTATCCTTACCTTGCTACCCCCGAAGACTTCAAAGAACACCTTAAAGCCAACTTACCCGATATAGTTTGCTTTACCCACCGCCATCCCGACCATTATGACGGCGATTTTGAAAAGTTCTACGAGGAAGAAACGGGCAGAAAGGTAATTAAGCCCCTTAACAGTCAATCCGTTTCGCTCTCAGGCGTTACGGTTGAAGCGGTAGAAAGCCGACACATCGGCAAATTTACCGTTGCCCACGTCAGCTTCGTAATTACGGGAAGCAAATGTGCTTGGTTTTTAGGTGATGCGTCGCCATTAGACTTGAAGAACTTTTCTTCCTGCCCAAAGCCCGACGTTATCTTTGCGCCTTACGTATATGCAAACACCGATTTTTCCTTTTCAAGCTTGAAAAAGCTGGGCGCGAAAAATATTATCCTTTTGCATATGCCTGATAAAAATGACGACCCCTACGGTTTATTTCAGCAGGTGGAATCAGTTATTAAAGGCGATAGCGCCGTAACAATACTTGAAATGGAAGAAACAGTTGTTTTAGATTAGTTTTATAATCAAATTAAAGCGCAAAAACGAGCCGAACATTCGGCTCGTTTTTTATATAATCGGGATGCGAAAAAACCTGCATATAATAGGCGTGACAACGTTATTTTTTAACATCGGGGTCCAGGGGTATCCCCTGGTCGTTTCAAGGGGTGTGGGGGAAATCGAAATCCCCCACGTTTTGCTACTTTTAGCATAAAAGTAGGCTTAACACAAAGTAAACGGGACGTCGAGGGCGCCGTCCCCTACGGTATAAAAACCGATAAACAAACAAATTACGGCAAGAGCAACCCTCCTACGAATTTATAATATAGAAATCCGTTTAATAAAAATTACGGACAGTCGGTGACGCGGTCCCTACGAGATAAAAGACAAACATATATAATAACCGTACCGTAGCAAAAATGACTTTTCCCACAAACCGTTTTTCAATTATCTTGTTTTGTGATAAAATATATTCTGTTGCAAATAATACTTTTACGAGGGTTTTATATGATTATTGATTTTCACACACACGTTTTTCCCGATGCAATTGCAAAACGCGCCATTGACGGCTTAATTGCAAGCAGCGGCGGTCTTTTCCCGCCCTATTCTGACGGCACCGTTCAAGGTTTAATTAAAAATATGGACGCTTGGGGAATTGATATTTCCGTAAATCACCCCGTTTTAACAAAGCCTACAAGCCTTGAAAGCACAAACCGTTGGGCAAAGAGCATTGAAAGCGAAAGAATTATTTCCTTTGCAGGCTTCCACCCCCACACCGACGATTTTAAGCGGGACATTGATTTTATTGCGTCTCTTGGCTTTAGGGGAATTAAAATGCACCCCGAATTTCAGAATTTTAACGTTGACGACGGTTTTATGCTTCCCATTTACGATTACGCCTTGAGCAAGGGACTTATTTTACTTCTTCATTCAGGCTTTGACCCGTCATACAAGCCGCCCTACCGAAGCACACCGAAAATGTTTGCGCGTGTTTCAAAACAGCTTCAGGGCGGAACTATCGTGGCGGCGCACCTTGGAGGACAGCGCCTTTGCGACGAAGTAGAAGAGCACCTTTGCGGAAAAAACGTGTATTTTGACACTTGTATGGGCTTTGAATATTATTCTCAAGAACAGTTTACCCGTATAGTCCGCGCCCACGGAGCCGACAAAATTCTCTTCGCCTCCGACTCCCCCTGGAGTTGCGCAAAAAACGAAATCGACGCCATAAATAACACACCCCTAACCCAAGAAGAAAAAGACCTAATCTTTTATAAAAACGCTAAAAGGTTGTTGGGGATATAAAAGTTAAAGCCTCGGAAATTCCGAGGCTTTTTTTATATATCGTCGATATTTTTATTTTGTAAAATTTTTATTTAATCAAGAGAAAATAAAGTCTATCTCGTGCACATCTATATAAACTTCTCCATCATCATTCCATGTACCTATTTCTGTTATTTCGCCTTTTACTAAAACTCTATCTCCCTTATCGATAGTTAGTACCGTTCTCTGCAAATTCTCGTCACTTACAGAACAATACACATACCCGCTATAATAAAATCCTGCGGCAAGAAAATCTGCCTGCACTTTTACTTTGCCATTGAATTCGTTCTTGGCAGATACACTAGTAACTTCGAATTCTACAAAAGCATACATCCCGATATACTTTTCTTCCGCCCGTGCTCTATTATCTTTCACCTCATAATTAATAGTTGAAAGCCTTATTTCTTCATATTCTATATTTGCTTTATTTTCTCCACAACCGGAAAAGGAAAAGAGTAATGATATTACTAAAATGATTATTGCAAGTTTTTTCATAATTTTTTCTCCTAACTTATTTATAATGTAGTATAATTTTGTTGTCCCTCTTATTTGCATAGAATATTTTTATGTAATTAAACTTCTATGGATGCGCCTTGATTTTTTTAGGGCATTGCGCATCTGCAGGTATTTGCCATCGACCACTCTTCTTTTCAGCGCCGACAGTTATTTTTATCAATCCCTGCCTACACCATTTGCGGACGGTTTCTTTACCATACCCCCATTTTTCCGCGGCTTCCTCGACTGTTAAATATTGCATGTCACACCTCCGTATAATATTAACCGATATTGGTTAATATGATTATACACCAAAATCGGTTATTATGTCAATAGGAGGTTTGTGATTTTATGATTTCTTATGACAATTTATGGAAAACAATGCAAGAAAAAGGTGTTTCACAATATACGCTTATCAAAAAACACAATATCAGTCCCGGACAAATAACTCGATTGAAGCGTAACGAAAGCGTAAGCACCCATACCATTGAAATGTTTTGCAAAATTCTAAAATGTAAAGTTGAAGACGTAATGACCTTTATAGATGACGAACAATAACAGCCTCCCGTTTTTCTGGGGAGGCTGTTATTGTTCTTAGCCACTATTGACACCGCACCCGTTTTTTTGATATAATCTAATAAAGACATTATATTGAAAGGGTGTGTTGTTATGAAACTTTTTACTGTAACTAAAAACTACCGTTTAACCGAAGCTTCGCCAAATTCTCTTTTTAACAAAGCCCTTTCTTTAGACCATTGTACCTACGAAGTTGAAGCTTCAAACGAAAATGCTTATAACTTGACGCCCAAACGTGAAATCAGCTTTTTTTACAACTCTTTTCTGCCAAAAATCAGAGCAACCCTTGCCGTAGAAAACCTAACCTTAACTTTTTCGTTGCTTAATTCAGTTAAAATCATCTTTTTCATAATGTTAATTGTAGACGTTTTATTGGGCGCAGGTATTTTTATAAAACTCTTTATTTTGAGTAGCGATAAGAGCATTTTACCGTTACTGATCGCGCCTGCTATATTTTTATTTCAGTTTCTTTTCCTTTTCGTTGGCTTTAATCTTTCTTGCAAAAGCATCCAAAGGCAACTCGCAAAGGAATTAAAGCTATCGAAAATTACGAAAGGATAACTGCATTGAAACGTTTTGAATTTATTTTTCCCACAGAGTTAATGAGGCACGTTTTATTTTTTGCAGTGGTTGCAGGTGTATTTTTGTGGCTTGACATTGAAACCGTTGGTGTGGACGACGTCTTGTTTATCGGCGTCCTTGGGATTGTTTTACTTCTATCTAAATTTAATCTTTTTTACCTTTACAAAATTACCGAAAACGGCATTGAAAACAAGCATTTAAGCTTTGATTGGCACGAAATTGACAAAGTTGAAATTGTTTATACCGAGCAACACAGACGCAATCTTACAAAAATTGTCTATCCTCCCGTTGCCTGTATCGGTCAAGTACGCAACGGCAATTTGTTCAAGCAAAAACGTCGCTAATGTGTATTTTTCCCCATAACACAGCGAAACCTTAAACTTATTCAAGAGTATTCAAGGGGCGAAAACAAAGCTTTGAACGATTTGATTGCTCAATACATTGATTATCCCGATGAGAAAATAAAGCTTCAACGTTGGGGCGATTAAGAAAGGAGTCTATTATGATTATATTTGACGGTATAATTTCAGGTAATGCGGAAACATTCCATTATCAGCAAGAGCGCTCATTTAATTCTGCTTTAATTGTGTTTGTTTTCTTAATCATGTTACCTACTGCATTTTTCATTTCCATGGCAACAGAAATGTGGATTATTCTCCCCATCTTCACCATCGGTTGTGTCGCAACTTTTATTTTGACCAATCTTGCTCTGGGCTCGCCAAAAGACTTGCCAAGGCACATTGCCATTCAGGATGATTGCATAACAGTAAAATACGGTAATAATGTTCTTTCTTATTACGTCCAAGATGTTAAAAAGGTCTTTGACTACGATGATTTTTATTATTTTTCTTTTCCCTTTGGCAAGAAAAACTGCAAATTCATCTGCCAAAAAGACTTGCTCTCTGAAGGCACTTTAGAAGAGTTTGAAACACTTTTTGAAGGAAAAATTATTAAAAAGAAAATCGAACTTCCCCTTTGTTAAAAAGATAAAAGCGTTGTGCAATGCACAACGCTTTTTATTTTACTTATCAAAAATCTCAAATGCCAAGGTGGGAAGCTCTGTTGATGAGCCAAGGTTTGCGTGTTCCCAAGTAGCGTCCGGAACGCAGGCGTAACGAAGTGCTTTGGCGTTTTTTACACCGCGGAATTCAACGGTTTCTTCGTCAACAATTCGTGCGCGCACTTTTTTATATTTGCCGTCTTGCGTCATAGCTTCAAAGCCCGTAAGCTTTTCGCCTTTAAGAACAACAAGTCCGTCACCTACAAAATCAAAATGAACGGTAATTTTATCTTCATCAAAGCGCCAATGGCAAGGACGGGGGCTAAGGGAAAATTCGGGGTCGCCTACACCGTATTCGTTAGCAAGAACTGCCGTAGCCAATCTTTCGCCCACGGGCTGTTTGTACGGTGGATGCGCCATATCTTTGTCTCCCACGCGGCTTCCGATATCAATAGCGGTAACGGTATATGAATTATCTAAAATATCCATAAGGTTGTTCTGCGCACAACGAACGGGGAAAAGCCTTGTCCACAGTTTGTTTACTTCCATATCGTTATGGCTGGCAAGCTGTACCTGATAGAAAGGAAAATCAATTTCAAAACGCTTGCGCAGTTCTTCAACGTACCACTTCAGCTGATACGCGTATGCGTGAGGCGCTCTTTGCTCACTTTCGCCCTGATAAAAAAGCATACCCTTGATGGTCATTTTTTGTATAGGCGCCATTAACGCATTGTAAATGCCTGCAAGAGGAATATCTTCCTTTTCGGGCTTGGTGTAGCCTAAAGGAGACACAAGCTCGGGCATAATAAGTTCCATCATAGGCGAACCGCTTGAAGCCACCTGCACGATACCGATTGGAACGCGACCTTTAAGCGCACGGGAAACCTTGCGAGCAAAGAAAAATGCAAGAGCAGAGGCTGTTCCTCTATTTTCTGCCGTTGCAACGTCACGCCAGGAGCTTTGTTCAGGGCAGGGCAGGTCAAACTGAGGTGTAAGCATCTTATTAGGGTCCATCGTCGCGTGGCCACGGCGCTGAAGCACTATTCTGATGTTATCTTCAGTAGTAAGAGAATCAATGTCTTCTGCATAAATGTCAGGTCTGTTGTAGTTGCAATTGTCAAGGCAATACTCAGCGTTGGACTGCCCGTTAATTACCCAAACGTCACCCACTAAAATATCATCGTAAGCCACTCTGTCTTCCCCATCGGAAATAACAAGAGTTTCGGGCACAGTGTTTGCAGGCATCGGGGGAAGAAACGCTTCCCACTCAAGCTTGTTATTTACTATTCCGTAGGTTTCATATGGGCCGAACACAGCATAAACCACGTCGCCCTCTCTCTTGCCTTTACCCCACAAACGCACGTTTGTTTCTCTCTGCAGAATCATATGAGCGCCAAGCGCCGTACATAATCTTAATTCACTCATTGTTGTTCTCCTTAATGCTAATTGTTATTGTATTGGTTTCTCTGCTGATATCTTGGTCAACAGATAAATTCAATGCATTTGTAAATATGCTGAGCACAAATGAATTTACATAATAAACGCCGTCTTCTTGACAGAGCAGAGTTAACCCTCCGGATGTCAGTCCTATGCGTCCATTTTCTTTGTCTTCATCCTTACTGTTATATAGCAGTTGCTCAGGCTCTAAATAGCAGATTTCGCCATTTGCGCTCATTTTAATTTTGTTTTTGTCCCTATCGTCTATTTCAACGTCCAATGCTCGCAAAACTTCAAAAAGCGGAACGTATATATCGTCGTGGTCTATCTCTTTCAATATTCTTGAGTTGCTTGGTATAATTTCTTTACCGTTTGCAATCAGTTTTGCATCGCGATACAAAAAGGCTTCTTTGTATTCTTCGTGAGTATATATTTTATAGGTATATTCTTCTTCATTCAGGGATATATGCTCAATTTCTATAAATACCGATTTATCCTCCATTTCAACCCAAATGGTAACGGGACAGTGAGGACCTTGAAATAACGCAATATTTTTTATTGTACCGTTTACTCCGTTTTGAGAAAGATATTCTTGTACCGCAACTTTGTCAGAAACGAACTTCACAAGATTTTCTTTAATAAACAACGGAATTGAAAGAAACATTTGTGCCGGAGAGTCTACGTGTGTATGCTCGTACTTTTTCCACGTGTTTAATTTTTCCATTGAAGGATTTTCTAAAAAGCTATTAAACTCATTTCCTTTGATTTCAATGCCTATTTCGTAAACTACAACAGGGGCAGATAATGGTGTTTTTTCTTCTTCAGGGCGCTCGTGTTCAACAGAGTTTCCAAAGCAGCCGGCGCAAGAGAACACCAGCAAAAGCGCTAAAAGCATTGTTATGGTTTTTTTCATTTTCTTCCCCCCCATTAATTCTTATTTCCCTATCGCCCACAAGGCCGCAAATGCCGTTGCCCATAGGATTATTCCGAGTATTCCTGCAAGCCAGAAATACTTTTTTCTGTTTTTATGTCTGCCAAAGCTGAACTTAAAGCTCATTGCGATAATCATTCCCACCGGACCTAAAAGTCCAAAAAGCATCAGCGTTTTTTCGCTTATCCGTTCCTTTTCTTGTTTTGCCAGATATTTGTCCCCGCGCATCAACGCAAAGGACACCGCAGAAAATAAAACTTGTATGATTATTAAATACTTCATTTTTTCTCCTGAAAACCAAACTATTTCTACCTATATTTTACCAAATCCCTGCCCTAAAATCAATATCTTTTAATTGACATTTTTGCGATAAAATCATATAATGTAATGGAAACGTTCGAGGCGTAGCGCAGTTTGGTAGCGCATCTGCTTTGGGAGCAGAGGGCCGCAGGTTCAAATCCTGTCGCCTCGACCACGTCGCCGCAAGCTAAAAAAGGCTTGCGGCATTTTTTTGTTAAAAAATACCGCAATGCCTTTGACGCTGCGTCTCCTTTTTTGCAAAAAGTCACGTTTGGCTCATCTGTTCGGTTGCAAGCGCCCTCACGACGATTCGCTGTCACTACCAACTTTTTGCAATTGCCGTCTATTTTTATCTGCGACAGGATTTGAACATCAAGGAGGTATAATGCGTTAAAAAAACAGCGTAGTACACTGTTTTTTAGCATTATATGCGCGAGTTGGTTACCGCGAGCATTGCCTTAGCAAGCGGAACGGTCAATGAGCGTGGCACGCCGCGTTAGCGGGGTGCATCCTGTCGCCTCGACCACGAAAATGACCTAAAGTAGAGATTTGTTCTCCACTTTAGGTCATTTTTATTGCTATTTTGGTAACTTTACCGCCACTTTCACGAAAATCGGAGAATTTTGACCAACTATCTGACCACTTATTTTTGCCCTAAAATCGCCCAATTTTCACTGCTGATAATCACCCCAAACTGACAAATAGATTGCAGGTTCGACCTCAAACATAATTTTATAGGTTCAAGCTATTTTTGAGCATAATTCAGACCCAAAATCTTTCCCACAAGGCTCGTTTGTAAATCTAATAATCTAAAAATATAATTGCTATCTAACAAAACATTTTTGATATGGAAATCCTCTTTAAAAGAAGTTAAAGTTTTCTATGTTAAAGGCTTCCGGCAAGCCGTGTGCCTATCCCTATATCGCTCAAAATTATTTTATCATATCAATTCCTTTTTGGATCGTATCCGCAGAAATAGCTCCGGTCGCTTGTGCAATCAGATGTCCTTCTGCATCAATAAAGTAGGTCGTTGGTAAAGAATATACGCTGTAAGTCATTGCCGCATCGAAGTCTGTATCATAGAACGCAGGAAAAGTATATCCTTTTTCTGAGATGAACGCCTTTGCGGAACTTAGCGTTTCGCGTCCGCCGGTCATATTGACCATCAAGAAATGGATCTTGTTCCCAAACTCCAGATATTTTTCGTGGAAATCAGTCATCTCGCTTTGACAAGGGCCACACCAGCTTGCCCAGAAATTCAACACGATCGGCTTACCGACATAATCCGACAGATTGACTTTATTCCCCGATGCTTCATAAACAGTGAAATCGGGAGCTTTCGTCAGTTGCCGCTTTGTATCGTCTGTGCCTGATTTATCATTTTGGTTTTCGTGATCATTCTTTTCTTGATCGCCTTGAATTAGCAGCCCGTCGGGAGCATCGTCCTTGCTAAGCTGCGTATAAAGCACCGAAGCACCGCCAATCAGAAGAACAAACACCAACAC
>JAFVVO010000002.1 GCA_017502165.1 Clostridia bacterium
TGCGGAGGATGCAATAAGGCAGGTCGCCTTATAAAGACGACAAGCACAAATATGCCTACATTCAACCGTTTTAGGCTGTTTCAAGTTACAATGGTTTGGCTAAAGCCGATAAAATCGGCATTTTGTTGCAAAAAACGTCTTAAAAACGTTATTTTGCAACTTCGATATCATTTCAAGGAATATGTTCAATTACCGTTGGTAATTGTTTGCGAATTCAAAGAATTCGCAGTCGAAATAAGGCTTTGCTTTATTTCGACATCAACATAGTCATTATAAAGGCTGAATACGGAGGTGCTTTTATGACACTTGACCAACTTAATATAGGTGAATCGGCAGTAATAAGTGCCGTAAACGGCGAAGGCTCTCTGCGCCTCAGGTTGCTTGATATGGGTTTAACGCCCAGAACGAAGGTTAAATTGCAAAAGGTTGCGCCTATGGGAGACCCTATTGAAATTTATGTTCGTGGCTATGAGCTTACCCTTCGAAAAGAAGATGCTTCCTTGATAGAAATTGTAAGCGAGGACGAGAAATGAGATTTGCACTTGTAGGAAATCAGAATTGCGGCAAAACAACTCTTTTTAACGCGCTTACGGGCTCAAACCAGCACGTTGGAAATTTCCCCGGCGTTACGGTTGAGCAGAAAATGGGGCAGATAAAGGATCATAAAGATTGCTGGGTAGTTGACCTGCCGGGTATTTATTCTTTGCGGCCTTACACGCAGGAGGAAATTGTATCCCGTGATTTCATTATAAACGAAAAACCCGACGGAATTATAAATATTATTGATGCAACCAATATTGAGCGTAACTTATATTTAACGCTTCAACTTTTAGAGTTGAAGGTACCTATGGTTCTTGCTCTTAATATGATGGACGAGGTTCGCGCTAACGGCGGTACGGTTGACGTACATAAAATGAGCGCCGCATTGGGAATACCCGTTATTCCTATCAGCGCTTCAAAGGGCGAAGGCGTTTCGGAGCTTGTTGATAAGGCCATTGAAACGGCAAAGCACAAAAAGTATCCAACAGTAACTGACTTTTGTTCGGTTACTTCACCCGTTCACAGATGTACTCACGGTATTATTCACTTGATACATGACCACGCAGATAATATCGGTATTTCTGCAAGATTCTGCACCGCAAAGCTTATTGAGGGCGACGAAGCCATTACGAATCAGCTGGAGCTTGATAAAAACGAGCAGGAGCTTATTGAGCATTGTATTGTTCAGATGGAGGAAGAAGCAAAGCTTGATAGAAATGCGGCTATTGCCGATATGCGCTATTCCTTTATTGAAAGCGTTGTAAAGCGTGCGGTAGTAAAGGGGCAGGAAAGCTTAGAGCATAAGCGTTCTGTAAAAATTGATAAAATTCTTACGGGAAAATACACTGCACTGCCGGTATTCTTCGGTATATTGATTCTTGTTTTCTGGCTTACCTTTAACGTAATAGGTTCCTTTTTAGCAGATTTGCTTGGCGCGGGAATTGATGCGCTTACGGGGGTAGTAGATTCTGCGCTTGCTGATTTCGGAATCAATCCCGTAGTACATAGCCTCATTATCGACGGCATTTTTGCAGGTGTGGGAAGTGTACTGTCTTTCCTGCCGATAATTATAACGTTGTTTTTCTTCCTTTCCATTTTAGAGGATACGGGCTATATGGCGCGTGTTGCTTTCGTAATGGATAAGCCCTTGCGTAAAATCGGTCTTTCGGGCAGAAGCTTTGTGCCAATGCTTATGGGCTTTGGATGCACGGTGCCTGCCATAATGGCAACCCGTACTGTGTCCTCAGACCGAGACAGAAAAATGACGATTTTACTTACGCCGTTTATGAGCTGTTCGGCAAAAATTCCGATTTATGCGGTGTTTTCCGTAGCGTTTTTCCCCAAATACAGCGCGCTTGTTATGATAGGGCTTTACGTTTTAGGCATTATCGTTGGTATTTTGGTGGCTTCCGTTTTAAGAAGAACCGCCTTTAAGGGCGAGCCCGTACCCTTTGTTATGGAGCTTCCCAATTACAGAATGCCTACGGTTAAAAGCGTTGCGCTTTTATTGTGGGAAAAGGCGAAGGACTTTATTGAAAGAGCCTTTACGGTAATTTTTGTTGCAACCATTATAATTTGGTTCTTGCAGAATTTTGATATTAGGTTTAATACCGTTGAGGACGGCTCAGGCAGTCTTTTAGCACTTATCGGCCAATGGTTTGCCGTTATTTTCAAGCCCCTGGGCTTTGGCGATTGGCGTGCCGTTACTGCACTTGTTTCGGGCTTTTCGGCAAAAGAAGCGGTGGTTTCAACTCTTGCGGTATTGCTTAACACCAGCGTTAACGAGCTGCATAACGATTTAAGCGGAATGTTCACGCCTCTTTCTGCCGCAAGCTTTTTGGCGTTTACATTGCTTTATACACCCTGCGTTGCGGCAGTTGCAACAATCAAGCGCGAGCTTAGATCTGTTTGGGCAACGCTTGAGGTGGTACTGATGCAATGCTCGATTGCGTATGTCGTTGCGCTTATAATTTATCAGGTAGGGAGCTTATTTCTTTGAACTGGTTTGATTACGTTTTATTATTAGGCATCGTGCTTGCTACTATCTGGGCAATAATTAAATCTGTAAAAAACAGAAAAAACGGTTGCTCGGGAGATTGCACCCGTTGCTCCGGCTGCAGCAAAGATAAAAAATAAAAGGGGAAAAGTCCGCATTTTGCGGACTTTAACTTATTTTGGGGCATAAACAGTTGACAAAATGCGCGGGAAAAGAGTATAATCTAAATATTAAAATATATAATAGGCGTATTATTTTTTTATTTAGACATTATTTTCTGTTTAGGAGTGAGAAAAATGAGTAAGGTAACTGAAATCTTTGCATCTAACGTGTTTAACGACGACGTTATGCGTCAGCGTTTGCCCGAAGAGGTTTACAAAGGCTTACAGTGGACTGCCAAGCACGGCCATCACCTTGACATCAGCATTGCCAATGCGGTAGCAACGGCTATGAAGGAATGGGCGATGGAAAAGGGCGCAACCCATTTTACTCACTGGTTCCAGCCTATGACGGGTATCACCGCAGAAAAGCACGATAGCTTTATTTCCCCTGCAGGAGACGGCAGAATTATTATGGAATTCTCCGGTAAAGAGCTTATTAAGGGCGAATCTGATGCTTCAAGCTTTCCTAACGGCGGACTTCGAGCCACCTTTGAGGCAAGAGGCTACACTGCCTGGGATCCCACAAGCTATGCCTTTATCAAGGACGACGTGCTTTGTATTCCCACGGCATTTTGCTCTTACGGCGGTCAGGCTCTTGATAAAAAGACTCCGCTTTTGCGTTCAATGGAAGCAATTAACCGCCAGGCAATGCGCGTGCTTAAGCTTTTCGGAAGCGACGCGGAAAAAATAAACACTACCGTTGGTCCCGAGCAGGAATATTTCCTTATTCCCAAGGAGCTTTTTGATAAGCGCAAGGACCTTATTTATACCGGCAGAACTCTTTTTGGCGCAATGCCATCTAAAGGTCAGGAGCTTGACGACCACTATTTCGGTTCAATCAAGCCTGCGGTTCACGCCTTTATGAAGGACCTTGACGTTGAGCTTTGGAAGTTAGGCGTTCTTGCTAAGACGGAGCACAATGAGGGCGCTCCTGCACAGCACGAGCTTGCACCCGTTTTTACCACCACTAATATTGCCGCTGACCACAATCAGCTTACCATGGAAATGATGCAGAAGATTGCCCGTGAGCACGGACTTGAATGTCTTTTGCACGAAAAGCCCTTTGAAGGCGTAAGCGGAAGCGGTAAGCATAATAACTGGTCACTTTGCACGGACAAGGGAGTTAATCTTCTTGACCCCGGCAAAACTCCATCTGAAAACGCACAGTTTTTACTGTTTTTGTGCGCCGTTATTAAGGCGGTACACGAATATCAGGAGTTATTGCGTATTTCAATTGCAAGTGCAGGTAACGACCACCGTTTAGGCGGTGGAGAAGCACCTCCTGCAATTGTTTCAATGTTCTTAGGTGACGAGCTTAGCGGTATTTTAGATGCTATCGAAAACGGAAATACCTATGACCAGAAGGAAAAGGAGCAGCTTAAGATAGGCGTTCACGTTTTGCCCCGATTCCCCAAGGATACTACCGACAGAAACAGAACGAGTCCCTTTGCATTTACCGGTAATAAGTTTGAATTCAGAATGTTAGGCGCAAGCGCATCTGTGTCTGAGGTTAACGTGGTTATCAATACTGCAGTTGCCGAAAGCCTTAAGCAGTTTGCTGACAGACTGGAAAATGCTGAGGACTTTGAAACAGAACTTAACGAGCTTATCCGTGAAACCATTTCGAAGCATAAGAATATTATCTTCAACGGTAACGGCTATGACGATGCCTGGATTGCGGAGGCGGAAAAGCGCGGACTTAAAAATCTTAAAACCACACCTGATGCGCTTAAGCATTACGTTACGGATAAAAACGTGGAGCTGTTCGTTTCTCACAAGGTTTACAGCCGTGAAGAAATGGAATCGCGCCTTGAAATTATGCTTGATAACTATAACAAGCTTATCAATATTGAGGCCCGTACAATGATAAATATGGCAAGCAAGGATATTCTTCCTGCAGTAAGTGAATATTCCAAAAAGCTTGCGGATACGGCAATTTCAAAGCGCACCTTCTCAAAGGATATTCCCGTTATCTATGAGGAAGAAAATCTTGTTAAGATTTCCACTCTTGCGCAGAGTGCATACGAAACTCTTAAGAAGCTTCGCGTTGCGGTAGAGGACGTGAAGGCAATTAAGGAAAACGGCTTGCGAGCAGATTTCTGCAAAAATACCGTGCTTCCCTTAATGAAGGACTTAAGAAAAGACGTGGACGAGCTTGAAACGGTGGTTTCCTCTGATATGTGGCCTTATCCCTCAATCGGTGAGCTTCTCTTTGGCGTTAGATAAGCAATCATATGAATAAATCCCCCTTTTTGCGAGTAGAATTTACTACAATAAAAAAGGGGGTATTTTTTTGAAAAAGAAAATAATAGACAGTGTTTTGCTTTCGGTGTTGCTTACGGCAATAACCGCAGGCGTCGCTATGCTGTTTGTTGACACAAAAAGCCAGTGGTATCTGTCACTTAATCAGCCGTCGTTTCAACCGCCCGGCTGGGTTTTTGGAGTAGTGTGGACCATTTTGTACTGCTTGTATGCCGCATCACTTTCATTGGCGCAGATAAAAGCGGTGCCGGAGAAAACGTACATTTCATTTCTGGCGCAGGCGGTGCTGAATATTGGCTGGTGCCTTTTCTATTTTACGCTTCATCTTCTTTTTGTAGGCTTGGGAATTATTATTGCGTATCTGGTTTGCACGTATCTTACAATAAGAAGTGTTTACCCTTATTCTAAGACCGGTGCGCTGATCTTGTTGCCTCAATGCCTATGGCTTATTTTAGCGGCGGTATTAAACTATACTACCATTTTGCTTAATTAGAAAAACGGCAGAAGGGAGACACTTCGTAAAGAAGTGTTCTCCCTTCTTCATTTTTTATATAAAAATTGGCACTTTCTACTTGAAAGTATCATAGTGGGTTACGCACTTTCAAATGTGCGTAACGGGAATACATATTTTTCAAACTAACCTATCTCAAAAATAAGAATATTAAGTGATATTGTGAGACAGGTCTCACAGTGATATTTTGCGTTATCACGCAAAGTGATATTGAAACTTGCAGTTTCAGTGATATTATATTCGCCCCAAAAACTCGCGAAGCGAATATAACTTGGGCGTAGCCCAAATATAACTGCGAAGCAATATCACTCGCCGCCCGCGAATATAACTGTGGCACCTTCCTTACGGAGGGTGCCACAAATGCACCGTTTTATTTTGTTCGGTTGACATATTTCATTAGATATGTATAATTAAATATATTATATATATTGAGGAAAAAGTATGTTCAAAAAGCTTATAGGAGATAAACAGTTTTATAAAAGAGTTTTTTCGTTGATGATACCTATTATGGTGCAAAACGGAATTATGCAATTCGTTAATATGCTTGATAACATAATGGTTGGTCAGGTGGGCACCCTCGAAATGTCGGGTGTTGCGGTAGCCAATCAGCTTATTTTTGTTTTCAACTTATGTATTTTCGGCGTGGTTTCCGGCGCCGGAATCTTTGGCGCGCAGTTTGTTGGCTCAGGTGACGAAGAGGGTGTGCGATACACCTTCAGATATAAAAATATCGTATGCGTCTTGATTACCCTTCTTTGCATCGGCTTATTCATCTGCTTTGGGGAAAGCCTAATCGGATTATATCTTCAGGGTGAGGGCAAGCCGGAGGATATTCAGGCAACTCTTACCTTCGGCAAGGAATACCTCAATATTATGCTTATAGGCTTAATTCCCGTAGCAATCGTGCAATCGTATTCAAGCACCCTGCGTGAAACGGGCAATGCAACAATTCCTATGATTGCAGGTATTATTGCGGTGCTGGTTAATTTAGTGCTGAATTATGTGCTTATTTTCGGCAATTTCGGCGCTCCCCAATTGGGTATTCAGGGTGCTGCCATAGCAACGGTAATTTCCCGTTTTGTTGAGCTTGCGTTTATTGCCCTTTGGACTAACGCTCATAAGGACGAAAACTCCTTTATTAAGGGCGCCTATAAATCCTTATACATTCCCATTAAGCTGGTGGGCAGAATTTCCGCAAAGGGAGTTCCGCTTATGCTTAATGAAACCATGTGGGCGGCAGGTATGGCACTCCTTGCACAAAGCTATTCATTGCGCGGACTTGACGTTGTTGCGGCAAACAATATAAGCAACACGTTCTTTAACGTGTTTTCCGTAGCCTTTTTAGCGGTGGGAGCTTCAATCGGTGTAATTTTAGGGCAGACTCTCGGCGCAGGCAAGGTGGAGGAGGCAAAGGCAACCAGCTACAAACTTATTTTCTTTTCATTCTGCATCAGCACCCTTATAGGTCTGATATATTTCTTTGCGGCAATGCTGATCCCCTTTGCGTATAACACTACTGACGAAATACGCGTGCTTGCTATGAGGCTTATGCAGATTTCTGCTCTTGTAATGCCTCTTGACGCTTTGGCAAACGCAACGTATTTTACAATGCGCTCGGGAGGAAAGGCATTTTTAACGTTCCTTTTTGATAGCTGTTATGTTTGGATAGTTGTTCTGCCCGTTGCCTTTGGTATAGGTCTTGGAACAAGCATTCCCATTTTGCCTATGTTTGCTATTTGTAACTTAGCCTCCGGCATAAAGGGGCTTGCAGGCCTTGTACTTGTGCGTTCGGGAATTTGGGCAAAAAATATAGTTGAAAAGTAGTTCGGAAATAAAATGGATATTTGGCATAAATTAAAAGAATTGAAAACTCCCATCGTGCTTTACGGTATGGGCAACGGGGGAGACATTATGCTTGGAGAGATGGAAAAACGCGGAATTAAATGTGACGGCGTATTTGCAAGCGATGATTTCGTTCGTGGGCAATATTTCAGGGGATATAAGGTTATGACCTTTGCCGAGGCTAAACAAAAGCTTCCTGATTTAACTGTGCTTGTTTCCTTTGGCACACAAAGACCGGAGGTTATTGAAAATATTTTATCCCTTGATGCTCCCGTTTTTGCTCCTGAGGTTCCTGTAGTGGGGGAGCAGGTGTTCGACTACGAATTTGCTTCCAAGCACGCCAAGGAGCTTGAGGAAGTGTATGCTTGCCTTGCGGA
Organism: Clostridia bacterium; assembly: GCA_017502165.1. GTDB lineage: Bacteria > Bacillota > Clostridia > Christensenellales > QALW01 > UMGS1322. Next base: position 7,690 of record JAFVVO010000002.1, read on the forward strand.
CGAAAAATCAAAGGAAGTGTTTGAACAAATAGTACGTTATAAGCTGGACGGAGATATCCGCCGATTAATTAAATGTCAGAGCGATAAAAGCGAGATGATGAGCTTGTTCGCTTTATCGAAAAATGAAAGGTATCTTGATCTTGGAGCATATAACGGTGATACGGTGAAGGAATTTGCTGAAACGGTAGGCTCCTGGGAAAGTATAACCGCAGTTGAACCTGATAAAAAGAATTTTATAAAATTAGAACGTAATACGGCTAATTTACCTAATGTAAAATGTATAAATAAAGTAATAGATTCTTCCTGCGGTGAAATTATGTTTTCCTCTGCAGGAGGAAGAAATTCCCGCGTAGGCGCAGGGGAAAAGCGTGAAGCCGTTTCCGTTGACAGTCTAAAAGAAGATTTTACATTTATAAAGTTTGACGTGGAGGGTCAGGAGGCTAAAGCCATTAAGGGCGCGGAAAAAACAATAGCCCAAAGACCGAAGATGCTTGTTTCTGCCTATCACAGAAGCGAGGACATTTTTGCACTTCCCCTGCAGGTGCTTTCAATTTGCCCCGATTACAAGGTATATCTTCGCCATCAGCCGTATATTCCTGCATGGGACACAAATTATTGCTTCGTGTAATATGCTTTTTGCTTATGCCGTAATGCAAGTAAAATGCATAAAGCATATAAATATACATAAAAAATGCATAAAAATGCACATAAAATCAGAAAAAATAAGATTTTATATAAAATTTTTCGAATTTTTATGCAAAAATCGGTTGACAAAAATAAAAATCGTAATATAATATGACCATAAAACAAGTTTCACGGAGGCATAAAATGAACAAAGAAAACATTAAAAAGGTAGTTTTAGCGTATTCAGGCGGTCTGGACACCTCAATTATAATTCCTTGGCTTAAGGAAAATTACAATAACTGCGAGGTTATTGCAGTTTCAGGTAACGTAGGTCAGGCTGACGAGCTTGAGGGCTTGGAGGAAAAGGCTATTAAAACCGGTGCTTCAAAGCTTTACGTTCTTGATTTAACCGAAGAATACGTTGACGAATATATTATTCCCACAATGAAGGCAGGTGCCGTTTACGAGGATTATCTTTTAGGCACAAGCCACGCCCGTCCCTGCATCGCTAAGGGCTTGGTAGAAATTGCTATCAAGGAAGGGGCAGACGCTATAGTTCACGGTTGCACAGGCAAGGGTAACGACCAGGTTCGTTTTGAGCTTGCCATTAAGCACTTTGCACCTAATATGCCCATTATTGCCCCCTGGAGAGAGTGGGACATTAAATCGAGAGAAGAGGAAATCGAGTATGCTGAGGCACACAACATTCCCTTAAAGATAAACAGAGAAACCAACTATTCAAAGGATAAAAACCTCTGGCACCTTTCCCACGAGGGTATGGATCTTGAAGATACGGGCAACGAGCCTATGTACGAAAAGGAAGGCTTCTTGGAAATGGGCGTTTCTCCCATTCAGGCACCTGATAAGCCTACATACGTTGAGCTTGAGTTCGTTCAGGGCGTTCCCGTTGCACTTAATGGCGAAAAGATGACTGCAAAGCAGATTATTCTTGCTCTTAACGAAATCGGCGGTGCAAACGGCATCGGTATCATTGATATCGTAGAAAACCGTCTTGTTGGTATGAAGTGCCGCGGCGTTTATGAAACTCCCGGCGGAACAATTCTTTATAAGGCTCATAACGTGCTTGAAACCATCTGCCTTGACAAGATGACAATGCACGAAAAGCAGAAGCTTTCCATCACCTTTGCAGAGCTTGTTTATAACGGACAGTGGTTTACTCCCTTGCGTGAAGCATTAAGCGCATTCGTTGATAAAACTCAGGAAAAGGTAACCGGTAAGGTTCGTCTTAAGCTCTACAAGGGCAATATGATTAACGCAGGCGTTTGGAGTCCCTACTCACTTTACAGCGAAGAAATCGCAACCTTTGGTGAGAGTGATTACGACCAGAAGGATTCAGCGGGCTTTATTAACCTTTACGGTCTTCCCATTAAGGTTCAGGCTATTGTTGACGGTAAAAAATAATCCTTCTTAATTTCAGGAGAAAAATATGGCAAAAATGTGGGCCGGCAGAACAGACGGTCAAACAGATAAAATTGCAGATGATTTTAATTCTTCCATAAGCTTTGACTCCAGAATGTTCAAGCAGGACATTTTAGGAAGTATGGCACACGCGGGTATGCTTGGTAAGCAGGGCATCATCGCCAAGAATGAAGCAGAAGCCCTTATAGTAGGCTTGTCTGAGGTTTTAGCGGACATTGAGTCCGGAGAGCTTCAGTTTGACGAAACCAGCGAAGATATACATATGTTTGTTGAGCAGGAATTGACTAAGCGCCTCGGTGACGTTGGCAAAAAGCTCCACACCGCAAGAAGCCGAAACGATCAGGTAGCGCTGGACACGAGAATGTATCTTCGTGACGAAATCGACACTATAGTTGATTTAATAAGAAAGCTGCTTGAGAGCGTAACGGATAAGGCGCAGCAGTATAAGGAAGCAATAATGCCGGGTTATACGCATCTTCAGAGAGCGCAACCCATAACCTTCGGTCATCACTTAATGGCATACGCCATGATGCTTCTGCGTGACGAAGAAAGATTCCTTGATTGCCGACGACGAATGAACGTTTCGCCAATAGGCTCCTGCGCATTAGCAGGCACTACCTACGAAACGGACAGAGAGTTTGAAGCCAAAAAGTTAGGCTTTGCGGGTGTTACGTTAAATTCCATTGACGGTGTTTCCGACAGAGATTTTTGTGTGGAAATGTTATCCGCTATGGCAATTCTGATGATGCACTTATCAAGATTTTCCGAAGAAATAATTCTTTGGTCAAGCTGGGAATTTAAGTTTGTTGAGCTTTCCGATAGCTTTACTACGGGCTCATCAATAATGCCCCAGAAGAAAAATCCCGATATGGCAGAGCTTGTCCGAGGAAAGACGGGCAGAGTTTACGGTGACTTAATGGCACTGCTTACTACGTTAAAGGGCCTGCCCCTTGCGTACAACAAAGATATGCAGGAGGATAAGGAAGCCGTATTTGACGCTTGCGACACGGTTAAAATGTGTCTTGAGGTTTTTGCGGGCATGGTTTCCACAATGACTGCAAATGAACAAAATATGCTTGCGGCGGCTCAAAAGGGATTTATAAATGCAACTGATTTGGCAGATTATCTTGTTAAAAAGGGAATGCCCTTCAGAAGCGCATATAAAATTTCAGGTCAGATAGTTGCAAAATGCATTTCCGAAAACAAGGTACTGGAAGCTCTCACTCTTGAAGAGTACAAGGAATTTTCCGACTTGTTCGACGAGGAAATTTATAAAGAAATTGATCTTAAAGCTTGCGTTGAAAAGCGTATAAGCTTTGGCGGCACGGGCTTTAAGTCGGTTGAAAACCAAATAAAATATGTAAAAGAAAAATTAAACAAATAAAGAAAGAGGTATTTATTATGAAAAAGATTTTAGCAATCGCATTGGCACTCGTATTGGTATTAGCTTGTTTTACAGGCTGCGGCGCAAAGGGCAAAACCCTTGCAGAAGTTAAGGAAGCAGGAAAACTTGTTATTGCTACAAGCCCCGATTTCCCTCCCTTTGAGAACCTTGAAAACGGCGAAGTAGTTGGTATTGAAATTGACATTCTTAAACTTGTTTGTCAGGACCTTGGCGTAGAACTTGTTATTGAACAGATGGATTTCTCAGCTGTTTTACCCGGTGTTCAGGCAGCAAAGTATGATGTAGGCGTTTCCGGTATTACCATAACTGAAAAGCGTCAGAAGAATATGCTCTTTACTCAACCCTACTATGAAGCAGCTCAGGTTATCGTTGTTAAAGAAGGCAGCCCCATTACTTCAAAGGCTGACCTTGCAGGCAAAAAAGTTTCTGCTCAGACAGGTACTACCGCTGAAGAATATTGCTTGGAAAAAGGATATGCTGTAAGCTCTTTTGAAGCAAACTCTGATGCACAACTTGCACTTCTTAACGGCAACGTTGATGCATGGGTAATTGATAACTGCACCGCAAAAGAAATGGTTGAACTTCACAACAGCGAAGACGCTGCAAATCCCCTTGTAATCCTTTCTGACATTATGACAACTGAGCCTTACGCCTTTGCATTTGCTTTCGGTTCAGAAGACCTTGTAGAAGCAGTTGACAAGAGCCTTGATAAGCTTCTTGCAGATGGAACCATTCAGAGCATCTTTGATAAATACGAATACGAATACGAAGCTCCCCAGAAATAATTAACAAAAATTCACAACGAAGGGATAGCGTTAAGCGCTATCCCTACCGTTATGTTAAGGAGAATAACATTGGAAAAGTGGCTTGATAAACTTTATGAAACCTTCGTAGAAACAGGCAACTATGAAATGATTCTTGATGGTTTAGGGGCAACGATTATTATTACACTCGGCGCTCTTGCAATAGGTGTTGTTATTGGCGCACTTATTGCAATAATTAAATACTTTGCAGAAGATACACCTGCACTTAAACCTGTGGCAAAAATCTGCGACCTTTATGTAACTGTTGTGCGCGGTATTCCCGTAACGGTATTACTTTTGATTTTCTTCTTTATCGTTATGAGAAACACCGAGGGTATGATTACGGCGATCATTACTTTTGGTATTAACTCAGGCGCATATATGGCTGAACTTATCCGCAGCGGTATCAACGCTGTTGACCACGGCCAGATGGAAGCAGGCAGAAGCCTTGGATTATCAAAAATGCAAACCATGAGCAAAATAATTATGCCTCAGGCTGTACGGTATATTCTTCCTGCTATCGGCAACGAAATGATAGCACTTCTTAAGGAAACCTCTGTTGCAGGTTACGTTGCGGTTATTGACTTAACTAGAGCAGGTAACCTTGTGCGCAACAATACTTTTGATGCGGTAAACCCGCTTATTCTTGTTGCACTTGTATATCTGTTACTTGTAGTGCTTTTAACACAGTTGCTTAATTTGGTAGAAAGGAGACTCGCAAAAAGTGATAAGCGTTAAAAATTTACAGAAAAACTTTGACGGTATTGAAGTTCTTAAAGGAATAGACGTTGAAATCAACAAAGGTGACGTTATCTGCGTTATCGGTGCTTCAGGCTCCGGTAAATCTACTTTTTTGCGTTGTCTTAACCTTTTAGAAAAGCCGTCAGGCGGAAGTATCGTTTTCGAAGGAAACGAGCTTACAGATAAAAAAGTTGACCTTGACCTTCACAGACAGAAGATGGGAATGGTTTTTCAGCAGTTTAATTTGTTTTCACATATGACTGTGCTTGAAAACCTTACTTGCGCACCTGTTTTACTTAAAAAGGCAACCAAGGAAGAAGCAGAAGAAAAGGCTATGCAGTTGCTTACGAGAATCGGCCTTGCAGATAGAGCAGGAGCATATCCTAATCAGCTTTCAGGCGGTCAGAAGCAGAGAGTTGCCATTGTGCGCGCTCTTTGTATGGAGCCTGCAGTTATGCTTTTTGACGAGCCTACCAGTGCTCTTGATCCCGAAATGGTAGGAGAGGTTCTTGACGTTATGAAGGAGCTTGCAAAGGAAGGAATGACCATGGTAGTGGTAACTCACGAAATGGGCTTTGCGAGAGAGGTTTCCAACAGAGTTATTTTCCTTGATGACGGCGTTATAGCAGAGGAAGGCTCTCCCGAAGAGGTCTTCGGCAATCCCAAATGCGAAAGATTGCAGTCATTCTTGGCAAAAGTGCTTTAATTGGCAGACAAAAGGAGAACACGATATGAACCTTAAAAACAGAAGCTTTCTTAAGCTTTTAGATTTTACACCCGAAGAAATAGGCGGTCTTATTTCTCTTGCGGAAAAGTTCAAGGCAGAGAAAAAAGCGGGCGTTTCGCACAGACTTTGCCAGGGTAAAAACATTGCGCTGGTATTTGAAAAGACAAGCACCCGTACCCGTTGCGCTTTTGAAGTGGCAGGGGCAGATTTGGGAATGCATCCCGTTTATCTTGATCCCTCAGGCTCACAAATCGGCAAAAAGGAAAGTATTGCCGATACTGCAAGGGTTTTAGGCAGAATGTTCGACGGTATCGAATACCGCGGCTTCGGTCAGGAAATAGTTGAAGAGCTGGCAAAATTTGCAGGCGTTCCCGTTTGGAACGGCCTAACCAATGAATTTCATCCCACGCAGATTTTAGCGGACTTTTTAACCATAAAGGAGCACTTCGGCACTCTTGAGGGCATAAAGCTTGTTTATATGGGCGATGCACGATACAATATGGGAAATTCCTTAATGGTAGGCTGTGCAAAAATGGGTATGCACTTCGTTGCCTGCGCACCTAAAAAATATTTCCCCAACAAAGAGCTTGTAGAACAGTGCCGGGCCATCGCAAAAGAAACGGGCGCAGTTTTGGAGTTTATTGAAGATCCTATGGTTGCAACCAAGGACGCTCACGTTATTTATACTGACGTTTGGGTATCAATGGGTGAGCCCGATTCCGTTTGGGAAGAACGCATCAAGGAGCTTATGCCGTATCAGGTTAACTCTGCGTTAATGAACAACGCAGGACCTCAACGCCGTTTTATGCATTGCCTTCCCGCCTTTCACGACCTTAAAACCACTATCGGAAAACAAATTAACGAAAAATTCGGCATAACCTGTATGGAGGTTACCGACGAAGTTTTCGAAAGCAAAGCATCTATCGTCTTTGACGAAGCAGAAAACAGAATGCACACCATTAAAGCCGTTATGGCGGCAACTCTGTGCGAGGAAGTTTGATGGTGAATTGTCAAGCTAAGAGCAATGCTTTTGGGCGATAAATAAAACTCCCACCAAGAAGGTGGGAGTTTGTTGCTTTTGGTAAGATATAATATTATAAGAAACTGTAAATACTGTCGGCTTCTCTGAATTGGCGAAGATAGGTTGGAAGCTCAGGCGCACCGTTTTCGTAGTATTTAACTTGATATGTAACACTATAGGAATAGGTAGTGGTGCCTTTTTCGCTAAGAATTTCTTTTGTTTTATTTCCATATTTATCAAATGCGTAGGTATAGGTTGAATCAACGGAACCGTCTTCCTTTGTTCTGTGAATGCTTATAATATTTCCTGCAGTATCAAAGGTGCTTACGCGCGTTTCCTTATCATCACGTTCGTGATAAGTCTTTTTTGTCAATTTGCCTTGATCGTCAAATTCATACGAGTAAACGTATGCTTCTTCGTCACCACCATCAGAATAAGTTTTAACGTATTGAGTTCCGTTTGAATCATAGGTATAAGTCTTTTCTGTCCACCAGTCAGCATCGGAAACGCTATCCCAACGCTCTTTTATTAAAAGACCGTTTTCATCATAGGTGTAGGTGTATTTGTTGCGAACTCCGTAGTCACCGTGGCACTCTTGCTTAACAGTAATGCGGTTTTGTTCATCGTAAGTATATTGCTCGCCCCAGAAATAAATAACGCCGTTGTCTTCAGCTTCACGCAACCTTGAAAGAAGATTTCCGTTTTCATCATACGTATATTTGAAAAATAATGTTCCGGGACTTTCGGCAACTTCTTTTGTGGTCTCCGTTGCGGTTGCAATACGGTTGTTTTCGTCATAAGTATAGGTAATGGTAACGTTTCTTCCGCTACGGTATTTAGAATCTTCAATAAGTAAATTGCCTTTTTCGTCGTATGTGTAGGTGTATACCGAAGGATCGGGGTTGTTTTTTCCTAAGTAGTGGTGTATTGACGTGATTTTTCTGTTTTCATTGTAGGTAAATACATATTTTTCAGGATCGTTTTCCCTTAACTTTTCAAAGGAAGTTAAAAGACCGCCGTCATCGTAGGTGAAAGTTGCTTTGTATTTACCGTATCGGTCAGTACAGTCTATCTCTGTTGGAAGAACTAAAAACTTGTCCTTATCAGCCTCGGTGGCAGTAGCATCACCACTTAAAACTGCATCAAGAGCGGCTTCGTAATCACCTGAGGCAATAGCCGATTGAAAATCTTTAGCTCCGTTTTCACCTGAACCGTTCAAGCCCTCGTCACCATTTGGCTTTCCTTTTTCACAGCCTGTAAATAAAATGGAAAACAACATAATCAAGCAAGTAAATAATGCCAGTTTTTTCATAAAAACATCTCCTTATTATTAATTTGAGGCTTCTTTAGGTTAATTACTTCTTGAAAATATTATATCAATCTCGTATTTTAATATCAATGTTGGATTTAATAATCATAAAAACTTGCTTGCAGTATTGCAAGTGAACGTATTGTGCTGTCCGGACGCGTTCAAATATTGTGTTTTAAGGGTTCGAATCCCATATATAACTACGAACAAAAACACACCTGCAAGTGTAGGTGCGTTTTTTCTTATCTTAAACGTGATAAAAGGTGTCTAAGCAAGGGTAAAAACGAACAAAAGGTGTCCGATTCTATGACAGTGCAATGCGATGCACAATGGGATAATATGTTTCCCAATCTACATCTTTTTTTGGGGATTGCGTTACAATGTAAATTGATTTGTCCCATAAAGCAATAGGATCGTAATCGTCCCGAGATCCTTCCAATTCCAATGACTCTAAAACATTTCCATCATAATCTATCCTGTAAATAATGGTGCTTTTCTTTTTGCTCATGGCAAAATAAATATTGTTATTTATCTGCAAAAAATTGCAAGTTCCTTTGGTGTTAAAATCAAAAATAATCTCGCCGCTATTGATATCTAACGAATAAAAATGACCGCCCATTCCCGCCGTACCGAAGATAAGTCTATTTCCGTTTTTAACGATATCTGTATAAAGATAGCCTCTTAAACTTTTTTTCCACAGTAATTTATCATTTTTCAAACAAACATAGCCCCATTCTCCTCGATGTGTTATGCGATACTCTCCAAAAACAAAATCGTCCTCGCTGTAATGTTTCGGAGGTTTTCTTGTGTTGTGGCATTCCTTGTTTTTTTGAACATCATCTATATTCTGATTACAGTTGATAATCTCTCCGCTATCAATATCAAACGTGATATCGGATATTGGGAAAATATTCGACGGATAGAAAAAATAATATTTTAAGTAATTATTTTCTTGTAGAAATGCACCGTGAAACCAAGTATTGTAAATAGATGGCAAACTTTTTGTCCAGATTTTTTTCATAATCAAACCACCTTTCTTTACTCCATTATATCAAACTTTCAGCGACAAATCAAGGCGTAAGCCTTGTATATCATCCGCAACTTGTTGCGGTATATCATCAACACGTGTGTTGTATATCATCAAGCCGCAGGAGGATGCACGCTAGCGCGTGATGAGATGCAAGGGCGGCCTGCCGCCCTTGATGATATACACCGCACTTCGTGCGGCGATGATATGCCAAGCCTGCGGCTTGGATAAACAAAAAGAGAACATTTGTCGGTAGACAAATGTTCTCTTTTTGTTGGTGGAGATAATGGGATTCGAACCCATGACCCCTTGACTGCCAGTCAAGTACTCTAGCCAACTGAGCTATACCCCCAAGCACATTAACTATTATACATAAAAAATCTTATTAGTCAATTACTTTTTATTTGTGTTCTCTAATTTTTTTTTGAAAATGCTTCTAAAAATAAACGGAATTTATAAAAAACATTTTGAGTTTTTCGTATTTTATAGTATAATACTTTGGATATATAAATTTTAGGAGGCAAAAGATGGAAAAGATTAAAATGACCACGCCTATAGTTGAGCTTGACGGCGATGAAATGACCCGAGTTCTTTGGGCTTGGATTAAGGAATTGCTTATTTTACCTTACGTTGACCTTAAGAGTGAATATTATGATTTAGGTCTTGAATACCGCGACCAGACTGACGATAAGGTTACGGTTGATGCAGCTGAAGCCATTAAGAAGTATGGCGTAGGTATTAAGTGCGCCACTATTACCCCCAATGCGCAGAGAGTTGAAGAATATAATCTTAAACAGATGTGGAAGAGCCCCAACGGTACTGTTCGTGCCATTTTAGACGGAACTGTTTTCAGAGAGCCCATTATCGTTGACGGTATTAAGCCCGTTGTTTCCAACTGGGAAAAGCCTATTATTATAGCGCGTCACGCATACGGTGACGTTTATAAGAACGTGGAATTCCGCGTTGAAGAGGGAGAAACTGCCGAACTTGTTATTCGCGGAAAAGACGGCGAAAGAAAAGAAACTATCCTTACTTTTTCTAAAAGTGCCGGCGTAGTTCAGGGCTTACATAATATTGACGCTTCTATTGAAAGCTTTGCCCGCGCTTGCTTTGAATATGCTCTTGATAAAAAGCAGGACCTTTGGTTTGCTACAAAGGATACCATTTCCAAAACCTATGACCATAGATTTAAGGATATTTTTGCAGAAATTTATGCAAACGAATATGCAAAGAAGTTTGAAGAAGCAAATATTGAGTATTTCTATACTCTTATTGACGATGCGGTTGCCCGTGTAATTCGTTCAAAGGGCGGATATATCTGGGCTTGCAAGAACTATGACGGTGACGTTATGAGTGATATGCTTGCAACTGCTTTCGGCTCCCTTGCAATGATGACAAGCGTTTTGGTTTCACCCGACGGCAAGTACGAGTACGAAGCCGCTCACGGAACTGTAACCCGTCACTATTACAAATACCGTGCAGGAGAAGAAACTAGCACAAACCCCGTAGCTACTATTTTTGCATGGACCGGCGGACTTCGTAAGCGCGGTCAGCTTGACGGTAACGATGCACTTGTTGAGTATGCAGATAAGATGGAAAAGGCGACTCTTGCAACCATCGAAGGCGGAATTATGACGAAGGATTTAGTTGCGCTTTCTACCTTAGAAAACAAAAAGGGTGTTAACAGCAGAGATTTCTTGTTAGCAATAAAAGAAAATTTTGATAAAATGTAAGAGGTAACGAAATGAAGATTTACGAAACTTGGGAAAATATGCAGAATATGTGCCAGAGCGAAATGCAACAGAGAGAGCTTTGGGGCAAATACTATATGGACGAAACCGAAGCCTACAAAAAGATTTTAGGCGATAAGACTTTCGTATTAAAGGGAACTGTTAAGGAAATTGCTGATTCACTTAACCTTGAAACAGTTATTTTTGCTCCCTTTGCTGACGGTATCAACACTTCCTTGGAAAAGGAGCTTGATACTAAGGCATTAGAAGAAGAAACCGAAATTGAAATGACAATTTTGCCCGAAAAGCTTTATTACAATATGCTTTCAGCAAAGGCAAAGTGGCTCTATGAGCTTAAGGAGTGGGACGGCGTTCTTGATAAGGAAAAGCGTCTTGAAATTACTCGTGTTTGGAGAAGCGATCATCAGGCAGTAAGCAACAAAACTGTAGGCAGAAATGATCCCTGCCCCTGCGGAAGCGGAAAAAAATATAAAAATTGCTGCGGAAGATAACGGAGTAAAATATGTCTTTTGATAAAAGCAAAATACGTAATTTTTGCATTATTGCCCATATAGACCACGGCAAATCTACCTTGGCGGACAGACTTATTGACGCAACGGGTACTGTTCCCTCCCGTGATATGCGCGCTCAGCTGCTTGACACAATGGAGCTGGAGCAGGAGAGAGGAATTACAATTAAATCCCAGGCTGTGAGAATGTTCTATAAGGCGGACGACGGTCAGGAATATATGCTTAACCTTATTGATACTCCCGGTCACGTGGACTTTACCTATGAGGTTGAGCGTTCACTTAACGCTTGTGAGGGCGCAATTCTGATTGTTGACGCTACTCAGGGCGTTGAAGCGCAAACTCTTGCCAACGTGTATCTTGCGGTAGGGCAGGACCTTGAAATTTTGCCCGTCATAAACAAAATTGACCTTCCAAGTGCCGAGCCCGACGTGGTTGCGCAGGAGGTAGAGGATATTATCGGTATTCCCTGTATGGACGCACCGAGAATTTCCGCAAAAGAGGGCATTAACATTCACGAAGTTTTAGAGATGATTGTTAAAGACGTTCCCGCACCAAAGGGCGACGATAACGAGCCTTTGCAAGCTCTTATCTTCGATTCTGTTTATGATAACTATAAAGGTGCGCTCAGTTTTGTGCGCGTTGTACAAGGCACGGTTAAGGTTGGCACAACTATCAGAATGATGCACTCAGGTCACACCTTTGAAGTAACCGAGGTTGGTGTATTTACACCTAACTATCTTCCCGTTGACCAGCTTTGTGCAGGTGAAGTAGGTTATATTTCCGCAAGCATCAAAACCGTTAGCGAAACCCGTGTAGGTGATACAATTACAGACCATAATAATCCCGCAAACGAGCCTTTGCCCGGTTATAAAAAGATAATGCCCACAGTTTTCTGCGGTATTTATCCTGCTGACGGAAGTGAGTATGACGATCTTCGTGACGCTCTTGAAAAGCTCGGCTTAAACGATGCTTCTTTAACCTTTGAGCCTGAAACCAGTGCGGCTCTCGGATACGGCTTCAGATGCGGCTTCCTTGGATTATTGCACATGGAAATTATTCAGGAAAGATTAGAGCGCGAGTTCGATTTTGACCTTGTAACCACAGCGCCCAGCGTTATTTATGAGATTACCAAAACCGACGGCGAGGAATTGCGTATTGATAACCCTGCAAATCTTCCCAAGGTTGACGAAATCAAGGAAATGCGCGAGCCAATCGTTAAGGCTAATATTATGACGCCTAAGGATTATATCGGCGCAGTAATGGACCTTTGCATTGAAAAACGCGGTGAATATATCAATATGCACTATGCTGATGCTAACCGTGCAGTTTTGGAATACCGTATGCCTCTTAACGAAATTATTTACGATTTCTTTAACACCTTAAAATCCCGTACAAGAGGATACGCTTCCTTTGATTACGAGCTTGCAGGCTACGTTCCCAGTGATTTGGTTAAGCTTGATTTCCTGCTTAACGGTGATATGTGTGACGCACTTTCCGTAATCGTTCATAAGGATAAGGCGTACGCTCACGGAAGAATGGTTGCAGAAAAGCTGCGTGACGTTATTCCGAGACAGTTGTTTGAAATTCCTATTCAGGCGGCTATCGGCGGAAAGGTTATAGCAAGAGAAACCGTCAGAGCTATGCGCAAGGACGTTTTAGCAAAGTGCTACGGCGGTGATATTACAAGAAAGAAAAAGCTCCTTGAAAAGCAGAAGGAAGGTAAAAAACGTATGCGCCAGGTTGGCAGCGTAGAGGTTCCCTCCGAAGCATTCTTGGCAGTTTTGAAGTTGGATTGATATGTTAGGATTATATATTCATATTCCTTTTTGCGTAAGCAAATGTATCTATTGCGATTTCGTTTCATTTGGTGGCAGACAAGAGCTTCTGCCACCTTATTTGTCTGCCCTTAAAAATGAGGCGGAGCGGTATAAGGGTAAAAGGATTTCCTCTGTGTTTATCGGCGGCGGAACTCCCAGCTTAATGAGTGAAAATCAAATAACCGGGCTGTGCGATTTTTTGCATAAAAACTTCCGTATTGACGCTGATGCTGAGTTTTCAATGGAGGCAAACCCTCAGTCATTAACGGTAGATAAGCTGAAGGCGGCAAAAAACGGGGGCGTTAACAGAATTTCTCTTGGAGCCCAAAGCCTTTCGGATAAGGTGCTTTGCTCGCTGGGCAGGTGCCACGACCGCCTGATGCTTGAAAAAGCAATAGAAAACGTCAAGAAAACGGGCTTTGATAATTTTAATCTGGACTTGATTTTTGCTCTTCCCGAGCAAACCGCGGCAATGTGGGAACAAACCCTTAAGGACGCTCTGTCTTTTCAGCCTAAGCATATTTCTTGCTACTCCTTAATCGTTGACGAGAACACTCCCTTAGGCAAAATGTACGCTGAAGGCAAGGTAACGCTGATTTCCGAAGAGGAAGAGAGGGAGATGTATTATCTGACAAACCGCATATTGCATCAAAACGGAATTGAACAATACGAGATTTCAAATTACGCTTCTCCCGGCTTTGAATGTAAGCATAACGTAAATTATTGGGAGTGCGGGGAGTATATCGGCTTGGGTTGCGCGGCACATTCCTATTTTAACGGAGCAAGATTCAGTAACACGGTAGAGATGGAAAAATATATTTCACAAAAGGATATTGTTGAACAATCCCAAACCATTGATAAAAACGAACAGATGGACGAAAAAATTATTTTCGGGATTCGAATGAATAGGGGGATAAGCCTCAAGGAGTTTAACGATTTATTTAAGGTCGATTTTGAGCAAAGGTATAATTTGCAAATCCAAAAAAACTTAAAACGGGGCTTTATTTTAATAGAAAATGGATTTCTGCGTCTGACGGACAAGGGAAGAGATTTTTGTGATACGGTTGCCCTTGATTTCATACAATAGAAACGGTTAAAAGACCGTTTCTTTTTTATTTTTGGAAAAACTAAGGCTAAAAAGCAAAAAAACACCAAAAAACTACTAAAAAATTTCAAAAATATGAACTAAATATAAATATTTATCTTGAAATTGATAAAAAAACAATGTATAATAATCTTGTACAATAATATATTACTATATCGAAAGGGGTTTTAGAAATGGATTATCATGCTTCAAACGTAAGAAATATCGCTTTTATCGGACACGGTGGAAACGGTAAGACTTCACTTACGGAGGCACTGTTGTTCTTAAACGGCAATATTGAACGTTTGGGTAAAACAGACGATGGAAATACAGTATGCGACTACGATGCGGAAGAAGTTAAGAGAAAAATTTCTATTTCCCTTTCCGTTGCACCGGTTGAATTTGAAGGTAATAAAATAAATGTTTTGGACTGTCCCGGCTACTTTGATTTCGAGGGCAGTGTTATTAACGCGCTTAACGTGGCTGACGGTGCCGTTATCGTTGCAAACGCACTTGGACTTGACGTTGGTACCGAAAAGGCTTATGAAACTGTTAAAAAGTTAAAGCTTCCTCGCGTTATATTCGTTAACCAGCTCGATAAGGAGCATACTTCTTTTGAAAACACCGTTGCTCAGTTAAAGGCAAAATACGGCTCCGGCATAGTACCTATCCTTTATCCGCTTATGGAAAACGGAAAGATGACGGGCTTTGTTGATCTTGTTGATAAGCAGGCATACACCTTTAAGGGTGAAAAACGTGAAAAGACAGATATTCCTGCTGACCTTGTTGATACCATTGAGCTTGAACACGGCGCTTTAATGGAAACTGCCGCTGAAAACGACGAAGAGCTTATGGAAAAGGTTATTATGGGTGAGGAGCTTACCCATGATGAAATAATCAAGGGCTTGTCTCTTGGCGTTGCCGATGCTTCCGCAACTCCCGTGCTTTGCGGCTGCGCTCTCGATTTTAAGGGCGTGCGCTTGCTTCAGGACACTATTATGCGCTTTATTCCAACAAGTGCAGAAAAAGAGTTTGAGGGAATGGAGGACATTCGCGTTTGCAACGAAAGTGAGCCCTTCTCCGCATACGTGTTCAAAACTATATCAGATCCCTTTGCAGGTAAGCTTTCACTGTTTATGGTTCGCTCGGGCGTTTTAACCGAAGATTCTCAGATTATGAACGCCAACGAAGATAAGGCAGAAAAAATGGGCAACCTTTACGTTGTTCGCGGAAAAACTCAAACTGCAGTTAAAAAGCTTTATGCAGGTGATATCGGCGCTATCGGCAGATTGCAGTACACCTTGACCGGTCACACCCTTTATTCAGGTAAGAAGATAACCTATGAAGCGCCTCAAATGCCTTGGGCAGGAATGCGTATGGCAGTTTATCCCAAGAAGCAGGGCGATGAGGATAAGGTGTTCTCAGGTATCCGTAAGCTGATTGAAGAGGATAACACTCTTATTCTGGAAAAGAACACCGAAACCAACGAAATGATGCTTATGGGCCTTGGCGATATGCATCTTGATATTGCTCTTCAGAAGCTTAAGGCCAAGTATAACGGCGAAGCTGAGCTGAGAGTTCCCAGCGTGCCTTATAAGGAAACCATCAAGAAATCCGTTAAGGCTCAGGGTAAATATAAGAAACAGTCAGGCGGTCACGGACAGTACGGCGACTGCTGGATTGAGTTTAATCCCAGTGATAAAGAATTTGAATTTATTGATAAGGTTGTTGGCGGCGCAGTACCCAGGTCATATATCCCTGCAGTAGAAAAGGGATTGATTGACTGTATGAAGAAGGGCGTGCTTGCAGGTTATCCCGTAACGGGCATAAGCTGTACGCTTTACGATGGCTCATACCATCCCGTTGATTCTTCTGAAATGGCGTTTAAGTCAGCCGCATCCATCGCCTATAAAACGGGCTGTGCAGGGGCAAACCCCGTATTGCTCGAGCCGGTATATGCCGTTGAGGTTATCGTTCCCGACGATTATATGGGCGACGTTATAGGCGACCTCAATAAGCGCAGAGGCCGTGTTTTAGGTATGACTCCTGAAGCAAACGGTCAGCGTATTGACGGTGAAGTTCCCTTGGCGGAAATGTTTTCTTATGCCGTTGACCTGAGAGCTATGACTCAGGGCAGAGGCTTATATAAAATGGAATTTGCCAGATACGAAGAAGTTCCTGCTATGATTTCGGCAAAAATCGCGGAAAAGGCCGCAAAAAATACGGATAGCGAATAAGTGTTTGCAAAAAACACTGATGTATAGTAAAATATAAGTGTCGCATAGGAGGAAAAAAGAGCATGCAGATTACAGACGTGAGAATGCGTAAGGTAGAAAATGCAGGCAAATTAAAGGCAGTTGCTTCCGTAACCTTTGATGATGAATTCGTTGTTCACGATATCAAGGTTATTGAAGGTACTACTTCCTTATTTGTTGCAATGCCAAGCGTAAAAAACTCAGCCGGTGAATTCAAGGATGTTGCTCATCCCATCAAAACCGAACTGAGAGAAACGATCTCAAAAACCGTACTCGAAAAATACTCTGAAGAAGACTAATAAATTACTAACAAAGAATGACTAAGCAGAATATCAGGGCTTTCACGTGCTGGAGGCCCTTGTTCTTGCGTACTTAGGAGGCTAAAAAAATGTATAAAACATCTTTGATTCTTGCAGCAGGTGACGGCAAGAGAATGAAATCCGATTTACCTAAGGTAATGCACAAGGTTTGCGGATACGAGCTTGTAAAGCACGTGTTCAATGCCGTAAACGAGGTTTCTGATGACGCGCCGGTAGTTATTACGGGACGCAGAGGCGAGCTTATGCACGCTTTATTCGGTGATTCTGCCCGTTACGCAGAGCAAACCGAGAGAAAGGGTACTGCTCACGCAGTTATGTGCGGTCAGCATTTCCTTGAGGGTAAGGAGGGCTACGTAACTATTACCGCAGGCGATATGCCCCTGATTACCGGGGAAACCTTCAAAAAATTATTTGATATTGCCATAAAAGAGGATATGTCCGCTTGCGTGCTTACCGCAATAGTTGAAGATGCTTTCGGATACGGCAGAATTATCCGCGACGAAGAAAACTGTGTTGCGGGAATCGTTGAGCATAGAGATGCTACCGAGGAGCAGAAGAAAATCCGAGAAATCAACACTTCAATTTACTGCTTTAAGATTTCCGATTTACTTGATGCTTTAACAAAGGTTGACAGTAACAATGCTCAGGGAGAGCTTTATTTAACCGATACTTTGGGTATTCTTCGTGCTCAGGGCAAAAAGGTAGGCGCTTGCACTCTTGATGATGTAACTGAAGCTATGGGTATTAACGACAGAGTTCAGCTTTCTCAGGCAGAAAAGCAGCTTCGCAAGAGAATCAACGAGAAAA
>JAFVVO010000007.1 GCA_017502165.1 Clostridia bacterium
ACATTTTTTCTTTTGAAATCAAATTTAGAATAAGCAAAACCCTTTGGTTCACTGTTACCATACGAAAAATAGCTAAGGGGATCTTTATTATCGACAATTATTATCTCTTGTTTAATTACTTTTTGAACATAATGATATATAGTGTTTGTAGAAAACAACATTACAGCATATAACAAAAGCATAGCAGTTATCACAACCAGACAACTTATTAATAATCGTCTAACACGTCCCATTCACTATTCCCCCCTAAATTACATCATTGATTCGAACAATCAAAACTGTTTTATTTTTTAATTTTTGTTTCAGCGAAGCACCAAACTGACTCCTATTATTACCCGTAAACAAGATAAGTATAACACATTTATTCGCCTTTTGCAACGCAGAAAAGAACGGTCAGTTTTGCTGACCGCTCTTTTTTATTCGTTAATTCTGTTAAATCTACCTGCTCGCAATATTTCAACCAGATGCTTGTTATCGCGAATTTTTTCTGCGGTTTCAATTCCGCCACGGCAAACTGTTTCCGCTTGGTGCGCGTCACCGCCCGAAATTAAAATCATTTCACTGTGATTGCGCGCATATTCCTCTGCGGTTAAATTGTCCCGAAGTACGTTGCCTGCGTTGAAAACCTCTATTCCGTCAATAAAGTTAGTGGGTAAAACGCCGGGCTTTTCAATATAATTGCGGATTCTGAAGGGGTGCGCCTGAATAGCTAATACGCCCTTTGGGGATAAGGTTTCGTACCAAATTTGAGCAGAAGGTTTTCTAAGGCAGTAGGAATCGTAAAGCATCTGCGGTGTAATGCCGTAATAAAGCACCTCAAGGAAGCCTTCCATACAAGCTTCAACACCAAAGAAAATGTCAATGCCGAGTTTTTCGCCTTCGCGTTTACATTCAAGATAATCCTCTTCAAAGGCGGAAACAAATTCTCGCCAGGGAAGAAAGGTGTCAATTCCCGTGTTGCCGTTAACGAAATGATTGGTTATGACGCCGCCTGCATATCCGCCGTCGGCAAGTCCTTTAACCATTTCCTTAGGCGACATTCTGCCGCATAAGCTGCAGGGGTAGGTGTGCATATGCATTTGGTATTTATAGGTTTTCAAAGGTCTATTGCCTCCATATAAACGTCATTTTTCGGCACGTTTAATCTTGAAGCAACCTCTTTTACGGCACTTTTTTTGTCCATGCCGGAATCTATCAAAAGCTTAACCTGCTCTTTAATTGATAAATCTGCATATTCTTCCTGAGAGATATTTTCGTTTTCACCTAAAACAAGCACAAATTCACCCTTGACAGTAGGAAGATTTTCGCGCCAGGCAGAAAGGGGGAAGGTAATGCATTCCTCGTGGATTTTAGTTATTTCTCTAACGATTGCAATGGGTCTGTCACCGCAAGCGGCGGCAAGCTCCTCCAGAGTTTTTTCTAAGTGGTGTGGGCTTTCGTGAAGAATAACTGCACGCTCCTCCTTTTTTAAGGCTTCGATTCTTTGCTTGCGTTCCTTGTTGCTTCTGGGCAGGAAGCCTTCAAACACAAAACGGTCACACTTAAAGCCCGAAAGCACTAACGCGCAAAGACCTGCGTTTGCACCGGGAAGAACGGTTACGGGAATATTTTTTTCCCGTGCCTTTTGAACTAAAACGTATCCGGGGTCGGAAATGCAGGGCATACCTGCATCAGAAACGAGCACTATATTCTCGCCGTTTGCAATTCGCTCTAATAACTGCTCAGAGCGTTGCTGTTCGTTATGCTCGTGGTAGGAAATAAGAGGTTTATTTATTTCATACTTAAAAAATAAGGAAGCGCTGTGGCGCGTGTCCTCGCAGGCAATGGCATCACATTCTTTAAGAATACGCAATGCACGAAGAGTTATATCTTCAAGATTGCCAATGGGAGTTGCGCAAATATAAAGTGTGCCTGCCATTACTCTTCCTCCAAATGATAAATTTTGCTCATTTCAAAATTGAGGTTGCCCGCTTCATCGTAAATACAAAGGGTGCTTTCCCAATTCATATAGGGTTTGCCGTCCTTAACGGCTTCAATTAAAACAACGTATGCGCTGGTGTTGGGTCTAGATTGCACGGGTCTGCAACGCTTAGGCTCAAGATTGTATTTGCGCATAGTTTCGAAAATATCAACAATGCGGTCGCTATGGTTTATCATAGCAAAGCGTCCGCCGTTTTTAAGCAGATATTTTGCGGCGGCGCAAACGTCATCAAGAGTGCAGGCGGCTTCGTGTCGGCTCGTTGCGCGGTTTTCATCGTGGTTATGCTCACCGCTTCCGTCCTTTTTGTAGGGCGGATTGCATACCACCGTAGAATATGCGCAGGAAGGCAAAAAATCCTTTACGCGACGTAAATCGCCGTGGTGAACGGTTATTTTATCTTCCAGATTATTAAGTCGCATACTGCGGGAAGCCATTTCAGCCATATCAGGCTGAATTTCAACCGCGTCGCAATGAGTAAATTCGTGCCTGCCGTAAAGCAGAATAGGCAGAATGCCCGTTCCCGTTCCCAGATCGCAAACGAGGGCGTTTTTCTTAACTGTGGCAAAGTCCGCAAGAAGAACTGCGTCTGTGCCAAAACAGAAAGATTCAGGGTTCTGAATCAATTTCAGACCCCTGAACTGTAAATCGTCTATTCTTTCGTTTTCCTTAACTAATTCGTCCATTAAATAAGACGCCTTCCCCAAGAAAATCTTGTTTTGTAGTAGCTTGAAGTCATATCGGAAATGGTTACGCAATGCTTTGAGCCGGAAGAGGCGTGAATAACCTTGTTGTTTCCAATATAAATACCTGCGTGGTCACAAAGGTCCTTATCGGTAAGAACGGTATTGAAGAATACCAGGTCACCAACCTGCAAGGCAGAAGCGGATTTAATCTTCTGTCCCTGATCCCAGTAGCCCTGCGTCTGAGCAGTACGGGGAATGGAAATTCCAAAGTAAGCGTAAACGTATTTGGTGTAGCCTGAGCAGTCGAAGACCTTAGGTCCGTTGCCGCCTAAAAGATAGGGCACACCGATAAACTTCTGTGCATAGCTTGCAATACGCTGGCCAAGCTCTGCATTGGCGTCTTTATAAACCTCGTTGCTTGAGGAAGAGCCTGATGAGTTGGTACTGGGAGCGCTTGAAGCAAACATTTTGTTAAGTGTTGCGTCGTTGCAGATGCCGTTGGCTGAAAGACCTGCGGCGGACTGGAACTTTTTAACTGCCGCAACGGTTGCGGTTCCGTAATATCCGGTAGCGTTACCGGTAAAATAGCCGAGAGTCTTTAAGCGCTTCTGAATGGTAACAACGCTTGAGCCCTCTGAGCCTTGCTTGTACGTTCCTGTAGGACGTGAGGATGATGAGCTTGATGATAAGCTTCCCCCAAGCTTAACGTATTGACTGTCAACGTAGCCCTGCTTGCCTGATGCGGTCTTAATCTTGTACCAGGATGCAGAATCGTCTAAAAGTGAAACTACTTCACCGTTTTTAACGGTGGTAACAACGTCATAGGATTTACCGGGACCCTTGCGCACGTTAAGAGTACTGCTGACCTTAATGGTGCAGGTGGTGGCACCGGTGCCCTTTTTAATGTATTCCTTACTGCAGAAGCCCTTGGTGCCGTCTGAAAGCTCAACATAATACCAGTTTCCGCTTTGGCCTACAACGGACAAAATGGTGCCCTTGGACATTGTCTTTATAGTATCGTAGCCCGTACTGGGACCGCTTCTGAGCTTAAGGGAGCTTGCGGTAACATTGCCCTTCCAGGCATCGAAAATTTCGCCTACGCTGGTGGCTGAGCCGCCTTCACCGCCGATGCTTACGTATTTTTTGAAAATGTAGCCCTTTTTATCCTTGTATTCAATTTCAAACCAGTCGCCCTTGCCGCCGATAACGTTAACAACGGAGTCCTTTTCAACCTTGAAAACAACCTTTGCGTCAAGGTCAGCCTTTTCACGAACGTTAACGGGGTCGGTAACGTCGGTAATAGTGCCGGAAATACCGGTAAGCACGTCGGGAGTAAGGTATTTTTTCAAAATAAAGCCGAGAGTACCGGATTCGGTTTCAACGTGGTACCAGTCGCCCTGCTCGGAATAGATATAAACTAATGAGCTGCGAACGAGAGAGTCAATAACCTCACTTTGAGAATCAGCCGATTCACGAACGTTAAGACGGGATTTGATATTAACCGTTGCCGTTGTGCAGGCGGCGGCGCGAATATCCGCAACTGTATCCTCGTCGGCAATACCCGTTGCCTCAAAGCCTCTGTCCTGCTGATAGGCCTTAACGGCTAAAGAGGTGGCTTCACCGAAATAACCGGTGCACTCGTGAGTAAAATAGCCGAACTTTTTAAGGATATACTGTATCTCGTAAACGTCATATCCTTCAGATTCCATTGTATAAGGCTCTGCGTGGGCAATAAAAGCAAAACTGCTTAAAAGCAAGCACACGGTAAGAAGCAAAATTAAAATTCGTTTCATTAAAAACACCTTTCGTAAATCATCCATTAGCTTTGTAAAAGAAGCAACTTGCGTCAATGACAACGCAAACTACAATGTAACAATTTTGTAATATTTTATCACCTTGCAGGAAATTTGTCAAGAGTAAAAAGAAAAAAACGAAAAAAGAAATAAAAAAATGTGCTTGCGTAAACAAGACAGGTGTGATATAATCTTTTGTACTGATAAATGGAGGTTTTGTTTCATGGCAGTTATTGAACTTATACTTGAGATTTTGATAATTGTATTATCTCTCATAATAATAGTAGCAGTTGCTCTTCAGAAGAGCAAGAGCGAAGGCATAACGGGTGTTACGGCAACCAGCGAAAGTGAAAACTACTTTGGCAAGGGCAAAGAGCTTGGTAACGAAGAAAAGCTTGCAAAGATAACAAGAATCTGCATCGTCGCATTCGTTGTTATAAGCATTATCCTTACTATCTTATTTGCTATGGATGCTGCAGCTAAACCCGATACAGAGACCACAACAAGCGCTATCGAATCAATCAGCGCTATGCTTTAAGGCTTTCTTTGTATTTTAGCCGTATTTTCGCTTACTGCGTAAATACGGCTTTTCTTTTTGTAAAAATACGGTTTAATTCAAAAGGTATCAGGAAAAAATTAACAAATGGACGAAATATTAAGAATTATTAAAACTTCAAAGGAGCCCTTATCGGCCTCGGCAATATCCAGGCGGTTAGGCGTGCCGAAAAATCAGGCAAAAATGGTGCGCACGGTGCTCGGCAAAATGGTTAAAAGCGGAAAGCTTGTGGAGCGTGACGGCGCATATTACGCCGTTTCCGATTCAGGCTTAATCAAGGGTACTGTCTGCTCAACGGTTTCGGGGGCGGATTTCTTCGTAAGCGAAAAGCTTAAGGAGGATAAAAAGATTGTCAAAAGCCGCGACCTTTGCCTTATGCACGGTGACGTTGTTCTGGCTAAAGCCCGCGGCAGAAACTGTACGGTAATAAAAATTTTAGAGCGCGCCAACGAAAAGCTTGTGGGCACCGTCTACGCTGAAGGGGCAAGCTTGTATCTTGTTCCCGACGAAAAAAAGCTTCGTGAAATATTTTTAATAAGCCGAAAGGGCGGAGCAAAAGTCAACCAGGGGGATAAGGTAATCGGCAAAATCATAGCCTATCCTACTGCCACAGCTTCGGGCGTTGTAAAAATCGAAGAGAATTTAGGCTCAACGGAAAACGACGAAACGGCAATTCTTTCCGTATTATATAAGCATAAGGTTGATACTGAATTTCCGCAGGAGGTTACAGAGGCGGCAAATGAAATCAACCAAGAGGTGCAGGAGGCGGAATTAGGCGGAAGACTCGATTTGCGCTCGCTTACGGTGATTACCATTGACGGTGACGACGCAAAGGATTTGGATGACGCAGTTTCCTTAGGCTTAACCGAAAAGGGAGATTATCTTTTAGGCGTACACATTTCCGACGTTTCACACTACGTTACAATGGATTCGAAAATCGACCTTGAAGCGCGCAAAAGGGGAACGAGCGTATATATTCCCGGTCAGGTTTATCCTATGCTTCCCAAAACTTTAAGTAACGGCATCTGTTCTCTTAATGAGAATCAGGACAGACTTACCATTTCCTGCTTTATGATTATTACCCGTCAGGGCAAAATTACCGAATATTCCATTCAGCCCTCGGTAATAAGAAGCAAAAGAAGAATGACTTATTCCTGCGTAAGCGAAATGCTTGAAGACGTTAAGTCACCGCTTCGCAAGGAGTATAAGGACGTTTTCGGTATGCTTCTTCTGATGAAGCAGCTGGCAGAAATTTTAATTAAGAACGCACATTCTCGCGGAAGCATTGATTTTGATATGCCCGAAGCGAAGATCGTTCTTGACGAAAACGATTTTCCCGTTGACGTTGTACCTGAGGAAAATTCCATTTCACATCAGATAATCGAACAGTTTATGCTTGCGGCAAATCAAACGGTGGCGGAATATTTAACGGATAACAAGCTTCCCGGCATTTACCGCGTGCACGAAAAGCCCGAGGAAAAGAAGCTACAGTCCTTTAACGACTTTATAAGCTCCCTTGGTTACGTTATTCCCTTTGAGCCTACTGTCAAGGATTTTCAGGCTCTGCTTGAGCAGGCCTCGGGAAAGCCTGAGGAGGAGCTTATCAAAAAAAATATGCTCCGCAGTATGAGCAAGGCAAAATATAAGGCCACCTGCGACGGTCACTTTGGGTTGGCATACGAAAAATATCTGCACTTTACCTCACCTATCAGGAGGTACCCCGATTTAATCGTTCACAGGGTGCTCAATATGACCTTTATAAATAATTATAAGGGACTTCGGGAAATAGGCGCTCAGGCTGAGCATCTGGCGCTGACAAGCACCGAGCGTGAAATAGCCGCCGCTTACTGTGAAAGAGACGTAACGGATATCCGCAAGGCACAGTATATGAGCAACCACGTTGGCGAGCATTTTTCAGGCACGGTTTCATTTGTTACCGCCTACGGAATGTTCGTTATGCTTGATAACCTTGTGGAAGGCTACGTGCCCGTTAATTCCATGGACGGCTACTTTGAGTTTGACGAGCTTCGGAATACTCTCGATAACGGCAGAATAAAATATTCATTGGGCGATCGGGTTGAGGTTACGGTATTTTCCGTTAATATTCCCGACGGTAAGGTGGAGTTAACTGTTTTTAGTTGACTTTTGAAGTAAAAAGATGTACCATAATGCAAAGAGAATCAAGGTACAGATTTCTTGGAGAAAATAATGGAAAAAGGTATTAAAATTATCGCCGAAAACAAAAAAGCGCGGCACGATTATTTTATTGAAGAAACCTTTGAAGCAGGCATAGAGCTTTTCGGTACGGAAGTTAAATCTATGCGTCAGGGCAAAACGAACCTTAAGGACAGCCACATTATTATTCGAGGTGGCGAAATGTTCGTTATAGGTATGCATGTTTCTCCCTACGAAAAAGGCAACATCTTCAATAAAGACCCCATGCGCACCCGAAAGTTGCTTATGCATCGCCGTGAAATTGACAGATTGTTCGGCAAAATTAAAATAGACGGATTTACGCTTATTCCCACAAAAACGTATCTTAAAAACGGACTTGTTAAAGTTGAGGTTGCCTTGGCAAAGGGCAAAAAGCTCCACGATAAGCGTGAAGATGCGGCAATTAAAGATATTAAGCGCTCTATTGACAGAGCAATAAAAAACAACGG
Source organism: Clostridia bacterium (assembly GCA_017502165.1). GTDB lineage: Bacteria > Bacillota > Clostridia > Christensenellales > QALW01 > UMGS1322. The sequence continues at coordinate 7,677 of JAFVVO010000007.1, forward strand.
ATAACAAAGGTGAAAATATGAAGTGTTTTGACGTAAAGCTTAACGAAGTTTTCCCGTGCATCAATTCTGACCAGGACCCCACTCTTACCTGCTTTATAAGCGATAAAACAGAGCGGTTTGCACCTGACCGCAAAAAGCCTGCCATTTTGATTTTCCCCGGCGGCGGCTACTGGTGCGTTTGCGACCATAGGGAAGGGGATCCAATAGCATTTAATTTCCTTAAAAACGGCTTTGATGCATTCGTGCTCAGATACAGTATTGCACCGAAGCTCTATCCTCAACAACTGCTTGAGGCAACTGCTGCAATTTCCTATATCCGCGCTCACGCTGACGAATGGAAGATTGATGCAAACAAAATTGCCGTCACGGGCTATTCTGCAGGCGGTCATTTAGCAGGAAGTCTTGGTGTTTTGAAGGAAGAAAAGGTGCTTGAAGCATTAAACGTTGCCTGGCAGGACGTTCGTCCCAACGCTATGGTGCTTGGCTATCCCGTAATTTCTTCCAATCCCGAATTTGCCCATCAGTGCATTTATTCTGTTACGGGCGTTCCCGGAAAAACCGACGAAATGCACAAGAAAATGTCACTTGAGCATTTAGTTGATTCTTCAACTCCGCCAACGTACATTTGGCATACGGCAGAAGACACGGTTGTTCCCGTTATGAACACCATCGTTTTCGGCGCCGCCCTTGCCAAAAACAAAATTCCCTTTGAAATGCACGTTTATCCCTACGGCCCTCACGGTCTCGCAACGGCAGATTACGCAAGCAACGTTCCTGCGGAACCTCATTATTGTGCCGAATGGATAGGCGAAGCTATAAAGTTCCTTAAAACTATTTTCTAAGGAGCACCACTAACTATGGGGGCGTAAAGGTTTCGACAGGGTTGTTCGGTGGTGCGGTAAGCGAGTCGTGATTTTGGGGCCACGCTAAAAACCCGAGCGTAAATATAAACGCTAACAATAGAACTAATTTAGTAGCTGCTTAATGCAGCTTCCGCTGACCTAAGCTTACTGCGGGCTTAGCCATCAGCGCCAAAACACGCAGTGCACGTTAGCAGCCTAAGCTTTGCGGCTGCAATGACAAATGAAGCTACCTTCCCTGCAAGCCTGCCCTTGTGCCAGTAAGGAAGGGAATCCTTAATCAATGGCTACACTCGTAGAAAACTGCATTTCCGCTTCTTTGGACAGGGGTTCGACTCCCCTCGCCTCCACCAAAAAAGGGCTACAAAAAAGATATAGCCACAGAAAAACTCTGATTTTATCAGGGTTTTTTCTGTTTTTGTAGGTAAAATTTCAGTTGTCGGTTTGAGCGTACAAAAAAGATGTTTTTCTCAAGTTCGATTTGAACTCTCACAAAAAAGAGACATATCTGTGGCGAAGAATTGAAATGCAAACAAAAGTATGATATAATAGATAAAAGGTGGTGATATTTTGAAAAACAGACTCCTTAAAATAACGTTAACCGCAGTTTCCGCATTATTAGTCGTTAGTATTGTTATTTTTGCTTTGGTTTGGAACGGCATAATCATTTTAAACGGCATATCCAGTTACCAATACGATATAAAAGGTGTTGATGTTTCATCATACCAGGGAGAGATAGATTGGAATGTTCTA
>JAFVVO010000003.1 GCA_017502165.1 Clostridia bacterium
GCATTTCGCCCGAGCCAGCGACTCCATTCCTTCGATGATATAACCGTTGAAGTGTGGATTTAGCTAGTAATATCAAGCATTTAGCCCACTATCGAAGAAATTCGGTAGTGGGCTTTTTGTATGTTCGCACATTTGTTATGACTCAAATTTTCTACTAAAATGCCCCCGTAATTCAATAAAGAAAGAGAGGTGCCAAAACAGTACCAAATCGGGATAGCTTTGAGAGGTGTAATTGAAAAAGTGTACCCGATCGGGACTGTTGAGATTATGAATAAAATAGCTGAATTCGTAAAAATGCAAAGAAAAGCGGCTCATATGAGCCGAGAAAAGTTTGCCGAGCTGTCAGGACTTGGTGTACGTTTCATCAGAGAACTTGAAAGCGGCAAAGAAACACTCCGTATGGATAAAGTCAACCAAGCCCTTGCAATGTTCGGTATGGAAGCCGTAGCGGGACGAAAGTGGGATGATTAAAAATGATACCGAGAAGCAATTAACTTCTCGGTATCACCTTTACTGGGTTTTAATCATCATCTTCATCATTGTCCCAAGATGAAACAAAATGAAGCTCACCTGAATCCATATCCATTGCCATATTGTCTGACATACGCATCATCATATTTCCATCGGAATCAATTGCCATATTATCGGATATGCTGTGCACATAATCGCCGTCATCATAATCAAAGAAATGTTTACTCATAAATTTAATTCTCCTAATTCAGTTTTACAATTTGGTGTTCTCTTGTGCCATAAACCTTTTGCACTTGATAGAGGCAGTCGTCAATCCAATAAGTAATCTTATCTTCCGCCTCATCGTTTGTGTAAATGTTTGTGCAAACCAAGTTGTGCTTTTCATTCGTACCGCCACAAGAAAGCGGAAGTATGTGATGAATATTCCATCCGCAATAAATTATTTTGCCCCAATGATTCACACAAAAATTTTCGTTTCCATATCCGTCTCGGCACATAAGATTTCCGTGAAAGTCCTCGGCAAATTGAGAATTGCCAAAACATTCTTCCCACAAACGAAGTGCATTTGCTTTGCAAATTTTCATTGTATCACCTCCAACTCGGATCAAAAATAAAAAGTCCATACACTGCTGCGTGTATAGACTTCAATGATCCGAATTGAACTTTACACGCATAGCAACAAAGACCATTGCATACAGCAATCGTCTAAGTAGTATGGTGTAAAGCCTTGATACAGCATCTGGGCCCACCTCAAAGGAAATAAAAATCTCCCGGAGCCAATCTTGTGGGTTCTCAACGACGTAACGAGAATTTTAATCGGCGTTGATAGTATCTCAGAGTTACATATTTTCAATATAGATAACAGTTTAAGCACCGTTGTTCTTTTCGGATTTTCTCGTCGCTCCGGCATCCAAGTTTGCTTAAAGTTAACATTACCTATAGCTATATTATAATACAAGGTATGAGAAAAGTCAATGAGTTAACAAGAGCAGTCCCTTAATGATTGCTCTTGTTTTTTTCTTTTATAATTTTATACAATGTATCTAGCGGCACTTCTAAAGTATTTAAACTATCTTTCCACTCCAACAACAAAGATTCTGTAAGTGGAGTCATATTCCTTAGATATTCACTTACATCATATTGAATATTAAGCTGACTTCTTGCATCAAACGAGTACCCAGAACTGTGCTCCAAAATAACACTACGCCGTCTAGGTAGAGTTGTTCTTATCATAGTAGACATAGATAACTCGTGGTAAATCCAAGGAGACAATGTGGCTTTTTTATCTTTTTTCTTTACGTTATCTAGTTCATCTTTTAAAACGATAGAATTAGGTGTATCAAAAAGATAATGCATTCTGTGTTGTCAATCATTTGTGAAAGAGCAGAAGATAACATCATATGAACATGACTTGTAGTGTAATTTCTCAACTGATAATTATAAGTATCACCGGATTTGTTCTTGCAATATTCGTCATCGATTTCTTTCAACAGATCATCACAATATCCCCAAGAACATGAATCTATAAATGAAGTTAACCCGAATGTGTTATATAACCATCCTGCAAATGCTGCTACTTTTGTTATATCCTTATGGGAATGCGAAAGAAATACATCGGCTTTTTCTATCTTAAACCAATGTTCTTTTAATGCACTACCATCTATTTGTCCGTTTTGGTAGATGAAGTCTTTCAAGGATTTTCTCGCTTGGCTTTCAAAATGATTGTATATTTCTTTTCCTTTTTCTAAATGCGGATTTAATTCCTTGTTATAAAAGTAATGGGTTGGTGTATATTTAAATTTAGAATACATTTACACCCTCCTCACACAAACTTATAAAACGCAAACAAACTGATAACAATTAGTCCATATAAAATTATTTCTGATGGTGAAAGCATTGCTTTAAAAATTGAGTACTTCCAACCTCTATACTTTTTCATCGGCATTTCATATTCTTTTAACGCTATATGTTTTTTATCTTCGGTAATGCCCGCAACATCATTATACATTCCTATAAACTTGTTTTCCTTCGACAGATAAAAGGAGTCAAGAAACCAAAAAATAATTGTAGGAATTATTGCTACGATTATAAATAGTTTATTACCGGGATTAGTGTCAGTAATAGTTGCAACGTATGCAGCAATAAAGGCAGATACAATTGTTATTGCCCATCCCTTCATTTGAAAGGAGCATTGATTCATTCTAGTAATGTTGTTTTGCAAAAACTCAAGGTGCTTCTCGTTCACTTTTATATTCTCCTATACACTTTTTTTATGATTATAACATATTTCTTCTATAAACTCAACTTAGACCGATTATAATGTGCGATTTTAAAATTCGTAGAGTCGCAGTTAGTTTCTCCTTTTGCTAAACTTTAGGCATAAGGAGGTACTGACTATGGCACGGTTTATAGAAGAATTTTATTACGGAAATATCGATCCGCAGGCACGCAGTACGAAGCAAAATAAGACGGTGCAAAGGCAAATGGAAGTGCTGATGAAGACGGAAGATCTGCTTACGAACGCTCTGACCGACGAGCCGAAGAAATGGTTTTTGGACTTCTCAAATGCGTGGAGCATTGTCAACGGCGAATCAAATCTTGACAGTTTTATTATGGGTTTTCGTCTCGGCGCCAACTTTGCATACGATGCTTTTGTCTCAATCGAATCGCCCTTCGAGGACTTATTAAAGGAATAAAATCAATTACAAAAGCACAGCAGATAGAATAAAAACTCTGTCCGCTGTGCTTCTTTTTTATTTGGCCGAAAATATCTGTATCATCTTAGCGAGCAGACTGTTTATACTCCAACTTTCGTAAAACAGTACTCGTTAGGGACACCCTAATACCCGTTTGCAATTTTCAAAATCGCACATTCGCAAAAACAAACCTCCTTTGGTACAATCAAAGCATCAAAGGAGGTTTTGCTATATGAAAACATTATTCGAACAACTCGGCGGCACATACACAATGCAGGGCGACTACCGCTTGCCGAATCTAACCGTAGAAGAAAATGACACTCGACCGATCGGCGTATGGGGACAACGCCGCTTACACTACCTAAAGCACCATCGCAAAGTTATGTACTATAACCTGCTCACTTCCGGCAAGCTCCACTCCCACCTCGCCAACATCGAAGAACAAGCCCAAGAATTATTCGCTCGCCTCATCACTGACCTCGCAAAAAAGGAAGGCATCACACAACAACTCAAGGCAACCAATCAAATGAAGTGGGTTCAAAAGATGAACAATATCCGTGAGCGTGTAATTGAAACGGTCTATTCCGACGTGGTGTTCGTCTGAGAAAAAAGTTGTTTGTTTTTATAAAAATTACGACAGGACAATCTGTTCGCCAAAAAAATCGGTGTTCATTTCCTCACCAAGGGAATTAATGAACACCGATTTTATTTTCGTTTCAAGAGTAACTATATAATAACCTGTTATTTTTTACTCCAAAAAGTTAAATACATTTGTGCAACCGATTCCAATAACACCAAAAAAATATGGACAATAAAGAAAATACATATTGCTAAAATATATTTGAGAATTTGAATCGGGAGGATAGTATATAAGAGTCCAACACCAATGAGCACTATTAGATAAGCTACTTCAACTATTGTGTTATATGCAATATTGGAAAGCAACACCTGAAATAATGTCAGTTGCTTATTGTTTATTGCTTTATAATCTTTATCATTCGCTGTTGTGCTTTTCAGATTATCAATGTTTTTGTTATCTGCGGACACTAAAATTGTAATTATGGCAACAGAAAACGATATCAATATTGCCACGATACTTATTTGTGTATCCACGAATCCATTAAATGTTTGTAGTATTTGAGCTGAATCCCCTATGTTAAAAAGAAGCGTTATCATTAGTGCTGCAAACGCAGTTATTAACGGAAGCAGAAATTTTCTATAGAGTTTTCTTCTCGAACCAAAATAATCTTTTATTGGGACAAAAATAATGGTCTTCATCTGTTTTTCCTCGTTTCGTTAATAAACTCTTGCGCTTTATCAAAGAAGTCCTCACTTTCCACTTCGTTGGTAAGGGCAACTGCATTCACGGAAATGTAATGCTTCATTTTGATTAAGTCAGTATCCACATCCATAGGACCTCCGAGTTTATTTGTGCCCACAGCAATAATACGCTTAATTTTATTGTTGCTTTGCATATCATTATAATATGCATTGATCAGGTTTTCCAGCAATTTTTTAGAACCTTTTGGTCTCTTTATCACGATCTCAACTTCATCAGATATTTCATTTCTGTCAGCAAAATCCATAAAATCATTTGGGATATCTGTTTTACTAACAACCAACTTAAGAGAACGAATAGTACGAGCTTTTTTGATGGTGTTAATAAAGTCATCTCCCGGCATTATTTCGTAGGAAATGCTATAATGGTACTTATCATCGGTATCTTCATTGTAAGCCTCAAACTGAGCGTTAAGATACTGGTTGATGCATCCGATGGAGATTCCGTAATGGTTGCTTTCATGAACAGCTAAGAATCTGTGCTGACCTTTGGCAAGACGAATACATAAGTGCGTTTTTTCTTCCTCTCCATCTTGTTGACGCTTGCGGGTACCCAGTTCCTGCATTGTTTCAGTATCAATCTCATTGCGTACGTGATTATATTTTGCGGACTTGAAAATTAGGTTGTAATTACCGTCTTTCATGTCCTCGTAGGAATCAAGCCATACGACCTTTTCTGCGTTGGAGAATTTTTTGCTCCTCGCAACAAGCTCCTTCTTTGTTATGTATGCTAGCAACTTTGAAAAAGATGAAACAATTTGTGCCATATCATACGAAGTTTGATCGTCACTACTTTTTTGCTTTGAAATTGATAAATAATAAAAATAAATAGGGACTGTCCGTTTATTCTCTGTATCGCTCATCTTTTTCCTCCTTATAGTATGTCTACAAGTAGTTTCCAACTGTCGCTACTAATGTCATCAGTGTAGTTTTCTATGCATATACAAAGTTCACTGCTATTTTTATCCTGTCGTACAATACCACCTTGTAAGTTGTATTTATCACAGTATCGTTTGAGCACATCAAACTTTTTGCCTGTAAACTTATCAATATCTTCGCTATCACCGGTTTTTGAGAAGCCGCCTTTTGTTTCAACTATCCACACAGTTCCATCAGTGGTACCGACAATATAGTCCGGATAAAAAGATTTCTGTTTTCCAAAGTTATCTTCATACACAATTGAAAAGTATTCAGAACCCTTATCCCCATTTTTGTAAAACCATGCTACATTGCTACTGGCTTGACAGTGTCTTTCAAACAATTTTTCCGGCATAGAACGTTTCTCGGCGGACGACAAATAACCTTTATAAACATTCTTGGTCATTTCGGATTGAGACTTGGCAGATCCATCGTATGTGAACAACATTTCAAGCGGAAATGCTATCGGCTTTTCAGTAATCTGTTTTATCGGGAAATTTATTTGCGCATTCTCTGTTGCCATTGCATCACGAACATCTTCAATCAACTTTCGCTTGTTATTGATAACAAACGAATACATATTGCGCACACCGATCGCCGTTAGTTTTCCTTCGCATTTTAAGCCTTCAAGAAAAAGTTTGCGAAGAATTGTATTGATGCTGTTATAATCAAGATTTACTTTTAACCCAATTTCACCAATGCAGTGATGGTATTCTCTACCATGCTTAGTAGTGTTCAAAGCCTCGTGAATTGCAACATCATTTAATTCTGAAAAATCCTCTTTCCCCAAAGTTACAACAGAACCAGATTTCGTATAATCAACAACATCCTGAGAGAAAGAAAATCCGTTTGCTTCAAGAAGGGCTTTATTTTTGACCACATCATTGGTTGTGTGGTATTTATTAGCAAAATGTTTGCTAATAACTTTCAGAGCAAGCTTGGCATCTCTAGGGAATGGTACATCTGTTTTGTATTCGCTTATAATTGTAAACTCACGGTGTTCGGGCTTAAGGAAAATTTTGCATGCATCCAACGCATCTTTTCCCAAGCTCAGTTTTACACTCTCGGTAAATTTCTCATCTAGAGTGTACAAATAACAGCAGTCAAGCAAATCGCACTCATAATGCTTAGCTTCAGGCATGCGGCGAATTCTTCCGATTGTTTGGATTTCAAATGTTTCGCTCATATTATCACGGAGCTTAACAAGAATATGTGCCCTTGGGCAATCCCAACCCGTTGCTACAGCTTGCTTGATAATTACTGCGATAGGAGTTGCTGTCGGTTCGGATATATCTTCAAGGTTTTCTTTCTTATCCGCAAGCCATACTGCAAGTTGACCATTTTCATAAGTAATTCCCTTGGTTTCAAAATAGTCCTCAACTCGCTCTAACAAAGCATCATTTTTGTTCGGAAGCTGAACAATGATAAGTGGGTTCACTTCTGATTTCCTCTGCAAAAACGCAGCTTGTAGTTCACGCTGCTTCGCAATCGCCTTATCAATTAAGTATGTAATTTGATCGTCTACGCTAATATGCTGTTCAAAGTTCTCATTGATGACTAACAACTTTTTAATAAGTCCCTCTGCAATAACATCTGCCTCTGGGATCTCTATTAACAATGCGTTTTTATAATTGTTAGGAGTAGCAGAGCAACGAATTATTTTGTCAGAATGAAAAAGTTCGATAATATCATCGGCCTTGATCGTATTGTTCTGGTGAGACTCGTCTACAACGATTACAAACGTTAAACCGCTGTTGTGTGCATTTTGGATATGCTCTATAAAATTAGTGCGCTCGCTATCTTTAAGTGCATTATTGCCTTTTTTAGTTAGCTTTTCCCAGTTGATAAAGCAAGCGTCATTTTCTTCAAAACCAGAAGTCATAACATCGGAAAGAAGTTTGGTCTGACTGCCGTAAATATAGCGATCCATTTTCTCCTTACTTTGTACTTCAAGATCGCCTTTGCCGGGTGTAAGCCAAACAAAAACTGTATTTTTATTGCCCTTAGAAAACTCATCCATAAAATGAGTAAGGATGATGGTTTTTCCACTTCCGGTACAGCTCTTCAATATGATATCTCTGTTTGGTTTAGTCATTGCATCCATCAAGTCAGAGATGGCACGTATTTGAAAATTTGCAAGTGTGATATTCATATTACCCCTCCAATTCTTTATAGTAATAGTCGGGTATGACGTTTATAGATACTTTGTTATCTTTAAGTTTCTGCGCTTGTCCAGCATCAAGAAGAATGTCGTGTCCAATATATAGTTTACGACATTTTGTGAAGGCGTCGGTGTTTGCGATAAATTCGTCAAGTTCTTCTTCGGTCAGAACAATGCCGATTTCGGCGTTACCCGTAAAGTTTACACCGTTTTCAAGCTCAACGAGTTCACGGATATGGCAGAGCAGTTCATCTGCATATTCGTAATACATACGCTCGCTCACGGGAATATAATCTACCTTGTAATATTTCAAACTGCCGCTATTTTTTTGTAAAACATTTTTAATGCGGTTATATGTAATGTTCCGACAAATATCGCTTTCGTTATTTGTGCAAAGAATGAATTTGCGATTTCCATCGTCAAGAGTATTGTGTTGCAACACGGCATGTCCCGTACTGCCTGAACCTGCGAAAAAGTCAAGAACCGTAATATCTTTCTCTGCAAAGTAATCAAGGTACATATTTATCAGTTTAACAGGCTTTTTGCCGCTATTAAAAGGAACACCGCCCTCGTGTCGAATATTGCCAAAATCTCCTGCCATATCGTAAAAATTAGGAATAGGAGTTACCTTTGTCGCGCCCTCTGTCAATTTTTCGGAAGGAACACCTTGATAATACTTTCCTTTTGTTGCATTTGCTTTCTTAGGACCGGTGAAATATCGGTAAGGGTATTGGTCATCGCCTATACCATAAACTTTATAAAGAATGCCTAATCCATCAACATCTTTTCTGCCGTCAAGATAATCACGGAAAAATCTACCCGATGAATTACCATTAAGAATAGTACCTGTTGCCCATATTTCTTTTAGACCGTCTTTGAAGCCTGTGTCGTGTTGTATGATTTCGTATTCGTCTTGTTCAAAGACAACCACCTTTTTTCCGCCCAATTCGATTTCTTTGCCTGTGGATAATTCATTGATAGAATATATAAATTTATCGTAATCATATTCTTGTGGCTTAAGATATGGTTTTGCCGCAAATGACTTTCGATACACTAAAACTTGCTCAATTTCTTTGTGGTAACGCATATCGGATTTCAATGTTTTATCAGGATAACGCACTTGAATATAATCGGTTTTTTCGTAATTATCCTCACCAAAAATTTCATCGCAGAGAGCCTTTAAGTGCGGTGCTTCATTGTCATCAATGCTTATAAAAATAAAACCTCTTTCAGCTAATAATTTTCGGCAAAGCAGTAATCGTTTTTTCATAAATGATAACCATTTGCTGTGTCTATATAAATCATCCGCCGCAACAAAAGTATCATCGTACATAAAATCGGCGTTTTGTGTGTTATATGGCGGATCTATGTATATAAGATCGATTTTACCCTTGTGTGTTTTCTCGAGCAATTTGAGCGAAGCGAGGTTGTCACCCTCAATAAGAAAATTTATCTCTCCGCCGTTAGCGATAAAGAGGTCACCCTGCTCGGTCAGAACGGGTGTGTGAGTGGCAAGTATCTCGTCAATCTCCTCACGGTGTTCCTCAAACACAAGACCGTATTTTTTACCGTTAACATCCTTTTCGAGATCTGAGAGGTATGACAATAGATTACCAGTATTTTCATCCTGCGGTGCAGCAGAAATAAAGGTGCGTATTTCTTTTATTTTCGCAAGGAGATCCTCACGCTTTTGTTTTGAAATATTGGTACTCATTTCTTCTCCTCCGGATTTTTGCTCTGCGGCATCATCTGTTGCATATTTAGCAACAGATTGTTATACGCTTGTTGAGATTGGTTTTGGGCTTCGATCTGTCGCAACATTCCTTTTGGGATATAGGGATTTTGAATAGTTTCCCACGTAACTTTATCCTTATATCCTAAAGAAACAGCCATCGTTTCTAATAATTTATACTGTGCAGTCTCGATTTTTTTAAGTTGCGATTCATCGGGATTTTGAACACAATACTTATCGTACAAGTCTTTCCACGCATTGCGTACTTTCTTATCATCTGCAAACACTATGTCGATTATATTTAGGCAATATACACTTTCCTGTGTCCACCCATAAACTCGGGAAGTCATTAAAGTTTTAAATATGTGCATTTTGTCTTTTCGTTTTTCAGAGCAAGTTTGTAACCACTGCCCAATTAAAACGGCAATAATCGGAATGATAACAATTGCAATAAGATTCAATATTTCAGCTAATTTCATTTTTTCTCCTTTTGTTATTGTTCCCTCAAGCATTTACAAATTTCGCACCAATGGCATCAATGAATGTGGGCTTGAGGAAAAGATATATGTGGGATAATAATTTGTTTATTCTTATATGTTAACTATGGAGCAGTATCTCCATAATGTCCATCACTTTATTGTAAACTCTCAGCTTCCTTGCGTAATCGGAAAGGGCGACGAGGTTTTTCTGTGTATCGTTTGCATAGGCATTTACAGCCTTACTGAACATTTCGTTATCAACCTTGCCACGATGCTTGAACATATCGCAGATGGTACGCTCACGGTCGTAAATGGCAAAGGTGACACCGTTTTCGGTGATCATAGTCTTGCCGAGCTCGTAAATATCGTCTTTAACGTAATAGACCTTTATCGGCACGGAGGTATTAAGCCTGCGTGATGCACTTCTCGGCACGGTAACAGACCAAACTCTCGGCATAAAATCGCTGTAGCCATAACGGAACAAAGCCGACTCCATACTGATGATCGCTTCGGGAATGGTAGAAGCGATTACCTGCTCATCGGAGAGGATAAGCTCATCTGCAAGCTGATAATAGCCTTGACGGACACGCTGAAGAAAGCCGTCAGAACACAGCTTATATATTTTCTCTTTTGGTACGCCGGCGGATGTGAGAGCAGACAGCTTCGCAATACCGCCGTTGGCACTAATTGTGTTTTTTATAATGTCTTTATATTCCAATGTCCTACCTCCAATAAACGATAACACATTGTGTTTAATGTTTTCTTTTGTATTATACCACGACACTGCAAATAAAGCAATAAAAAGTCGAAACAAAAATTCATTTGTGTTATCATTTTTTGAAATTCAACAGTTCGTTTGACGCTTATCGAAAGATAGGCGTCTTTTTTATGCCTATTTTTCAAAACAGGGTGAACGATCCGCATTTCTCTGTGCGAATTAGTGAGAGATAAATTTTTTTTGCTAAAGGGGTTGAATTTCAGCTATCCCCAGTGGGTACAAGTGAGGGAATAAAAATATCTTTTCAAAACACCCGATAATTTGCGGTTGCTCTGTGGGAACAAGTGAAAGGAAATTTTGCAAATAGACTTAAAAAACACCCTTTCCCATTGCAAATAAGTGAGGGGATTAAAAATTTTCTCTCAAAAAGGGTGTGCATTTGGACTTTCACAGTGGGAATTAGTAGAGGGGTAAATATTTTTTGACGATTTGGGTGTCCAAAACGGCGTTCCCATTGCAAATAAGTGAAGGGCAAAAAATATTTTTCAGAAATTCCGACAAAAGGGTGTCCAAAACGGTACCCCTTGTCCAAATGAGTGAAGAGATAAAAATTTTCCTTCGAGTTGGGTGTGCAAAAGTGGTCTCTAAATTCCTAATTAGTGAGGGGGTGCAAATCAGGGGTGTAATTCCAAATAAGTGAAAGGAGGTGGTTGTCAAAACCAAAAACGGTCGGAGGTCTTAAATATATAAATAAATATATAACTTACTCTCCGAAAAAGAATGAATTTTTAATCTATAGAAAGGAGTGAGCAAATGGCAAAAAATAAGGTCTACAGCCGAGCAGAGATGCAAGAAGCAGGCATTGTAACTTGCGACTATGTTTTTATGGACAAGCCCGGTGAATATATCGGAACGCTTGAAATGAAAGCAGAAGCAAGGGGCGGAATGCTTCGTCTTTTTCTTCGGTTGGTAGACGGAAAAAAGATCATAACGCCGGTGTTCTGGTGGCAGGGGTATTTAGGCTTCTACGAAATTGACAACGGCACAAGGCTGAAGCTGATTTACGGACAAAGCAGCAAAGGCAGTACCTATTTAAAACAAATCGAAAAACTTTAGGAGGAAACAAAAATGTTTGAATATGAAATCATCAAGAAAATCGGAGTTGCAGGAGAAACCGGCAACGACACAAAGGAAATCAATATCATCAAGTGGAGCGACAACGCACCGTGTATCGACGTGCGGCGTTGGAGAAACGGTAAGCCGCTAAAAGGCATCGCTTTTTATCCTGATGAGATTGATGAGCTAATCAAGCTACTCAAAAAAGCAAAAAAGGAGGTCATATAAATGGCAAGAAAATCAGACTTTACTCTGCCGCCCATACCAATTGATGCCATCTTTTCAACCCAGGCGGAAAGAGACGATGCACGCTTAGAGCGAGTACACAATATTCCCCTTGAGGAGCTACACCCCTTCAAGGATCATCCGTTTAAAATTCAATCGGGCGAGGAAATGGGCCGAATGGCTGAGAGCATTCGCAAGGTCGGGGCGATAACCCCCGCCCTTGCCCGACCGCTTGAGGATGGCGGATTTGAGCTGATATCGGGACACCGCAGGCTTGCGGCGTGTCAGGTATTGGGACTTAAAACAATGCCCGTAATCGTTCGTGAAATGACAGATGATGAGGCGGTGATTGCAATGGTAGATGCAAATTTGCAAAGAGAAACCATTCTCCCCAGCGAAAAGGCATTTGCTTATCGGATGAAGCTTGAAGCAATAAAGCATCAAGGTAGGAGTACTTGTGGACAACTTGTCCACAAGTCGAGAGACGGTATATCCGAAGATGAAAGCGGAAGGCAAATTCAAAGATATATCCGCCTAACATACCTTATCCCCGAACTGCTTGCCAAGGTAGACGAAGACAAAATTGCTTTCAGTCCGGCGGTGGAAATCTCATTCTTGACAGAGGATGAGCAAAGAATTCTGCTTGATGCCATCGAACTAAACGACTGCACACCATCCCACGCACAGAGCATACGGCTCAAAAAGCTATCGCAGGACTGTATATTAACAAAAGACCAAATATACGAAATTATGGCGGAGGAAAAGCCGAACCAACAGGAGCATTTGCGGTTTCGCAGAGAGGATTTCAACGGATATTTCCCGAAGTCCTACACAGAACAACAGATCAAAAAGGATATCCTGAAAGGTTTAGAGCTTTTGCACCGCCACCGACAGCGAAACCGTGATGCGAGATAAAAATCGCACATTTGTAAAGGAGGAGCACTATGATTACAATTATAAAGGATAAAAATCCCAACCATATTTTCGCCGCCTTAAAGCTTTGCGAACAGCTTTATCACGACGGCAAAATTCCGTTATATATGTTTCGAAATATGGTAAATCAGCACGCTGACGTGGTGGATGCCTCGAAATTTAACTTCACCATTCAGCAGGAAGGAGAAAAAGCCGGATGATGTATCGATACAACGAATTTGACGAACGAAGGGTGGTGATTTATGCCCGTGTTTCTACCGAGCACGAAGCGCAGATATCTGCACTCAGCAATCAACTGGAATGGTATCAGCAATATCTTGACCACCACCCCGAATGGAACCTGATTGATCGCTATATTGATGAGGGTATTACGGGAACCTCGGCGGAAAAGCGACCGGGCTTTACCCAGATGATCGCCGATGCTAAGGCACACAAGTTTGACCTAATCATTACTCGTGAGGTATCCCGATTTGCACGTAACACAGAGGAAACCCTGCACTTTACAAAGATGCTTCGCCTCATCGGTGTTGAGGTGTTCTTTATCAATGATAATATCAAGACCTTTGACGGCGACGGAGAACTCAGACTGACCATTATGGCGAGCCTTGCACAGGATGAAAGCCGTAAGACCTCGATCCGAGTGAAAAGCGGTCAGCAGATCTCAATGGAAAAGGGTGTATTCTACGGCAACGGTAATATCCTCGGCTATGACCGAGTGGAGCGAATCGTGGAGGGCAACAAAAAGCAAGTGGATTTTAATATCAATCCTGTGCAAGCCGAAACGGTACGGAGAATCTTTGATATGTACCTTGAGGGACACGGACTGATGGCGATAAAAAATGAGATGGAGCGCACGGGACGCAGGACTGCTACGGGTCTACCGAATTGGCATTGCACGGGAATCTCCCAAACGCTTAAAAACTCATTTTACTGCGGCATCATTACCTACCACAAGGAATACACTCCCGACTTTTTGGTGCAGAAAAAGGTGAAAAACTACGGTGAAATGGCGCTAACACAAGTTCAAGGCAGACACGAGCCGATTATAACCGTTGAAGAATACGAAAGGGTGCAAAAAATTATGAAAAGCAAAACGGGAAAACTCAAAAATCCAACCACAGGCAGAAAGCTGACGGGCGTAACACCGCCAAAGACCGTATGGGGCAAACTGATGATCTGCTCCTGCGGCAGACGGTTTAACCGCCGCAAATGGAGAACCAATGCAAACGGCGAAAAGTTCTTCGGCTACCAATGCTACGGCACAACGCAGACTGGTACTATCAAAAGCCGCCTAAAACGTGGACTTCCCATTGACGGCATTTGCCAGTCGCCGATGATTGCAGAGTGGAAGCTACAAATGATGGCAAACTATATCTTCCGTCATTTCCTTACCAACAAACAAAAAGTGTTGGAAATTGCGAACTCCTTGCTTGAGGAGCATATCAGCGATACCGAAGTTCAAGTGCAGGATAATTCAAAACTCATAGAGCAAAAGCAACGTGAGCTTGACAGAGCCAACACCAAGCGCAGAAATCTTGTGGATTTGCTCAGTAATTGTGATATCACCCATGAGGACTACCAAGAAGCACGTGCCGAGGTGGATAGGCAGATAGATAAGCTCAAGGCGGAAATCGAAGAACTGACACCGGTAGTCGAGGAAACCGAGGAGGAAGAAATCGACTACGAAAGCAAGATCACCGTTCTCCGCTATGCTTTGGAGCAATACACAAATTTTGATAGCGACGGCGATATCCCCGAAAGCGTTATCGAAGCCTTTGTTGAAAAAATCGAGGTTTCAAAGGACTGCTTCAGGTGGCATCTTCGTGGAGACTTCGGCGGCGACGCTCCCATTCCTATGAATGTAGAGGGCAACCGCAAGAAAGGGGCGACAATTTCGCCCCAGTACATAATTCCCCCTGCAAACTTTGGCGACTCAGGCTGCGATTAAAGAATCTAAGTAATTAGTTTTATAAAGCAAAATTATCCGTCCGAATTTCCTCGGGCGGATTTTTATAGCTGTTGCAAATAAATTTTGGTGATGGTATAATATATAAAAATGCGATAACAAATAAATTTTAACGGAGAAATACTATGACGAAGAAATTATTTCTTGGGGCAATAACTAAATTTTTATTTGGTGTTGCTTTGGTAGGGTTATTGATTTTCTTACCTGCCGGTACTTTTTCTTACTTTAACGGTTGGTTATTGATGGGAATTTTGTTTGTGCCGATGTTCTTTGCAGGAATTGTAATGATGTTCAAAAATCCCGAATTATTAAGAAGTCGGCTTGATGCAAAAGAAAAGCAACGAGAACAGACTGTTGTGGTGAAACTCAGCGGTCTTATGTTTTTTGTCGGATTTGTTCTTGCGGGGCTTGGTGTTCGTTTTAATTGGTATGTCTTGCCGAAAGGTGTTGTAATTGGCGCGGCGGTGGTATTTCTCGTTGCATATATTCTCTATGCAGAGGTGCTGAGAGAGAATACATATCTTAGCCGCACAATTGAGGTGCAAGAAAATCAAAAAGTAATTGATACGGGATTATATGGCATTGTCAGGCATCCGATGTATAGCGTGACGTTGCTTTTGTTTTTATCAATGCCGATTGTGTTAGGCTCGGTATATTCGTTTTTGATTTTTCTTGCGTATCCGTTTATCATAGTAAAACGAATTAAACACGAAGAAAAATTCCTTGAAGAAGAACTCGACGGTTATCGTGAGTATAAACAAAAGGTTAAATACCGCTTGATACCGTTTGTTTGGTAATATAATTGTTATCTTTTGTGTGTAGCGCGCGGCTAATGTTAGAAAAACGAAATAATTTATAATGATTGCTGTTTCGACTTTATTTAATCATTATAGTAGGGCAGTGACTTTGACTGTCTGCAACAGAGGTTTTATCCCCACTGATTTTTCGGTGGGGATTTTTCTTGCAGTTTTTTATGGAGAATGGTATAATTTGATTGTAGATTAAGTTTGTGTGGTGAATTTTATGCGTGAGTGGTTTGAAAAGCACGAGACTGCCTGTTGTATTTTTCTTATTGTTGTGTACATTGCGGTTAATTCGGTGTGCGTTCAATTTTTTGGA
This sequence comes from Clostridia bacterium, assembly GCA_017502165.1. Taxonomy (GTDB): domain Bacteria; phylum Bacillota; class Clostridia; order Christensenellales; family QALW01; genus UMGS1322. The sequence continues at coordinate 15,873 of JAFVVO010000003.1, forward strand.
GAGACGAGCTGGGTAGGGTTTGTTGCAAACACAGTTTTATCGGCTTGCTTGGTGTCGATAATGCTTGCATTAAAAAGAACGGAGTATTACGGCTTAAAAAAGGTTGAAAACGCAAGAGAATATCTATATTTTATTCCGCTTTTAATAATTGTGACGGTTAATTTGTGGAACGGTATAAATATTAACAATTCCAAGGGTGAGATAGTATTTCACATTTTAACGATGATAAATATCGGGTTTATTGAGGAAATTATTTTCCGAGGCTTTTTGTTCAAAATGATGGCCAAAAACAATGTTAAAAGTGCCATTTTGGTTAGTGCGGTTACCTTTGGTGCGGGGCACGTGATTAATCTGTTAAACGGTGCGGATCTGGTTCCGACCTTGTTTCAGATTTGTTATGCCACCTCCATTGGTTATCTGTTCGTTATTCTGTTCAACAAAAGTAAGTCGCTTGTTCCGTGTATCGTAACGCATTCGTTAGTGAATTCGTTATCAATCTTTAACGTGGAAAACGCTATATCTTTATACGTAGCACCCGTGTTTTTGACGGTTATTCCCCTTGCTTATGCGTTTTACATCAATAAAAGAATTAAAGAATAATTCTACAGGCGTTATATAACGAGGAAATTGCAAAGCATACGGTTGCGCAATGGGACGGAGCTTTCTATTGCAAGATAAAGATTTGGTGAGGTAAAAATGAATAACGTAATTCAGCAATTAAAGGAAAGAAAATCTGTACGGGTGTTTACCGACAGAGCTATTACGCCGGAGGAAACGGAAGCAATTATTGAAGCGGCTACAAATGCTCCTACGGCGGGTAATCAGCAGCTTTACACAATTATCAAGGTTACTGATGCCGTGCTTAAGGAAAAACTGGCTGAAAGCTGTGATAATCAGCCTTTTATCGCCAAAGCACCGCTGGTGTTGGTGTTTTGCGCTGATTGCCGTAAGTGGTATAACGCTTTTAAGGAGTTTAAGTGCAATCCGAGAAAGCCGGGAGTGGGCGATTTAATGCTTGCGGTAAGTGATGCTAATATTGCCGCTCAAAATGCGGTTGTGGCGGCACACAGCCTTGGAATAGGCTCCTGCTATATTGGTGATATTATGGAAAATGCCGAATTGCAAAGAGAGCTGCTTTCCTTGCCTGCTTACGTTTTTCCTGCCGCAATGCTTGTGTTTGGATATCCGACGGAGCAACAGAAGGAGCGCCAAAAGCCTCTTAGGTCGGACGTTAAGTACATTGTTCACGAAAACGGATACAAGGATATGGATGCGGAAGAATTGAAGCAGATGCTTTTGGTCAAGGCGGGCATAAAAGACTTTGCTGAGTGGCTTCAAACGTTCTGCGACAGAAAATATAATTCGGATTTTTCAAGAGAAATGACGCGCTCCGTTAAGGTTTTTCTTGAGGACTTCGACAGTTGATTTCTTTGTTGCGCGATTTACTGTTTTGTGATATGATTAAGCAAATTCAATATGTTAAAGCTGCTACCGAGTAGTAGAATGTTAAAGCATTCGTTTGCACATCGTTAGGTCTTAGAAGATGTGTATGCGGATGCTTATTTTTTAGAGGTATTATTTTGAACAGGTATTTTTCAAGGACGGAAATCTTCTTGTGGGTTTCGTCCGTGGTGCTGATAGTGGGCGCTTTCTGCATTTTCGACAGAGAAAATTACATTACGCTGACTGCGTCGTTAATTGGGGTAACGTCGCTGATTTTCAACGCCAAGGGAAATCCCGTGGGTCAAGTTCTGATGGTTGTTTTCAGCTTGTTGTACGGAATTATATCATTTTCTTTTGCGTATTACGGGGAAATGATAACTTATCTCGGTATGACCTTGCCAATGGCGGTGGTTGCACTTGTTTCCTGGCTTAGAAATCCGTATAAAAATAATAGGGCAGAGGTTAAGGTTAATTCAATAAGCAGGGGTGAGACGGTTTTTATGTTAATTTGCGCTTCTGCAATTACGGTGCTGTTTTACTTTATTTTATCTTATTTTAATACGGCGAATATTATCCCAAGCACAATTTCGGTTACCACCAGCTTTGTTGCGGTATATCTGACGTTCAGACGCAGTCCGTATTTTGCCTTAGCTTACGCTTCAAATGACGTGGTTTTGATTATTTTGTGGTCATTGGCAAGCAGACAGGAAATAAGCTATATTTCAGTTGTGGTGTGCTTTGTGGCGTTCCTGGTGAACGACATATACGGCTATATCAGCTGGGAAAAAATGAAAATAAGGCAAAGTAAAAACGAATAAAGAGTTCCCCGTTAATTTTGACGGGGAATTTTTATTGCTATTGCATTGTGAATATCTTTATGATATAATTGAATTGAGGTGATATTATGAGGAAGATTATAAGAATACTGATAATTGCAGGCTCGTTAATTTTGATTTCTGCTGTTGTATTTTCACTAATGATCCTTAAGCCGTTTCAAGTGGATTATGGCGATAAAATTATTTCTATTCTGAATGAACAAAATGCGACACCTCCGACTGAGGATAATGAGACATTTCCAAACAACGAAAAAGAGGTAACGGTTAAAGACGTATTCTCTTTTGAATTCGACCGTGCTTATGTTTTTCATCAAGCAGATTGTTGCTTAAGCGGAGAAGATTTTGCCGAAAACTACAATTTAGATATTTCAATTAATCAGGTAGAAAACGGAGACGACGATTACCTTCAAAGAATTGTTTTTGTAGATGAAGCAGGTGAGTTCGTACATTTATTCCAGTGCATTATAAATGAAATATACATACACAATAAAGGTGTAGTTATTTATCCGGATACAAAAATTACAAGAGTATCTGCGCAGGAAGATGATTTGGTAGAAATAAGATTTGAAAGCACAGAAGAGTATGTTCCTGCTTTAAGAGAACAAGACAAAAAGGTTTTTGATACTGAAAATGTTACTAAAATTACCTTTTATGCTTATTATGGAGCCGGTAAGGGAAGTGTAGTTCCGGATGAGAATATGGAAGAGATTAAAAACTGGCTGAATTCATTTACCGTTACAGAAAGGGCTCCTTATATAATTCCGCCGGGAACAAATACACATTGCGTCGAAATCGAATATGAAGACGGTAAAGTAATCGAAAGCGGTTTGGATACAGTAGATGTTAATAATGTTTACTATTATATAGAAAGCGACGCCACTCTTGAGTGTTTTTATACCATTATATCAAAAACAAGCTTGAAGTAATTGCTTTTTCAACTTCCGAAATTAACTTTTTTTAATTAATGCTATAAAAAAATTGTCTAAAATAAGAATCCGTCTTTAATGTAGAAGATGGATTCTTTTCTAATTCTTAGACCTAATAATCGACCGGAAATTTTTATTGAAATTTATAATAAAATATGATACGTCCTTACGGATTTAATAAATAAAATATTGAAGGTCTTTGACAATTTATGTTATAAACTTGTGTTTTTTGAAGTTTTGTGCTATACTAATTGTAATTACGTTCAGAGGTGTAAAAATGGCAATAAAAAAACAAACGCGTCGAAAAATTTTCATAGGCTTAGGGCTCATTGCTATTTTAGCACTTTTAGTGTTGATTTTCTTCTCGGGAGATAATTTAGAGCTTGCCAAAAGTCTTTTTGATGCGAATTTATCGCAGGATGCCTTAAAGGAAAAGCTGCGTGAGTTCGGTTGGCGCGGTTATATAACTATTTCGATACTTTCTATGCTGCAGGTGGTGTTTACCTTTCTGCCCAGCGAGCCTGCACAAGCATTAGGCGGCGCCGTTTTCGGCTTTGGCAGGGGATTTTTATGTTGCTTGGCAGGTGTAATTGCAGGAAACACTGCGATGTTTCTGCTTTACAAGAGCTTCGGCAACCGTTTAAGACAGTATTTTGTAAGCAGGCTTCACCTTGACTTTGATAAGATAGCAAAATCAAGTAAGTGGTTTATAATTATATTAATTTTGTATTTTCTGCCCGCGCTTCCTTACGGAATGATTGCGTTTTTTGCCGCAAGCATAGGTCTTAAATATTGGCGGTTTATTCTTATAACTACCTTGGGTGTTATACCTTCGATTTGTATCGGCGTAGGCTTCGGCCACGTGGCGGTTTCATACAGTTGGATAGTTTCCGTTTGCGTTATTGCGGTGCTTGTGATTTTACTTGCCGTTCCTATAATTAAGCGTGACGTTTTAATTGATAAAATCAATGCTTACGCAGATAAAAATAAGGGCGTTTCAAAAAATTCCGTGCAAAATGTAAACGGCTTTGTTATGGGCGTGATTTACTATGCACTTAGAATTTATTATTTCCTTTGCGGTATTAAAATGAAAGCGGTTAACAAGGTGGGAAACATTGAAAAGCCTTCTATCGTACTTTGTAACCACGGCTCGTTTATCGATTTTATTTTTGCGGCAACGCTTCTTAGAAAATTTAAGCCTAATTTTATAATTGCCCGCTTATACTTTTATGACGACCGTTTGAGATGGCTGCTTAAAACTGTTGGGGGATTTCCCAAAAGCATGTTTGCCTTGGATGCGGAAAGCACTAAAAACTGTCTCAGAGTGCTGAGAAATCAGGGTGTTCTTGCAATGATGCCCGAGGCAAGACTTTCCACCACGGGAAGATTTGAGGATATTCAGGAAAGCACCTATGCGTTTATAAAGAAAACGGGCGTACCCGTTTATACGGTTAAATTCGGCGGTGATTATTTTGCCGATCCCAAGTGGGGAAAAGGCTTCAGACGTGGCTCCTTGGTTGAGGTTGAGCTTGATTCGCTTTTTACTGCGGAGCAATTAAAGACGCTTTCTGTTGACGAAATTAAGCAGGGCGTTGAGGCGCGGCTTGATTACAACGAATTTGAATGGCTTAAAAAGCATCCTGAAATAAAATATTCTTCCTGCCGAATGGCTGAGGGACTTGAAAATATTTTAACGGTTTGCCCAATTTGTAAGCAAAAGCACACTATCACGACAAAAAAGCGCAAGGTATTTTGTGAAAAGTGCGGTTATTTGACGACACTTGATAACAGATATCAATTCCATAAGGATTTTGCGTTTGCCGATTTAACCCAGTGGTACGATTGGCAGAAGTCACTGATAGAGACGGAAATTGCTCAAAATGAAGCCTTTGAAATGGTTTCAGAGGTGGAGTTACGCCTGCCCAGCTACGGCAAGGGCTTAACTCGATTTGGCGGTAATGGCGTTTGCAGACTTAATAGAGACGGTCTTTTATACCAGGGAACAAAGGATGGGGCGGAAGCAGAGCTTCATTTTACCTTTGACCAGGTTTACCGTTTGCTTTTCGGCGCAGGAGAAAACTTTGAGGTTTACGTGGGAACGGAAATATTTTATTTTGTTCCTAAGGAAAGACGTTCTGCGGTGGATTGGTATATTGCATCTGCGATTTTGCACGATAACTCAATAAAAAATAGGGAGGAATAACTATTTTTACGAAAAAACAAACGACAAAACAACAAGAAAAAGCCTGCACAAATATTAGTGTGCGCTCATTTTTACTGGTAGTTGCTATTCTTGTTGCAGTACTTACATTTTGCGGCGCGCTTTCGTATTTTATTCCCCAGGGCTCCTTTGAGCGTGATTTAAGCGGCAATATCGTGCCCGACACCTACGTGGCAGGGGAAATTGAGGGAATATCTGTTTGGCGCGTTATAACGGCTCCCGTGAGGGTATTTGCCTCGGAAGATGCCGTTTCGGTTATAATGATCAGTATATTTTTGCTGATTATGAGCGGTGTTTTTAATATTTTGGATAAAACGGGCGGTGTTCAGACGTTCATTGAGCAAATTATGAAGAAGCTTCGTGACAGAGGCGGTCCTGTAATTTGCGTTACCGTTTTGATTTTTATGCTTTTCGGCAGCTTGTTCGGTATGTTTGAGGAGCTGGTAACTCTTTTGCCGCTTATTATCGTATTTATGCTTTCAATGAAGTTCGATACGATGATGGGCCTTGGCACCTGCTTGTTGGCGGCTTGCTTTGGATTTTCAACGGCTATTACGAATCCCTTTTCGGTCGGTACTGCCGCACAGATAGCAGGCATACATACTTCCTCGGGCGCTTGGCTCAGAGTGGTGTTTTTTGTAATCGTTTACGTTGTTCTGTGTGCGTTTTTGCTTACATATCTTAAAAAATTGCAGGCAAATCCGCAGGCTTCGCCTACCTTTGAAATCGACCAAGAAAAACGCAAAAATCTGGTGATTGATAGGGAAATTGACGAAAAAGAGCAACAACGTATTTTTAAGATTTATGCAGGATTTTTCGCAATTCAGGGCGCGCTTTTAGTGGCTATTGCGTGTATTCGTGAAATTTCCGGTCTTGCAATTCCAATTTTAGCGGCAAGTTTCTTAATTTCGGGATTAATTGCAGGCAAGCTTGTTTGTAAGGATTTTAAGAAGGTTTTAGGATTCTTCTTTTCAGGCGCTGCATCTATGCTTCCTGCGGTCGTGATGATTGCTCTTGCTTCTTCCGTTAAGCTTGTTATGGTTGAAAGCAATATTATTGACACAGTAATGCATCTTGTTTTGCAGCTTTTAGTGGGCAAGGGTAAGTTCGTAACGATTCTTTTGATTTATTGCCTGATCTTGTTCCTGCAGTTGTTTATTGGCTCTGCTTCGGCAAAGATTTTCCTTGTTATGCCCATCGTTTTGCCGATAACGAACGCTCTTGGAATTTCTCCCACGCTGGTTATTTTAACCTATTGTATGGCAGACGGCTTTACCGACGTTATTTTGCCAACGAATCCCGTACTTTTAATCGGTCTTTCAATGGCAAACGTTTCTTACTTAAAGTGGTTGAAATGGACGTGGAAATTGCAAATAACGCTTTTGCTGATTTCGGTTTTAGTACTGTTTTTCGGCGTTTTGATTGGATATTGAGAAAAAATAAAACCTGGAGTTAATAATTACTCCAGGTTTTTATTGTTTTTCATTTAAGCAAAGTTTTGAAGCTGATAGCAGGTGTTGCTTAACTTAAGCCTTGAATTTATTATCAAGGCGGGGGAGAACGGTGTCGAGATAGCTTTTAATCTGTGAAATGGGATAGCCGGGAATTGTAGTTTTGTCGGTGTTCCATTTTGCAGTTTCACGTGCCAAAACCTCGTCGGGAATTAAGCTTTCGAATTTTTCAAATTCAGCCATAACGTGATTCGGATCAAGAACAGATTTGCGTAATTCCATATAGCGATCGGCAAGTTCCTTTTTGAAAAGCTTTTCAAGGCGTTCCCACAACAAGCTGCCATTATTGGATAACAACTGATTTTTATAGTTATATAAGCCGGTTCCTTTATAATTGGCGCCCCAGGAGGTGTCAAGGTCGTAAAGGCTGGGATACCACACGTTGCCGTCGTAGGTTACAAGAAGCATATTTTTGCCTGTGTTATCGATAAGCCAACAGTAATTCATCATAATGTAGTAATTTAACGTTGAATCTAAATTGAAATATTGGCTGAAGTTTGCCTTAAAATCCTCGTCACTGCTATCGCGGACAAAGGAAACGATACGCTGAATTTTACGCAGGGTTTCGTTATTTTCGGGGCCTACCTCTACGGTCCAACTGCTTAAGTTTGTGGGCTTTTCCCTAAAAAGCACGGGGGCAGACCAGTCCTCACCGCAAAGCACTATGTGGTTGGGATTATCCTTATCCATATTGAACATCCATTCGTCCTTTGGAATGTTCATGGTGTAAAGTCCGTGAAATTCGTTGTTAATGTAGATTTCAATGGGGAAGCCGTCAACGGCGCCGTTGTTGGGGGCAGTTTCAAGCAGACCGTATTTCTTTTGCATTTCGCCTGCAAGCTTTGCCGTTACAACGTTGCGTGAATGGGTTTTATCAATCCAGTTTGCTTTAAGACAATACTTACTTTGCTTGCCCCAACCAACGTCTATTTTAAGCTTTTCTGAGCATTCGGAATCTTTGAAAAAAGAAATGGTGTAATTTTTCTTCTCATATTGAAGACTTGAGTTGCCTTGTAGTTTTATTTCGGCACTGCCTGTGTGAACTTGTTCTTTGCTCTTATATTCAAAAGTGATATTGCGTACATCTTTTTTACCGGTCATATTTTTCATATCACCCGTAAAATAAAGCTTGGGGCAATAGGAAGAATTATAGTCGGCGCATAAGGTGCATTCACCTGCAACGTAGTTATGAGCTATGGGCTCCCCTTGAGTTTCTCCGCATTCAGAGCAGGTTTCGGGGGCGGAACAGGTGGCGGAAGAGAAGGTGTGCACGTGGGGCGTTGGTGTTACAGTGGGCGCGGCAGTTGGTGTAGGCGTACTGCTTTCTGCTTCTGAAGCGTTCTGACACCCTGCAAAGCACATAAGCGTAATTATTGCAAGTAATAAAGACAAAAATCTTTTCATTGCTTTTCTCCTAAAAGTAATTAAATCTTCAACAAGTATATCACATAAATTGATTAAAGGCAACCTATTGAAAAAATGTCTTTTTATTTTAATAAGGATGTGATATACTCTAAGGGCGAGGTGATTGTTTTGATTTATACCGAAAAAACCAAATTGGCTTTGAAAATATGCTTTGATGCACATAAGGAACAGGTGGATAAAAGCGGTGTTCCTTACGTTTTTCATCCGTTTCATTTGGCTGAACAGATGGAAACGGAGGAGACGGTTATCGTTGCGCTGCTTCACGACGTGGTGGAGGATTGTGACGTAACGGTGGAGCAGTTGACGGCGTTAGGCTTTGATAAAACGGTTACTGATGCTATAAAATTGTTGACTCACGGCAGCGGTTTATCTGATGAGGAGTATCTGAGATACGTTAAAATCATAAAGGAAAACCCCGTTGCAAGAATGGTTAAGCTCGCAGATTTAAGGCATAATTCTGATATTACGAGGCTTGACAAGGTTGACGAAAAGGCGCTTAAAAGAAGGAATAAATATCTTCAGGCAATAAGCATATTAGAAGAATAGATTGTTTTCTAATAACAAAAAAGTAATAATGCGGACGCTCTATGAAATTTTCATAGAGTGTTTTTTGTTTCTGCAGTTAATCGGATATTGACAACGGGCTGAATATAGTATAAAATAATATATATTATATTAAAATGCCGAAATATTGCTAAAAGAAAGGAGGGCGCTTGTGAAAGGATACTATACCAAGGAAGAGGTTGTTCAGGAAGGCTTTTTGTTTATCAGCTACAAGCACGAGGACAGCAGTGAAACGGTTTACGATACGCTTAACTATCTTTTTGAGCAGGGTGTCAGGTTTTGGTACGATGCTGATTTGGGCGTAGGAGAGAAGTGGACCGAAATTGCGGAAGGGCTTATTAAGCATCCTAACTGCCGAGGCGTTGTGTTTTTTAACAGTATACCGTCTTTTACAAGTGAGCCGGTTCACAAGGAGCGTGGCTTTACCCTTGAAAAACAGAAAAAATGCAGAGAAGAAAAAACTCCCTTTTGCATCTTTCCCGTAAACATTGGTCAGCCTTCCGTTCTTGAGCTAATTAAAGCCGTATTTTATGAAATTAACGATTTAACAAGGCTTAAGAGGGAGTTTCCCATCGAATATATTAAGAATATAACCACTCTGTTTGACAGCGAAATTATTTACTGTTATGCTGATCCGAATAATAAAGAGGGGTATCGGAGCGACCTTTGCAATATAATTGCCAAAAGTCTTCCTCAGGTTATCAACAAAGACGTTGTAAGAATGAAAAAGTTTGAGGATTCGGGTATTCGGCAGGACGGCAAGCGTGCGTACTTCGGAAAATGTGCCGATAAGCAAACGGCGGACGTGCCTGCGTCACTTTTAAGTAAGGACGGAAGAATTTCCTTAAACGGCAACAATTACATTGTTCAAAACGGAAGCGCTTATACGATTAAGAAAATTCCGTGGCGTCTGCTTTACTGCAAGGACGATAAATGCGTGCTTATTTCCGAGGAACCCGTAGGCGTAAGAACGGGTGGCGCAGAGCTGAAGCAATGGTTGACGGATTCCTTCTTCCCGTTAGCCTTTACCGAGGAGGAAAAGACTCAGGTAGAGGAAATAAGGCTGGCTACCTTGGAGGACGTACAGAAGGCTAAATCAGAGGAAAAGCTTGTGTTTTTACAATCGGAAATTAATCCCGATGGTCATTGGTGGATAGATTCTATGGCTCACGGGGCGCTTCAAAAGGTTGTAAAAAAGGACGGAAGGATTTTTGCCGCAGGATATAATATGCGGACGAAAAAATCCGGTGTCAGACCGATAATAGTGGTAAACAATTCGACATTAACGAAAATTATAGAAAATTATTGATTTTGAAACGGAGAAAACATTATGGCAAACGCAAGATTAAAATACGGCGCACTTTATGATGTTATTGACAGCTCGGTAAGTGAGGAAAAGGAATCTATTTTCCACACCTATATTGCAAAGGAAGATACGGGCAAACGAATTTTTAAGGAGCTTTATACGAGATTTCAGGCTGATTCCTCAAAGGGTCACGTGGGCTTCTATATGGACGACGGAAAGCAGATCGGTATTCTTTCACAATGTCAATCCATGCAGGCTCTTATGCTTTTAGCTTCTGAATTCGGCCTTGATTTCGACGATGAGCACATTATTGATGCGGAAAAATCAAACCTTACCATTCGTCAGATTATGGATATGGTTATTGAGGATATTATCGAGAGAATTACCGAAGGAACTGAGGAAAATCAGTACCGTTTTGACGCTTCACCTTACGAAAAGAAGCTTTTTACCGTTCAGTATTCCAACGTTGACACCATTACCTGGGTTGTAACTTCATTCCTGCTTGCGCTTAAGTATCACGCAACCATCGGTGAAACTTGTAAATGGGAAAAGCAGCTGGTTGACGTTATTTCTTACGGTCTTCGTTATTTTAACGATTCTTTTATTGAAAGTGAGGCGGAGGGCACATCCAATTCACTTAATATCGGTTGGAACTTTACCAAGGACTGTCAGGAGCCTTCGCTTTACTATTCGTTTACCGTTTGCGAATGCTTTGTTGACTTCTTTACCACCTTTGAAGAGTATTTATCGTATAAGGAGGCCGACAGAGATTTCAAAATGTACGGTCTTCCCGTTGACAAGAACCTTGCCGCTAACTTTAAGAAGCATCAGCAGACCTTTGAAAAGCTGACCAAGGAGGGCGACCGCGGATACGACAAGAAGACCGGCAAGAAGCTTGCTCAGTATGATGAGTATAATGAGCTTAAAATGCGTTATTGTGAAATCAATAACGGTCTTGACAGCATTGAAAACACCTTCTACGGCGAGCTTGAAGCAAAATGTAAGCGCGTAGCAAAGGAAATCTGGAGACTTGCCAAGGGCGAGCTGGCAGATGCATTCTTCTATAACGACCTTCATACCACTATTTCTGAAGATGAAATCGGCATGGCAACCACCTCCGACGCATTGTTTAACACCGTTTATATTATCAATATTCTTCTTGACTCAGGTCTTGACGAGGATTTCAAAAAGGATATTGAAATTGCAAGAAGCGCCGGCGACAACGAGGCGGCGGCAGATGCAGAGCGTGAATACAACAACTTGTTTGAATCCTGCCAGATGGCAGTTCAGAAGGCGTTCAGAACTTATGAAAAGCTTCAGAACAACGGAAAGGAATACATTGTTGACCAGTTCCTTGTAGGTTTCAACGAAAACTTTACTGTTCACAGAAATCTTATTAAAGATCTGCGAAAGCGCCGTATGAGAGTTTTCTCCTTGATGCCTCTTCTGATTCATACAAACAACGTTATAAGTGAATATCTTATCCAGTATCCTCAGATCAATATGAGAAAATATCTTGGATATATTCTTGAAAACCGTTTTGAAGAAAATAACAAGAGTAAGTGGATTTGGGAAAAGGACGGCTATTTCAGTTGCAGTAACTACTACTATATTTCCGCTCTCGGTGAGTTCTACGCTTATTACGAAAAGTATGAAAGCAAGTTCATTGATAACTACGTTCGTAACGAAGAATACGAAGCAAAAATTATTAAGCAGACAGAAGAAATGCTTCTTTCTTCGTCAGGTAAATTAGGTGAGCTGGAGCGTGAAATTCAGCGTCGCGACCTGGAAATCAAGCATCTGAACGAATTGATTCAGAACGTTTCCAAGCCCATTGAGGACGCGGTTATTGAGGTAACCACCGAAAAAATTAAGCAGCTTTTCCCCGAAATGCTTTGCGATTTCCTTCGTAATGCGGCTTCTGGCCTGACGGTTTCTGCAATAGATAACACTGAGCTTCAGGATGAGCATACGGAATTTGCAGATGCTCTCGGAGATTTGCTCGTGGCGGTTATCAGCAAGCAGATTTACGACGCTATCCGTCCTGCAACGCTTTCTAAGGACGAGCAGAACATTAAGTACCGTCAGCTTGAAAAGCATATCAGAGACGATTTCAGCGAGCTGTTGTTCAACTACGTATATGCAGTTAAGAACAGTCCCATTCACAGCAGTCAGCTTTTTGAATCAAACAAAGGAGAATAAGCTTAAATGAAAACAATATCATTCTTTTCTTATAAGGGCGGCGCAGGAAGAAGCACCTTAGCTTATAACGTTATTCCGATTCTTGCAAAGGATTATTTCCGTCCTACTGCAGAAAGTCCCATAATCGTGGTTGATACTGACGTTGATAGCTGCGGTATGTCATATTTGCTTGGCGCTGAGGAGCAGGTTACTGATAATAACTGTATTCAGTATTTGCTAGGCAACCCCTTCAGCACAAGAAGATGCGACAGTATCAGCGAGCATCCCTTCCTTAAAAATCTGATTCCCGTGGGAAATGCTTACGGATACCCCGATAACGACGCCATTTTGCTTTTACCTGCAAAGGATAACAAAAATATCAGCAAGGACGGCAAAAATAACTATGCCGAAGCGGGCGGACTTTCCTTTATGGAATCAATGAAGGGCTTTTTAGACGTTTGCGACGAGTATTTTGACGTTCCTGCGGTTATATTCGACTCTTCCGTTGGTAATACGGCTTTAGCAAACATTTCCAACGAAATGGCTAGCATTATCGTTTGCGTAATGCGTCCTACAATTCAGTTTGTAAACGGTACAAGACGTTACCTTGTTGACTTTGAAGAGGGCGAAAAATTCAGTGGCGGCGGAAAGGAAATCGTTCTCGTTCCCAACGTTATTCCCGATAAGGAAATAACCATCGGCAACGCGGTTTATCCCGATGCGGCTATTGATAAAATTATCAATACCTTCGTTAACTCAAACGTTTTCAAAAACAGTCCCAATAACACGTACCATATGGATATGCTTGACCCGGAGGAGTTTGGTATTCCTATGGTTGACAGCTTTATGTACGTTGAGGGTCAATTACTTAACAAAAAGAATTATTACGGTAACGAGGAGTTAGTTCTCGGCAGATACAGAAAGCTTGCCAGAATTATTAACGAAATAGATTCCGAATATTGATGGAGGAAAGACGGTATGTCTGAAAATAATTTCGGAGAAAAGCAACAGCTTATAAGCAAAATTGAAAAGTTTTTCGACAGAAGCGTCAGCAAGAACGTTATGCGTTACGTTTTAGGCGGAACGAAGGTTTCCCGCTACGTAACCAGATTGCGCGATTATCCTGCGTACTTTAATAACGTTTTCTCTCTTGCGTTTATTTTTGCATACGGTTGCTTGCGATATGATAACGATAGCGACCGTCCTCAGAATTTAGAATTTACTAAGCAAAATTCACTCAGAATTGTTAACAGTCTGAAAAAAGCATATATTCAGTATCCCGTAAGCACGGAGCTGGTTCAGTTCGTTTTATCTGATATTCAGTTTGAAATGCTTCAGGGCGGAGACGAGAAGATTTACGAGGTTTTCGGCAAAATATGTAATTTCAGAAGCCTTAAATATTCCATTTCAAAATATTATAAGGTTATTTATGAATGGAGAGGCGCCCCTTCAAGATTCAAGATGAATGAGGAAGAAATCCTTGAGATGTTCTACAACTTGCTTAAGTGTATGACCTTCTTAAGAAATTACGATATTGTTCTTGAAGACGGTTTATGCTCCTTTGTAGATAAAGAAGCGGCGGAATTTGACGATTTTGATGCACCGTATTCCTTGATTCCTGCGTATCACATTGTTCATTTCCCTGAAGAATATATGAACGTGTTTTCGCTTTATTCGGCAGAAATGCACGAGACAACAGAGGGAAAGTATCTTAACCTTACATACGTTACCGGTGACGGCTTTAATTCGCTTCGTTATACGGTGGGTGAGAGCAAGCCTGATGACGTTGAGGAGGAAGCGTTTATCGAAGCTTCAGCAAACGATTACTATTACGAGATTTTTGGTGAGGATTGGGAATATACCACCGAGCAAAAGGCAAAAAAGAACAATAGCTTTATTGACCAGGTGCACACCATCAATTATAAGTACATAAAAAACCTTGCTCTTGCAATTTCTGACGCCATAAGCATTAACCGCGGTACAAAGGGAGCTTTGTATTCACAGTTCCGCAAGCGGTATAAGGATATTTTTAGGGACGTTGAGGAGCGGCTTGAGGCTGAGGCGGATATTGAATGCATAAAGCTTGATTGGGATAGCATTATAGTTATGCTTTTGATTGAATCAAGCCCCACAAGCGTTCTTGAAACCTTGTTTAAGGAAAACAGACAGACCTTTATTACCGTTGCGGAAAATCTTTGCAAGCGTATTGATAATCCCGATTTGCCCTTCTATTCAAAGAAGCCTGACGAGTTGGACACAATGGTTAATAATATTATTCAGACGAAGCTGGTTATGGGTGAGACCGGCGGTATAGGAATGATTTCCAAAAATCAGACCAGCCAACGCTTGCGTGCCCGCGCGGAAGCCTTGCTTATAGTTTCGTCGCTTTCGTTTATTCACGAGCAGAATATGGAGGAAAAGACCATCTGCGCCGGAAATATTTATGATAACATTTCCTTTCTGAATAAAATAGTAAGTGAATATTCTGCCGAGCAAAAAATTAAGTATACCGGTACTATTTTAGGTGAAACCTTTCGACATTTAGTATGTTTCTACAAGGGCGTGCTTGCTTATGGTGAAAAGAAGGCTGAATACGATGCGGCATATTATAATAGCTTCTTTTCTGATGCGCAAATAGCTTCCGAACAGAAAAAAATGCAAAAGGATTTCTTTTCTGCCGCAAAGGCTGAGGCGGAATTCCTTAAGCAGTATAGCTCGGATGACCTTGATGGCATTAAGAATATGATTCAGCGGTTTATCGGCTTGTGCGAGGACTGCAGCTCATCAATTAACAATGCAGGGGCGTACAGTCATAAGATTTTTGCCGTTTTAGGTAAATACGATTTACTTAATTTATCCGAGTTCAGAAACTACGTTGAGCTGTTTTTGAATAAATATAACGAAATCAACGAGGATAACGTTGATAAGTGGATTGCCTTTACCCTTGATACCTTAAAATATTTGCGAAACGGAAGCTTCAAAAACACTGAAGGCTCCTTCTTTAAGGCGGTTTATCCCTTTGCGGCAACGTACAATAAGGGCAATGAAAACTATGACGGTCACCGCACGGTTACCTTCAAGCTTAATTTTGACGTTGACGGTGATGAGAAGGCGGACGAGGCAGAATATATTAACGTTTTAACAGAGTTTTCATATAACACTACCAACGTTTTCTATTGCTTGCCAAACGTTCTTCGGGCTAACAAAAGATGGTGGATTGACCCTCTTTTAATAAGCTTTAAGGAATTTAATGATATTTTTGAGGAGTAATTAATGATTGCTAACAGACATTATATGCTTGATGCATACGGTTGTGTTTTCGAGCAGGCAAACAGTATTTTAGGTGTTAACGATTTACTGGTGCAGATAACTAACGAATTGGATATGGAGCCGATTATGCCTCCGTTTTTGATTCCCTTTTATTACTGTAAGGACGCGGAAGACGTGGGTGTAAGCGCCTATTGTATATGCGCTAACGGTTCACACGTTACCATTCACACCTTTCCGTACCGTTCCTGCTATTTCGTAGATATTCTGACCGATAAATTCTTTACCGAGGCGGACGTTACAAATAAAATCTGCAACCAGATTTATGCATCATCCATAACCACCAACGTGGTGGACCGTCGTGAGTTTGACGGATTTGACGGTCTTATTGACCAGGGTAATGACTTTGGACCTCACTATATGATTACCATTGAGGATATTGATATTACCTTTGAGGATATGTTCTCCTGGCTTGACCAGATTGCGCCCAAAATTAATATGCAGGCTATTTCGAGACCTTACGTTATTTTCGATAAGGTAAATAATCCTTCGTATATTTCCGGCGTGCTGGTGGTGGCACAAAGCCATATAGCCTTTCACTATTCCATTGAGGAAAGAAAGGCTAACCTTGATATTTTCTCCTGCAGTTTCCTCGAAAACGGACTGGTAGAGGAAATTTTGCATCAGTCCTTTGGCGGAAAAGAGCGTATGAGCTTGTTCGCAAGGGGAAGTAAGCACCGTATCCAGTGCCAGAACAGGTCAAGGCAGTCCCGTATCGAAAAGGAAGAGGCCTGGAGAAGTAATATATAAAAAATAAAAATTGTTCATTTGGGCATCTTCGGTTTTGAAGATGCCCCAAATTATTTTGCGCGGCAGAAAGGTGCCCAAAAATGAAAAAACACCGATATTTACACTCGTTCAGCTCTTGCGTCTGCCCTTGAAAGTGTGAGGCAGATTTCATTTGCAAGGTGAAGCTGAGAAATACCTTTTTCTTTACGCAAAAGTTTAATTGTACTACCCGTTACGTAACTATTCATTAAAATCTTCTATTCTTTTATGAAGATAATATACCTTATGTAAGGCAAAATCAATCTACGATGCGTTGAATGATAAAATTTTATTGTGTAGTAGGTATGCTTGTGATATAATAAATTAAACAATTCTACGCAAACAAGGAGATAAATTATGATTGTTGACCACGTTCGCAACAGAGAAAAATATTATTTTTCTTGAAGTAGAATAGAAATAATGCTATAATAAAAGCAACAATATAGAAAGGAGAGCAGTAAAACTGCGAGCACAAAAATGATTTGTAAATATTGTGGAAAAGAAATTGACGAAAATACATTGGTTTGTCCTATCTGCGGTCAGTCTTTTGAAGACAAAACAGAAGATAAAGTACCCGAAACAGAACAAATAAATGTACAAGAGACGGAAAGCACATTCACAGAAGAATCGACTACTGTAAACGAAACAGTTAAACCGGTTCCAACACCAAAGAAAAAGAAGAAACTTCTTCCGGCTTTGATTGCAATTGTTGCTGTTGTTGCGGCAGTGGCTGTTGCGGTTGTTGCTTGCTTTGGCTCTTTATCAGGTATCTTTATAAAAGCATTTGGAACACCTGAAGATTATTTTAAGTTTATTGAAAACAGGGAAAGAACTCAAACAACACAAGCTATTTCGAGCGCTTACGGGGCTATTCTTGAAAAAAGTGACACTACAAGCTTGGCAACAAAAAACACTATCAAGATTAATGTAGGGGATACTATTGTTGATGCCATTGAAGATTCATTTGAAGATGCATCGGGAACTAAAATGGAATTTGATTGGCTTGCAAAGTTTTCAGTTGATTGCAATATGAGCGTTAAAGACGGCGTTCAAAAATCATTGGCAACAATTAAGCTTGACAATAAAAATATCGTTGATTTAGATCTTATTTTTGATTTTGTTAATAAAGAAGCATTTTTGGGAATACCTTCTTTAAGCGATAAATATGTTAAAACTGCACTTAACGGAATTGAAAATACTGAATTTGTTTTTGATGATGAATTTAGAGAAATATTGCCCACAGAAGAAGAATTCAATGAGCTTCTTAATAAGTATTTTGCAATTTTAATTGATAATATCGATAAAGTAGAAAAGTCCACCGACAAGCTGACGGTAGGTGAAATTTTTGAGAAAAAGGTTACTGTTTTAGAAGCGGAAATTGATCTTGAAACAGCTCAGAATATTGCATTGGAAGTTCTTCAAACCTTAAAGGAAGACGAACAAATAGAAAAATATTTCAAAGATATTTTTGATTATCTTGTTGATAAGGATTTAATAGAAGAAGAGGGCAATACATATGATGATTTCCTTGATTCAATAGATGATGCCATTGAATCGGTTGAAAATCCTGAGGAAACAGATGAAAATCAAAAAATTATTTGGACGAATTACGTTAATGCAAAGCATCAGGTTATCGGACGAAGAATAAAGATTTGTAACTCTGAAAATGATATTCAAGAAATCTATTACGCTTTCTTGAATAAGGGTAAAGACGTTGCCTTTGAGCTTGAAGCAGAAGATGTTGTTGTCTTTGGAAGCGGCAAGATTGAAAATGGTGTGTTTAGTGGTGAATTCTACACAGAGATTGACGGAGAAAAGACTCTCGAAGGTACATTTGATGAAATTGCCACGAAGGATTCCGTAACAAGCGGAAGCATTACCGTTACGCTCCCGGATGAGATGCTTGAAAATGCCGGAATTGAGCCGGAAGAATCTCCTGTGCCTTTAACAAATCCCAAGTTGAAATTCAAATTTGAATTCTCAAAGAAGACTTCAAAATATGAGATTAATTTTTTGAATGAAAATGAGATTTATTTAGGTTACAGTGTTGCTTCAGAATTGGTTGAAGATGTAGAAATCAACAAGCCTGCTGACGGCAACGTTGTTGATGAAGAAAACATACAACAATGGGCTTCTGAATTGGATATTCAAAAGATATTTGATAATCTAAAAGCGGCGGGAGTTCCTTCTGAACTGATAGATGCGCTTATGGCTTCTATGATGCCTACTGTATAAACATATTAAAAAACAGCCGATTGGGATTTGTTAAAGATGAAATTTCGAGGCATTTTCCAGTGATAAGGGGAAATGTTATCATAATAATTTTTAACGAAATTACTGATACGTATATATAAACAAGCGAGATAAATTTTATCTCGCTTGTTTTCGTTTACAATAAAAGCGAGGTGGAAGCACCTCGCTTTTGTGGTTATAAGTATTGCTTGAAGATTTCTTCTGTTTCAGGCAAATAAATAATTTTGAAAAGATACTTATTGTCTTTCCTGAATACAATGTATTGTATTCCTGCGAAACTTAATCGATAGCCCTTGACTTTATGTGAATATCCAATACAAATTTCAGCCGACGTAATATCAAAAAAGGAAAAACACTGTTCCTTTTTTACGCCCCAATAATAATCCACAACATAAATTTTATTGTCTTTTATTTCAATATATGCCTTTTCAATGTCTTTTATATGAATTAGGATAATTGCAGTTAGCAAAACAGGTATCAGTATAATAGATATACCGCCTATAAAACTATGAGCATAATAAAAACAAGCAAAAGAAAGCAAACCGAAAATGCTATATATTAAAATTGCACATATTAAAAACAGTATTTGTATAAAGTGACTGTTTTTCGGGTTTGGAGTACGGGTGTGTGTATTTAATCTCATATTTTCACCGCCTAATTTTTCTGTTCTAAATATGTTAATTTGCCCCAACGCCATTTTTTGCTTTTATTGAATTGGTATGTATTGGGCTCACCAATATACAAGATACTTGTGCCCAACAAATGTTTCTTAATAATAAGAATATTTCCTTTTTTACCGAGCAAGTATAGTTCGTCAAGCATTTTATTTTCATCAGGATGCCAATGAGTCGATGGAGAAGTTACAGATGTGCTGACAATTTCAATGCAAGTATCATAACTATCGCAATAAGCGCGCACAAAAGCATTTTTATATAACTTCCAAATTAGGATTTCACCATCTAATTCGGGTTTTGAATGCAAATCGGGCATTTGAATAAGTTTTTCGTACAATTCTTTAGTGGTTTTTGAAATTTTCACAAAATCACCGCCTTTAATTTATTATAGCACATTTCTTTTCAAAAGTAAATTCTTGCAGTATAAATCACCTCAAATTACAGATAATAACAACACAATTTGCAATTTAAGGAGAAATGTATATATGAAAGCAACAGGGATTGTGAGAAGAATAGATGAACTTGGCAGGGTTGTGATTCCAAAGGAAATCAGACGCACTTTGCATTTTCGTGAGGGTGACCCCCTTGAAATTTTTACAGATAAAGACGGGGGAGTTGTGCTTAAAAAATATTCGCTTATGGGGGATATTGAGGAGCATGCAAGAGAATTTGCTGAGTCGATGCACAGAACCTTAGGACATACTACCATTATTACCGACAAGGACAGCGTTGTGGCGGCGTCAGGGCAGGGCAAGAAAGAGTTTATCGGTAAAAATATTTCAAAGGAAATGCAGAAGCGTATTGATTTACGGCGGGGTGTTTTGACGGATAAGCAGGGCAAGGAAAGTCCCATACCCATTACGGAGTACGATTCTAACCAGTATGCATCACAGTGTATTTTGCCTATTTTAGGCGGCGGCGACGTGCTTGGTGCGGTAGTTGTAGCTTCAAACGAGCAAAGCTTATCGGAAATAGCGTACAAAAACGCTGAAACTGCGGCATACTTTTTAGGCAGTCAGTTAGAATAATGACCGGAGTAATTCCTTGATATTTGGCAATCATTATAATGATTATATAAAAATAAGGCAGAAGAATTAACTTCTGCCTTTGTTATTTGTTTGTTTTTTATTTTGCGGTGTAAATATACCAGGCTCGGAAAACGGGCTTGCCATCCTTTAAGGTTCCGGTGCATTCGGCAAATATTTTGTATTTTGAATTAACCGAAATGGTTGTTGAGCTGAACTCGTTTTCGATTATTACGGGATAATCAATGCCGTTTAAGGATACCTTCGCTTCAAAGCTGTTGGCTGAAACGTTCTTAACTACCGTTGCGGAATTCAAAACAAAGTTTGAACCCTTATATTTTGAGGGGTTGGTGGCAACGGTTGAGGTGAATTTGCCTGAAGATTTCGTAATCTTCGTTTCATCGGGCCAATAAAGGAAAACGTGGGATTTGGATGAGAAGCCTTTTTCGCTTTCTGCAGTGATAATAACTTCGATTTCACCGTATTTACAGCCGGACAAGTCAAGAACTGCGGTGAAGGTATTATAAAGCTCATTTTTCTCGATTTCGCCGATGGTTGGAAGATTTGCAGTTATTTTTGCGCCTTCCTCGGTTGAGCCTGAAATGGTAATCTTGTTGTCACTTATAACCGATGCGTTGCTGGTTGCGATTGTAAGGCTTACGGGAAGAGGATCACGGGTTAAAATAAATACTGCACTCTTGGGAGTGTGATAGGGCTGGGTTACCATAAGCTGATAGGTTGTTGAGCTGTTTTCCTCAACGGTAATATCATAGGAAAGGTTGCCAAGACCGTTCAAGGCGCTTGAAATATTGTTGTTATTAAGATAAATTACGGAATCGGTTGCAGTCCAAAGCTTAAGTGTGAACTTGTCGCGATACGCCTTTACCGTTTGCTGAGTGGGGTTAAGAAGCTCAAGCTCGGCTTCGGGAACGCTCATAGTAAAGGACGATGCGGCATAAGAATATGATTTATTGTCTCTGACGTAATAGGCGTTAAGGTTAGCGTTGACGGTGGATTCTCTGAATTCGTACTCAATATCGAACAAATCTTCAAGATATAAGTCGATTTCAAGAGTTTCGGAAATAAAGGTGTGATAGCTGTTGTTGCATTTTAAGTTAACTCTGTCACCAATCTGACCGGAGAAGGTAACGTGAACGTATTCAACGCCCTTTTCGTCGGTAAGCTTCTGTATGGTGGGCTGAGTGATGCCTAATGAAGCAACAGTATTGTCTACGGGGGGAATATACGTGGTGTCCTCGGGGTTAAGGTATGAATAAATAAAGGTGCCGACAAAAATTGCAACGATAATGAACACGAGACATAAAATCCAGATTGCTACCGTAAGACCTGAGGTCTTCTTTTTTTTGTAAACCTTAAAATGCTGCTCAACCTCGTCGTCAACGGAAAGCTCGGAAATGCTGCTATTTTCAAGAGCGTCTTCGGAGTCGTTATCTAATGCCAAGTCCTCGTCGTAATCCTCGTACTCACTGTCCTCAAGTGACTCGGAATTGTAGTTTTCGTCCTCATAGTCTTCGTCTTCGTATTCGTCAGCTTCGTCTTCGTAAGAGTCGTTTTCCTCGGGGTAGATTTCGTCCTCATATTCGTCATAGGCTTCGCCGTAAGCGTCATCTTGGTACATTTCGTCTGAGGAATCTTCGTTATTTAAGCTTTCAACGAAAAAGCCATCGCTTTCGGAATAGATGCTTTTATGCTCGTCCTCAGCATTGTAGCCGTTAAGCTCGGCGGAAATATCGTCGGGAAAATCCTTCAGAGAGCTGGAATCTTCATAAATATATGAGTCGTTGGTATTAAGCACGGAATTACAATGGAAGCATTTTAACCGTGAATCATTATTTTTAGCACCGCAATTTTTACAAATCATAACGTCACCTTAAAAAATTATTTCTGTAATAGTATATCATAGCTTTTTATTCTTGGCAATAATTTGAATATTTTTTTTGCAAATAGACCAAAATATTACTAAAATTATTTAAGTAGGTTTGAAATGAAAAAGTCGTTTTTATTTATTTTTATTTCACTGTTGACGTGCGCTTGTGTTATTTTCCTTTCAACACCCGATCTATCTGTGGAGAAAATTACCGACATAAGCCAGACGTTGACTGTTTTTGACAAGGATAATCAGGTGTCTGCGGTATTTAACAGCGGGCAAAACAGAGAAAAGGTCAAGCTTGAGGATGTTCCGCAATCGGTGCTTGACGCGTTGCTTGCCACAGAGGATATAAGATTTTATCAGCATAACGGTATTGACGTTAAAAGAATTTTCGGCGCGATGGTTGCGGATATTAAGTCGGGCACGCTGAAAGAAGGGGCAAGCACGATTACTCAGCAGTTAATAAAAAACTCGCATCTGACAAACGAAAAGACCTTTATGCGTAAAATTAACGAGGCAATTTTAGCACTTCAGCTTGAGCGGCAGTACGAGAAAGACGAAATTTTAGAAATGTATCTTAATTTTGTGTATTTCGGCAGAGGCGCATACGGCATTTTAACGGCTTCTAAGGCGTATTTCGGTAAAACCCTTAACGAGCTTACTGTATCAGAGGGGGCGATGCTTATCGGGCTTCTGAAGGCTCCTAATAAGTATGCTCCGCATATTAATATGGAAAATGCTATTAAAAGAAGAAATACCGTACTGAGTCAGATGGCAAAATACGGATTCATTACGGAAAAGGAGGCTCAGGAATATTCTGCCCAGGAGATTAAAATTATTGAAAAAGAAGAGAGGGCAGATTTTGGATATTTTACCGATTACGTGCTTGAGCAGGGGGCGGATATTTTAGGCGTCAGCGTTTCCGACTTAATGGGAAGCGGATACAAAATTTATACAACGCTCGATTCCGATTTACAGGCTTCGGTGCAGAAAATTTATGAAGACGACGAGAATTTTCCCAAAACAAGCGAAGGGATTGTGCAGTCTGCTTCGGTTGTAATTGATAACGAAACGGGAGCAATAAGCGCCTTAATAGGCGGAAGAGAGCATACGGGAATGAGGGTTTTTAACAGAGCAACCGCAAAGCGTCAGCCGGGCTCCTGCATTAAGCCTATTTTAGTGTATGCCCCTGCATTTGAAAGGGATGCAATAACCTGCGCGACGGTTTTAGACGATTTCAGAAAGGATTTTGACGGATATTCGCCCACGAACTTTAAGGAGGTGTATTACGGCAAAACTACGGTGAGAAAGGCGCTTTCGCTTTCTCTTAACGTTCCTGCGGTTGACTTGCTGAATAAAAACGGTATTGAATATTCTAAATCCGTTGCCCAAAAGCTGGGAATTACCTTTGATGAAAGCGATAAATATCTCGCTCTTGCGTTAGGAGGAATGAAATACGGTGTATCAGCAGTAGACCTTGCAGGCGCCTACAGAACCTTTGCAACGGGCGGAAAATACGTAGACAGCTGGTGTATCAGAGAAATCCGTGACGAAGAAAACAACGTTATTTATAAGCATCAAGCGGTAGAAGAGCAAGCAATAAGGGAAACTACGGCGTTTTTGCTTACGGATATTCTGTGTGACGTTTCCAAGCAAAAAAGCAATGCCTTAAGCAAGTTTAAGCAAGAAATTGCCTGCAAAACGGGTACAGTGGGGTATTGCGACGTGGGATACAGTGACGCCTGGTCAACGGCCTACGTTAAAAGCCATACGCTTTGTGTTTGGATGGGGTTTGACGGAACTGAGAGGGAGCAGTATCTTGATGAAGCAATAACGGGCAGCTCGTATCCTTCTTTAATCGCTTCAAAAATTTTTGAGAAGATTTTTTCTGTGTACGGCTATGAAGAATTTTCTGTGCCCGAAAACATTGTAAAAAAAGAAATAGATTCTTTTTCCCTAAAAAAGTCCTCGGAGATTTTCCTTGCAGGCAAATATACGGGAAAAAACAATATTATTTCAGAATATTTCACCAAGGAAACGGCGCCCAAGGCTTCGAGCGAATATTGGGATAGGCCTTTTGCACCAAGTGAGGTTGCAGTTCAGCTTAATGAGCTTCGGCAATGCGAAATTTCCTTTACTGCTTTGCAGGAGCACGTTAATTACCGAGTGTATAGGGTTAGAGGGGAAGAAACAACGCACGTTGCAACGCTTTCGGGCAAAAAGGGAGAGAATCTGTTTTTGACGGATAAAGGTTATACTTTCGGTGACGGATACTATATTTTACCCGTTCATAAGCTGATTTTCGATAACGGAAGTCTTTTAGAGGGCGAAAAAACGGATATTTATTATCTTTCGTAATATTTTCACTTTCAAAAATCAACAAGATGTGGTAAAATAATATCGGTGATGATATGAAAACTGCAATTTACGGTTCATCGGGAATAAAAATAGCCGGTGACGAATCCTTATCCGAAAAGCTTCCTGCACATATTTTGTTGTCTGAATTGCCCATAATGGAAAACGGCTGCTTATATTCCAAGCTTACCGACGGCAATATTTCGCTTATTTGTGCCGACGAAAAGGCTCTGGAAGGCTTTTTGGAGAAAAAAGAGCAAAGCAAACGAATTACGAAAAATGAATTTGTTAAGAATCTTCTTTTCGGTACCGTTGGTACGGACGTTAAAAGCTTGTGCGGTAAGTACGGCTTTCTTTTTGATGAGGTACGCCGTGTTTTTGTTGCCGAGCTCAATGAGGATATTTCTTCCTACGTTTCCGTTCTGGAAGAGGTGCTGGCAGAAAATAATATTACCGTTGTTGCTCTTGATTCCTTCAGAATTGCAGTTATTTGCCTTGAATGTGAATGTGAGCCCGAGGAAATGGCAAATGCCATCAGCGCTACCTTTGCAGAGCTTAATATCGATTACAATATGGGCGTAAGCTGTATTTGCGATAATGCTTCTCAGCTTTCGGAAGCCTTTGAGCAGGCGCTTTCAGCAATCAGAGTCGGTAAAAAACTTTCTTATAGCGGCGGAGTTTGGTTTTTCTCAAATATTTTGCCCGAGCTTATTATTTCCTCACTTCCTCAGGACGCAGTTGCTTGCCTTAAGGAAAAGGCTGAACAGGTTAGAAGAAGCTTGGATGCAGAAACTATTGAGCTTGCAGAGGAATTTTTCAAGCATAATCTGAATATAAGTGAAACTGCAAGGTACAGTTATCTGCACCGCAATACTCTTATTTACAGACTTGACCGTATTCAGAAGGAAACGGGCTTTAACCTTCGTAATTTTGACGAGGCGGTAGCCCTTAGAATTTATATTGCGGCCAACAAGGTTTTCAGGTGATTTAATGAGCAAAAAGAAAATTTCGGTTTTTACCGTAGTGTTAACAGCATTAATCAGCTTTACCTGCGGTTTTTTAGTAAATAGCTATGCGGGCCTGGGCGTTGTGGGAGGAGTGTTTAACCTAAAGCAGTTAAGTATTCTCACAACTGTAGGAAAGATAGTGTCTTCTTATTCCATTGACGAACAAAACGGGGATACGGTTCTTGATTATGCCCTTAAGGGCGTTGCCGCAAGCCTTAACGATCCCTATGCCGCGTATTTGACGGCTGAAGAGGTGGAAGAATTTAACCGCTCTACTCAGGGAATCGTTCAGGGAGGAATTGGTTGCACGCTGTTTCAGTATGACGGTAAAAATTATATTTCCCAGGTGTATAAAAATTTCGGCGCTGAAAAGGCGGGAATTAAAGCGGGAGATATTATTATTGCGGCAGACGGCCAAAACGTTGAAAATAAAAGCGTAAGTGAAATTTCCGAGCTTATTCTGGGTGAACCCGAAACTACGGTTAAGATTGACGTTCTGCGCGGGGATAAAAAGCTTTCCTTCGTTGTTGAAAGAAGTGACGGACAAAGGCAAATGACTGAGTATCAGCTTCTTGAAGGCAACCTGCTTTATGTTAAAATTCACGCGTTTCGAGGAAATGCCGCGGAATATTTTGAAGAGGCAATAAATTTTGCAAAGGAAAAGTCGGTTAAAGGACTGATAATTGATTTGCGCGATAATCCCGGAGGCGAGGTTAATTGCTTTGCTCAAATGGCAGATATTCTTTTGCCTGAGGGCGAATTCTTCTACGGGTTGACCAGAAACGGTGAAAAGGTTAATCCCTGCACGTCTGATGCGGAATTTTTTGACGTTGACGTAAGCGTAATTGTTAACGGCAACAGCGCAAGCGCCTCAGAGGCTATGGCAGGGGCACTCCGTGACATGATAGATGCCGAGATAGTAGGCACGAAAACTTACGGCAAGGGCGTTATGCAACGTTCCTACAGCTTAACCAACGGCGGAATGTTTAGGCTGACGGTGGCAAAATATTATCTGCCGAGCGGTGAATGCATTGAGGGTGCAGGTATTGAGCCTGAGCATAAGGTAGAGCTTCAGGATAATCTTGAAATAGAAACCTGGCGGCTTAATTCGGAAAATGACCTGCAGTTGAAAAAAGCTATAGAGGTATTGACAAAATAGAAAAAATCTTTTATTATATAGGTAATCAAAGTGAAGGACGCGTTCTGACACGGAGAGAAAATTAACCGCATCTGAAAACGAGGTTTCGTACTGAGTTTAAGTAAATGGAAATAAAAGTGTTTTTAATTCTCTTTACTGCTTTTGCGGTGAAGAGAATTTTTTATTTGGAGGTACAATGGAAAACAGAATCGGTGTTATCGGGATTGTGGTTGAAGATCCCAAAAAATCGGCTGATACGGTTAACGAGCTTTTAAGCGAATTTTCCGATATTATTATCGGAAGAATGGGTATACCGTATCAAAAGCGTTCAGTTTGCATTATTTCGGTTACCGTTGACGGCACAAATGAGAGAATCGGCGCCCTTTGCGGTAAGCTTGGCAGATTGGACGGCGTAAACGCTAAAAGCGTTCTTTCATCAAAAATATATAAAGGAGAATAAAAATGAAAAAACTTGTAGCTATCTTTTTAACCTTATTACTTTTTGTATTTGCAGGCTGCTCTCAGTCTCCTGCTGACGTTACGCCTACGCCTGACGCGCCCCAAAACACACCCACGGCAGAGGCGTACGTTGGAATCGATATAAATATCGGTGCGTTAAAGGGCCCCACAGGAATGGGCTTTTCAAAGCTTATGACTGATGCTCAAAATAATAAAACCGCTAATAATTACGACATTGAGCTTTTTGCCAATCCCACGGATATTCCTGCACTTTTGAAAAAGGGCGAGCTTGATATTGCGGCAATTCCTACGAACCTTGCGGCTAACCTTTATAATAAAAATAACGGAAACGTTCAGCTTCTTGCTCTTAATACTCTGGGTGTTCTGTACGTTCTTGAAAACGGAAATACCGTTAACTCTATTAAGGACCTTGAGGGCAAGACGGTTTATGCCTTCGGTAAGTCGGCAACTCCCGAATATGCTCTTAAATACGTGCTTAAGCAGGAAAACGTTAACTGTGAGCTTGAATTCTTTGATGCTGAAACACTTAACACCATGGCCATGAAGGAAGAGGCGGATATTATGCTTGTGCCCGAGCCTCAGGTTTCAATTATTACTACGCAGAATCCTAAATACAGAGTTGCTCTTGATTTTAACAAGGTTTGGAACGAGGCTTGCGATAATTCCGCACTTTTATCAATGGGTTGTCTTGCAATAAGAAAGGATTTTGCTCAAGAAAATCCTAAGGCAGTTGAAAAGTTCCTTGAGGAGTATTCCGCATCCGTTGCATTCGTTATTTCTAACGTTTCGGAAGCCGCTTCAATGATCGAGAGTCTTGGAATAGTTCCCAAGGCGGCTATTGCTAAGAAGGCAATTCCCAACTGCAATATCGTTGCGATTTACGGTGATGATATGAAGGAAAAAACTAAGGCATTTTTACAAATTTTATTTGAAAGTGAGCCTGCATCAATAGGTAATGCAGTGCCCGGTGAGGATTTCTATTATTAAAAACGAAGGATTAAAAAAGACTTTAATTACTGTTTTGGTGGCAATATTCTGGATTGCAGTGTGGCAGGGAATTTACTTACTTGTTTCTGACGACCTGATTATTGCTTCACCGATGGCAGTGCTTAACAGAATATTTGTTTTAGGCGCAACGAAAGATTTTTGGTTGGCGGTGCTTTACAGCGTTTTAAGAATACTTTTAGGCTTTATTTCGGGCGTTGTGTTTGGCGTTTTAATGGCGTCACTTTGCGCTTCAAGACTGCTTAATCAGCTGTTTGCACCCATTATTCTGCTTATTCGCGCTACGCCCGTGG
The DNA here is from genome assembly GCA_017502165.1 of Clostridia bacterium. GTDB lineage: Bacteria > Bacillota > Clostridia > Christensenellales > QALW01 > UMGS1322. The sequence continues at coordinate 44,502 of JAFVVO010000003.1, forward strand.
CTTCCTTTATTATGCTTACGTGGCTTTGGCTTAAGCGTGATTCCATACCCGTTTTTGTGTCGTTTTTGATGGTTGTGCCAATAGTTTGGGGCAACGTGGCGACGGGAATTAAAGGCGTGGGCAAGGAATATAAGGATTTTGCCAAAATGTACAAAATAACGGGAATGAAGAAAATAAAATATTTATTTATTCCCAGCGTTTTGCCGCACTTTGCGTCCGCGGTGTTTACAAGCGCAGGCCTGGTGTGGAAGGCGGGGGTTGCGGCAGAGGTTCTCTGTCAGCCAAAGATTTCTATCGGCTCAAATCTGTTTGATGCCAGAAGCTTTCTTGATACCCTTGACGTTTTTGTGTGGACGGCAGTAATTATTATCATAAGTCTTATTTTAGAAAAAATAATAAAAACTCTATTAAAGCAAATTGAAAAGAAATTTGCTATAGCAGGTTTAACATGATAAGTATTAAAAATTTACGGGTAAAATTCAAGGATACCGTTATTGAGAATTTTAACCTTGAAATAGAGAAAAACGGCATTTATTGCTTGTTTGCGCCCTCGGGGGCAGGCAAAACAACCTTGTTAAATGCCGTAAGTAAGCTTATAAAATTTGAGGGTGAAATTAAGATTGACGGAGAGATCAGCTATCTGTTCCAGGAGGACAGGCTTCTTAATTGGTTTTCTGCAAGAGAAAACATAATGCTGGTTGAGCCCGACGAAGAAAAGGCTGAATATTATATGACTGTGTTCGGTGTAGACGAGTTCGCGGATAAGAAGCCTCAAGAGCTTTCCGGCGGAATGAAGCGCAGGTGCGCCCTTGTCCGCGCCCTTGCCTTTAAGGCGGATGTTTATCTTTTAGATGAGCCCTTCAGAGGACTTGATGAGCAGAATGCAGACCTGGTGCGCAAAGAAATAATTGAGCTTGGTAAAGAAAAAATCGTTATTGTGGTAACTCACGACGAGCTTGATTTAGAGAAGCTTAACGCACAGAGAATTACCTTGAATTGATTTTAGAAAGCTTTTCTTCGATAGTGTCAACGTACGGATGCTTTTCGAAGGCATTTGCTTGGTGATTATGGGCAGAGGCAGAATCGTTCTGATTTTCGGCTTTGCTTGCAAAATCTTCTTTCTTGGCAAAAGCAGGGGAAAAGTTATTTTGGCCGCTTGAACCCATAAAACCGCTTAATAAGCTCGAAAGCGCGTTACCGTTATCAGAGCTGAAAAGTGAGGAAAGGCTTGGCAAAACGTTCATAATACTACTTATTGATTGAATTCTGTTAGAAAAATTATCGGCGGCTTCAATGGCGTGTTTTATGCTGTTGAAGCCGTTTTTGTTTGTTAAAGTAAGTAAAATAAGTAACGTTGAAATATCAGGCATAGGCTCACCTCGAAATTAAATGGCTACGAAAAGTTAAACAGACTTTTGTGTGTTGCTTCGATTTCTTTGACTATTATAAAATATGCACTATTTTACGCAAACGTGCATAAATTTAATTGAGGTGATTTTTGTTGAAAAGAACTTTAAGGCAAAGTCAAAACGTAAGTGAAAAGGATTTGAATACCGAGCAAAAAAACCAACTTTATAAGCTTAAAAATATGGCAAAGCAGTATGAAGGTAAAAGTGAAAACGAAATCTTTAACGATTTATCCTCAGCAATTAAAAGAGGAAAGGCGGACGGCAGCCTGACGGATGAAAAAATTAACAATCTTGCTTCTACAATTTCGCCGATGCTGAATCCTCAGCAGAAAAATAAGCTTTCTCAGCTTATGAAGATGATAAAAAATCAATAATGCAAATGAAAAGCTCTATTGACAGAAAAACTGTAATAGAGCTTTACTTTTTGTTAAAGACTTTTTGCTATTTTTTCTATTGCGTTTAAGGTGGTGAAGATTTCTTTTTCTGTGTTAAAGATGCCTATGCTGAGCCTGACGGCACCTTGAGCTTGGGTGTTGAGAAATTTATGAACCAGCGGCGCGCAGTGAAAGCCGCCTCGGGAGGAAATACAAAACTGCTTATCGAGCACCTGAGAAATAACGTTAGAGTCGATATCGCGAACGTTAAAGGCAACGACACCGCTTTTTGCCTGCGAAGGAGAATAAACGGTAACGCCCTTAATTGAGTGCAAGCCATTTATCAGCAGGTTGGCAAGCCTCGTTTCGTGAGCGTAAATTTTCTCTCTGTTTGCCTGCACAAAGCGGATTCCCGCTTCTACAGAGGCAATGTTTTGAACAGACATAGTGCCGCTTTCGAGATATTCAGGCATATCCTTCGGCTGAACCAAATCAAAGGATTTGCTTCCCGTTCCGCCAAATCGCAAGGGAGTTGGAAGCGGGGCGGAGGGGGAAATTGCCAAAATGCCGATTCCTTGGGGTCCGTAGAGACCTTTGTGGCATGCGCAACACAGATAGTCAACGTGACAGTCGATTTTCTGAACGCCCGCACCCTGAGCACAGTCGGCTATCAAAAGCAAATTTCTTTTTGCACAAAGCTCGCTTATTTCCTTTAGGTTTTGAACAAAGCCCGTTACGTTGGAAACGAAATTTACGATAATTGCTTTCGTGTTCTTTTGAATTGCATTCTCAAAGCTTTCAATTCTTATTTTTCCGTCATCTTCGGGAAAAAGCACCGTATAATCGAGCCCGGAATTTGTTTTCATATATTCTAAAGGCCGAAGTACAGAGTTATGCTCGTATGCGGTGGTTATTACGTGGTCATTTTCTGAAAAAAGTCCTTTTATAACTAAGTTTAACGAATCTGTACAACCAAACGTGAAAATTACGTTTTCTGTCTTTTCTATATTTAAGAATTCAGCGGCGGCGCAGCGGGCAGAATATATGATTTCCGCCGCTTCTACCGCAGGTTTGTGTCCGCTTCTGCCTGCATTGGCAGAATAATATCTAAAAACCTCGTTGCTGCGCAGATACACTTCAGCCGGCTTTCTCAGTGTAGTGGCAGCATTGTCAAGATAAATCATAAATAGCTCCATCTGCTTAAATTTGCTGCACATAATATTATATTAAAATTTTTATTCGGAGGTTACATTATGGAGGAGTTTATTATAGCAGTTTTTTCTTCAAGAACTCAGGTTACGTATTTTAATAAGGTACTTACTACCGCAGGAATAAAAAGCGAAATTATTTCAACGCCGCGGGAAATTTTGATTGGATGCGGTCTATCGGTTAAATTTCCAAAGCAAAATATGGAAGCGGTCGGTCAAATTTACAACGATTTAATGCCTTCAAGCTTCGTGGGCTTTTACTTTGTTGAGTACAATAATTTCAGATATAGGGTTATAAGCAAAATAGGGAATTGACAATTAAAAAATATTGTGTTAGCATAAGCGAAAGAAAAATTGTTGGAGAATAATTATGATTTATGCCGATTATGCGGCAACCACACCGCTTGATAAAAGAGTTTTAGATAAAATGATGCCGTATTTTTCCGCAGAATTCGGTAATGCTTCAAGCTTGCACGAGGCAGGCAGAAAATGCGCCAATGCGGTGGAAAATGCAAGGCAGGAAATTGCAAGCATTATAAATGCCGATAAAAATGAGATTTATTTTACCTCCGGCGGAACGGAAAGCAATAACTGGGCGTTATTCGGCGTAGTGACGAAAGAAAAAAATCATATTATTACTTCAAGCATTGAGCATCATTCCGTCCTTAATGCCTGCAAGGAGCTTGAAAAAAGAGGCTGCACGGTTACATACGTTTCTGCAAATGAATCGGGAATAATTGATGCAGATGAAATTTTGAAGGCGATAACGCCGCAGACGGCGGTTATTTCCGTTATGGCGGCTAATAATGAAATAGGAACTGTTCAGCAAATTAAAGAAATCGGCGCTATTGCAAAGAAAAACGGAACTTATTTTTTCACCGATGCAGTTCAGGCTATGGGCAAAATGCCCATTGACGTTAAAGAAATGAACGTTGACCTTTTAAGCGCTTCGGCACATAAGTTTTTCGGCCCCAAGGGCGTAGGTTTTTTGTATGCTCGCAAGGGAATTAACCTTAATAACGTGTTTTACGGCGGTTCTCAGGAACGCGACAGACGTCCCGGCACACTTAATGTTCCCGGTATTATTGGAATGGCAGAGGCCCTTAAAATTCAGATAAAAGAGCAAAAAGAGAGAGAAGAAATAGAAAAACGGCTTACAAAAATCATTAAAGACATCGTTTTTGAAAAGCTTTCGGGTGTTATTCTTAACGGAGATGAAAACAAGCGTTTAAGCGGAAATCTTAATTTCAGCTTTGACGGAATTTCTGTTGTGGGTCTGACGATGCTTCTTGATTTAAGCGGTATTTACTGCTCTGCAGGCGCCGCCTGCTCTTCGGGAAGCGTAACCTCATCGCATGTGCTTGAAAGCATAAGTAACGGCAAAGTCAAAGAAGGCTTAAGAGTTTCGGTAAGCTACCAAACTACTGAAGAAGAAGCAAAAATTATTGGCAATTCAATAGTTGAAAACGTAAATAAAATGAGAAATAAATAATTAAAATTGCTGTTGGAAATTACCAACGGCAATTTTTGTTTTTTGGAGTAAATAAATTTCATCAGGCAATAATAACTGTTGAATTAAAAGACAGAATGAATTGCAAAAACGAAAAGGTGATTTTTATGGAATCAATACGCAGCTTTATTGGTACCGAGGTGTACTGTGAGGGTAAAATTATAGGAAGAATAACAGATTTTTTGATAAAAATTTCATCTAAAGAGATTTCGGGACTAACCTGCATCTCTAACAGAGGAATAATCCGCGGAAAGTTTTTCGTTAATAAAGACGGTATTTTGCATCTGGATAAAAACGGTGCGGTGGTGGACAAGAAAAGCGTTAAATACAAAAAGAGCTTTAATGAGGAATATGCCGGCAGCGGTTTCGGAGTTCAAAAAGATAATGATTTTTTCTCCGGTAGCGTAGGGGACATTTATTTTAATCCCGTAACTCTCGAAATTTTAAGCGTAAGCGTTAAAAAAGGGTTTGTAGACGATTTACTGTTCGGCAGAGATATAGTAAGTGTACAAGATATATCCATGACCGAAAAAGGTCTTATTATAGCTAAAAATGGGTATTAAGGAGGTGTTAAAATGAAGGTAGTAGGAACGTCAATGATGGTGATCAGCGGTGTAGCGCTCGGTATGGCGGCAGGAGCATATCTTGCAATGAGCAAGCCATGCGTGAGAAAAATTTACCGTTACGGAAAACGCGCGGCAAAGCAGATGCTTAATATGTAAGAAAAAGTGCCGATTTTTTCGGCACTTACATAAACAGCGGTTAATTTATTAAAACTTTTCGATAAAGCGTTGGTTTGTTTTCAAAACGAAAAAGGAGGAAATTATGAGCAAAAAAAGATTTGCGTTTATAGGCATTTTTATTTTGTCAATAGTGTTGCTTGCATTTTTACTGCGCGGCGCTTTAATGGAAATTATTTCGCTTTTGCTTATTTCGGCGGTGCAGGCGTATCTTTTTTTGCCTATGGTAAAAGCCCTTGAAAAGCGCGTTAATACTACCGTTGCAATTTTATTAAGCTTTGCTTTAACTTTGGTAATAAACGTGGCGGTGATTATGCTTTTGCTTCCGATTTTTATTGATCAGATAAAGAATTTTTCTCAAAGTGTACCCGGATTTATTGCTTACGTTACGGATTTAGCGGCGGTTTACGCAAAAAAAGTTCCTTTCTTAACTGAGTTAATAGGAAAAATAGACGTTAAGAATACAGCACTTAACGGTATAAGCAGTTTTTTAACGGGATTTTCACCTGCTAAAATCTTCTCCTTCGTTTCGACCTCTTTATTGATACCGGTTGTAATGTTCTATTTACTGCGTGACAGAGAGCAAATTAAAAAGCTGACGCTGTTTTTAATGCCCCAAAAAATCAGAATCCCCGTTTTATACGCGTTTCGCGATATTAACCGACAGATGCGAGATTACGTGTTCGGTGAGTTTGTTGTAATTCTTACGGTAAGTGCCTTGATGGGCGCTGCCCTTGGGGTGTGCGGCTTTGATTATTGGCTGATTCTCGGACTTTTTATGGGAATTTTTAATATTATTCCGTATATTGGACCCGTTTTAGGCAGTATTCCGATTTTGCTCGTTGCCTTGGGGCAGGGGTGGAATAAGATAATTTTAGGGCTCGTGCTTATTTTAGTTGTTCAGCAAATAGACAATCTTATTATCCAACCACGTATTATTTCTACCAGCGTTCGTATTCATCCGATTATCGTTCTGCTTTGCGTTGTTGCGGGAAGTTCGGTGGGAAATTTGATCGGCATGGTGCTTGCAATACCCGTTTATATTATTTTAAGGATACTTTTTAGGGAAATTTATAGATATTTCACGGAAAGAAAACGTAATTTTCCCGAAATTGCCAAAATATAGTATTGTAAAATTTTTAAATTTATTATATAATACTTCCAAGAAATGTTTTTTGGAGGCCTATTATGCAAAACATTAACGATACTATGAAATATTCCCGTAGAGAAGAAAATACTGAAATTAAGGATATTCTTATTCAGGTTTTCAACGCATTGCAGGAAAAAGGATACGACCCCGTAAATCAGATTGTAGGATATATTCTTTCCGGTGATCCTACGTATATTACGGGATACAACAATGCCCGTAATCTGATTCGCCGTGTTGACAGAGACGAGCTCTTAGAAGAGCTTGTAAAAAGCTACATTGCTAACTGCGAATGAATTATTTAGGACTTGATATAGGTAATAAACGCATTGGAATTTCAATAAGCTATAGCGGTATTATGGCTAACGGCCTGGAAACACACGTGCGTTCAACCTTAAATAACGACTGCAATTATATCGTTGAGCTTGCCCAAAAAAACAAGATTGACGTTATTGTTGCAGGTCTTCCGAAGCACCTGAACGGCGATGCTCATCAGCAGGCTGAGCAAAACGAGGTGCTTTGCGAAGCATTGCGTCAAAGAGGCCTTAAAATCGAATATATTGACGAGCGCTTGACCTCTGCGGCGGCGGAAAAGGCTATGCTTGAAGCAGATTTATCGAGAAAAAAACGGAAAGAAAATATTGATAAATTGGCTGCGGTTATTATTCTGCAGGATTATTTGGACAGAAAAAACGGAGGAATATTCTAATGAGCGAAAATAATGAAAATCTTATTGTTACTCTTGTTGACGAGGAGGACGTTAGCTTTGATGCTGAGCTTATTGACAGCATAATGTATGATAACCACATCTACAATTTCTTTGTTCCCGTTGAGGAAATTGACAACGAGGAGCCTCAGGTAATTATCCTTGAATATAAGGAGGAGGGAGAAGATATCGTGCTTCTTCCCGTTGAAAACGAAGTGCTTCTTGATGAAATCTGGCAGGCTTATATGGACGAGCTTGACGGTGAAGATGAAGATTAAACATAAAAATTGTAGAATTTGAAAAAATTTTAATAAAAATAAAGGTTTTTTTAGTCTTTTGCAGAATATATAAGTATGCAAAAGACTTTTTTTATTGAAAGGTGCTATTTATGAGAGAAAATACTGAAAGATTTGAAAGAGAATTTTTATTTCCCTGGGCGGCAAAGTCTTACGAAAGTAAAGGTCGCGAAAAGGAGGAAGAGGATTGCGAGCTTCGTACTTCCTTCCAAAGAGACAGAGACAGAATTATTTACTGTAAATCCTTCCGCCGTCTTAAGCATAAAACTCAGGTGTTCTTAGCACCTTCGGGTGACCATTACAGAACGCGCTTAACTCACACCCTTGAGGTTAGCCAGATTGCCCGCACCATTGCGCGCAGCTTGCGTCTTAACGAAGATTTAACCGAAGCAATAGCAATGGGACACGATTTGGGACATACGCCCTTCGGACATGCAGGCGAAAGAGTGCTTGACGAAATTTGCTCCTGCGGCTTTAAGCATAACGAGCAGAGCAGACGCGTTGTTGAACTGCTTGAGGAGGACAAGGGTCTTAATTTGACCTGGGAGGTGCGTGACGGTATTGAAAATCACACCAGCCGTTCTAAGCCCGCAACCTTGGAGGGTATGATAGTTTCCTACGCCGACAGAATTGCTTACATAAACCACGATATTGACGATGCTTGCAGGGCGGGTATTATAACCGATGCGGATCTTCCCTTACGCGCAAATATGATTTTAGGCACAAAAAACTCTCAAAGAATAGATACTTTAGTTAAGGATATTATTAAAAACAGCTTCGGCAAGCCGGAGGTTAAAATGTCGGACGAAATTTATGAGGTTATGAACGAGCTTCGCGATTTTATGTTTGCTTACGTTTATTCCTCCGACAGCAGCGCAAAGGCAGAGGAGTTAAAGGCGGAAAACGTTGTAAGAAACTTGTTTAACGCTTATATGAACGACGATTCTCTGTTGGCGCCCAGTGTTAAGGCTGATATTAAGAAATACGGAAGAGAAAAAGCAGTTTGCGATTATATTGCAGGTATGAGTGACGGATATGCACTTAACGAATATTCCAGAATTTTCGTTCCTCGTTCCTGGGATAAGGAATAGGAGAAATTTATGCCTCGAATACCGGAACAATTTATTGATGCGGTTCTTGATAAGGTTGATATTGTTGACGTAATTTCCGAATACGTTTCACTTCAGAAGCGCGGAAATAAGTATTTGGGACTTTGTCCGTTTCACAATGAGAAAACGGCGTCCTTTACCGTTGACGGAGACAAGCAGTTATTTTATTGCTTTGGCTGTCACGTGGGCGGTAACGTGGTAGGATTTTTGGAGAAAAAAGAAAATCTTACTTATATTGAGACTATTGAAGAGCTTGCAAAACGGGCTAATATGCCTATGCCTGCCCTTGAAAGCGGAGGGAAGCCGATGCTGGACAAGGACACTAAAAATAAGATTTTAGAAGCTAACAGAGCCGCGGCGAGATTTTATTTCAACACTTTGTTTGAGCCTGAGGGCGTTGAAGGTCTGGAATATTTTACTCAGCGCGGACTGACGGAAAATATTATTAAACGCTTTGGGCTTGGATATGCTCCCGACCAAAGAGATGCACTTGTTAAGCATCTGAAAGAAAAAGGGTTTGATGAGGATATAATCGTTTTAGCCGGTCTTGCACAACGGAATGATTACGGCGTGCGAGATAATTTCCGCACGAGAGTTATGTTTCCTATTATTTCACCAAGCGGTGACGTTTTGGGCTTTGGCGGAAGAGTTTTAGATAAATCCCTGCCCAAATATCTTAACACCGGTGATACTCCGGTATTTAACAAACGTAAAAATCTGTACGCACTTAATATTCTTAAGAAAAACAACAAGGGCAGAGCCATTATCGGTGAAGGCTATATGGATGTAATTGCGCTTAATATGGCAGGCTTTGATTACGGAGTTGCTTCTTTAGGTACTGCCGTTACGCCCGAGCAGGTTCGTCTGCTTAAGCGGTATGCCCAGGAAATTTATATTTGCTACGACGGTGATAAGGCAGGCATAAGCGCTACGCATAAGGTAATTGACCTGATGCGCGAAGCGGAGCTTAAGCCCAAAATCATTGCTCTTGAGCTTGGGGTAGATCCTGACGAATTTATTAAAGCCAACGGCGCCGAAGCGTTTAAGGAAAAAATGAAAACGGCCCGTACAAGCATTGAATATTTAATGGATGAAATTAAAGAGCAGTGCGATATGAACACCGAGGAGGGCAGAGCGTCTTTTGCGGAAAAAGCAACGGCTATTGTTGAAAAATACGCCTTTAACAGCATTGAAATGGAAATGTATATTAAGCGTATAAATCAGTTAAGCGGCTTCTCTGTTGATGCTCTTTACGATAATATAGGCACGAAAGCCAAAACCGAGCAAAAAGAGGACAAAATTGCCTCAGGAATTTTGAATAAGTTTGAATCAGTAACCGAGCGTGCGCTTATTGCGGTACTTATTGAAAATCAGCATTTAATAGGCAAGGCTAAGGAGAGGCTTAAGGATGAGTACTTTGAAAGCTCGGCTTACTTAAGGATTTTCAAGTATCTGTGCGAATTAAACGAAAAAACAAGTCTTTCGCTCTTGATACGCGCCTTTGAAGGTGACGAGCAATGCTCTGCGGCGCTTTCTTCAGTTGGCATTGAAAACAACGTGTTTGGCGATGCGGAAGCGTTTTTATCCGATTGCTGTCTTAAGATGACAATGGAGTTCTTGAATAAAAAACGTATTGAGCTTACTGCTAAAATGAATCAGGAAGCAAGGCTTGAAGAAAAAATCGCTCTTGCGGGCGAAATAGCACAAATTGACAAAGAAATTAAAAAAATACGAAGCGAATTTTAGGAGGACGGTAAAATGAGTGAGAATTTTGTAGAATTCAGCGATCAGCTCATTGATAAAATGAGTGAAATTAAAAAGAAAATTAAAGATGGTGCAATCAAGAAACAGCTTACCTATACCGAAGTTATCGATATGCTTGACGGAATAGAGTATGACGTTGACCAGATTGAGAAAATCTTCGATATGTTTGAGGGTATGGGCGTAAAAATCCAGAGCGATGTTGACCCTAATATTGAAGATATTATGGAAAGTATTCCACAAAGCGAATCTCATATGATCGTTCTCAACGACAGTATCAGCGTGGATGATCCCGTAAGAATGTACCTTAAGGAAATGGGCAAGGTTCCGCTGCTTTCGGCAGATGAGGAAATCGAAATTGCTAAGCGCGTTGAAAACGGTGACGAAAAGGCAAGAGAAAAGCTTGCGGAAGCAAACCTCAGATTAGTTGTAAGCATTGCCAAAAGATACGTTGGCCGCGGTATGCTTTTCCTTGATTTGATTCAGGAGGGCAACCTGGGCTTAATTAAGGCGGTTGAAAAGTTCGACTACACAAAGGGTTATAAGTTTTCTACCTACGCTACTTGGTGGATTCGTCAGGCTATTACCCGCGCTATTGCCGACCAGGCAAGAACTATCCGTATTCCCGTACATATGGTTGAAACTATCCATAAGCTTTCAAGAGTAAAGCGTCAGCTTGTACAGACTCTCGGCAGGGATCCTCAGGTTGAGGAAATTGCCGAAGCTATGGAGGTTTCTGTTGACAGAGTTCGCGAAATCATTAAGATTGCTCAGGATCCGGTTTCTCTTGAAACACCTATAGGTGAAGAGGAGGACAGCCATTTAGGTGACTTTATTCCCGATGACGATATTCCTCTGCCCTCAGATGCGGCGGCGGCAACCTTATTAAAGGAACAGCTTATGCAGGTTTTAAGCACTCTTACTCCCAGAGAAGAAAAGGTGCTTCGTCTTCGTTTCGGTATTGACGACGGAAGACAACGTACATTGGAAGAGGTTGGCAGAGAGTTTAACGTAACGAGAGAAAGAATCCGTCAGATTGAAGCAAAGGCACTCAGAAAGCTTCGTCATCCCAGCAGAAGACGTAAATTAGAGGATTATCTTGAATAATTTTTCACTTTCACCCAGAATGAAATGGGTTGCCGATTTGCTCGGTAAAAACGATACCGTTGCCGATATTGGTTGCGACCACGGAAAGCTAAGTGTTTATCTATTGCAAAACAACCTTGCAAAAAGTGTTATTGCAACGGATATTTCCGCCGAGTCCTTGGAAAAAGCAAAAAAGCTTGCCGAAAAAGAGGGGATAGAGGGTATTTCGTTTTTTGTAGGGGACGGCTTTGATGCGGTAAATAAAACTCCCGATGCGGCGGTTATTTGCGGTATGGGCGGTGACGTAATTGCCAAAATTATTGCTCATCCCAGGGCGCAAACGAGATTAGTGCTTCAGCCGATGAAGGATTCGGATATTCTGTTTCAGGCGCTTTTCGATTACGGCTTTTCGATTGAAAAGGAAAAAATAGTGCGTGAAGATAACAGGTTTTATGAAATTATTTTAGCCGTGCCGGGAAAAATGGAAAAATTCGATTTTTCTCTTGCGCCGCTTGATAAAATGATTTGCGATTGTGACGCCGTTGCCTTCTTCAAGCATAAAAAATCCGTTTTACAAAAGGCGTTCAGTAGCGCGCAAAACACGAAATCGGACAGAGGAAACGCTCGGGCAAAGGAATTAAAGGAAAGAATTTCAGTTCTTGAAAGGGTAATTACTGATGTTGAAGGTAAATGATGTTGTTAAGTTGATTGAAGAAGCTGTAAAGCCTGATTATGCGTATGATTGGGATAATTGCGGTCTTTTAGTTGGTGACGGTGAGGCAAGTGTAAGCAAGATTTTGATAACGCTTGATATGACCAAAGAGGTTTTAGAAGAGGCAATAGATAAAAAATGCCAAATGATAATTTCCCATCATCCCTTGATTTTTAAGGCGGTTAAAAGCGTTACAGCAGATTCATACGTTGGTGAAATTGTGTCGCTTTTATATAAAAACGATATTTCTCTTTATTGCACTCATACGCCTATGGACATTTGCGTTGGCGGTGTAAACGACGCTCTTTGTGAGGTGCTCGAGATTAAAAACACGTCCCTTTTAGCTCCCTTTGAGGCGGGCGGTGAGCTTGTTGCTTGCGGAAGAAAGGGCGAATTTTCAAAAGAAATGACGAAGGATGAGCTGATTGCCTTCGTTAAAGAGAAAACAAACGCTAAATGTGTGCGCGGTCACTTGGAAAATAAGACCTTTAGGACAGTTTCTCTTACCGGAGGCGCAGGCGAAGAATTTGCTTTTGATGCCCTTGAAACTGACGTTTTTATTACCGGTGAAATTAAGCATCACACTGCGCTGGAATTAAAACGCAGAAAAATGTCGTTTTTAGCAATAGGGCATTATGAAAGCGAGGTCCATTTTGCCGATAAATTTGCTTGCAGTTTACAAAACAGAATAAATATGTTACAATTAGACGCACAAGTTTGCGTTTCAGAAATAAATACCAATCCTTTTGATTGTTAGGAGGAAATATTATGACAGATCAAATTAAAAAGCTTCTTGCTTATCAAGCGGCAGATGCTGCCGTTGATGAGGCGGAAAAGAAGGTAAAAACAAGCAAGGCGCGTAAAACCGCTAACCTGATGAAGCAGAGATACGAACTTGCGGTTGAAGAACGCAAAAAGCTTATTGCTTCCCGTGATGAAGCAGAGACCTTGGTTGCTTCCATGGCTGCTGAAATCGATAAGCTTGCTTCCCTTGCAGACGTTGATAGAGCTAAGGATGCTCCCGAGGATGTTGATGCATTAAAGAAGCTTCTTGCTGAAATTGATAAGATTTCACAGAATCTTAAAAAGGCAGAGGATAAGCTTAATCAAATCAATTCACTTGTTGCGGCAAACGAAAAGAAGATTAACGAGTACGCTGCGGTAGCAAATAAGGCAAAGGAAGAGTTTAATGCTAATAAGGCTGAGTATGAAGAGATTTATGCTCAGGCAAAGCCCGAAATTGATGCTCTTGCGGCTGAAAGAGAAAAGGTTAAGGCTGACGTTGATAAAACTCTGCTTGCGAAATATCTTTCGCTTAAGAAGAATAAGATTACTCCTACTGCGCCGCTTACAAACAGCAGATGCGGTGGGTGTCATATGGAAATGCCTGCCTTTGCGGTTTCAAACGCCACCAAAAACGGCTATTGCGAATGTGAAAACTGCGGAAGAATTATTTACGTTGAATAAGCTTTTCCGTTTCGCATATTAAGTTGTTGTGTGAATAAAATTTTCTTATTTACACAAAATAAAGCTTATACTAAATTTTTGAGTAGGTTGGATGACTGCGGTGAAAATACGAGGAAAGTCCGAGCTTCACAGAGCAGGATGCCGGATAACGTCCGGTGGAGGCGACTCTAAGGAAAGTGCAACAGAGATATACCGCCGCATTGCTTTACTTTTGTATTGAAGCGCTTTGCGCTGCCTATGCGGTAAGGGTGGAAAGGCGAGGTAAGAGCTCACCGACCGTTATGGCGACTTAACGGTCCTGTAAACC
>JAFVVO010000008.1 GCA_017502165.1 Clostridia bacterium
AAGCCATAGCTTCTGCGCCGCCAACTTTTGAAAGGCAGGTGGTGATAGCTGCTGTAAGGGTTGTTTTACCATGGTCAACGTGACCGATGGTACCAATGTTTACGTGGGGTTTAGTTCTTTCAAACTTACTCTTTGCCATTTGGAAAATCCTCCTGAAAAAATAAAATTTTTTTGCAACTTTTTGCGGGTTTGGAGCAGGTGACGGGAATCGAACCCGCGTTGCTTGCTTGGGAAGCAAGAACTCTGCCATTGAGTTACACCTGCAAAAAGCTAACTCACTAATATTGTATAATATTTACAATGCTTTGTCAAACAAAACATAAAAAAGGATGATACAAACCCTATAAATTCAGCGATTTTAACGCGAAATTTGTCTGAAACCGTCTCGCGCTTTGGGAGAGTTTTGTTCCGTAAAAAGACAAAGCAAACCCGCACGTAATTTGTTTAACAAGAATTTTAAGGCGCCCTTGTGTAAATGGAACTGTCAGCGTAAGCTGTCGGAGGGATTGTAACAAATAAAACAACGAATATTACTTTTTCCTCATTTTCCTTTTATGCTAAAAGATAAAACAAAAAGCGACGGAAAATCCGTCGCTTAATTGCAATAAGTATTTAATTATTCTTCAGGTGTTTCGTCTGCTGCGTCTTCAGCACCGGCTGCTTTCTTTTTGTTAAGAACAACAACTACTGCTACTACTGCGCCTACAACAACTACTGCTGCGATAGCAATCCAGAGCCAAGTTAAGTCAGCTGCTTCTTCGTCCTTCTGCTCGTCATCCTTGTTATCTGCTTCATCGGTGGGCGTTGCAGTGGGTCTAGCGGTGGGCGTTGCAGTGGGTTCTGCAACAGTACCGTCATTAGTACCATCATTGGTGCCCTCATCTACAATGGGATCATCTTCAGGTTCGGGAGTAGCGGTGGGAACGGGAGTGGGTTCGGGAGTGGGAGTACCAACAGATGCAAGGTAATCCTCGGTGTAGTAAATAGCAACGTCCTTGAATAAAACTTCGTCGAACATTACAAGCTTACCCTTAGGAGCTTCTTTGCCGGAGGGCTGGTGTGCGCCGTTCATTTCGTCGATGCAGAAAATCCACTGAGGAGTCATAGCGCACTCAAGCTGTGCTTTTTCATAATAAAGGTCAACGGTATATGTGGTCCAGCCTTCATCGTTAAGGGGAATGCGCTTTGTAGAAACTGTGCAAAGAACGTTCTTGCCGTCGGTAGTGTTGAAAACAGCCTCTGCGCCGTCAAGAGCATCTTCGTAAGCGGAGTTCCAAGCATCAGAATCGGAAACGTTGGAAACGCCAAAAGCTCTCAAAAGAGGCTTGCAGCTTGTTTTGTGGCCTGCGAATTCATCAGTCCAGTCAGTCTTGATCTGGAAAACAAGGGTAACTTCAACGAAGTCATCGTCGCCAAGGGCATCCTTAAGAGCGGGAAGAATGTCGAAGCCCATGGAGCACCATCTGTAATCGATTTTGGTATTGGAATAAACGGTTTCGCCGTCAACTTCTTTTTTTGCAGCTTCGCCGCCGCCGATACCAACGGGAGTGATAGCTTCCATATCAAAGAAGTTCTTGAGTTCTGCCTCAGCATTTACGCTGAAGGATGCAGTTGCCATAGAAAATACTAAAGCAACGGCAAGAATAAGAGTAATAATCTTTTTCATTGTTTAGTCTCCTTTAACTAAAATTTCTGTTAATATTATATATCAACCGTTAACAATATGTCAACATTATTTTATGTTTTTTTGTCATAGAATTTCGGTTTTATATCTAAAAAAGAGTATTCGTGTCAAAGCAGATAAAATCTCAAAAACACAAACACCGAGATATACACGCAAAAATAAGCTAACGGGTTTGTAAAAATAAAAAACAAAAAGCGACGGAAAACCCGTCGCTTAATTGCAATAATTATTTAATTATTCTTCAGTTGTTTCGTCTGCTGCGTCTTCAGCACCGGCTGCTTTCTTTTTGTTAAGAACAACAACTACTGCTACTACTGCGCCTACAACAACTACTGCTGCAATAGCAATCCAGAGCCAAGTTAAGTCAGCTTTTTCTTCGTCCTTCTGCTCATCGTCCTTGTTATCTGCTTCAGCGGTGGGCGTTGCAGTGGGCTTAGCAGTGGGCGTTGCAGTGGGTTCTGCAACAGTACCGTCATTAGTACCATCATTGGTGCCCTCATCTACAATGGGATCATCTTCAGGTTCGGGAGTAGCGGTGGGAACGGGTGTGGGTTCGGGAGTGGGAGTACCAACGGAAGCAAGGTAATCCTCGGTGTAGTAAACGCCGATACCCTTAATCATAAACTCGTCAAACATAACGAGCTTGCCTTTGGGAGCTTCTGTACCGTTAGGCTGATGAGCGCCGTTCATTTCGTGGAAGCAGAAGGTCCAGTTGGGAGTCATGGTGCACTCAAGCTGTGCTCTTTCAAAATAGAAATCTACAGCGTATGTAGTCCAAGCCTCGTCGTTAAGGGGAACGCGCTTTGTGGAAACTGCGCCAAGAATGTTTTTGCCGTCATCACAACGGAAAACGGCTTCTGCGCCACCGAGAGCGTCTTCGTAATCGGACATCCATTGGTCACCGTCAGCGTTGGGAACGGTTACGCCCATAGCTCTGAGGGTAGGACCGCAGCTTGTTTTGTGGCCTGCAAATGCTTCTGTCCAGTCGGTTTTAACCTGGAAAACCAAAGTTACTTCGATTTCGTCATCGTCACCGAGAGCTTCCATAAGAGCGGGAAGAATGTTGAAGCCCATTGAGCACCATCTGTAATCAATCTTTGTTGCAGAGTAAACGGTTTCACCGTCAACGGTCTTGCTCGATACTTCTGCGCCGCCAACACTTACGGGAGCAACTGCATCCATATCAAAAAAGTTTTTAAGCTCTGCCTCAGCATTTACGCTGAAGGAAGCGGTTGCCATAGAAAATACTAAAGCAACAGCAAGAATAAGAGTAATAATCTTTTTCATTGTTTAGTCTCCTTTATATTTGTTGATATTATTTTACATTAAGACGCACTAATGCGTCAATAATACAAATAACGGTTTTGCGTCAAAACACTGCGAAAACTTAGCATATCGTTAACTTCACTATTTATATAATAATAAATGAAAAGCAAAAAGTCAATACCGAGACTGCAAACTTTTTGTTTTTGCGCGTATATCAAAAAATATTAAGACTATAAACAAAAAAACGACGAATTTTCTTCGTCGTTTTTTATGTGATTAAATTATTCCTCTGTTTCAGCGGTTTCGGGAGCAACGTCTTCAGAAACGGTATCAACAGCTTCGGCACCCTTGCGGATAACGTCGATGTCGATTTCCTTATACCTTCTAACGCCTGTACCTGCGGGAATAAGCTTACCGATAATAACGCTTTCCTTCAAGCCAAGCAGGGGGTCAACCTTGCCCTTGATAGCGGCATCGGTAAGAACTCTTGTGGTTTCCTGGAAGGATGCGGCTGAAAGGAAGGATTCGGTAGCAAGAGCCGCCTTGGTGATACCAAGAAGAATTCTTCGGCTTGTTGCGGGGATTCCGCCTGCAAGACGGGTTGCTTCGTTAACTGCTTCAACCTTGAAGATGTCAACAATTTCACCGGGAAGAAGATCAGTGTCACCTGCATCCTCAACGCGAACCTTACGGAGCATCTGACGAACGATAAGCTCGATGTGTTTATCGGCAATATCAACGCCCTGCACCTTATAAACGGTCTGAACTTCCTTAAGCATATAGTTCTGAAGGGGAACAACACCCTTAATACGAAGCATATCGTGGGGGTTTACGCTACCCTTTGTAAGCTCCTGACCAACCTCAACGGTCTGACCCTCTTCAACTGCAAGATGTGAGTTGTAGGGAAGGGGATAATTCTTCTCTTCACCGTCGGAAGCGATAACGGTAATGCTGTTTTTACCGCGAACGGTAGAAACCTCAACCTTACCTGCAATATCGGAAAGAATTGCAAGTCCCTTGGGCTTACGTGCTTCGAAGATTTCTTCAACACGGGGAAGACCCTGAGTAATATCGGTACCTGCAACACCACCGGTATGGAAGGTTCTCATGGTAAGCTGAGTACCGGGTTCACCGATGGACTGTGCGGCGATAATACCAACTGCTTCACCGATAGCAACGGGCTTGTTGTTTGAAAGGTCGGCACCGTAGCACTTGGCGCAAACGCCGTGCTCGCAGCGGCAGGTGAAGATCGAACGAATCATAACCTTTTCCTTGCCTAAGCCGCCCTTTTCCTTGGGATCGGTAATACGCTTTGCAATTTCGTCGTCAACTAAAGTGCCGTCAGCAAATACTACGTTGCCGTCATCGTCAAGAATGTCCTCAGCAAGAGTTCTGTTCTTAATTCTTTCTGCAACGGTTTCAATAACGGTGCCCTCGTGAACGATTGCTTCAACGTAAACACCCTTGGGAGTGTTAATTGTTCCGGGAAGTGCGTGACAGTCTTCTTCACGAATGATAACTTCCTGGCAAACGTCAACAAGACGACGGGTAAGGTAACCGGAGTCAGCAGTACGAAGAGCCGTATCTGCAAGACCTTTACGTGTGCCGTGTGATGACATGAAGAAGTCAATGATGGTAAGACCTTCACGGAAGTTAGCCTTAACGGGAATTTCAATTGTACGGCCTGAGGGGTCAGCCATCAGACCACGCATACCTGCAAGCTGTGTAATCTGGCTCTTGTTACCACGGGCACCGGAGGTGCTCATCATGTTGATGGGGTTGAACTTGTCAAGACCCTTCATAAGCTCAACGGTAACGTCGTCCTTAGCATTCTTCCAGGTTTCGATAACTGCGCGATATCTTTCTTCCTCAGTATAGAAGCCGCGGGCCGCAAGATTGTTAATCTTTGCAACGCGCTCGTCGGCTGCATCAAGAATTTCTTTCTTGTTCTTGGGAATAACAGCGTCCTTAACGCCAACGGTGATTGCGCCTCTTGTTGCGTACTGGAAGCCCTGCGCCTTAATGTTGTCGAGCATTTCAGCAGTAACTGCTTCACCGTGAACGGAATAGCACTGATATACAACCTTGTTAAGTGACTTCTTGTCAATTAAGAAGTTGATTTCAAGGTCGAACTCGTGTTCGGGGTCGCTTCTGTCAACAAAGCCGATGTCCTGAGGAACTGCCTTGTTGAAGATAATCTTACCAACGGTGGTCTGAATAATCTTGGAGCGAACGTTTCCATTTTCGTCAGTCTTGGAGAAACGAACGTTAGTCATTGACTGAAGGGGAAGGTTGCCCATTTCGTACGCTAAAATCGCCTCTTCAGGTGAAGAGAAGGTGCGGTCAAGCATAGGAGCATCGTCGCGAACGATGGTAAGGTAATAGGAGCCGATAATCATATCCTGAGTGGGTACAACTACGGGTCTGCCGTCAGCAGGCTTTAAGATGTTGTTGGCGGCAAGCATTAAGAAGCGGGCTTCAGCCTGAGCTTCAACTGAAAGGGGAACGTGGCAGGGCATCTGGTCACCGTCGAAGTCAGCGTTAAAGGCGGTACAAACCAAGGGATGAAGCTTGATAGCTCTGCCTTCAACTAAAACGGGCTCGAAAGCCTGAATACCTAAGCGGTGAAGCGTAGGTGCACGGTTAAGTAATACGGGATGACCCTTGATAACCTCTTCTAAAACGTCCCAAACCTCGTTTGCACCACGCTCAATAAGGCGTTTTGCACCACGAATGTTCTGTGCCAGGTTCTTCTCAACTAAAACCTTCATTACGAAGGGCTTGAAAAGCTCAATAGCCATTTCCTTGGGAAGACCGCACTGATGCATTTTAAGCTCGGGTCCAACAACGATAACGGAACGGCCGGAATAGTCAACACGCTTACCTAAAAGGTTCTGACGGAAACGGCCCTGCTTACCGCGAAGCATATCAGAAAGGGACTTTAAGGGTCTGTTTCCGGGGCCCGTTACGGGACGGCCTCTGCGACCGTTGTCAATAAGGGCGTCAACTGCTTCCTGAAGCATACGCTTTTCGTTGCGAACGATAATATCGGGTGCCCCAAGCTCAAGGAGCTTCTTAAGGCGGTTGTTACGGTTAATAACTCTGCGGTAAAGGTCGTTAAGGTCACTGGAAGCAAATCTACCGCCGTCAAGCTGAACCATAGGACGAATTTCCGGAGGAATTACGGGCACAACGTCCATAATCATCCATTCGGGGCTATTGCCTGATTTACGGAAAGATTCAACTACCTCAAGGCGCTTAACTGCTTTAACGCGCTTTTGTGTTGAATTGGTGGTGTTAAGCTCTTCGCGTAATTCAGCGGCCTCTTTGTCAAGGTCGATAGAGCGAAGAAGCTCGCGAACTGCTTCAGCACCCATTCCTGCACGGAATGAGCCGATGCTGATTTCTCTGTCCATAATTTCACGGTAATCAGCGTCGGAAATAACGTCTTTAACCTGGTACTCGGTGGCACCGGGGTCAAGAACGATAAATGCTGCAAAATAGAGAACTCTCTCCAGGTCTTTAGGGGAAACGTTGAGAATTAAGCTCATTCTGCTGGGGATTCCCTTAAAATACCAGATATGTGATACGGGTGCGGCAAGCTCAATGTGGCCCATACGCTCACGGCGAACCTTTGCACGTGTAACCTCTACACCGCAACGGTCGCACTTAAGACCCTTATATCTTGCGCCCTTTTTATATTTGCCGCAGGAGCACTCCCAGTCCTTCGTGGGACCGAAGATTCTTTCGCAGAACAAACCGTCGCGCTCGGGCTTGAGGGTACGGTAGTTAATGGTTTCGGGCTTGGTAACCTCGCCGTAGGACCATTCGCGAATTTTACTTGTAGGTGCAAGACCTATTTGTATTGAATCAAAATTATTAAGCTCAAACAAGGCTTCATCTTCCTTCCTTCAATTTATCCGATTTTATTAAGTCGGGGCAGCTAAAATTTATTTTCAGGCGGTTTCATTATTCAGCGGTTTGCCGAACAATGAAACGCCTTAAATTTCAGCAAAGTTCTTATTCTTCGGTTTCCTCATCTTCAAGATCAAGGTCAAGGTCATCGTCTTCTTCTTCCAGGTCAAGATCTAACGAAAGGTCTTCGGAGTCTTCAAACATATCCTCTTCGTCATCTTCTATTCCGTCAAGAAGGTCGAAGGAATCTTCTTCCTCGTCCTCATCGAGAGAGCCAAGGTCAAAGTCATCGTCCTCATCCTCATCTTCGTCATAGCCGAGCATACTGAACAAATCGCCAACGGGAGCAGATTTTTCTTTTTCTTCTGCGTAATCGGCAATATCGCGGTCATCGTCAAGAAGCTCACGCATCTCAACCTCGCGCTTCTCTTCGGTAAGAATCTTAACGTCCAGAGCAAGGGAGCGAAGCTCTTCTAAGAGAACCTTAAAGGATTCGGGAATACCGGGTTCAGGAACGTTTTCGCCCTTAACGATTGCCTCGTAGGCCTTAACTCTGCCAACAACGTCGTCAGACTTAATCGTAAGAATTTCCTGAAGGGTATGGGCAGCGCCGTAGGCTTCAAGAGCCCAAACTTCCATTTCACCGAAACGCTGTCCGCCGAACTGGGCTTTACCGCCTAAGGGTTGCTGTGTAACAAGTGAGTAGGGACCTGTTGAACGGGCGTGAATCTTATCGTCAACCATGTGGATAAGCTTAATCATATACATGCAGCCTACCGTTACGGGATTGTCGAAGGGTTCACCCGTGCGTCCGTCATAAAGAATTGTTTTACCGGTAAATACGTTGCTTGCGTATTCGTTAAGTTCTTTTTCGAAAGCAGCTTCGGTGTCGTTCTTGTTTTCAATGGTGTCAAGTCCGAACAAGGGAGCCATTTCGCCTAAGATCTTGCTGGTAGCAATAAAGTAGTTATCAGCAAGCTTAACGATGCGGTCTGCAAGAGCAAGCTTGTCTTCAAGCTCGGAATCGTAGGAAAGAGATTTAACCTCTTCAAATTCCTTGTCGTAAGCTTCAACGTCAATCTTTCCGCCGTCATAGATAGGCTTGTCGCTTCCGCGAAGAGCCTTACCCATTTCAAGAAGCTGACCTGCGGTGTGACCTAAAGCACCGTCAACAACGGGAATTTCCTCCGTTGAGCGAAGACGTACTGCAAGGGTTAAAAGGGTGTCAATCTTCTCAAGCAGTTTTGATGCGAGAGAAAGCTTTTCAATGTCGGGCTCGTGCGCACCGTCGAAAACGGGAGTTGCAATCTTGATACCAAGCTTTTTAGCCGCAATACCAAGGTGAACTTCAAGCACCTGACCAACGTTCATACGTGAAGGAACGCCCAGGGGGTTAAGACAGATCTGAACGGGAGTACCGTCGGGCATAAAGGGCATATCCTCTTCGGGAAGAACTCTCGAAATAACACCCTTGTTTCCGTGACGGCCCGCCATCTTGTCACCTGCGTGAATCTTACGCTTCTGTGCAAGATATACACGAACCATCTTGTTTACGCCGGGAGAAAGCTCGTCCTTATTCTCACGGGTAAAGATTTTAATGTCAACTACAACGCCGCCTTCACCGTGGGGTGCGCGGAGGGAAGTATCACGAACCTCCTTTGCGTTGTTAGCAAAAATTGCGTGAAGAAGTCTTTCTTCAGCGGTAACGTCGGTTTCACCCTTAGGTGTAACCTTACCAACTAAGATGTCGCCGGAGTGAACCTCGGCACCGATACGGATAATACCGTCTTCGTCAAGGTTGCGGCGCATATCCTCGCCAACGTTGGGAATATCGTGGGTAATTTCTTCCGGACCAAGCTTGGTGTCACGGGCTTCGCACTCGTATTCCTCAATGTGAATGGTGGTGAAGATATCGTCTCTTGCAAGACGCTCGGAAATAAGCATAGCGTCTTCGTAGTTGTAGCCGTTCCAGGGCATGAAAGCAATAATAATGTTTCTGCCGAGGGAAAGCTCACCCTGGGCGGTACTGGGACCGTCAGCAAGAGTGGTCTTGTATTCAACTCTCTGTCCCTTGTCAACGATGGGAACCTGGTTAATGCAGGTGCCCTGGTTGGAGCGGCGGTATTTAAGAAGCTCGTAGGTTTCGGTTTCGCCGTTATCGTGCTTAACGATAACCTTGTCGGCGTCAACGTACTCAACTACGCCGGGGCCCTTTGAAAGAACGGATACACCGCTGTCACGGGCTGCCTTATATTCAATACCTGTTCCAACAACGGGAGCCTCTGTGCGAAGCAGAGGAACTGCCTGACGCTGCATGTTCGCGCCCATCAGAGCACGGGAAGCGTCGTCGTTTTCAAGGAAGGGAATCATAGCGGTAGCAACTGAAACTACCTGCTTAGGTGAAACGTCAATATAATCTACCTGGGAAATGTCAACACGAAGGAAGTCTTCCTTATTACGTGCTGAAACCACGTTGTTAACGAAGTGTCCGTCAGCAGTAATGGGCTCGTTAGCCTGAGCGATAATGTAACGGTCCTCGTCGTCAGCGGCAAGGTAAACAACCTCGTTTGTTACGATGCCCTTTTCCTTATCAACCTTGCGGTAGGGGGCTTCCATAAAGCCGTACTCGTTAATTCTTGCATACGTTGCAAGGGAGCCGATAAGACCGATGTTCTTACCTTCAGGCGTTTCAATGGGGCACATTCTGCCGTAGTGGGAGTGGTGAACGTCACGAACCTCGAAGGAGGGACGGTCACGGTTAAGACCGCCGGGACCCAGCGCTGAAAGACGGCGCTTGTGGGTAAGCTCGGCAAGGGGGTTGTTCTGGTCCATAAACTGTGACAGCTGGCTGGAGCCGAAGAACTCTCTGATTACTGCGCTTACGGGGCGGATGTTGATAAGTGATGCAGGTGAAACACTGTCAAGACTCTGGCTGGTCATTCTTTCGCGGATAACGCGCTCCATTCTTGAAAGGCCAACGCGGAACTGATTCTGTAATAATTCGCCTACGCAACGAACACGGCGGTTGCCCAAGTGGTCAATATCGTCAAGGGTGCCGTGGCCGGAGCAAAGGGAAATAATATAGTTAATGCTTGCAACTATATCGGAAAGATATAAGTGCTCAGGTGAAAGGTCTGCCATATCGGCAACGAGGCGAGCCTTAATCTGCTCGTCGGTGGAGCATTCGGAAAGAATGTTCATTAAGGTATCGTAATGAACGTACTCCTTAATGCCAACTTCTGCAGGGTCGAAATTAAGATATGCCTTGGGATCAATAAAGCCGTTAGACATAACGCGAACGGTGCTTGTAACGTCCTCACCTGCGTCGTTTTTGGAGGTAACGTTAATGTTAACGAGCATTACGCCTGCGTTTTGAATTTCGTAAGCCTTTGCGGAGTCAATAAACTCGCCTTTTTTAACTAAAACCTCACCGTCGGGAGAAATAACGTCCTCAGCGGCAACGGTGTTTTCAATTCTTGAAGCAAGTGCAAGCTTCTTATTGAATTTATAACGGCCTACGCGTGCAAGGTCATAGTGGCGGCTCTCAAAGAAGCTGCTGGTAAGACGGTCACGCATAATTTTTTCTTCGGCATTTTCACCGGGACGGATACGCTTGTACATTTCTGTTAAGCCGTCAAGCTCGTTGAAAATGTTGCTCTGATGGTCGTGCTCGATGGTGGACTGAAGAACCTCGGAATCGCCTAAAAGCTCAACAAGCTGCTCGTCGGTGCCAAAGCCAAGGGCGCGAAGAAGCGCGGTTATGCTGACCTTTCTGCTTCTGTCAACCTTAACCGTAAATACGTTGGCGTTGTCAATTTCAAATTCCATCCATGCACCGCGGTTGGGAATAAGGGTTGCGGCATAGCGGAACTTGCCTGCTTCCTTATCGTCGCTGAAATAGCTGCCGGGTGAACGAACAAGCTGAGATGCAACAACACGCTCTGCGCCGTTAATAATAAAGGTTCCCGTAGGCGTCATAAGGGGGAAATCTCCCATAAATACGTCCTGTTCGAGAATTTCGCGAACTGTGCCGTCGTCGTTTTTAATAGTAAGACGAACTTTTACACGCATAGGAGCAGCATAGGTAACGTCTCTGTCCTTGCATTCCTCAATGGAATACTTGGTGGAGTCCTCTATGTAGCAATCCAGAAATTCGAGACTCAAGTTGCCTGAGAAGTCGTCAATGGGTGAGAAATCTCTGACGATGGGACCCAGATCCTGAGTAATAAACTTGTTGTAGGAATTCTTTTGAATTTCTATCAGGTCGGGCATTTCAAGAGCCGCATCAATTTCTGCAAACGATAATCTGTCTTCCTTAGCGGTTTCTGCTGCGTTCAATACCTTATGAAGCATACTTTCACTCTCCTAAATTTTTCTTTCTACGGAATAGACCGTGCACGGCAAAAGTGCCGTCATTACTGGGTTTTTAGGGGATAGAATCCCCTTACCCACAGTTATGTGCGCAATTTACCCCATAATATAATTTTATACAGTAGTCAAGTGTAGCAGAAAAAACAACTATTGTCAACCGATTTTTTCAAAAAATGTTAAAAAGGTACGTTAAAAAAGGGGCAAAAACAAGTCGAAACTGATACGAAAAACTTCGTTTTTATAGCATCGAAAATGTAAAAAAACGGCAAAAAAACAACATAGGGTATTAAGAAAAAAAGCGGGCAATATATGTTGTGTTTTTCTTTTGCACAATAAAAGAAGAATAAAAATAATGTTCTTGCCCAAAGCGGATATAAATGGTACAATACACTCGTAAAAAATAAAAAAATTCAATTATTTTGCAGTAAAAAAGGAAATAAAAATGAAAAAAGCGGTTGTTTTTGATTTGGACGGAACTCTTTTAGATACTCTTGAGGATTTGTATTTAAGCGTCAATTATGCCCTTGAAAAGCTTTCATATCCTCTTCGCACCAGAGAGGAAATCCGCGCGTTTGTGGGCAACGGAGTGGCAAATCTGATTTTGCGCGCTTTGCCTGAAAACGCTCCTGACTTTGAAGAGTGCCTTAAAATATTTAAGGAGCATTATTCTCTCCACAGCGAAGACCACACGGCGCCATATAATAAGGTAATAGAAATGCTCGACGCACTTAATGAGAAAAATATTCCCTGCGCGGTGGTTTCGAATAAGTTTGACGGGGCAGTAAAAAGGCTTTGTGAAAAGTATTTCGGCTCTCGCATCACCTTCGCCCTTGGCGAAAGACCTGATTTTGCCCGTAAGCCTGCCCCCGACGGCGTATTTATTGCGTTGGACGAGTTAAAGGTAAAAAAAGAAGATGCCCTTTACGTAGGGGACTCCGAAGTTGACGTTTTAACCGCAAAAAATGCGAATATCGACTGCGTTTGCGTCCTTTGGGGATTTAGGGATAAGGAAGAGCTTGTGCGCGCAGGCGGCACAACCTTTGCCGAAACGGTTGAAGAGCTGACAAAAATCATAACGGAATAACAAAAAAACAGCGGAAACTTCCGCTGTTTTTTATTGTACCTTATTATTATGTTATGTATTGCCCAATAAAACCTATCAAAAGCATTTAGTGTCAATAGCTCTAAGGGGTCGCCCTCGCGAATCTGCATTGTGCGACGAATTTCTTCGGGAATTACCACACGACCAAGGTCGTCTATTCTTCTAACTATTCCTGTTGCTTTCATAATATATACAAAAACTCCTTGCTTTACAAATTTGTACTGTTAGCATCTGTAAAACAAGGAGATTTATGCTTCAAATATGTTTTTTATTTATGCCTTTAAAATGTTCAGAACATCATACTCTTTATTAAATTCCATAATAAATCCATTTGCGATTTGATTAGTAAATGTGCGCGGATTTTCAGAATTTGAAGCAAACATATCATAATGATTGGGAATATTTATTTTTGCTCCAATTCTTTTTGCAGTTATTAACGCTTCTTCTACATTCATATTGCCTAATCTGCCGTTTATACAAATCAATGTAATGTCGGGATGGTATTTTGCAATATCAAACAGTTTTTCGTTATATAGAGTATCTCCGCTGAAATATAAGGTTTTATTATCTGCCTTAACAATTAAACCAAAAGCCTCTACAGTATGATCAGCAAAAACAGCAGTTATTTCAATGTCGCCCACAACTATAGTTTCGCCAACATTTAACGAAACAACATTATCCTTGCCAAGCCCACTAAGCACTGTTTTACCCTCGCTTGTGGTAATGAAAAATTGTCCATCGTTTATTTGTGCTATCGTATCGGGATCTAAGTGATCCAGATGATTGTGGGTACATATCACCGCTTCACAAGATATATTTTGAGGGTTGATCGGTATGGGGAAAGTGCGCGGTCTTCCTGCAACACGATTAACACTATCAGAAAGATACGGGTCTATTATTATTTCTGTTTTTTCGGTTTTAATAATATAACCGCTTTGACCTAAAAATCTTATTGTCATTGTACGCTTTTTCCCCCATCAATAAAAATATTCTGACCGGTTATATATCTTCCCTCATCACTACACAAAAGACTGACGATTCCTGTGCAATCTTCGGGTTCACCACAAAAACCAACAGGAATACTATCCGTAACCTTTTTAGCGTATTCGGGGTCACTGAGTGCTTCGACATTTCTATCGGTATAAATTACACCGGGCGCTACACTATTAACAGTAATACCATCCTTTGCAAGTTGCAAAGACAAGGATTTAACCATATTTGTCTGCGCCGCCTTTGAAGCAGAATACACAAGCATATCGGGATGAGGCTTCGCTTCCTGAACCGAGCCTATAGTTACAATTCTGCCCCAACCTTTTTTCTTCATATTATCGGCTACAGCCTGAATAAGCATCATACTTGAAACAAAATTACAGTTAAGCTGTTCGTAGCAAGCCTTTGTTGTTATTTCTTGCCAAGGGGTACGGTACTGAAGAGATGCATTTAATATAAGTACATCTGTTTCTTTAACCGTTTCACAAAGCTCACGGGTTTTCTCAATGTCAGTCAAATCGGAAATAATCACTTCCGCCACTCCGCCGTTTTGTTCAATTATTTGTTTTGTTTCGTTGGCTTTTGCTATATTTCCTGCGCCGTGAATAACAACTTTATATCCATCCTGTGCTAATCTTATGGCTATAGCTCTGCCTATTCCCCTTGAAGAGCCTGTAACTAATGCAGTTTTCATATTTTTACCTCATTATAGTGCGGTTTGTGTATCATTTGGATCGCCATTTCGAGCCAAATCATACTCTTTAGACCAGTCAAGATCACGGTATTCTTCGCCGCGGGGGTCGGTCTTTATCCACTCAATCAACATATCAAGCATTTCTTCGGTCCAAGTGTTTCTGTCTATCTGAGCGGTAGTAAACTTACCCTGACATATCATTTCAAAGCCGAAATCGTCTTTAACATGAGTTTTAGCAGCGCCTTCAACAACATCTGCAACAAGGTGTGATGGAATAAAGAGTACTCCTCCGCCTGCACCGAATACAACATCACCCGGTAAACAAACTGCACCACCCAAGTTTGTAATATCGTTCCAATCCTTCATAACAAACTCACGAATAGGTGTTGGGTCGATTCCTCTGTAATAAACCTGAACGTCGGGAACTTTTTTCATCTGTTCAACGTCCCTTATTCCACCCCAAACAACTGCACCGCCGTTTTTAGTGCGCTTTTGAAGAGCAGTTGTAAGGTTACCACCAAGAAATGTACCTTTATAAATTTTATCATACATATCGCAAACAACAACATCACGCTCATAAAGGTGGTCTATAACCCATTGATTATAGTTGCCCTGTAATCCGTCATCTGCGCCTCTGCCAAACTGAACATCGTGCAAATCAGGGCGAGTAGGACAATAAGTACAAGTTACTGCACGACCAACAAGTTTTCTATCATCATTGTGTAAGGTGTGCATTGGATTCTCACCACCGCCAACAAACTGATGCTCGTAACCGAGCACAAATATCGGTTTCCACACCTCTTCCAAGGTCATACCGTAAAGAGCATCTAAATACTTGTCCTCTACCTTTGGTCTTCCATCAGGTAATCTTTCGCCTTTCCATAAGGGAGTTAGCGCGATGATTTTTTCTCTATCATTAAAATTCATAGCTTTACCTCTGTACAATATAATTTACAGTAAAATTTCTATGCCATCGCTGTCAAGATTTACGGTGTAGATGTTATCACCTACCATAATTTCGTATTCACCATAGAAACCACGGAAAGAAAGCTCACCGTTTTTGTCAACAACAGTCTCAAAGGATGTATTCCATTCCTTATTGATCAAATTGTCCAATACTTCATAGGCAGGTTTCGGGCTCATATCGAAACGAAGAAGACCGCCACCGCAACGATTTTCACCTTCGTTTGACCCAAGTGGTGCATATGCCGCATAACCGTCTACCAAGTTCCACCATACTATACTCTTCATATTACGGGTAGCAAACCATGTCTTATATAACTCTTCCACAATGTAAGCTTGGATTTCTTCGTTTTCATCATTTAGACCACTACCCGGAATAGTGATTTCAGAAATATGCATCGGATAACCATAACTATCATAAATATCTAAAATTTCAAGCATAGATTCTACATCCAGATATGTATTACGAACAGTTGGATTTTCCATCTCTTCTGTGGTTTTAAAAATATGGTATTGCAATCCTATTTCATCAAACGGAATTCCACGTCGGATAAATTCTTGCAACTGCATATTAAACGCCATATATTTACCCTCTGTGTAATAATCACGCCAAATAGCCTCATTGGTTTCGTTTAATATTTTGATATTATCAGGAAAATACTTCTCACCTAATTGCAAACCGTATTCATCGTAATTTTCAAACAATTGCTTTATACCTCTGCGGTAATTACTCGCACTTTCGTTAACAATATCAAACGATGGGATTTTAGAAGCATATTCATCAGCTATTTCTTTAAAGCGACGTTCAAGAATCTCTTTCCGCTCTTCTGGGAAATATGCTTCGAGCCATTTAGGAACAAAGGCATTCCATGTCAAACAATGACCTTTAGGCTCAATGCCGTATTCGCTACAGAATTCAAGACAGATATCAGGCGCAGGTCGGCGATAAATAAATTCACTATCTGTTCTCATACGCAAATGTCCCTCTTGTGGCTCAAAATCAGACCAATAAAATGGGACTACTGCCTGATTGAACAAATTGGCAAAAGCCTTCTTATATTGTGTTTCCTTTTCGGGCTTTTCAAAACTTCCAAGCATAAATGCTGTTGTGCCAAAATAGAATGCGTGTTTTTTCTGCTTAACAGTAACCTTTTGTCCCGCCTTTGCAGGAAGTTTTAATATAAATTGGCCTTTGCGATACTTTTCAATGCCTTCCGCATTGCGCTTATCCAACTTTTCTTTATTTTTTAAAAAGCTCTCTAAAATATAATTCCTGTTCATAAACTCACGTCACCTCATAATCATCAGGACCAAATTCTATCGTTAGAAAATTCCTTATTCCATTCGTCTGTCGGCTCAAAATATCCAGGAATATTAGGATTAATGTGTTGTCTTAATACTTCCTCGTTAATGTCATCAAAACCAAGGCCGGGTTTTTCTGGAACCTTTATAAATCCATCTTTGAATATAGGATTATCTATTCCTTTAACCATATCAGCCCACCAAGGAACGTCAACAGAATGGAATTCGAGTGCTAATACATTATGCATAGCCGCTGCAGTATGAACAGCAGCCATACAAGCAACAGGACTTTCTGCCATGTGTATAGCAGTTGCAACGCCATATTCGTCTGCTATATCGCCAATCTTTTTAAGCTCTAAAGCACCACCACAGGTTAAAATATCGGGGTGAATCACAGATACGCCACCTGCTTTAATAAGAGCTTCAAATCCCTCTTTAAGATAAATATCTTCACCTGTGCAAACAGGAATAGTGGTTGAATTTTTTAGTCTTACATACTGGTCGGTATACATCCAAGGCACCATATCCTCAATCCAAGCAAGGTTGTAAGGTTCCATTCTACGAGCAAAGCGGATACAATCTTCAACACAGATATGACCGAAATGGTCAATGGCCAAAGGCACTTCGTAACCGATAACTTCTCTTACCTCTTTAACATAGTTTTCAAGGAAGTCAAGTCCCTTTTCAGTTAAATGAATACCTGTATGTGGATGCGCGGTTGTAACAATAGAATAACTCTTTTGGTGTTTCACCATATCAGCAGTAACGCTACCTCCCTGAACATTAAGAATATGTGAAGCGTATTTCTTCATATCCTCAATAAAACCTAAAGGAGCATTAAGTGTACCCGGTTCATCCAGCAAAAGACCAATACCCAGATCCATTTTAAGGAATGTAAAGCCCATCTCCATTCTCTTTTTTAAAGCAAGTCCCATATTATGACCTGTATGCTTACCGTCAACATCAGTATCACAATAAACCCGTATTTCATCACGGAACTTACCGCCTAACAACTGATATAAAGGCACTCCGTAAGCCTTACCTGCTAAATCCCAAAGTGCAATTTCAATACCGCTTACACCACCGCCTTGACGTGAAGGTCCGCCAAACTGCTTGATCTTGCGAAAAATTTTATCTACATTACAAGGGTTTTCACCTAAAATACGGCTTTTAAGCATAAGCGCATAAGTCTTTGAAGATGCATCACGAACTTCACCGAAACCGCTTATACCTTGGTTAGTGTCAATTCGCAGAATTGTGCATCTTTTAGGCGCACCGTCGATATCGACAAAACGCATATCTGTGATTTTTAAATCTGTTGGGTTAGAACAAAAATTCATTTTTTATCACCTCAAAAATTACTATAATTCAATTATATATAAATTTCGATATCATTCAAGTTGTTTTTCGCTATAAAACACTTGATTTTCGCTACTATAACTGTTATAATTCATTTGAGGTGATACAATGCTTCCCGAAAATCTTGCAATATCAGTTACCGATGTTTTAAACTATCATCAAAAACGCGAAAAAGTTTTTGTATCGGCACGCACCTATTCTGCCATAACATTAAGATTAAAAACTCCGGGCAAATATACATGCAAAAATAAAACCATCTCCTTTGAGCCCGGAAGTATTTGCATCATTCCCGCAGGCGTTGCTTATGAGCGAAACAATTTGGAAGAGGATGTCCTTGTTATTCATTTTCACATGTTCAATTACATAATGGAAGAAATTCAGGTATATAAAGTTCCTGACGCTAAAAAATACAAGGTATTGTTTACAAAAGCATTAACCATTAAATATGAAAATGATGTCGGTTCAACCTACCGCATCACATCGGTTGTATATGAAATTTTATCCGAGCTTACTCGCGATGTTGGTTTTGCCGCCAATTTAAAAGATAACAGAATTTTAGAATCCGCCGAATATATGCGCCAAAACTTTTGGAACTCTGAACTTTCAATAGAGAATTTGGCGATGCAGGCGTGTGTTTCACCTGCTTACTATCGCCGAGAATTCAATCGGGTATATGGCACATCTCCCAAAGACTATCTTGAAACGCTACGCATACAGTACGCAAAATCACTTTTAGAAACAGGTTACTTTTCTCAAAAAGAAGTTGCCTGGCGCTGCGGTTATACAGATGTAGGCTATTTCAGAACAGTATTTAAAAGAAAGATAGGAAAATGCATCAGGGAATATCTTGCGGATCCGACAAGACATTCCTATTGATCTATAAGTAAAATCGAGGTGAATTCACCTCGATTTTTCTATGCAAATATTTGTTTTGTGCAAATTGAGTCGGACAAAATCAGCGAAAACCCTAGTGTTTATGCGGGTTTATAGCTCTTGGTATTATTATACCTCATTCCTCTATGCGTCTAACTATTCCAGTAGCCTTCATAATATATTACCCCTCTTGTCTAAAAATTAATGAATAATGAAAAATGAATGATGAATATTGAATAATTAATGTGTGCCTTCGGCACATTTTATATCCGTCGGCTTCGCCGACACCGAAATTATTCATTATTCACTATTCATTATTAATTCGCGAGGCTCCGCCTTACGCCGCCTGTTGCTTTCATATATAAGAACCTCACCCATTTGTAAAATCAAAGATTTTGAATGGGTCCCGAGAACCTTGTTACTCGGTACCCTCGTAATAAAAACTCCTTGCTTTACAAAACCCAACTGTTAGTATCTGTAAAACAAGGAGATTTATAATTCTTTAAATAATTTTATGGCATTTGCTAATTAATATCTATTCCTTTTCAAATAAGGGGTGAAGATAATAAACCGTATCATCGTCGGATGACCCATTATCCGACGAATGTCCATAATGATATTTCCAAAGGCCGTGTTTTATATGTGCTGTATTTATAGAAATATATTCATAGCCTTTATGAAAAGTAGAAGACTTTGAATAGAAAGATCTATCTACAGGCGCAATAATTCCGAAAAAAGAACCGTCTTTTACAAGTATTTCTTCATCTTTAATTGGTCTGTTGTGCAGCTCACTATGAGAATTTTGCTGGTCATATCCGTGGTCATCGTCCTGATATGAGTTAATATCAATTCGCCAACAGTCAGCCTCGGCGCGTATTTTATTGTATTTGTCGTCGTTATATTCTATCTCGGAAACATAAATATCAGGTTCTTTGCTTGTCCACATAGGATATTGAGGACTGCCTGCTACAAAAATATCAGTTTTAGTTTCAGAAACGGTAAATATTTTCACAATAGTTTTCCTCCCTATTTCCGTTAGTTTATTTTATATTATACCATACTATTCTAAAAACACAATAGTTTTACAAAAAAGGAACAGATTTCTCTGCAATATGTATAAAACCGCCCAAACCCATAAAATCAGGGGCTTGTGTTCAATAGGGCAAACTAACGAAAAGCCCAGTGTTTATGCGGACTTAGGGCGGTTTGCCCTAAAACAACGCATTCCTCTATTCTACGAACTATTCCGGTTGCTTTCATAATATAATTAACTCCTCTTGTCTAAAAATTAATGAATAATGAAAAATGAATGATGAAGAATGAATAATTAATGTGTCGGCTGTGCCGACAATATTTATATCGTGCCAACGGCACACCAAAATTATTCATTATTCACTATTCATTATTCACTCGCAAGGCTCTGCCTTGCGCCCTCCGTTGCTTTCATATATAAGAACCTCACCTATTTGCAAAATCGTAGATTTTGAATGGGTGCCCGAGAACCTTGCCACGCTTCGCGTGTAAAAAACTCCTCTTTTTACAATTTTAATGTGATATCAGCATCACACTATTTGTAGAAATTATGAGCAGAATTTCCAATTGTTTTTACAATTTCAAATCGAGATGTGAAAATGGCGATGACATTTTTAGTCATCGCCTCTTTCAAAAAACAAATCTTTTTTCAAAACAGATTATTTTTCAATGAACTTAACCGCTGTACCGTATGCAATAACTTCGGCTGCGCCCTGCATAATAGCAGATGAGGCATAGCGAATATTAACAATAGCATCCGCACCGAGTTCTTCAGCTTCTGCGACCATTCTCTTGGTAGCAAGAGCACGTGCTTCGTTCATCATTTCATTATAGGATTTAAGTTCTCCACCGACTAAGGTCTTAAAGCTTTGGGAGATATCCTTTCCGATATGCTTTGACTGAATAGTGCTTCCTTTTACAAGACCTAACATTTCGAGTTCTTTGCCGCTGATGTAATCAGTATTTACTAAGATCATCTTCTTCACCTTTCTTTATTTCATTAATTCTTTCTATGCAAACTTTAAGCATAACAGCAGTAAAAGCAAGTGGGATAATACCTAAAAGCCATTTCCAAATGCCATCTATCAGTGATATTAAAAAGCCAAAGTAAGCAATGTAATACAAAACCATAATAGCGGTTACAATAATCGGCGCAATCAGTTTTTTCTGCTGTTCTTTCATACATTCACCGCATTACTTCAATTTTTGTAATTTTAGGGTATTAGCAATAACAATAAGCTGCATTCCTTTTTCGAGAGGGAGTGCCGGGTCAACGGTTGTGCTGATTTTATCTCCGGTTCGTATTGCAACTACGTTGACGGAATATTTTTTGCGAAGATTGAGCTCTATCAGTGTTTTACCAACCCATTCATTTTTAACATCAATTTCTACCATGGATACTTCGCCGGAAAGCTCTATCATTTCCGAAAAGCCTGATGTAAGCAGGTTTTTGGCAAGTCTTGTTCCCGATTCTTTTTCGGGGAAGACCACCTTGTCAGCACCTACACGGCTTAAAATCTTTTGGTGCATTTCATTGCCGCATTTAACGATAACTGTAGGCACGCCCGCTTCTTTGCAAAGTGTTACTGCCATAACGCTGGCTTCAAGATTACTTGCCATCGAAACAATGACAACGTCGATATTGGATATACCAAGCCTTTTAATCACCTCAGGCTCAGTAATATCAGCGCATTTGCAAACGGGTAGGGTTTCAATTGCGTTGTTGACGTTGTTTTGGTCAATATCAACAGCCAGAACTTCTGCGCCGTTGTTTACAAGCTCTTCCGCAACAGCCTTGCCGTATCTGCCGAGACCTAATACGGCATAAGTTTTGTGTATACTCATAAAAATTATTCCTTTCTATCCCACACTGATTTCTTCGATGGGGTTTCTTATGATATTCTGATTATCCTTATTACGCTTAAATGCAACGGCGAGTGAAATCGGGCCTACTCTGCCGAGATACATTGTAACAATAATTATAATCTTGCCGACACCGTCGAGAGACGCCGTAAGATTTCTTGAAAGACCTACGGTTGCGGTGGCACTGACTGTTTCATAAACAACATCGAGTGCATTTGCATCTGTTACTGCTGAGAGCAAAACCGTTGAAGCAAACATAATAATAAAAGACATACAGGTAACAGCAACCGCTTTGCTGACAGCTTGTTTTGTGAGCTGTCTGCCAAATACCTCGGTATCCTCTTTGTTGCGAATAGCGGCAAATGCTGAAATAATAATAACGGCAAACGTCACCGTTTTGATACCACCGGCTGTGCCAACGGGCGAACCGCCGATAAACATCAAAAGTAAGCATACGATAGAGCTTGCGTTTGTAAGGTTTTCCTGAGGCACTGTTGCAAAGCCCGCGGTTCTCGTTGTAACCGATTGAAATAAGGAGACTTCTATTTTTTGAAGCAAAGTATAATCTTTAATTGTTTGCGGATTATTATACTCAAACGCAAAAATGAAGATTGCACCCACAAAAATTAAAATTAAGGTTGCTGTAATGGCGATTTTACTGTGCAGGGTAAGATCTCTGAAAAACCGCACCTTCTTCGTTCGTGCCTTTTTCACCACTCGGAGCACATCCCACCAAACAATATAGCCGATACCGCCCAAGATAATCAAAGAGCACGTAACAATATTGATAATAGGATTGAGGGCATAATCGCAAAGGCTGTTTTCGGCAATGATATCAATACCCGCATTGCAAAAGGCAGAAACGGAAGTAAAAAGTGATATCCATATTCCTTTTGCTCCAAATCGGGGTATAAAAACCGTCATATAAAGCAGAGCGCCGATACCTTCAATAATGAGTGTTCCGCCTACAACCTTTTTTACAAACCGAACAAGCCCCGAAAGCGAATTCAGATTAAATGCATCTTGCAAGAGCAGTCTGTCACCTATGCCCATTTTCTTGTGCAGAAGTATCATTAGCCCCGACATGATGGTGATAACACCGAGACCGCCAATCTGAATCAAAATCAAAATTACAACCTGGCCGAAAACACTCCAGGAGGAAACGGTCGGTGTTACTACCAGACCTGTAACGCAAACGGAGGTCGTTGCAGTAAAAAGCGCGTCTAAAAAAGAAGTCGGGTTTCCATCGGCTGAACTTATGGGAAGTGAAAGCAATACTGCGCCTATCAAAATCGCGGTCAAAAAACTCAACAGAATTATATGTGTTGTTGATATTCCGGTCCATTGTTTTCTCATAAATCCGTCTTACACCTCAAAATTACTGTAAAAAAACAAAACAGAACCAACCTTCTCTGCAGACAGCTAGCTCCATTTACATTTAATATTTTATTTATTATAACATGCTCTGTTTTAACAGTCAAGCCTTTCCGATGTTTTATAAAATACACGTAAAATGTTATTGTTTTTTCTTTGCGCATAACCTTTCTCAAAAATAAGTCCAAATAAACAATAGGTTGAGCTTGCGACTCATCCGTGAATTTTTGTGACGGTAGAAATATTTAGTTTTACTGCTCAGAGTATGTGTTCCTGCCGTTTTTTATTTTTACTTGCTAAATAATAAAAAAGTGATATACTTATAAAGCAAAATTTACCGCGAGGAGAACTCTTATGAAAAAATTTTTGTCAATTTTATTAGCAATATTACTTGTGCTTGCGTTTGTTGGCTGCGACAATGCTTCCAACCAAGAGGAAGTAACGCCTACACCCAATGCAACACCCACCGCAACACCCACCGCCCAGAACGGTACGGTTGACGTAACGCACAGTCTTGCAACGGGCACTTTGGCTCCTACTGTAATTCCAACCGCCGCACCAACCGCTCCTACACCAACCCCTGCAGGTAACGGAAGCAACGCTTCAGAGCATCAGCATTCCTGGGGCGAATGGACAATGGAAACCAAGGCTTTTGTTAACAAGCCCGGCGCTGATAAACGTGTTTGCTCTCTTTGCAAGCAGACGGAAACAAGACCGAGAAGCGCCAATGCCACATATAATTCCTTTTATGATTTTGGATATCAGTATGCGCTTTCAAACGACGGCGCTCTGACCACGTTTGGTGTATTCGGATATGCTTGCTCCGCCTTGGGACAGTATTCCTATAAGCCCACACCCGTTGCAACGGTTGTTAATGAGCTGAAGAAATATTTTGTTTTTGACAGTCAGTTTGAAGCTAAATTAATTGAAGATATGAAAAAATATAATTACAACGCTCAGACTGACGAAATCACTCTTGAAGCAAACGCCGAAAGCGGTGACTTTATTCTTAAAGGCTTTAAGCACCTTGGGGGCAACAAATACGAAACCTATTATAAGTTCTCGGGCTTTGATATTTTCGAGGATTTGGATCTGTTATATAAGATAGAGGTGGAATTTAACAGAGATAAGGGCCAGCCCAACAAGATGCTGTCCTGCACGCTTATTCAATCCTTGCCAAGCGATATGACCGCCTGCCAAGAGGGCGAAAGAATGGAATAAGATTAATGCAAAAGCAAAAGATTGCAATTGCAGTCTTTTATATGAGCATTGAGCAAAAAGAGAAAACCCGGCTTTTTCGTCGGGTTTTAATGTTGCAAAACACTTGAATTGCGCAGGTGTTTTTGATATAATAAATTTAATCTGAACAGGAACAGGCGGGGAAAAACTGATGAAAAACAAAATGATTTTTATAACCGTTTTCTTGTTTGCAGGATTTGCAATATCTTTATTATTGCTCGTTATAACTGAAAATGATATTATAGAAACCGTCACAATTACCGTGGGAATTACTCTTTACCACTTTGCAATGAGACTGGCGGTAGGCAAAGCCGTAGACTCTGTTATGAAAAATAAGGCCGACCATAAAAGCCTATGGTTTCGCGAAAAAGGCTTCGAGAGCAAGCTGTATAAGCTGATACGTGTCAGAGAGTGGAAAAAATATCTTCCAACGTACAGTCCGGACACGTTCGATACAAGCCGAAAAACCGCTCAAGAGATTGTAGGCGCCGCTTGTCAGGCGGAGGTTGTTCACGAGGTTATTATGGTTCTCAGCTTGTTGCCGATACTTGCAATACCTCTTCTGAACGGAGCGGCCGCTATAATTATAACGTCGGTGCTGGCAATGGCGTTTGATTCGTTGTTTGTGATACTTCAACGCTTTAATCGGCCGAGATTGATAAAAGTGATGGAGCTCTTTAACAAAAAACGTGATCGCGTATAATAATGAAGCTCCTGCATAAAAAATTGCAAAACGTTTGATTTGCAAAACGCATTTTAAGATGCCTTACTGCGCCGGACAGATAAGAAATTAACCTGCGTAAAAAAAGACTAACGAAGCCTTCGTTAGTCTTTTTGTTTATCCGAATTTTCCTTAAAATTGCCCGTTTGGCAGGGCTTTTTGATAATATTATTCGCCTAAAAGCTTAGCGTTGCACTTGGGGCAAACAAGCTCTTCCTCTGCAAAGTCACCTGAGAAGCAGATGAATTCGTTGCAGTTGGGGCACTGATATTCCTGATACTCGAACTCGTCGTCACAATCGCAGTCGCAATCGTCGTCGCAGCAGCAGTCACAATCGCAATCGTCATCGCAGCAGCAATCACAGTCGCAATCGTCACAGTCGCAGCAATCGCAGTCGCAGTCACAATCGTCATCACAGCAGCAATCACAGTCGCAGCAATCGTCTTCGTCGTCGAAGATAATTTCTTCAACCTCTAAAAGATCGTTGTCAACCTCTTCGATATATTCGTTAAGCTGAGTAAGCTCTTCGTCAACCTCTTCAAGATCGCAAGCGATATAATCCAAGGTGTCGATAATAGCGAGTAAAAGCTTGCCTTCGTTGGAATCTTCTGAAATCTTCAAGCCTTCTGCAAGGCCCTTAAGATATGCCACTTTCTTTTCTACTGACATAGGTTTTTCCTCCTAAAAGAAATGTTAAAATAAGTATTCCCGTTTTATGAAAAATTAAACGCGGTCCATATATTCGCCGGTACGGGTATCAATTCTGATACGGTCGCCAACGTTAACGAATAAGGGAACGTTAACCTCATAGCCGGTTTCAATTTTTGCCTTTTTGGTTACGTTGGTAGCGGTATCGCCCTTAACGCCGGGTTCAGCATCGATGATTTCGAACTCAACGAAGTTGGGAGCTTCAACGGAGAAGGCGGAGCCCTTATAGAACTTAATGGAAACTACAAGGCTGTCCTTAAGGTAGGGAAGAGCGGAGTCAACCTGTTCCTTGTTAAGAGCAATCTGCTCGTAGGTTTCGTTGTCCATGAAGTAATAAAGCTCATCGTCATTGTAAAGATACTGCATTTCCTTGCGCTCGATGTGGGCAAGAGGATATTTTTCATTGGGGTTGAAGGTTCTTTCAAGAACCTGACCTGTCATAACGTTTTTGATCTTTGTGCGAACGAAAGCCGCGCCTTTACCGGGCTTAACGTGCAAGAAGTCAACGATAACGTAAACGTTGCCGTCAATTTCAACTGTAATACCCTTTCTGAATTCACCTGCTGTAATCATTTGAGTTTCCTCCTAAATTATTATTATAATTTTATTAAATTTTTATCCGAGGCGGTCAGGTCAACTGCACCGTCGCGGGTAATAACAAACATATTTTCGATTCTCACGCCGCAGAAGCCTTCAAGGTAAACACCCGGCTCAACGGTTACCACGTTGCCCACGGTAAGAATGTCCTTGCTTACCTTGGAAAGACGGGGGGATTCGTGAATTTCAATGCCGACACCGTGGCCTAAGGAATGGGAGAAAAAGTCACCCAAGCCAACGCTTTCAAGATATTTTCTTGCGCAG
The DNA here is from genome assembly GCA_017502165.1 of Clostridia bacterium. Classification (GTDB taxonomy): domain Bacteria; phylum Bacillota; class Clostridia; order Christensenellales; family QALW01; genus UMGS1322. The sequence continues at coordinate 26,318 of JAFVVO010000008.1, forward strand.
GAATCCGCATAGGAGCATTCAACGCCTGCCTTAAGGGCTTGCGCACCGCGCTTATGAGCTTCAAGCACGGCAAAGTATATCTTTTCCATCTCCCGAGAAACCTCGCCGACGGCAACGGTACGGGTCATATCGGAATCGTAATTGTTCAGCCTTGCGCCAAAGTCAAGGGTAACGAACTCGCCCTCTTTAATAACCTTATCCGAGGGTACCGCGTGGGGCTTTGCTCCGTTTGCGCCTGAGGCAACAATGGTTTCAAAGGCAATGCCGTCAGCACCGTAGGAAAACATCAAATATTCCAATCTTGCGCGCACTTCCTTTTCGGTTACGCCCGGACGGATAAAATCAAGAATATTTTCAAATGCCTTATCGGTTATTTTTTGCGCGGCAGAAATTTTTTCAATTTCCTCATCTGTTTTTGCGGCACGAAGGGAGGTAAAAGCGCCTTTCGTTTCGATTAAGGTAAAGCCTGCCTCGGTTAATTTAACGTAATCTGCGGCAGTAAGGTAATCCTCCTGAATACCGAGAGTTGTTAAGCCTTGCTTTTTCGCCTGGTCGATAATTCCCTGCACGTAATCGCCGGAAACGATTTCCGCTCTGCAGGAGGCTTCCTTTGAAGCAACGGTATAACGGCTGTCGGTAACAAGAACGGGATCCTCGGAATAAAGCACAAGGCAATCTACGCAATAAAAGCCCGTTAAATAGAATATATCCGCAGGGTTTGAAATAACAAAGCCCTGAACGGACGGAAATTGATTAGTCAGCTCTTTAATCACCGCACAACACTCCTTATTGGTATATGATACCATATTTTTTTGTATTTGTACATAATTATTCTAAAAACTTAGAGTTTTTTTGAGAAAAATTTGATAAAATTCCCGTTAATCCTTAAAAATAAACCGCCAAACGAGCTTTTCGCGGCTGCGGTTAAAGACCTTGGTGCACCACCATTCGTTTGAAGAAATAGGCTCGGTAAGCACGCTTTTTGTCTTCAAGGAGTTTGCAAGGGCAATGTCCGTAAAGAGTTGGTCGCCTACCATTAAGGTTTCCTGAGGCAAAAAGCCCAAAGCCTTAATTAACTGCTTCGTTACAAAGGGGAACGGCTTTTTGGCGTTGTTAACAACCTGCAAATCTAACTTGTTGCCGATAAAAAAGGCATATTTTCCTCGGCTGTTAGTTAAAATTACCACCTTGATGCCTGCTTCTTGAACGGATTTAACCCAAGAAGCAGTTTTTTCGTCAACATCAAAGCTGTGCCAGGGGGCAAGAGTATTGTCAAGGTCAACAAGCACTAATTTTATGCCCTCGGCAATAAGCTTGGAAACGGAAATATCAAAAATTCTTTTTTGTCTTTCAGTTGGGGTAAGACCCATTATTTTTCACCCTTTAATGCGGATAAGCGCTCCTGAATTTTGCCGAGCATATCGGTGTACTTTTCAAGCTTTGCCTTTTCTTCCAAAATAAGCTTTTCGGGGGCCTTGGCAACGAAGCCTTCGTTGTTAAGCTTGCCCTGAGCGCGCTTGATTTCGCTATTTACCGTTGCAAGCTCCTTCTCTAAACGCTCGATTTCCTTGTCCTTATCAACAAGCTCGCCCATGGGGATATAGCATTGAGCGCAGGAGGTAACAACGGTTGCAAACTCGTCTTCATTTTCGGGTTTAGCGGAAATAAACTCAACCCTTGAGGCGCTTGCCATCTTTTCAATAACGCTGCCTGAAGAAGAAAGATCCATCTTGGTTAAAATCAACAGCTCGGTTTTCTTGCTAACGGGAACGTTCATTTCAGCGCGGAGGTTTCTGACGTTCTTGATAATTTCAATAACCGCATCAAAGGCGGTAACGTCAAAATCAAGGGCAGAATCGGTTTCGGGCCAGGAAGAAATCATAATGCTTTCGCCCGTGTTTTCAAGGCTTGTCCAGATTTCCTCGGTAATAAAGGGCATAAGAGGATGAAGAAGCTGAAGAGTTCCTGCAAGCACGAAATTAAGAACTGAGCAGGCAACGTCCTTAGCGCCCTCGTCGGAACCGTAAAGACGGGGCTTTGTAAGCTCGATATACCAGTCGCAGAAGTCGGACCAGATAAAGTCGTAAAGATTCTGTGCGGCAATACCTAATTCGTAGTTATCGTAGCTCTTGGTGATGTTTTCAACCAAGGAGTTGTATTTTTTAAGAATCCACTTATCGCAATCGGCTAAGCTGCAGGCGGAAATATCAAGAAGCTTTCTGCCGTCAACGTTCATTTTTACGAAACGGGAAGCGTTCCAGATTTTGTTGGCAAAGTTGCGGTAAGCCTCAACCTTTTCCCAATAGAAGCGCATATCGTTTCCGGGGGAGTTGCCTGAGGCAAGGGAGAAACGAAGGGCGTCAGCACCGTAAGCGTCAATAACCTCAAGGGGATCAACGCCGTTACCAAGGCTCTTGCTCATTTTTCTTCCCTGAGAATCGCGAACGATACCGTGGATAAGTACGGTCTTAAAGGGGACGTCGCCCATCTGCTCAATACCTGAGAACATCATTCTTGCTACCCAGAAGAAGATAATATCGTAGCCGGTAATCAGGGCGCTTGTGGGATAGTAATACTCAAGCTCTTCCGTCTTTTCGGGCCAGCCGAGAGTTGAGAAGGGCCAAAGAGCAGAGGAGAACCAGGTGTCAAGCACGTCCTCGTCCTGACGGATATTCTTGCTTGCGCACTTGGGACAAACGGTGGGCGCTTCTGCCGAAACGATAGTTTCACCGCAATCGTCGCAGTAATATGCGGGAATACGGTGTCCCCACCAAAGCTGACGTGAAACGCACCAGTCACGGATATTTTCAAGCCAGTTATAATAAATTTTTGAGAATCTTTCGGGAACGAAGTTGGTTTCTCCGTTTCTAACTGCGTCCAGCGCAGGCTTTGCTAAAGATTCCATCTTAACGAACCACTGCTTTGAAATAATAGGCTCAACAGCGCTGTGACAGCGGTAGCAGGTGCCAACGTTGTGGGAATAATCCTCGGTTTTAATTAAGCAGCCGCATTCGGTAAGCTTTTCAACAACCTGCTTGCGAGCTTCTTCTCGGGTTAAACCTGCGAAAATGCCGCCATCTTCGTTGATAGTTCCGTCGTCGTTCATTACGCGGATAACGGGAAGGTTATGGCGAAGTGAAACCTCAAAGTCGTTGGGGTCGTGGGCAGGGGTAATCTTAACTGCGCCTGAGCCGAACTCCATTTCAACGTATTCGTCGGCAACGATGGGAATTTCTCTGTTCATCAAGGGAAGAACAACGGTTTTGCCTACTAAATCTTTATATCTTTCGTCAGCAGGGTGAACTGCAACGGCAGTATCGCCCATATACGTTTCGGGACGGGTGGTAGCAACCGTTATGTACGCGCTCTTGTCGGGGGTGTAATAACGGAGATGCCAAAGATGTGAAGCCTGCTCCTCGTATTCAACCTCAGCGTCGGAAAGCGCAGTTCCGCAAACGGGGCACCAGTTGATAATTCTGCTTCCGTGGTAAATAAGACCTTTGTTATAAAGCTTAACGAAAACCTCCGTTACGGCTTTGGAACAGCCCTCGTCCATAGTAAAGCGTTCTCTGTCCCAATCGCAGGAAGAGCCTAACTTTTTAAGCTGTTCAACGATTCTTCCGCCGTACTGTCTTTTCCATTCCCAAGCGCGCTCAAGGAATTTCTCTCTTCCCAAATCTTCCTTTTTGATGCCTTCTTTAGCTAAAGCGTCAACGATTTTAACTTCCGTTGCGATGCTTGCGTGGTCGGTTCCGGGAACCCAAAGGGCAGAATATCCCTGCATACGCTTAAAGCGGATAAGGGCGTCCTGCATCATATTGTCTAAAGCGTGTCCCATATGAAGCTGACCCGTAATGTTCGGGGGAGGCATAACTATTGAGAAGGGCTTTTTGTTTTTGTCGGGCTCTGCGTGGAAATATCCCTTTTCCATCCAGAGAGAATAAAGTCGTTCCTCAACCGCCTTGGGATCGTATTGCTTTGCGATTTCTTTCATAATTTAACTCCTTAAAAATAAATAAGCGCCCTTAAAAAGGACGCTGAATTTGTGCGTGGTACCACCTTTATTCCGATAAAATTATCGGCACTTGTGCGGGAGATAACGGCCACCTTACCGCTTAAGCTACTTAGTTTCACTCAAGGCACTCCAAAGCTACTTCCTTGCCCTTGCTATCTCGCCCTTTCAGCCAAGGGGCGATTCTCTGTAGATGCAATAAAGCAGGTACTACTCTTTTTCATTGTGCGAAATATTTATTTGCTAAAATATTATACTATAAACCCAAAATATTTGCAAGCGCAAAATGTAAAACGATTTATTCCTCTGTTTTTTCTTCGTCAGCCTGATTTTCGGGGGTTTCTTCAACTTCTTTTATGGCTCTGAGCGCAATAACAACGTAGGAAATAAGTGCTAAGAACGTAAGCACAATGGAAACGTAAAGTGTTATGTAAACGAAATTCTTTGCTACGCTTAAAATGCCGTCAACAAAGAAAAGCAGGCACATACTGAAAGTAATTAAGAAAGATGCCAGCTTGCCTATGGGATTGGAAACTACCATACGCTTCATTCTCTTTGAAGCAAGTCCGCCGCCTAAAACCGTAAAAAGCTCTTTGCCCGCAAGCACAAGCATTACCCAAAGGGGAAGAATGCCCTGAATGTGCAGGCAAAGCACTGCCGAAAGCTGAAGGGCTTTATCGGCAACGGGGTCAATAATTTTACCTAAATTCGTAATGCAGTTGAATTTGCGTGCAATAAAGCCGTCAATAACGTCTAAAATCGACGCAAAGGCAAAAATCAAAAAGGCGATTTCCCTTGAACAGTTGAAAAACGCCCAGATGAATACGGGACACATTGCCAAGCGGATAAAGGATAAAATGTTAGGAACGTGCTTCATTATAAAGACTTCTTTCTACATTAGTTTTTTTATGTGCTCCAGCGCGCCCTTTTCAAGACGGGAAACCTGCGCCTGAGAAATACCGATGCTTGATGCTATTTCCATTTGGGTTTTACCGAGAAAATAGCGCATTTTTATTATATTATACTCTCTTTTGTCCAGTTTTGTCAACGCCTCTTGCAAAGCAAGATGCTCCGTCCAGACAGAATCATTCTTGCTTTTGTCACTTATCTGGTCCACAATAAACACCTGCTCACTGCCGTCCTTGAACACGGGCTCAAAAATGGAAACGGGTACGCTTACCGCTTCTAAAGCATTTTCCACGTCAAAAAGGGGAACGCCCAGGGCTTTTGCCACCTCTTCGTTGGAAATTTCGCGATTGCTTTCCTTAAACAGCTCCTCGCGCTTCTGCATGGCACGGTATGCTAAATCACGCACAGAACGGCTGACCCGAATACTGCTGTTATCACGCAAAAATCTGCGAATTTCACCGATTATCATGGGCACCGCATAGGTCGAAAACTTTACGTTGTGGCTTAAATCGAAGTTTTTAACCGCCTTAATTAAGCCGATGCACCCTACCTGAAATAAATCGTCGGGAGCTTCGCCGCGGCTTAAAAACCGTTGCACCACGCTTAAAACAAGCCGAAGGTTAGAAAACACAAACCTTTCAAGAGCCATTTCGTCTCCCTGCTTGATTTTAATCATCAGCTCCTCCGCTTCCTTGGGCTTTAATTTGGGAAGCTTAGCCGTGTCAACGCCGCAAATTTTTACCTTACTGTAGTACTGCATAAAATCCCTCCGCAAAATATGTAGCGGCGCAACACTTTTATTATTTTCTAAAATTGGAAAATTATGCAGGCGGATGGGAACAACTGCTTTGCAAAAATAAAAGACGCGTTATTTTCGCGTCTTAAATGGAAATTTAGACCATAGATGTGTACTGTACAACGGTCTGGCCTTTGGTCCATTCCGATTTTATCTTGTCATAGACGGTTTTGGCGGATTGAAACGAAACGTTACCAACGATAGTTTCATTAACAGTAGAAAGGGACACGAAGGTGTTGTAATTTTTTCCGTCAAGAGTCGCCAATTTCAAGTACGTGCCGGAATTCATATTGCCGAGCCACATGGAACGAACTCCGGAGCCGGCGCTAAGTTTGGTAATTTCAATAAACATAATTTTATTCTCCTTTGTTTTTATTAGATAAATTATTGCGTTTAAAATTAAAGGTGTAAACAAAAATTCCAAGGTAGAAAAGGGCAAGTGCTACCATCAGAGCTTGAGTAAGAATAATGTTTCTTGAACCGTAGTTTGAATCCATATAAGCAAATGTAAAAAATATGGGATGATAATGAAACGACAAAACAAATATAACAAGATTTGTGATTGAGGAAGCAAGTGCGCCGTATCGCAATAGGAAAATGTTTTTTGAATAAAATAATGCTCCCACAAACGTCAAAAGTGTTGTAATTAAAAGTATGCGTAAGCTCCAAAGAACTATTTCTAATTGCATTGGGTCATAATATGAATATACTAGCAACGGCCAAGATGCAAGAGTAAGATTAATGGAAGCAATATTAACCCCCAGCGCAACGGGCAACAACCATTTCTTTAATGCAAATTCTTTGTTTTCGCAAAGAAGAAAAATAAGCACTAATACGGGGCAAATTAACGGCAGAAGATAAACAACCAACGAGTTTACCGCATATTGAAGGTTACCAAACAAAGAAACGTTGAAATTAACGTCTAACGCAAGTAATATTGCATAAATAGTGGTAAAAATGATGGGGATAAGGTTTTTAATTTTTTTCATTTATGTCCTCCTTAAATATTATTGTTTCTTCCGGTTCTTCGGAGGTAGACTTATTCTTTATACAGTTATAAATAATTGCTGAAATAAATGAAATTGGGACAGAATAAAAAAGAGGGAAAAGAAGTGATGCTGCAACAAAAGCATCGGCTAAACTGGGCGTCATAGAATCAAAAATAATTTGAGATATCAAAACATTTCCTATGATTATAAAAAGGTTAAAAATCGTAAGAGGTAAAGCCACACTGCCTGTTTTTTTAACAAGCCTTGTTCCAAACCAAGCGCAAAAAACAGGCAAATATAAAGGGTTAAGAAATAAAATTGAGTCACCCAAGAGAATGGCTAAGAAATCAACTTTCATAATAGCGAATACTATTATAGTCGGAGCAATTCCTAAGATGGCGAGCGAATATGTTTTAATATTTTTCACAATGCGTTCCCCTCCCCCAAAAACAAAAAATGTGCTACCTAAATGATAGCACATTCTTTTTGCGTTTTCAAGAAAAATTAACCGAAATATCTCTTCAAAAGACCTGCAAAACCGCAGCCGTGACGAGCCTCATCCTTTGCCATTTCGTGAACGGTGTCGTGAATAGCATCAAGGTCAAGCTGTTTTGCGCGTTTTGCAAGCATAAACTTGCCTTCGCAAGCGCCGTGCTCTGCTGCTGCGCGAAGCTCAAGGTTTTTCTTGGTTGAATCGGTAACAACGTCACCTAAAAGCTCTGCAAAGCGGGCGGCGTGGTCAGCCTCTTCAAAAGCGTAACGCTTAAAGGCTTCAGCGATTTCGGGATAGCCTTCACGGTCAGCAACTCTGCTCATGGCAAGATACATACCAACCTCACAGCATTCGCCGTTAAAGTTTTCTTCAAGACCCTTGATGATTTCGGGGTCAACGCCCTTAGCGGAGCCTACGATATGCTCTGCTGCATAAGTAACGGTGCCTGCCTGCTCAATAAACTTTGCTGCAGGAGCCTTGCAAATGGGGCAAGCTTCGGGAGCGCAGTCGCCTTCGTGAACGTAACCGCAAATGGTGCAAACAAATTTTTTCATAATTTTTACCTCCGGAAATGGAAAATTTTTAATTTTATAACAATCTGAGTTATAATTTATCGGCTATATTATACAATACGGAAAATTTTTTTGTCAATGCTGAATTTAAGAAAATTTTATGAAAAATACTTCTGCAATAATTGTTGAAAAATTCTTTGCGCTGTGATATAATTGTAATATATTTGTAGTAATTAGGCGCAAAATCCCTTTTGCGCAAAAATAAACGATTCGGAGGAAATTATGGTTCGCAGAGTTCTTATTGTTGATGATGAGCCGTTGATTGTTAAGGGCTTAAAATTCAGCTTGGAGCAGGAGGGCTACGTTACCGACTGCGCATATAACGGCGAGGAGGCTCTTGAAAAATTCAATTCGGGCAAATTCGATATTATTTTGCTTGACGTTATGCTTCCCGGCATTTCGGGCACGGAGGTTTGCCATATTATCCGCCAAACTTCAATGATTCCCATTATTATGCTTACCGCAAAATCTGCAGACGAAGACAAAATCGAAGGCTTGACCGAAGGGGCTGACGATTACCTTACCAAGCCCTTCAACACTGTAGAATTAAAGGCAAGAATGAAGAACCTTCTTCGCAGAACAAAGGGAGAAACTATGGATAATCAGGTCAAGGTTAAGGACTTGGTTATGGATAAGGAAAAACGCACCGTTATTCTTCGGGGCGAAAGCATTGAGCTTACCGCAAAGGAATTTGACATTCTGTTGCTTTTGATAACTAATCCCGGCAAGGTATTTCGCAGAGAAGACCTGCTGGAGCTTATATGGAAGGACTATTCGGGGGATATCCGTACCGTTGACGTGCATATCCGCCGTCTTCGTCAGAAAATTGACGGGGACAAGCCCGAATACGTTTACACCAAATGGGGTGTAGGGTACTATTTTGCGGAAAACTAAGCTGGGGCTTAACGTCTTATTAAGCGTTAGCTACGTAGTCATTATCGTTTGCGTGCTTGCAGTTATAACACTTTCGGTTACCTCCTATTTAGGCAAGCACTTTTTGTCTAACCGAGAAGAAGAACAGCACAAGGTTCTGGAGGACTGCGCCTCCGCCTTGATGCCCTATTTAGAGGAAATGGAGCCCAACTACGTTTACGAAGTGCTTTCCGTTTACGCCCGTCAGGGCAACGGCAGAATGTTGTTCGTTGACAGGCAGGGTTGTGTGCAAAGCGACACCTTTTGCACTCTTAACGGCACCAAGCCTTATTCTGAGGAAATTGAGGCGGTGCTTCAGGGCAAGTCTGACTTTTCCGTAGGATACCACAATCAAAAAATTCTTCCCACGGAAATAACTAAGGACAATGCGTTTTTGGCAGGTGCAACCGACTCCTACTGGTCGGGCTATTACGTGCGAGCTATATCCTCCTTCGGCGAACAAAAGGGTGCAGTAATTCTGATTGCGCCCGTTCAGGACATCGTTAAAAACGTAGGCGCCGTTACAAACGGACTGTTCGTTTTCAGCATTATTCTTATTATTTTGGTTGCGGCGTTCGCTCTGTTTTTAAGCTCGTCTCTTACAAGCTCTATCAGAAAATTCAACCGAGCCATTTCTAAAATGAGCAGCGGTAAGTTTTCCGCCAGAGTTGACGAAAACGAGATTGCCGAGTTCGGTGAGCTGGCAAAGGCATTTAATATGATGTCCGAGCGGCTTGAAAACCTTGACGCCTCCCGAAGCCAGTTCGTTTCCGACGCTTCCCACGAGCTTAAAACGCCTCTTGCGTCAATGAAGATCCTTTCCGAATCTCTTTTAACTCAGCCCGACGCGCCCGTTGAACTCTACAGAGAATTTATGACGGACATTAACAGCGAGGTTGACCGACTTTCCCTTGTTATTAACGACCTTTTAACCTTGGTTAAAACCGATAAGGGAAGCGAAACGCTTGTTATTGCCCGCGTTCAGCTTGGCGAGGTTATTAAGCAGATTATTTCTACCGTTGAGCCTTTGGCGCGGGATAAGCACATAACGGTGCTCTACGATTACGTTGACGTTACGGTGTACGTTGACGAATTGCGTATTCGTCAGGTGTTTACCAACCTTATTGATAACGCAATAAAATATTCTCCCGAAAACACCACCGTTACGGTAACCTTAACACAGACTATTACAAATGCCGTCGTTACCGTTGCCGACCAGGGTATAGGCATTGCGCAGGAGCATTTGCCGCATCTGTTTGAAAGATTTTATCGCGTAGACAAGGCGCGCTCCCGTCAGGCAGGCGGAACGGGCTTAGGTCTTTCCATCGTTAAGCAGATAATCGAACAGCACGAGGGCGAAATCACCGTTAAAAGTGAAGCAGGAGTAGGCACCACCTTTACGGTAACCCTGCCTATTGCAAAGCAGTAAAACAAAAGACCGACACGCTTTGTGTCGGCCTTTTTCTTTTTTTTGAAAACGTATAACGTTCGTGCGAAGCAATATAACCTGCCGTCAAAAAACGAACCTTACCACGCCGTCCAACCGCCGTCAACAACTATGTTTGAGCCGGTGGTGTAAGTTGAAGCATCGGAAGCAAGTAACAGCACTGCTCCTGCGATTTCGTGATTTTTTCCCGTTCTGCCAAGCATATTTTTGTTACCTAAGCTTGCCATAAATTCAGAGTCCGTTGCGTTTGCGGGCTTGGGGAAAGGACCGGGGGTAACTGCATTTACGCGAATATTGTACTTAGCAAGAGAGCAGGCGGCATAACGGGTAAGCTGAGCGACGCCCGCCTTACCTGCACCGTAGTTCGGGGGGTTAGTCTGAGGATTGTCGGGTCCGTAAATGCGTAAATCGGGAGAAACAAGACCGTACATTGAGCAGAAGTTGATAATCGAACCGCCATTTTCTTTCATGTAGGGCACTATTTCACGAATACCTCTAAAGGTTACGCCCAATGAACCGTCAATACCCTTTTTCCATGTTTCGTCGTCCATAAACTCGATTCTGCTGTCCTTGCCGTAGCCTGCGCCGAATATTCCGCAGTTAACTAAAACGTCGATTCTGCCGAAGATGTCTTGGGTTTTGCTAAAGCATTCCTTAATGGAGTCGGTAGAAGCAAGGTCGCAGTACAAACCCAAATCTGCCTCCTCCTTGGAAGGTTGATTTTCGCTAGAATAAAGCACGTCAAGAGAAACAACCGTTGCGCCGAAATCCTTAAGCGCTTTACAACACGCCGAGCCTAAATATCCTGCACCGCCCGTTACGATACAAACCTTATTCGTCATATCAAAAAGCTCTTTGTAATTCACTTTAACACCTACTTTTCTTTTATTGTTATAAGTTAAGTATAGTACAAATTTTTACACATTTCAATTCGTTGAGATGCCTATAAGAGAAAAAACACGTCCTAAAATCAATATTTTTCATCAAAAAGTTTGATTTTAGGCTATTTGTGTGATATGATTAAATAAAGGACGTATATTCGGGAGATAGAAATGTATAATTGCACTTTTTCGGTTTGCAATACTGAGTGCTTGCTGTTAAACGTAATGACAGAAGAGTCGGTTAAGCAAAAGGACCAAAAATATTTTGAACACAATCATTATTGCTTTGAAGCGCATTTTATGCTCAGGGGCGAAGGTAAATTCGTTTGCGGTAAAAACGTGTTCACCGCGCTTCCCAACCAAATGATTTTAATTCCGCCAAGACAATATCATAAGGTTTTCTGCTCGGCAAATTATGCTAAAATTGCCGTTGCATTCAACCTTTCTGCACCCGAAAAGCCGACGGAAGAGGAAAAAATCTTTGCAGAAACTTTTTTAGGTTTAGATTCCCCGCAGGTAATTTCCTGCAATCAGGAAATGAAGGAGCTTCTATTAAAATTCCGTCAGCAATACGGAGAAGAAGAAACTCTTGTTCAGCGCGAAAAAGTAAAAATCTGCGCAAACAGTTTTATTGTTGCTCTGTTTGAAACACTTTGTGAAAGCACGAATCAACAAAAAAAGAATCTTTCCTACGTGCCTGCGCAGGAATTTGTTATAGATGATTTCTTTGCCCTTAATTTTGCTTTGGGTGCAGGCAAAAAAGAATTGGCAGAAAAACTGCACGTAAGCTCTCGTCAGTTACATCGAATAATGAAAAATAAATTCGGTAAAAATTATCGCGAAAAGCTTACTGAAATCCGCCTTGAGATTGCTACGGGCTTTTTAGTTGATTCGGATAAAAGCATTGCGGAAATTGCCGAGATTTTAGGCTATAGTACGCCCACTAATTTTTCCACCTTTATTAAAAACGCCACGGGCAAAACTCCGGGGCAGATAAGAAAAGAAGCAATTAAATAATCGTTTTCGACGGTAATTGAACGAATAAAAAAGCGCCCAAGTGCGCAGTGAAATTTTGTGCTTGCGCACAAAGTGAAATTTGCCTAATTGCAAGTGAAATACGCTTTCAGCGAGTAAAATAACCCTTACGGGTTGTGAATGAGTGCCTACGGCACGATTATTATATATTTGTATATTAAAATATTGTAAGGGAGGCGTTTCGCCTCCCCTTTTTTACGCTCTAAATGTATTTTATAAAAATTTGCTTATTGTTTTTGTTGGCAAGGTCTATCATTGACTTTGTGCCTCGGCTTTTACCATCCCAAAAACAAACAACTATATCACTTGCTTCTGCCATTTGTTTGTTTCTGATAACACCTGCGGCTTTTTTGTATTTGTTCCAATCTGCAGGATAATGTTCTATATCAAAACCGTTTTCCTTGGCGTACCGTTCCCCAAGTAAATCTGCACCCTTACAACACCCTGAAACAAAAATAAGGGTGTTTTCTTTTTTTATATCCTTTAAGCACTCGTCAATAAATTCTTTTGCAATAAAATAATCATTAAAATTTCTACAACCAGCTACTACAATGCGAATTATCATAAAATTATCCTCCTTTATATATTTATATAAATATATATCTAATCACGATAATTGTCAAACAGATATATCTTTAATAAAATATATTCATAGGAGAAAAATATAATTATGATACGAATAACACTTGATAAAACTTTAGAAAAATTAAATATAACGAGATATGAGCTGTCCAAGCGAACGGGAATACAGTATCAAATAATTGATAATTACTACAAAAATAAGGTTAAGAGATACGATAGTTATATTCTTGAGCGGATTTGCATGGCTTTGGACTGCAAAATCGAAGATATTATTGAGTTCAAAAAATAAAAAACTAAAAGCGGAGTGATTGCGAGACTTCTCATAAGGAAGTCTCGCAGTTTTATTCGCCAAAGGCGAGTGATATTGCTTCGCAGTGATATTCGGCTAATGCCGAGTGATATTGTCCTACGGACAGTTTTTAGGGCGAATAAAATATCACTACGACCAGAGGGAGTAATATCACTTTTACAAAGTGAAAATATCACTCTTTGCACAGCAAAGAATATCACTTATCTTTCTTGTTTGTTGTTAAAAGGGTTTGGGTATCACCCAAAAAGAAGCATTTGTACTTACAAATGCGATGCTGGTTCTTTCCGATAAGCATAAGAAAAGCCTCGATGAATTTCATCGAGGCTTTAATCATCCTTATGAGAAGTAGTCTTTTCACTCCGCTTTTATTATCATTGGTGTCTGTTCATTTTTACATTTTCTCAGGGGCGTCAATACCTAAAAGACCGAGGGCAGTTTTAATAACGTCACGGGTGCATTTGGTAACAAGCAAGCGCGCTTGCATAACGCCTTCCTCTTCGCCTAAAATTCTGTTATCGAAATAGAATTTATTGTAGTTTTGAGCCAGGGAAGCGCAATAACGGGTGATAATGGAGGGCTCGTATTTTTCTGCCGCGTCAAGCACAATCTGGGGGAAGGCTTCAAGGCAAGCAATAAGCTCGCAGGAAGCATCGTCGGAAAGTGCGGCAAAATCGGCTTTATTTGCGTCAAGCTCGGGAGCCTTTGCCAGAACCGAACAGCAACGGGTGTGTGCGTACTGCACGTAGGGTCCCGTTTCTCCCTCAAAATTAAGAGCGCGGTCCCACCAGAAGTCAACGTCCTTGATTTTTCCTGAGAACAAATCATAGAAGATTACTGCGCCGATGCCAACCTGCTTGGCAACCTGCTCCTTATTTTCAAGGTTGGGATTTTTCTCCTCAACAATATCTCTTGCCTTGTCGATAGCGCGGTGAAGCACCTCGTCAAGATAAACCACGTGGCCCTTTCTCGTTGAAAGAGTTTGTCCTTCGTAGCTAACCATACCAAAGGGAACGTGTACTAAATCCTTTGCCCAGGGATAGCCCATAAGCTCAACAACCTTGAACACCTGCTTGAAGTGAAGATTCTGCTGATATGCTACAACGTAAAGACACTTGTCAAAATCGTATGTTTTCTTGCGGTAAAAGGCGGCGGCAAGGTCACGGGTAGCGTAAATTGATGCGCCGTCAGACTTAAGCAAAATGCAGGGAGGCATATCAAACTCGTCAAGCTTAACAACGTATGCGCCCTCGGAGAACTCAAGCATATTTTTTGCTTTAAGCTCGTCAACTACGGCACCGCACTTGTCTTTATAAAAGCTTTCGCCTGCATAGGAATCAAATTTAATGTTAAGTAAATCGTAGATTTCCGCAACGTCCTTTAAGGTAATGTCCTTAAACCAGGAAAAAAGTTCAATGGCTTCGGGATCGTCGTCTTCAATCTTCTTAAACCAGGCGCGAGCCTCAGTCTGCATATCCTCGTCGGCTTCTTTTTCAAAACGAACGTAAAGCTCGATTAAAGCGTTAACGCCTTTTGCTTCCACGTCTTCCTTGTTGCCCCAATGCTTAAAGGCGCAGAGCATTTTACCGAACTGCGTACCCCAGTCGCCAAGATGGTTTATGGAAACAACCTCATATCCTAAAAAACGGTGAATGTTGGCAAGGGAAGCGCCTAAAACGGTGGTGGTAAGGTGACCGATATGGCAACGCTTTGCAATATTTATTGAAGAATAGTCGATACAAACGGTTTTGCCGTCGCCAAGAGAAGAAGCACCGTATTTTTCGCCTGCTTCATTTATTTCTGTTAAAACGGCAGCGGCACGCTTTTCAGGGGAAATGAAGAAGTTAAGATATCCGCCCTCCACCTGCACCTGCTTAACAAAATCGGGCATGGTAACGGTATCTTTAAGCTCCGAAGCAATCATAGGGGGAGCTTTGCGCAAAACCCGTGCAAGCTTAAAGCAAGGGAAAGCAAAATCACCCATTTCTTTTTTAGGGGGAATCTCAATCATTTCCTGCAGTTCTTTTGAGGGGATACCTGCTTTTTCTTCTAATGCGTCGGCAATAAGCTTCTTAAAGTCCATAATATTCTCCTTACGTCAACAAATTGACGGAATTTTCAATTAGGTATTGTACTACAAAACCCCCTCTTCGTCAAGTTAACAAGGGAGTTTTTGCGCCTAACGCGGCCGAAACAAGAAAAAATATGCACCAATTTCGATATTTTTTATAAAACTTTTTGCAAAATCAGATTAAAAGTATTATAATAGTAACGAATACAGTGCGGAAGCATATCAGTGCTTCCGGAAACAGAGAGTGAAATATGAATTCAGTAATAGCTTCGGCTCCTGCTAAAATCAACTGGACCCTGGCGGTTACGGGCCTTGATGAAAGAGGTTATCACCTGCTTGATATGCTTATGCAAACGGTTTCGATTTTCGATACGGTAACCGTTTCCAAGGCAGAGGAAATAACCGTTAAAACAAACAAGCGATGGCTTCCCGTTGACGAGCACAATACTGCCTTTAAGGCGGCAAAGCTGTTTTTTGAGCAAACGGGCATTGATGCAGGGTGCGACGTTTTTATTAAGAAAATGATTCCCTCGGGAGCAGGTCTTGCGGGAGGCAGTGCCGATGGTGCGGCAACCCTGGCGGCCCTTAACGTTCTGTTTGAAGCAGGGCTTACTCAAGAGGAATTATCCCGCCTTGCCCTTAAAATCGGCGCTGACGTTCCCTTTATGCTTAAGGGCGGTCTTTGCAGGGCAAGGGGAATAGGCGAACAATTAGAAAAAATAAACGCAAAACGAAATTATGCTCTTTTGTGCGTAATGAATCTTCGTCAGCCTGCAAGCACCCCTGAGGTGTATAAGAAATTCGACACCTTAGGCTCGCATTTTCAGCCTGACAACGATAAATTTATTTCCGCTCTTAACGATGGAAATTTTGAGCAAATGAACCTCTTTGGAGGCAATATGCTTA
Source organism: Clostridia bacterium (assembly GCA_017502165.1). Classification (GTDB taxonomy): domain Bacteria; phylum Bacillota; class Clostridia; order Christensenellales; family QALW01; genus UMGS1322. Next base: position 42,230 of record JAFVVO010000008.1, read on the forward strand.
CCGAAAGCGCCTGCACGGTATCAGCCGATATTGAAAAAAACATTGGCGTAATGAAGCAGGCGGGAGCAAAATTCGTTTCCATGAGCGGCTCGGGCGCTACCGTTTACGGTGTGTTTGAAACCCTTGAGCAAGCAACGGAAGCAAAAAAATATTTCCCTGACTGCTGGGCATTTGCCTGCAGAACAACTTATCTCGGAATCAAAATAAAGGAGAACAAATAATGGAGCTTTTAGCAAAAACGGGCGTTGCCACTGAAAACTTTTTAGGCTTTCAGGGCTTCGATATCTACTGGTACGGCATTTTAATTGCTACGGGCTTTGCCCTGGCGTTTGCCATCTGCACCTATTTCAGCAGAAAACGCAATTTTCCCAAGGATATGACAACCGACCTTTTAATGATAGCCATAATCGGCGCTATTATCGGCGCAAGAGGCTATTACGTTGCGTTTGAGTGGGACAGATATTGCGTTTCAGGTAATTTCTTTGCAACTCTGGGCAGAATAGTATCTATCCGCGACGGCGGTCTTGCCATTTACGGCGGTGTTATCGGCGCGGTAATCGGTATGGCGATCTATGCGGCAAGGAAAAAGTATAAGCTGGCACAGCTTTTAGACCTTTGTGCAGGTCCTTTAGCGCTTGGCCAGGCAATAGGCCGTTGGGGCAACTTCTTTAATCAGGAGGCCCACGGCGCACTTGTTAAAAACCCTAACCTGCAGTTCTTCCCCTACGCAGTTTACCTTGATTCACCTAAAGACCCTTCCGACGTGGTAGGCTGGTATCAGGCAACCTTCTTCTATGAATCAGCCTGGTGCTTCCTTATTTTTGCCTTTTTAACGGTGCTTTTCTTTAAGCAGAAGTACAGAGGTCAGGCGGTGCTTTGGTATCTTGCTCTCTACGGCTTCGAGCGGGGAATCGTTGAATGGCTCAGAACAGACCAGCTTCAGATTTTCGGTCTTCCCGTTTCCGCCCTTTTAAGCATCGGACTTTGCCTTATAGCAACGGCATTCTTAATCGTGTTTAAGGTTAAGGGCAGACAAAACGAGCTGTGCTACGTTGCACCAAGTGCTTCTGAGAACGCGCCTAATGAGGCAGAGGCATCGGCAGAAGAAAAAGCAGAAGCGCCTAATGAGGCAGAAGCATCGGCAGAAGAAAAAGCAGAAGCGCCTGATGAGGCAAACAAGGAAAACGCTGAGGACGCTTCTAATGACGAAAAATAAAACCGTCAGGAATAAGACGAAATAAACCTTTAATTTTAGGAGAAAAAACAATGCGTAATCTGACTATGATGACCGACCTTTATCAGCTTACAATGATGAACGGTTACTTGAAACACAATATGCAAAATAACGTGGCGGTATTTGATTTGTTCTTCCGCCCTCTGCTCAACAACAGCGTTTACGCAGTTATGGCAGGCTTGGAACAGGCTATAGAATATATCGAGAATCTTCATTTTAATGATGACGATATTGCATATCTTGAATCCCTTAATATTTTCGACGAAAAGTTTATTGAGTATCTTCGCAATTTTAAGTTTACCGGTGAAGTTTATGCCGTTGAAGAAGGCACACCCGTATTTCCCCGTGAGCCTTTAATCAGAGTTAAAGCGCCCATTATGGAAGCTCAGCTTATGGAAACGGCACTTCTTAATATTATCAACCATCAGACTCTTATTGCCACCAAGGCAAGTAAGGTTGTAACTGCAGCCGCAGGGGGAGCAGTACACGAATTTGGTCTGCGCCGCGCCCAAGGCCCCGACGCAGGTATTTACGGCGCCCGTGCCGCTATAATCGGCGGTTGCGCAGGCACGAGTAACGTGCTTACGGGTCAGCTTTTCGACGTTGCGGTAAGCGGTACCCACGCACATTCCTGGGTAATGTCCTTCCCTGACGAGATAACGGCATTCCGTGCCTATGCAGATATGTATCCCGACGGCTGTTTGCTGTTGGTTGATACCTATAACACCCTTAAAAGCGGTGTTCCCAATGCAATACAAGTGTTCAAGGAGCTTCGGGCAAAGGGACACGAGCCGAGAGGTATCCGTCTTGATTCGGGCGACTTGGCATACTTAAGTAAATGCGCAAGAAAGATGCTCAACGAGGCAGGCTTTGAAAACGCAAAGATTTTTGCTTCGGGCGATTTGGACGAGCAGGTTATCTGGGATCTTAAAATGCAGGGAGCCTGCATTGACGTTTACGGCGTAGGCACTAAGCTTATTACGAGTGACGATATGCCTGCCTTAGGCGGCGTTTACAAGCTGGCGGCAGAAATTGTTGACGGACAGATGATTCCCAAAATCAAGGTAAGCGAAAACCCCGTAAAAGTAACTAACCCCGGATATAAGCAGGTTTACAGACTTTATTCAAACAAGGATAACAAGGCAATAGCAGACCTTATAACTTTAGACGAAGAGGTTATCGACGAAAGCCAGCCTTTGACTATTTTCGATCCTGTTCACACCTGGAAAAAGTTAACCTTAGAGGATTACACCGCAAAGCCCTTGCTTAAGCCTATCTTCATTGACGGTAAAAAGGTTTATCAGTCACCTGCCTTAAAGGAGATACAGAAATATCATTTTCAGCAGATGGACACCTTCTGGGACGAATACAAGAGATTGACCCGTCCCCACGTTTACAAGGTTGACCTTTCACAGAAATTGTACGACTTAAAACAGAGCTTGCTGGAAGAAGCTCAAAAAGGAGTAAAACAATGAATTTGAAATCACATTTCGGCAAATACAGAAAAAAGGAAGCGGACGCTTATATTGCAAGCATAAAGGCCGCCTACGAAGAAAAGATTTCCTCTCTTGAAACCAAGCTTAAGGCGTTGGAGGAGGAAAATTCCGTTTTGCGCGAGGAAAACAACAAGTGCAAGGAAAAGGAAGGCGTAATTGCTTCCGTTATGCTTGATGCTACAAAGCGCGCAAAGGAAATCGAAGAGGATTACCGTAAGCGTGCCGATGAAAGTGACGCGGCTTGCCAAAAATTGCACGATGAATGGGTGCAGGGTATGCGCTCTGCCGCCGCAAACTTAGAAAAGATGCGCGCAGAAGCTAAAAATATGCTGGATGATATTGATTCTCAGTTCGGCAAACTTTGCACTTGGGCAGATTCCCGCCTCGAAAGCCTTGAGGGAGCTTCTCTGCCTTCTCTTAAAGAGGGCGAAAACCTTGAGGAAGAAATTGCCAAGGGCGCAGGCGCTGATTTAGGCGAGCTTTGCAAGGAAATGGGTATTATGAGCAACGAGCAGGAGGAAACAGAGGAAGAAACCGAAACCCGTTGCATTAAAACCGATCCTGACGATGAAGATAAGGAAGCAGAAGCGTCCGAAGAGGAAGCTTCCGCGGCTGAGCAGGACGAAAATAAAGAGGAAAGTGAAGAAGAAAATGAATAAAAGGCTTAAGCCTTTCTTGTTCTTTCTCGGGGGCGTTGTAACCGTTTGCTTGCTTGCAGCAGGAATATTCGGGCTTAACTACGCCCTGAATTTTTCACCAAAAAGCACGGGAGAGCACAAAATAGCCAATAAAATAGCGGATAAAATTTCCTTTGTGCCCTACTTAAAGGACGGTAACCTTTATTTTTATAAGGACGGTCAAAGCAAATTGGTTGCGGAAATGGTGTATTCTAAGGATGCGGAAGACCCTATTTATACTGCTGACTATGCCATAGACGCTTCAAACGGAAAGGTGCTTTACACCTCGAACCGCGCCTTGTATCTGTTTGACGGAAGCGAAACACAGCTTATTGCGCAAAACGTTATTGCCTGGCGCACCGCTGAAGGCTTAAATAACGTTGCCTTCGTAACCTCAACGGATAAAGATGCAACAAAAGGTCTTCTGTTTTTGTGGAACGGTGAAAAGACTGTTCCCCTTGACAGTGACGTTGTTGCAAGCACCCTGCGGTTTTCTCAGGACGGCACCTTTGTTTTAGCGCAAAAGGAAAACGTGTATCCCAAAACCAATTATATTTTGCTTAAATATGATTTGCTTGGAGAAAAAACGCTTTTAAGCCAGAGCACCTATCCGGTTATGTGGGTTAACGACGACGCTTCAACTATAATTACGGGAAGCTCCGAGGACGACGAATACTATTATTACCGTCTTTTTGCTAAAAATATGAAGCGGGAAAAAACCTTTGAAAGAGTGTATTTTTCTGCGGTAACACCCGATAAAAGCATTGTGTATCTGCTTCACGATTACGATACGGAATTAAAACAAGGTGTTTTAACGGCGGTTGACCTCGAAACCTTAAAAACCAAGGAAATTGCAAGAGGCGTCAGCTTCTTTAATATTGACGGAGTAACCGATTCATCAAAAGGCTTGCTTTACAGCGTTCTTACGGATTCTGAAAACGAATATTACTCAATTTATTACGGTGAAATATCAGGTAAAGCAACCCGTCTGATTAAAAACACTACCGAAGATGCTCTTTATAATATTGCCATTAACAGTCAGAAGAAAAGCGGATACCTTTTAACCTACGGCGCAACTGCCCGTGACGGCGGAGTGTATTACGTTTCCTGGAATAAAAATGGTCTGGATACCCAAAGAATTGCTTCAGGTAACGTGGATTCTTTAACGTATTACGAGCACACCCATTCGGTAACCTTCGTTAAAAATGCCCAGTCGGGCATTGCGGAGCTTTTTGTTGCGGATTCTACCTTAAACGCTACAAAGCTGACTGATGATTGCGGTGTGGAATATTCGCCCTCAAGCCAAACTTATTCGTCAATGAGCGTTTTGTCTAATTCCGCAAAAGAGTGTCTGTATTTTACTTCCGTTAAAACGGGGGACACCACAGTTGACCAGACGGGCACGTTAAAACTTGTTAAAGACGGGCAAATCATTACTATAGATGAAAACGTTTCTGCACGGTATATGGAATCTCCCATAACCGCTGGAAATATGGACGTGATTTTCTACTTGAAGGAAAATGACGATGAAACCTTGGATTTATACAAGCTTGAAAATGGCGAAAAAAACCTTATTGCAACTAACGTGCACGGCTTGATTGAGGTGGAATAAACCTTAAAAAAGGAGTAAAAATGGAAAAGTTAAATATTTCCTTGGCAAAAGAGGAGCAGATAGACGAAATTATGTCGGTTTACGCCTTCGCAAGAGGCTTTATGGCGCAAACGGGCAACCCGAATCAATGGGGAAAAACCTATCCTGAAAAGGAAACGCTCCTTGAAGACGTGCGCAACAACCGTCTTTATACGGTTAATTCAGGCGGTGAAATCGTAGGTGCCTTTATGTTTTACGTTGGCATTGAGCCAACCTACAAGATTATCCGCGGAGCCTGGCAAAATGATGAGGAATACGGCGTAATTCACCGAGTTGCCTCCGGCGGAAAGGTTAAAGGAGTGTTTTCCGCGTTGCTTGATTTTTGTTTAACAAAAACCAATCACCTTAGAATAGACACCCACCAAGACAACGTTGTTATGCAAAGCGTGCTTGCAAAACACGGCTTTACAAAATGCGGAATTATTTATCTTGCCAACGGTGACGAAAGAATAGCGTACGAAAAAACCGTGCAATAACGCACGGCTTTTTTGTGCCTTCGGCACGGATATTATATGTCGGGTTTTTATACCGTAGGGGACGGCGCCCTCGACGTCCCGTTTTTTTGTGTGTTAAAAATTTCTTAATTTGTTTTTGCTTAGCCTACTTTTATGCTAAAAGTAGCAAAACGTGGGGGATTTCGATTTCCCTTAACTCTCCTTGAAACGACCAAGGGGTTTCACCCCTGGACCCCGACGTTAATAAACAACGTTGCCATAGATATTATATGTTAGTTTATTACATTTGCAGGGACCGCGTCCCCGACCGTCCAAAAACTTTTATTAAACGAATTACTATATTATAAATTGTAGGGCAGGGGTTTACTCCTGCCGAAATATGTTTGTTTGTCGGATTTGTATGTTTTATATCGTAGGGGACGGCGCCTTCGACGTCCCGTAATTTGTTATTTAATAGAATAGTCTTGTTACGATAACAAATCCCTTTTTATTTTTTCAAACGGTATTTCTTCGGTTTTTTGATAAACGTTTATAATTTCTTTGTTCAACCTTTGGGCATATTTTACTGCTTCAAAGGCTCCGCCGTGATCTCTGTAGACATAACATACAATATAATCGCTGTTTTCAAC
>JAFVVO010000009.1 GCA_017502165.1 Clostridia bacterium
GGAATTGGCAGACACGATAGACTTAGGATCTATTGCCCGCGCGTGCAGGTTCAAGTCCTGTTATCCGCACCATAACAAATGACGAGTCAATAAGACTCGTCTTTTGCTATCAATGAAGTTAACAGGACTTGAAGCTTAAGAAGGCGCGAAGCGTAAATTTCGTTTTTTTGCGATTGAGTGAAAATATCTTTTTTTATAATTGTGTTGCGACGGTGCTTTCCGTATGTTATAATAACTAAACAAGGAGGAATTATGAATGGACCAAAAGTATCGTGCTTTTAACACTCATCTGATTTTTATAGGAGGCGTTTCCTTTGGATTTCTTCTGGCGGCTGTAATTTTTGCGATAGATAAGGACATAGGGATAGGTTCAAGCGTTCTCCCCGCAATAGTTTCTTTATCCTTTGCATTTTGGTTTATAATATCGCCTTTGTATTTTGTTTTTTCTAACGAGCAATTGGAAATTGTTTATAATTTTGGGATAAAAGAGAGAATAAGTTGGGATAAAATTATGCGCATTTCATTGGGAGGGAGTTGGAGTAGAAAAAGTTATACTCTTTACGAATTGCCACATTATCAAATCTCTTATGACCCAAAGGAGAAACTACCATTTTTTTGTCACGGGGTAATACCCAAAAGTGATAAGACAACAAAACTCATAAAAAAATACTATAAAAAACAAATATATAAAATGAAAGACCTTTATTGGTAAAGAACTAAACTATGAAATGAATTTGTATTTTTACGCTTAGTCTGTTTTTTGCTTTTCTGTGATGGAACATAGGAGTTTGGTAAGAATACAATTTAATTGATCAATATACAATAAACCGCAGTGAAAGAATCGCGCGTTTACTGCACTTTTTCTGTAACTAATCAAAAAATGCTCAGGCGACATAGTACGCTTGGGCATTGTAAAATATAAGTGAAAATCTTATTCGAGGAGAATACATATGAAAAAAGTAAGTTCCTTCATTTTTATTTTAATGCTTTGTGCTTCTTTCGTTGGGTGTAGCTTGTTTGGTACGCCCGTTACGGGAACAGAGGGAGCCAAATTGCTGCTGGCAAATCAACGCCTTAATGCCGAAATGCTTAAAAATAAAAACGATATTTTTTCTTCCGGCAAGGAGACCTTTTCAAATCTTGCCTTAAAGGCAGAGGAAAATTTTGCAAAATACGTCTCAAGTGCAGGTGTTTCACCTCAGGCCTTGGGGTACGGTATAAGCTTTCTGACAAAGGCAAACGCAAACAGCTTAAAGGAAATAAGCAATTCTTACGGATATCTTGAAAACATAACGGGCGTTATTATCAGTATGGCTAATAACGGCGGTAAGCTTATTGATGACGTCAAGAAGCACGTTCGTGTGGTAGATAAATGGGTTAAGGATGGAGACACCAAATATTATCTTACCGTAGAAGAAAACTCCGAAACCTTGTTTTCGCAAACCGACCAACAGCTTGATATCTGTACCCGCTACAAAGACGAGCTGGGCAGAGACGTTTATGAGTTATATATTTCCAACGATATAGCAGAAAGCCGCTTCAAGTACATACCCGGTGTTCGGTATGAAATGACCGAAAGATTTTTGCAGGAAGATTCGGGCAATCTGTATTTTATGGCAGACCATTCCCGAGGATACTGGCAGGCCTACGTTGTGGGCGAGATGCCTACGCATTTCAACGTCAGCGCGCTTATGCTTACGGAAACAATCTGCAGTAACGCTGACTATGACCCCGTAACTGAAAGCGTCAGAAGCGTTATGATGATAAGCCAGGACCGTAAAACAGATATTTTAGGCGTTTATAGGGAAGAAGACCATACAAGATTCACTATTTCACTTAACGGCTTTGAAGGATATTCCTATGTTGATAACGGTGTTCTTGCTCTTGCCGACGGCAGAAAAATTGCAAACGAGCAGGAGCTTTTAAACGGTAAGGTTCAAATAACGAACATAGTGTCAATGGAGTCGGCATACGGAATTGAAGCAAGCGTGGAGATTTCTGCCCGAGGAGAAAGCCGTGCAAATGAGGCCGAAATTCTTAAGCAGCTTATTTCCGATTGGGGACTTAAGTGCCGTAGAGACCTTAATACCGTCATCAGCGGCGTTGATGCTGCATATTCAGAAGCAGAAAAGCTGATTAAAAACTATCGTTGGCAAGGTAACTCTGTAAAAGGTACGGAGGGTATGAAAAAAGCTACTTTAGTCGAAAAAGAGCTTTTAACTGATTTTGCAAAGAAGCTTGACGCGATAAAAAATGCCGAAGTAATCGATGCACGTGATACCAGAGCGTTGACACTTAACATCAACTTTGCACCTGTTACGGCTAATGCAGAAGCTTTTGCAACGTATGAAAATTATACCGTTATGATAACGGAAGAATATTCTCTTTCTGTTGCGGATACGACCCTATTTGTTGAAAATGAACAATACGTAATCGAATATGCCCTTGCAGATAAAAACGGCAATCTTTCTCACGTTGAGATGATGGAAGAGTTGAATACTACCACGTTTTCGGCAGGTGAAAGCTTTAGCGTAAAAGCAACCACCGGAACTATGGACTTTGGTTCACTTGAATCGGGTGAATATACGTTAGTGGCATATATTGCTACTGCAGACGGAATACGATGCACAGACTTTATTCCCGTTAAGTTTGGCCTTGTGTCCTCTTCGGAAGGCGAAAACATTACCAAGGGCGCAAACGGTGAACTGTTAATTACCTTTGAAAACGGCGACAATGTATTTGTGGAAACGGATATTACTAAGCCGTTAACCTACGCAGAGCTTTATGATCTTATGGAAGCGGAAGCTTACGTTTACGGAGATATAAGTGATGCAAAAATTGAAAAATCCACAGTAGATGAAGCAACCAACAGTGTGGTTTACGTTCCGCTCAGCGGTGACGAGACTGAATTAGACGTGGGTGCGTATCGAACAACCTTTACTAAGGAAAATAAAACGGCATACATTTATATGCACCTTTACAGAACTGTATAACAAAAGGCCCGAGCAAATAATTTGCTTGGGCCTTTTTACCAAGTAAAAAATTCTTGACAAATTCATTTGAGAGTGTAGAATATAGGTATCAAAAAATAAAGGGGTGAACGTAATGGAAGAAGGCAGTAGTAAAGGCACTGTTCCCGTGCGAAGTTGTAAAAGTATATTCTTTCATTACGTTTTGTAATTAAAGCATATATTTTTGGACTTTGAGCGTGAAACAATGCCCGTTTGCATAAATGCACATTAATGCATTTGATTGTGAGTGGGTATTTTTTTACGCTTAGTTGCTTTTGTCGGGAAACAGTGTTATCGACCAAAATAAAAAATAAGGAGGTAACACTATGAGCATTGAAGAAATTGAAAATGCAATCGAGCAGGTTTTGATTATGCTCGAGGAAAAGAAGCCGGCACAGATAAGCGCGTATTTTGCGCTTCTTCATCCGGTGGATATAGCGGAAATTATTGAGAATGAGGAGCTTGATACAAGGCAGAAGAGCATTCTGTTCAGGCTTTTGCCCAAAAACATCGCTGCAGAGGTTTTTGTTGAAATGGACAGCGAAATGCAGGAGCATTTTATTCAGGGCTTTAACGATAACGAATTAAAGCAAATGCTTGCAGAACTGTTTGTTGACGATACGGTAGATATTATTGAGGAAATGCCTGCAAACGTAGTGCGCAGAATTATTCAGAACTGCTCTGCTGAAATGCGTGCAGACATTAACAGTATTTTGTCTTACCCTTCAGATAGCGCGGGAAGCATTATGACTCCCGAATACATTGCTCTTCGCAGAGAAATGACCGTAGAAGAAGCGTTTGCGTATATTCGTAAGGTGGGCCTTGACAGTGAAACGGTTTACACCTGCTATGTCGTTGAAAAGGACAGAACACTTTCGGGCGTTGCAACGGTGCGTCAGCTGCTTTTATCAAAGAAAGATGCTCTCGTTGGTGACGTTATGGAGCCTAACGTGGTGTTTGTTGAAACCTCAATGGATAGGGAAGAGGCGGCAAAGCTTTTTGCCCACTACGATTTCCTTGCTTTCCCCGTTGTAGATAAGGAAACCCGCCTTGTTGGTATTATTACGGTTGACGACGCTATTGACGTTATCCGCGAAGAGACCACCGAAGACTTCTCAAAAATGGCGGCAGTTGTGCCCATTGAGCAAACCTACTTCAAAACGGGCGTTTTTGCTCACGCATCAAGCCGAATTGTCTGGCTTATCGTACTGTTGCTTTCCGCAACGGTAACGGGCGCAATTATCACGTTCTACGAAGAAGCCTTTGCGGCGGTGCCTATGCTGATTGCTTGCCTTCCCATGCTTATGGGAACGGGCGGTAACTGTGGCGCCCAGGCATCAACTATGGTTATTCGCGCAATGGCGATTGACGAAATGCGTCCCAAGGACATTTTCAAGGCACTTTGGAAAGAAATAAGAATTGCTCTATTGGTAGGCGTGGTGCTTGCAATAGTTAATACCGTTATGGTAATAGTAATTCAGGGCATAGGACCTGATACTATGCGTCTTGCTTTAACTACGGGGCTTGCTCTGCTTTTTACCACCTGCCTTGCCCAGAGCCTCGGTTGCGCACTTCCCATGGCGGCAAAGGCCTGCAAGCTTGACCCTGCAATTATGGCGTCACCCTTGATCACCACAATTGTTGACGCAGTGAGCGTTATGGTGTTCTTTGCTATTGCAGTTGTGATTTTTGGACTTTAATACGAAAGGACGAGTTTCCGTCCTTTTTTTATTTTCGTTATTGCGGTAAAGAGCATTTTGTTGTATAATATTTCCATAATACGTGTATTATTTAATCAAAAACGGAGAAGCAATTATGAGCGAAGTTAAAACACGAAAAGAACTTGATGACAAGTTCAAATGGAACCTTAACCATATTATTGACGGTGACGAAAACTGTGAGAAGCTTTTTGATGAAATAAAATCAAAAATTTCTCTATTAGGTCAGTTTAAGGGCAAGCTGAGCGACAAAGCGGAACTGAAGAAATTGTTTGCGCTTGAACACGAAATTTCCCTTTCTGCAGAAAAGTTATTCGTTTATTCAAAAATGAAGCGTGACGAGGATAACAGAGACGATAAATACGTTTCAATGTGCGATAAAGCCTACGGACTTTTAATTCAGCTTGAAACTGAAACCGCCTTCGTTACTCCCGAGCTTAATAAAATAGACGACGGGGTTTTGCTTTCCTGGGCAGAAGAAAAGCAGTTTGAAGATAACTCTATCTTCTTAAAGGAAATCGTGCGCAATAAAAGCCACGTGCTTTCTGAAGGAGAAGAGCGTCTGCTGGCTCTTTCGGGTGAAATGGCAAATTCCTACGATACCATTTTCACTATGCTTGATGACGTTGATATGAAATTTAAGCCAATCATCACCGATGACGGCAAGGAAGAAGAGCTTTCCCACGGCAGATACGGCTTGTTTTTGCGCGATAAAAACAGAAATCTGCGCCGTCAGGCTTATGAATCAATGTATCAGGCACATATTGACTGTATAAATACCCTTGCGTCACTTTACGCCTCAAGCGTCAAGAAGGACGTTTTCTATGCTCGTGCAAGAAAATTTGACAGCGTGCTTGAAGGCGAACTGTTTTCGGGAAACATTCCTCAAAGCGTTTATACGGGGCTTCTTGATGCAGTACATTCCGCCCTGCCCACAATGTACGAATACGTTGCTCTTCGCAAGAAATTGCTTGGAATCGACGACCTTAAAATGTACGATATGTACGTTCCCATAGTTGAAGCAGAGGAAGAAAAATATTCCTACGAAGAAGGTATAGCGCTTGCCAAAAAGGCCCTTGCACCTTTAGGGGAAGAGTATATTTCGCTTTTAGACAGAGCCATTAACGAAAACTGGATAGACGTTTACGAAACTAAAGGCAAAACAAGCGGTGCATATTCCTGGGGAGCCTACGGCGTTCATCCCTATATGTTGCTTAATTATCAGGAGAAATTGGACGACGTGTTTACTCTCGTTCACGAAGCGGGACACTCTATGCACACCTTCTTCTCCGATAGGGCGCTTCCCTACGAAAAGGCTCAGTACAGAATTTTTGTAGCAGAGGTAGCCTCTACCGTTAACGAGGTGCTTTTGCTTAAGTATTTGCTTAAAAATTCACCTGATAAAAGGACCAAGGCATATTTGCTCAACCACTTGCTTGAGCAGTTCCGTACCACCGTATTCCGCCAGACTATGTTTGCGGAATTTGAAATGAAAACTCACGCTGAAGCGGAAGCGGGGGAAGGCTTAACTGTTAAAAGACTTAACGAGCTTTACGGTGACCTTAACCGTCTCTACTACGGCAATGGCGTTGAAACCGACGCCTATATCGAAACGGAATGGTCGAGAATACCTCATTTCTACCGTTGCTTCTACGTTTATCAGTACGCTACGGGCTTTTCTTCAGCCGTGGCAATCGCTGATAAAATTTTAACCGAGGGCAAGCCTGCGGTAGATAAATATATGCAGTTCTTATCCTCCGGCGGAAGCGATTTCCCCGTGGAATTATTAAAAATTGCAGGCGTTGACCTTACAAAGCCTGATGCGCTTATTTCTGCGATGAAGGTTTTTGAAAACACTTTAGAAGAATTTAAGGAGATAATAGAAAATGACGGGATTTAATGATGAAGCATTAAACGCTATGCTTGAAAAGCTTTCTGCTGATAACGAAAAGGCAGATATGGCACTTGCTAAAGAGGTATTTAACCTCGCCCTTACCTACGACGTGGATTTTATGGTAAAATCGGGCGTTATCAAGGACGGAGAATTTACCGACGCCTACTACGACGAGGACGATGCCTTCGATTTTATAATCGACAGAATTTCCAATGCCAAGCCCGAGCTTGACAGCGACTCCGTAGCCGAAATGCTTGAGCTCTACATCGAATACCACGACGCATATATGGAAGAAATCGGTCTTCTGGAGTGGGAGTAGGAGCATTGTTATTTGGAAAAATACTTTTGTAAACTTTCATTAAAACAGATAAGGAGAGAATGCTTGTGCAGTTCTCTCTTTTTTGCTTTGTTCATAACTTCAACACCCCTAAAAGCGAAATAAGGGCGTAAAAAGGCAAGGAGCAAATTTTTTAAGGTTGCTGACAGTTGAAACGGTTAAATGGCCTTAAAACACTATGAAAATTCGTTTATGGTGAAAATTTTGGCAAATTATCCCTTAAGAATAAACCATTCGGCTGAATAAATCCCTGCCGCACCTTTTTTTATTTTTGCGCATAAAATAAAATAGCCGAATATTTATTTCGGCAAAAGGGAGTGAAGAATATGACTTGTTGCGGTAGAGCAAACGCGTTTTCAGGCGGAAACAATAGCAAATGGTTAAGCAGAAGCGGTAACGGTTGGTCAACCTCCTGCAGAGGCAATAGCGGTTGGTCAACTTCCTGCAGAGGCAATAGCGGTTGGTCAACTTACAGCGGAAACGGCTGGGGCAGAGCATGCTGCTCAAGTGCCTTGCAAGGAAGCGTATACGGAGAAAGAAGCTGTGTCAGAAGTATTCCTGACGAGCGTTGGCGTGTCGGAAGAAATCAATGCTGCACAGGCTCGTCAATCGGCTTTTTATCCGCTTGCGAAAACTGAAAACAGAGAATAATTGCACGAAAAAAGACTTTTAATAAATTTAACCGATACTTGAATTTCAGGTATCGGTTTTTGCTTTTTTTGCTAATAATAAAAAATAAACGTAAAATATGGATAAAACCGTTAAAAAATTAAAAAAATTTCTTTACAAACGCGCGCGCGTGTGTTATATTATATATAAATATATTATTATATATAATAGAAGGGTGAACTCGGCTTGGGCTCACCGCCTGCACGTCAGGTAAGAAAGGAAAAAGCTATGACGGAAAATAATTATAATGCGTCGCAAATACAGGTTTTAGAAGGTCTTGAAGCCGTACGCCGCAGACCCGGTATGTACATAGGCTCAACCGATGAGAGAGGTCTTCACCATCTTGTTCAGGAGCTTGTAGATAACTCTATCGACGAAGCCTTGGCCGGCTACTGCGATAATATCACGGTAACCATTCACGAGGACGGCTCCTGCTCTGTTCGCGATAACGGACGCGGTATTCCCGTAGATATTCACGAAAAATACGGCAAGCCTGCAGTAGAGGTTGCCCTTACGGTGCTTCACGCCGGCGGTAAGTTCGGCGGTGGAGGATACAAGGTTTCGGGCGGTCTTCACGGCGTAGGTCTTTCCGTAGTTAACGCCCTTGCAACCAAACTTGAAGTTGAAGTTTGCAGAGCCGGTAAGGTGCACGTTCAGCATTATAATCGTGGTGACGCGGCAGATGAACTTACGGTTATCGGTCAAACCGAAACAACGGGAACCTGCGTGCGCTTCTGGCCCGACCCCGAGGTTTTTGAAACCACCGTTTTTGAATACGATAACCTTAAAAAACGCTTGCGCGAGCTTGCCTTCTTAAATAAGGGAGTACGCATCACCATTGAGGACAAGCGCGAGGGTCATCAGGCGTTTGAAAGCTTCCACTATGAAGGCGGTATCATTGAATTTGTTGAATTCTTAAACAAGAATAAAACTCTTCTTTTAGAAAAGCCCCTTTATTTTGAAGGCAAAAAAGGCACCTCTACCGTTGAGGTTGCTATGCAGTATAACGACGGTTATAACGAGTTGGTTTACACCTTCGCAAATAATATTCAGACTCACGAAGGTGGCACGCACTTAACGGGCTTCAGGAACGCTTTAACAAAGGCAATAAACGAGTATGCAAGAAAATACAAGCTCTTAAAGGATAGTGAGCCTAATCTTTCGGGTGAAGACGTCAGAGAAGGTCTTACGGCGGTTATAAGCGTTAAGCTTGAGGAGCCTCAGTTTGAAGGTCAGACCAAAACAAAGCTTGGTAACAGTGAAATCCGTCCTATTACCGAAGCTATCGTTTTAGAAAAGTTGGAAGCCTTCTTAGAAGAAAATCCCCCCGTTGCAAAGGGTATTATTGATAAATGCCTTATGGCAAACAGAGCCCGTGAGGCCGCAAGAAAAGCTCGTGAGCTTACACGCAGAAAAACTGCTCTTGATAGCTTTGCTCTTCCCGGCAAGATGGCTGACTGCTCAGAAAAAGACCCCACAAAATGCGAAATCTTTATCGTTGAGGGTGACTCTGCAGGCGGAAGCGCCAAGGAAGGAAGAGACAGAAAAACTCAGGCAATTCTTCCTCTTAGAGGCAAAATACTTAACGTTGAAAAGACTCGTCTTGATAAGATGCTTCAGAACAACGAAATCCGCTCAATGATTACTGCCTTCGGCGCAGGTATTGACGTGGAATTTGATGAAAGCAAGCTTCGTTATCATAAGATTATTTGTATGACCGATGCTGACGTTGACGGCTCTCATATCCGTACGCTTTTGCTTACGTTCTTCTTCCGTCACATGCCGCAGCTTATTTCAGGCGGTTACGTTTATGCGGCACAGCCTCCGCTTTTCAAGGTCACAATGACCAGAACAAAGCAGGTTAAATATTGCTATTCAGACGAAGAACTTAACCAGTTCCTTGATTCTATTAATAGGCAGAACTATGAGGTTGCCCGATATAAAGGTCTTGATGAAATGAACAGCGAACAGCTTTATGAAACCACTATGAATCCCGAAACACGAATACTTAAGAGAATTACCATGAAAGACGCCATTGCGGCTGACCAGATATTCACCATTTTAATGGGTGACGAGGTTGAACCGAGACGTCAGTTCATTGAAGAAAACGCTCGCTTGGTAAGCGACGAAGAACTTGATATTTAAGGCGGTGAGATAATATGGAAGATAATAACAGAATAATAGATATTGATATTGAATCGGAAGTTAAAAAATCCTTTATATCCTACGCCATGGCGGTTAACATCAGCCGTGCATTGCCTGACGTGCGCGACGGCTTAAAGCCCGTACACAGAAGAATACTTTATTCAATGTACGAAAACGGCTATACCTTCGATAAGCCCACAAGAAAGAGCGCCCGTATCGTTGGTGACGTTATGGGTAAATACCATCCCCACGGTGACTCTTCTATTTACGATGCGCTCGTTCGTCTTGCACAGCCCTTCTCAATCCGCTACACTCTTGCCAGCGGACAAGGTAACTTCGGTACCGTTGACGGCGACCCTGCCGCAGCATCACGATACACCGAAGCAAAGCTTTCCAAAATAGCAGGAGAGCTTTTGGCGGATATTGATAAGGAAACGGTTGATTTCTATCCTAACTTTGACGAAACTGAAATGCAGCCACGTGTTTTACCTGCAAGATTCCCTAACCTTATGGTTAACGGCTCCGACGGTATTGCGGTTGGTATGGCAACAAACATTCCTCCCCACAATCTTAACGAGGTTATCGACGGCGTTGTAGCATTGATTGAAAATGCCGATATTTCCATCGAAGAGCTTATGGAGCATATCAAGGGTCCTGATTTCCCCACAGCCGCGCAGATTATGGGTATTTCGGGTATCAGAGATACCTATTTAACCGGCAGAGGCAGAATCGTTATTCGTGCTAAACACGAAATCGAGCAGATTACCGCTGACAGACAGAGAATCGTTATTACTGAAATTCCTTATCAGGTAAACAAAGCAAAGCTTATTGAGCGTATTGCCGAGCTTTATAAGGATAAGCAGTTTGAAGGCTTAAGCGATATGCGCGACGAATCCAACAAAGAGGGTATGCGTATTGTTCTTGAGCTTAAAAAGGACGTTAATCCTCAGGTTATTCTTAACTTCCTCTATAAGCATACTCAGCTTCAGGATTCCTTTGGCGCCATTATGCTTGCACTTGTTGACGGTGAGCCTCGCGTGCTTAACCTTAAGGAAATGCTTTATTATTACCTTGAGCATCAGAAAGAAGTTGTAACCAGAAGAACGAAATACGACCTTGACAAAGCTCTTGCAAGAGCACATTTGGTAGAAGGCTTCCTTCGTGCTCTTGATATTATTGATACCGTTATTGCACTTATCCGTTCAAGCCAGACCACTGAAATTGCAAGAACTCGCCTTATGGAAGAGCTTGATTTCAGCTTAGAGCAGGCAAAGAGCATTCTTGATATGCGTCTTCAGCGCTTAACAGGTCTTGAAAAGGAAAAGCTTCAGCAGGAATTTGAAGAATTACAAAAGAGTATTGAATATTTCCGTTCCGTGCTTGCTTCACCTCAGCTTGTGCTTGATATTATCAAGGAAGAGCTTCTTGTAATCAAGGATAAATACGGTGACGAGCGCCGTACCGAAATTACCGCAAGCTCCGATGAAATTGATTATGAATCACTTATTCAGCAGGAAGATATGGTTGTTACCATGACGCATTTTGGATACATCAAGCGTGTTCCTGCCGATACGTACAGAACACAGAACAGAGGCGGAAAGGGTATTACCGCTATTACTACCCGCGATGAAGATTTCGTTGAGCGCGTAATGGTAGCAAACACCCATACGGATATTCTCTTCTTTACAACTCGCGGAAGAGTGTTCCAGCTCCGTTGCTATCAGATTCCCGAAGCAAGCAGAACTGCAAAGGGAAGCGCAATAGTTAACCTGCTTAACCTTGAAGGCGGTGAAAAGGTAACAACCGTTATTACCTTACCTGAAGGAGAAGAAAGCAGAGAGAATATGAATCTCGTTATGGCAACTCGTCAGGGCTTCATTAAAAAGACATCTCTCTCTGAATATAATATCCGCAAAAACGGCCTTATAGCTATCGTTCTCCGTGATGATGACGAGCTTGTTAACGTTGCACTTTCAAGCGGTGAAAACGATATTCTTCTTGCCACTGCAGGCGGTAAGGCAATCCGCTTTGAAGAAAAGCTTGTTCGTAATATGGGCAGAGCAACTATGGGCGTTACGGCAATTAACCTTGCCGACGGCGATTACGTTGTAAATATGGCAGTAATCAAGGATTCCTGCGACATTCTTACCATTACCGAAAACGGCTTCGGAAAACGCACCAACGTTGACGAATACCGAGTAACCGGCAGAAATTGCAAGGGCATTATCACTCACGCCTTAAGCGGAAACACCGGTAATATCGTTGATATGGCGGCAGTAACCGGAGAAGAAGACGTAATGCTTATTACCAGTGACGGCACTATTATCCGCACACAAATCAACCAGGTACGCACCATGGGCAGATCCACTCAGGGCGTCCGCGTAATGCGTGTCGGAGATGATGTTAAGGTAGTTGCAATCGCCATTGCTCCTCACGAGGATGAAGAAGAAATCCTTGAGGGCGAAGTAATCAATGGGGAAAACGCTGAAGCCTCAACAGGCGAAAATACGGCGGCACCCGAAATCGAAACGCTGTAATAGGGGGGGGAGGCAAATGCTAAAAAAAATACTGACTATTGCGAGCGCAATGTTTTTAGGTCTTAACTTTGGCTTTATTTCGGGTCTTGCACCAATATATTTAGTTGTTACTATGGTGCTGTTTCCCAAGGACCCGCTGAATGCAAATATACTGGCAGCCTGCAGTCTTATTACGTCAGTGATTTCAGGAATATTTACGTATATTTATGCATACAAAAAGAAGCGTGAGCACGAAGATAAAAACTTATTCGGCTTTACGTTAGCGGTAACCTTTACGGTTTGCGCCTTGATTATGGCAATAGTATTGTTTATTTACGCAGGTAACGAACAGTACAGAATTTAATAAATATGCAAAAAAGCGGTCAGCAAAACTGACTGCTTTTTTCATTTCTTTTTATAAATTTTTTATTTATTTTTGTTTTTCTTAATTAGTATTCCCTCTGCAATCAGTACAACCGCAAGGAAAGCAATAACTATAAGCGCCGCAAGGAAGATGTTTTCGTTTGGTACAAATGAGGATGTTCCGTCATCGTTAACAATCATTTCAGCATTTTCCAGCACCTTTGCGCCGATAGCAGGGCCGATTATTCCGGGGATAAGCACCTGACAAACAATTCGCAGGCCTTGGAACATTCCTGCCTTGCCTGAGGGGGTATAATCACGAATCATTGCGCCGAAAACTGCCGCACCCGGAAGGTAACCGCACATCATTAAAAGTGAACCGATAAATACAAGAGCAACCGATTTGAAGAAGAAAAGAAGTACGTATCCTGCGCAGAGCATAATAAGAGTGGGGATAACAGACTTCATAAAGCCCTTTGAATCGTAAAGCTTGCCGTATAGAATAGTCACTATGGCAGCAATGATTATTGCAGGAGCCATAATAAGCACGTAATTGTCCATCTTAAGTGAAACGTTATAATAGAGAATCAGATAGGGCATAAAGATTTGTATTGAAATTCCGAATACCGCAAAGCCTACCAGCGTAACGTAAAGCAAGGGGTTTTTAGAAATTACGCTTGGCTTAAAGCCGTAAAAAAAGTTCTTGAAGAAGCTGTTGTTTTCGGATAAGGCTTTAGGCTCCTCTTTGATTAAAAAAATGCCCAAAGCACCGATAATAAGCACGCTGATGCCGATTATAAGGTAAATAGCCGTCCAGCTTTCGCTTTTGTTTAAGTCGAAAGCCATAAAACCGCCGAAAACTGCCAAAATAGCAATTAAAGGCATAGTTGCATTAACGCCTTCGGCGGCGCCTCTGCCTGAATTTTCCGTTGAATCGGTAAGCCAGGCGTTAAATGCGGCGTCGTTTGCGGAAGAACCGAAAAATGTCATAACACAGTCAAGAATAATAACCAGAGAAACACCTATTGCCGAGGCCGAAGCAACGGGGAAGAGGGCACTTAAAACGTCAACTCTAACAAAGGCAAAGGCAATAATGGAAATTCCCCACAAAATATATCCTGCACTGATAAATATTTTACGTTTTCCAATTTTATCCGACAGAGCACCTATTAAAATGGTTGTTACCGTTGCCGAAATCGCAGAAGCCGAAACCATCAAAGAAATCTGCTCGGGAGTTGCCTGAAACATTTTATAAATAAACACGTTCAGGTACATATTTTCTACAACCCACGCAATCTGACCCACAAGACTGAAAATAACTAAAACGGGCCAAAAATTCTTAGGGTATAGAGATTTATTTTTCATAAAATCACCTCGAAAATATTATAGAGTAAATTCAAGCATAAGTCAATAAATTAGTAATGGGAAATTTGGCGAAGCTTGGCAGTAGATTAAGGTAAAGGTTGTATATCATCAATAGTGAAGTTGCGGCATCGCAGTGAAGTTTGGGCTTACGCCCAAGTGAAGTTATACTCCGATGGCGCAAAGTGAAGTTAAGTGTTTCGCATCTTATCGCGCGGAGCGCACTTCACGAGACGTAGTCTCTATTCACGTCCGA
The DNA here is from genome assembly GCA_017502165.1 of Clostridia bacterium. Lineage (GTDB taxonomy): Bacteria > Bacillota > Clostridia > Christensenellales > QALW01 > UMGS1322. The sequence continues at coordinate 14,272 of JAFVVO010000009.1, forward strand.
AGGATACTAAGCGTTCCGCTTGCGGAACACTTAGTTGAAAAAAAGCACACATTGTCTTAGTAGACAAATGTGTGCTTTTTTCTGCCTTAAACGTGATAAAAGGTCGACTTGATTTTGAAAACCGCGCATTAATCTTGCAAACAAATCTATGTAACTCCATTTACCAAGGTCTGTCCTCGCACAAATTATTCCAATAGTAACTGACTTCAGGAGCAGAGATCTTTATTACGCACTCCATGCGGTATGGCTTTTTATCGAGTTTTAACTCACACTCAATAATTCTCGAACTATAATCAACATATTGATACAAAAATTCTAATTTGTATTTTCCGCTGTTGATGTTATTTAGCAATTCTTGAATTGTCCATTCAATACGAATTGTTTTTATGAAAATATTTTTCTTGAAAATATATATGGTAACGTCGTAGTCCGCACCATCTTCCAAAGTGTATTCAACCTTGGAAAAATCTGTTCTTACAAGATTGGATAGGTTGCTTTCGGGGTGGTCGGGCGAAATCCAAAATCCGTCATTAAATTCAAAGCCCAACTTCCCGTTTTCAAAATATGCTCGTTCAGCAATACAATCGTGTAATGACAAATGCTTTTCATCGTTATCACAATGAGAAAATTTCATAGGGAGTTCACCGCCTTTCTGTGTTTATTATAACACACTTTTGCAAACAAATCAAGGCGTAGCCTTGTATATCATCCGCAACTTGTTGCGGTATATCATCAAAACGAAGTTTTGCATATCATCAAGCCGCAGGTAAATGCACGCTAAAGCGTGATGAGATACAAGGGCGGCAAACCGCCCTTGATGATATGCACCGCACTTCGCGCGGCGATGATATGCCAAGCCTGCGGCTTGGATAAGAAAAAAGCAAGTCTTGCGACTTGCTTTTTTCTGGTGGAGATAGGCGGATTCGAACCGCTGGCCTGTTACATGCGAAGCAACCGCTCTACCAACTGAGCTATATCCCCATTTCGTTTATATTGTATCACAAAATCGAAAAAACGCAACAAGAAAATGAAATAAATTGTTTTTTAGTCTGAGGAAAACCGAGGAAAGCTTTTTTCTAAAAATTAACAAAGAAATTTTGCAAAAATCGACAAATAAATATGTACAATTTATTTAATTTATGTTATACTAAAATAAATAAATTTAATGGAGCAACTTAAGATGAAAAACGCTTGGGAAAACATACGAAAAATCATAATAATTTTATTGCTTCCCTGCTTGCTTTTTGCAGGATGTAATACTAATAAGATCGTAAACGTGTATTATCCCGACGGGGAAAATATCAAATCAATTCCCATAACCGTTGAAAGCGTTACGCCTGAGGAAGCAATAAAGCAGCTTAAGGAATTTAACGTTATTCAAGGGGCTATAAGCGTTAACAGATTCGAGAATAAAGATGGAGAAATTCAGCTTGATTTAAGCCAGGATTTCTGTGATTATCTTACCTTCGCCGATGCTCAAAAGCAGGTTTATTCCGTTCAATGCTTAGCAAATACGTTCCTTAAAACCTTTGAAGCGGAAAGCATAACAATTACCTGCAACGGCAAGCCCTTATTAACCAATTATTATAATTTTTCGGGCAAAATTGCCTTTGCCGAAAGCGTTGTTGTGCAGACTCCGGAGCCCACGCCCGAGCCTACACCCACGCCAACCTTGGCGCCGACTGCAACTGCAACGTCAACAGCAACGAAAAAGCCCGCTACTCCAACACCTAAGCCCACACCCTTTTATACTCCCGACCGTGACGATAAAACCAAAAAATACGTAGCAATTACCTTTGACGACGGTCCTCACGCAGTATATACACGAAAGATAGTGGATAAGGCAAAGGAATATTCCACGGGAGTAACCTTCTTTGTGGTAGGTAACCGAGTAAATGACGCGCTTGGAGCGGAAATAAAATACGCGGTCGATAACGGCTGCGAGGTAGAGGTACACGGCTATACCCACACAAAATACTATAATAAATGCACCGATGCGGAATTTGATTACGAGCTTTCAAAAACTGCTGAGGTTATTGAAAGATATACGGGCAAAAAGCCAACGATGATGCGTCCCATAGGCGGTGCAATCAATAGCACGCGCGTTGCAAGAAGTCCTTATTCGGTAATTTTGTGGAACGTGGATTCAAACGACTGGAAATATAAAAAAGCAGGTCAGGCAAACGTTGATACCATCGTTAACAACGTTATGAGCACCGTTTCCGACGGTTCAATAATATTGATGCACGAAATTTATGAAAATTCCTATCAGGCATTCTGCATTATTATGGAGCGTCTTTATGCTCAGGGCTACGAGGTTGTAACCGTAAGCGAGCTGCTTGGGGCAAACAACGTAAAGCCTGCAACAAAATATTATAGCGCAAAATAATTAAAACGGCACTTTTCAGGTGCCGTTTTTTTTAATGCCGATAAACAAAATATGTATAACGTTCTTGCAAAGGCAAAAACGTTATTTTTCCTAATCAAATCTGTTATTTAAGGAAATCACTTAAATAAGTCTGAGGATTTACGGGCTTGCCGTTTAACAATACCTCAAAATGCAAATGAGCTCCGTCGGCAGCCTCGCTTGAAGCAGAAGTACCAACGTCACCGATTGCCTGACCGCGCAGTACCTTTGCGCCCTCCTCGATGCCCTCCGCAACGTTACCTAAGGACGCATACTTCGTTTCATAGCCGTTTCCGTGGGAAATAGTAACGGTGTGTCCCATTAAAGCGTCGTTTTCAACCTTTGCAACGGTGCCGTCAAGCACGGCAAGCACGCTGGCGCCTTCAGTTGCCGCCAGGTCAAGAGCAGTGTGTGTGGACCAGTGCTTCAAGGTGCTTGAATAAACGAGCATATCCTCTGCATATCCTTTAAGCACGTTGCCACCCGTAACGGGCAGAAGCATTTTCTGTGTAACCGACGTGTTTGCCGAAACCTGACCGTCACCGCTTCCGTCGGGAGCGGGAGTTTTATCGGCTGAAATTTCATTGCCGGGAGTTTTAACGTCGGCAGAGGAATTTCCTTCGATTGCATCGGTTTTGGGCGCCTCCAACGAAGGTACCTCATCGGGAGCCTTGTTGGTAAGAGAAATTGCGGCTGAAACAGCAACCACCGCAACACAGCAAACTGCAGCTGCAGCAAAAGCCTTCTTAATAACTTTTTTTCTTAAAATGCTTTTGCCGGTCTTGTCTTTTATAGTTCCGAGATTCATTTTTAACACCTCCTATGTTTATTTTTGACTGCGGTGGGTAATATATACATTTTTTTATTGAAAAATAATGAACAAATTAAAAATATTTTGTTGTGCTCATATTGACATTGGGACGTAATTTTGTTAAAATGTAATTAACCATAGTATTATATTGAGTAATATAATCAAAAATATATTTTGCAGGAGGCTATCAACCATGGGAAAAGAAAATTTTACTAAAAGCAAAATGATAAGCGATTTCGACTTATATTTGGCTTGCGAAGGAACGCACAGAAATCTTGCTGATATTTTAGGCGCTCGTCCCGTTGTAAACAGCACCGGCCTTGTGGACGGTTACTACTTTTCAGTTTGGGCACCTAACGCAAAGAGAATAAGTGTTGTTGGTGATTTTAACGATTGGAATATAGATGCCTCGTTGATGACCAGAATTCCCGAAACGGATTTCTGGGAGATATATATTGAAGGCGTCGGAACGGGCGAATTATATAAGTATTGCATTTTGACTGCTGACGACAAAATGGTTTACAAGGCTGACCCTATGGCAAAATATGCCGAGCGCCGTCCCAAAACCGCATCAAAAACCTACTTTGATTCATATCATTGGCACGACTTGTCCTGGTGCATCAAGCATAGCACTCCTCAGGATAAAAATGCGCCTATGGCAATTTATGAAATGCATATGGGCTCCTGGATGCGCGGTCAGGACAACAAAATGCTTTCCTATTCCGCCGTGGCAGACGCTTTAGTTAAATTCTTAAAGGAAAACCGTTACACCCACGTTGAAATTATGCCTCTTGCCGAGCATCCCTATGACGGCTCCTGGGGCTATCAGGCAACAGGATACTTTGCACCTACCTCACGTTACGGCACACCCGAGGAGTTTAAGTATTTTGTTGACGTAATGCACCAGAACTCCATCGGCGTTATTCTTGACTGGGTACCCGGCCATTTCCCCAAGGATGCCCACGGTTTAGTTTCCTTTGACGGAACTAATCTTTACGAAAAGAATCAGGACACAAGCGAATGGGGCACACTTAAATTCAATTTCGGATCAAAAATGGTGCGTCAGTTCCTTATTTCCAACGCTCTCTACTGGTTAAAGGATTTCCACGTTGACGGCCTTAGAGTTGATGCAGTAAGCCATATGCTTAACCTTGACTTTACCTCAGGCGACAGTCAGAACGTTTGCGAGGATAAGGACGCAGTTGAATTCCTCAAACAGCTTAACACCGTTATCAAGGAAGAACGTCCCGGTGCAATTATGATTGCCGAAGAATCTCAAAATTATCCCAAGGTAACGCATCCCGTCTCCGAAGGCGGCTTAGGCTTTGACTATAAGTGGAATATGGGCTGGATGAACGATACCTTAAAGTATATGGAAGCCGATCCTCTTTTCAGAGGCGGAATACACAACAAGCTCACCTTCTCTATGATGTACGCCTTCAACGAGCAGTATATCCTTCCCGTTTCACACGATGAGTGCGTTCACGGCAAAAAGAGTCTGCTTGATAAGATGAACGGTGATTATTATCAGAAATTTGCATCTGTAAAGGCATATTTAGGATATATGTTTGCGCATCCCGGCAAAAAGCTGTTGTTTATGGGCTCCGAAATAGGTCAGTTTATGGAATGGCGCTATTACGAGCAGATAGAATGGAAGCTGCTTCAGTACGAAACCCACAGAGGCTTGTACGGCTTTACCAAAAAGCTTCTTGCACTCTATAACGACGAGCCTGCCTTCTGGCAGAAGGACGATTCCTGGGACGGCTTCAGCTGGCTTAATCCTGACGATGCTCAGAGCAGTGTGTACTCCTTTATGCGTAAGAGTGATGAGGACACCATTGCGGTGTTTGTAAATATGACTCCCGTTGAACGCTTCGACTACTGGGTAAAGGGAGCAGACGAGGGAACCTATTCCTTGCTTCTTAACAGTGACGAAAAGGCTTACGGCGGTGAAGGAACGCTTGTTGCGGAAGAAATTTCAACCGATTGTGATTCGGCAGAATTCCCCAACAGGCTGAGAGTAAACCTGCCTCCCATGTCAATCGTTATGTACAAAAAGAATAAATAAAATCAAATATCATTCAAGCGCTTAACGAATTTGTTTAAGCGCTTAATCGCGTAAAAGCATATTAAATCAAAAGGAGATGCAACAAATGTACAGCATAGAGTGCGTAGCTATGCTTCTTGCAGGCGGTCAAGGAAGCAGATTGGGCGCCCTTACAAAAGAAATTGCAAAGCCGGCGGTGCCGTTCGGAGGGAAATACCGTATAATTGACTTTCCCTTGAGTAACTGCGCCAACTCCGGTATTTATACCGTTGGCGTTCTTACCCAGTACAGACCATTGGAGCTTAATACCTATATCGGTAGCGGTCAGCCCTGGGACATGGACAGACTTCACGGAGGCGCTTTCGTGCTTCCGCCCTACGTTAAAGGCAAAACGGGCGAATGGTATAAGGGAACTGCAAACGCAATTTATCAAAACATTCCTTTTATTGAGCAATTTAATCCCGAATACGTTTTAGTACTTTCGGGCGACCACATATATAAAATGGATTATCGCAGAATGCTTAACGCCCACAAGGAAAAGGGGGCCGACGTTACCATTGCGGTTTTCAACGTACCTATGGAGGACGCAAGCCGTTACGGTATTATGAGTGCCGACGAAAACGGTAAAATTTATGATTTTGCCGAAAAGCCCGAGCATCCAAAGAGCAATCAGGCAAGTATGGGCGTTTATATTTTCTCCTGGGAAATTTTGCGCAAATATCTTATTGCCGACGAAGAAAATCCTGCATCCAGTAAGGACTTCGGTAAGGACGTTATTCCTGCAATGCTTGGTGACGGTCTTAATATGTATGCCTACGCCTTTGAAGGCTACTGGAAGGATGTTGGTACCGTTTACAGCTTGTGGGAATCCAATATGGACCTTTTAGGCAAGGTGCCGCTTCTCAATCTTTATGATGACAGATGGAGAATTTACTCACGAAATGACGGACTTCCCGGTCATTACGTTTCACCTAATGCGGAAATAAAAAATTCTTCCGTAACGGAAGGCTGTAAAATTTACGGCAAGGTAGAGCACAGCGTGCTTTATTCAGGCGCCGTGGTAGAAGAGGGAGCAACGGTGACCAATTCCATCGTATTCCCTTATTCAGTAGTCAAAAAAGGCGCCGTGGTTGACAGGGCAATAATTGCGAATCATTGTGAAATCGGTGAAAATGCCGTTATCGGAAGTGACGAGCCCAACATTCCCTGGGTTAAGGATAAAATGTGTACCCACGGAATCACTCTTATTGCCGATAAGGTAAAAATCGGAGCAAACGTTCGTGTAGGCAGAGAAATGATGATTGAGCAGGATATTTTAGGGGGTGGCTGTGATGAATGAAACTCTCGGAATTATAATGGCTGGCAACAACAGCCTTGAGCTTGGCGAAATCACCAAGCCTCGTCCCGTTGGCGCAGTTCCCGTGGCATCAAGATACAGAATAGTTGACTTTATGCTTTCCAATATGGTAAACTCGGGCATTGAAAGAGTAGGTATTCCCACTCAGACTCATTACCGCTCACTTATGGACCATCTTGGCTCAGGCGGAGCCTGGGACTTAAACCGTAAGCGTCACGGACTGGTAGTGCTTCCTCCCTATATGGGCGGCGGCGGAGAGGCCCAGGGTGATCTTGACGTGCTTAACAGCATTTTAGATTACGTTAAGAATTCCAACCGCAGATACGTGCTTATAACGGGCTGCGATATGATTTTCAACACCACCTTTGACGATATGCTCGAAGCCCATAAACGCAACAAGGCAGATATAACGGTAATGTACCACAATATGCCCGATTGTAGTGAGCTTGTCCATCACGTAGGTCTTAAAACTGACGAAACGGACAGAATAGTCGATATAGAAATAGACCCCATCAGAGCCTTCTCCTCACAGATTTCTATGGGAATATATCTTATGGAAAGAGAATTCCTTGAATATCACTTAAACCGTTGCCTTTCACGAGGGCTTCACGATTTCGCCAAGGACATTCTTCTTCGGGAAAAGGACAGACTCCGCATTTTCGGCTACGAATACAAGGGCTACGTAGGCAGAGTTTATAATATTGCCTCATACTATTCCTGCAATATGGATATGCTTAAGCCCGAAATTACCGGAGAACTGTTTGACGGCAAGGAACCTGTATTTACCAAGGTTAAGGACCAGGTTCCCACCATTTACGGCGAAGAAGCCAACGTAAAAAATTCAATGGTTGCCGACGGTTGCATTATCAACGGCACCGTTGAAAACTGCATAATTTTCCGTGGAGTTCAAATTGAAGAAGGTACCACCATTAAAAACAGTATCATTATGCAGAATTCACTTATTCAGGCAGGCGTAACCCTCAACCACGCAATACTTGATAAATCCGTTATCGTCCGCAAGAATAAAACGCTTATTGGCCAGGAAAATTATCCGGTGGTGGTTGGGAAAAATACCGTCGTATAGGTTCACAGCACAATAAAATCCTTAAACCAAGTCCCCTGAATTTCAGGGGACTTTTTCTGCGTTGCAAGGGATATAAAACCGCAGTTACTTACGTTTATGTAAGCGCCTTTGGTTTTAACCCCTTGCGCCTTGAATTTAAGGTTTTATTGCACTGTGGGGTATTCGAAATTTCTTGCAATTGCGTGTTGCAAAGGGTATAATCACTCGGTCACTTACCGTTTTGTAAGCTCCTTCGCGATTAACCCTTCGCGCCACTGATTTGCAAGTTTTCTTGCACTTTTTATCAAAAAAATCAATTAAGTCCCCTGAACTTCAGGGGACTTTTTCTGCGTTGCACCCCAATAAACGCTCGGTCATTTACGTAAATGTAAACTCCCTTGCGTTTAGAACGTCGCGCCTTGGATTGTGAATTTTATCGCACTGTGAGGTATTCGGAATTTCTTGCAACTGCGTGTTGCAAAGGGTATAATCACTCGGTCACTTACCGCTTTGTAAGCTCCTTCGCGATTACCCTTCGCGCCACTGATTTGCAAGTTTTCTTGCACTTTTTATCAAAAAAACAATTAAGTCCCCTGAACTTCAGGGGACTTTTCTATATTGCAAAATTAGGGAAAATATGTTATACTTAAGCTAACAAATAACTAAGGTGACAAGAGAACAGTCCCTTGTCACAACCCTTATCACACTAAATGCAAAGGAGCTATTTATGAAAAAAATTATTATCCTGATACTGTGCTTAATTTTGATTGTTCTTGCAGGGTGTAGAGATACGCTCCAAAGCGGTAATAATGAATATATTTCGCAGTCTGCGGAAGCAACTAATAAAATTGAAAACAACATTGTAAAATTCACTCCTGATTATTACGAGCCTAATTATTGGGATTCAAGGCATAACAACCAATATTTAGAATATACCGATGAAGAAATATGGCATTTCTATAAAAAGGATTATACCGATAGATGTTTTTTCGCAGAGCATTTAACGCAAAAGCTCACTTTTAAGAAAAATTCTTATTTATATAAAAAAGATTTGAGCGAGGAAACATTTAAATCCCTCATTGAGTTTTTATCAAGTTTATACTGTACCAAGCAATATGAAAATGAAGAAATGTTCAGGCTGAATATTGAACATCGCAAATCGTATTTAGATGGAAATACAGATTTTTCAAATATAATAAGCAGCCAAATAGCAGAGCATAAAAATTATAACGCAACACAAAACGGTAGAGCGTTATTGCAGGAAACCTTCAAAATTTATACAGATGAAAGTAACAACGAAATTCGCGCATTTAACATTACTTTCCCACTTATTTATACGAGCAATGACTATTACGCTTTGGTTCCCCAATATTTAATGGATAACAAAGTACGGTTTAACAGTATAAAAAGCGATGAGAACGGTGTGTTTTCTTCTAAGGTTTCACTTAATGCTATTGTATATTTAAATCAAAACAATAAAATTATCGGTTTTACTGAGGTATTTAATAAAATAGATGAAACGCCTGTAAGATTGTTTAGTGCAAGCAGTAAAGGGATAATTGTTCAAGAAAAGTTTGAATATTATCCCGAGTTAATTGATGATTCTTTTAATAAGTCAGTAATGTTCTATCAGAACGAAAAAACAAATAATGCCCAAAGAACAGCTATTGAGGCATTAAAATATTTTATACGTTTAAACAAAAATGCATCAAATAATTATTTTGATGGATTTTACAATCTGCTTAGTGATGATTTAATGCAAGAATTAAAAAGCAACGGTGCTCTTGAAAAAATGTTACAGGATGCAAAAAAGTATGATGTAGAAGTCATACTTGATCCCAAAAGTGATAGTTCTGTAGAACAGATACAGACAAATTCAGGCGGTTTAGGCGTTGAAGGGTACAAAGATACATCGTTTGGTAACGTTTATAAGATTGAGCGAACTTGCTATATAAAAACAGGTAGTGAGGAATTTAATAAAAAATACGGTTTTCCCTGCGAAAAAGCAAATTTGAACTTAGAATTTTACGTGGCACTGATAAACAATCAATATAAAGTTGTTGCTTTTTCATTAAATGGCGAGTCTGAATTGTTTGAAGGCGAAAACTATGAACAGATTTGGCAGGGAAACTGGGATAACGGTTGATTGCGGGAGGCACAATGATTAAACACGATATAAAAAGAATTTTTCTTTCACCAAGTTTTTATGTTGCAATCTTTTTATTCGTAATAGTCGGAATATTACAGCAAGCTGAAAATGTAGTTGGTCAAAACAGAATGTTGGTTTCCCTTGGTGTAGATAACTTTGGTTTTTTGAACAGATACATTTATTCTACCTGCCATGGAGCGCAAATGCATTTTATGTTGCCGGTAATATCTGCAATTCCTTGTGCAAATTTATATTTGCAAGAGTATAAAAGCAAGTATTTGAGGAATATTTTAGTCCGCACAAGCCGAATAAAATACTTTTTATCTAAAATTATCGTATCATTCTTATGCGGTGTATTTGTTGTTTTAATAGGTGAAGCAGTTTTATTTTCTATTTGTTTTTTAATTGATTCTACTGTATCAATACCGTTAATTGATACCCAGATGATGTCAAAAACAAATTTTATAAGAGTTCTTTATGAAAACAATATGTCCTTGTTTGCTTTGTTCGAATCAGGCAATTTAATGCTCTTCGGCGGAGTGTATTCATTATTTACCTTGAGCTTTTCTTCTGTATGGAATAATAAATATCTTTCGTATTCAACAGGATTTTTGTTTGCGAATATTGTTGTCGATGAATTAGCAAGATATATAAATACACCGTATGTAACGTATTGCGTTTCAATTTGGTATCTTGAAACAATACAAAATACATATATTGATGTATTATTACAGTATGGTGCAATTACGTTAATAAGCATTATTGTATTTGCAATATTCTTTTTTACAAGGAGCAAAACAGATGTTTAAGAGACAGTTTACAATGATTTACAATACGATTATACGTATTCCAAGCTGGATAATAATTGTATCATTTCTTATTCCCGTTTATTTTATGTATTCAAGAGGAATTAGCTTTTCTTTTTCCGACAACTTTTGGGAAAATCTATATTGCGATGGGTATCTTTTAAGGCTGTGGGTTCCTACTGCACTATTAGTGCTTTTATCAGGCTTTGGTGTTTCAAAAGAAGATGATGCAGTAAGATTTTTAAGAATGAAAAACAGAAAAACAGTTGCAAGAACAAACCTTTTTTCCGCATTGTTTGTAACGGTATTATTTGTTGTTTTAATAACAATTATATATGCTTTGTTTTTTAGAATTTCACAAGGTTTTTCTTTGGCTGACGACTGGTCGGGGCAGCTTGTTAAATACGGTGAATTGAATGAAATTGGCGGTAATACGTTTCCGGCACCTTTTGTAATTAGTTCTTTTTCCCCTATTGGTGCAATGGCGGTGGAATTGTTATTTTTAATATTTTATTGTTTTTTTCTTGCTATATTAAGTATGACAATAAATGCTGTTTTCAAACAGTCTGTTGGTAGTATTATTTGTATCTTTGTTGAAATGGCAGTTGCACTATTTGGCAGAAGAACGTATCAGGAGTATTCATTATATCCATTTTATAACGGAAGTTTTAGGTTGCTTACTGAAAACAATAATCTTGAGTTTGTTAATTATTCAATAATTTATTGGATAATTTTGTTGTCGGCAATCATTGTTTTATATCATATAGTTATGCGTAAGGTTGACTTGATTTCACTTTCAAGAGAAAATCAAGTTTAAGGAGTAAAAATTATGGCAGAAGCTTTGAAAATAATAAATTTATGCAAAACAATCAACAAAAGAGAAATTCTTAAGAACATAAATTTAACTGTAGAAAAAGGAACATCGGTTGGTATAGTAGGCGCAAACGGAAGCGGCAAAAGTATGCTTTTTAAGTCTATCGTTAATCTTATTACGCCAACAAGCGGCGAAGTTTATGTTCTGAATGAGCGTGTTGGAGCAAAAGGTAGTTTTCCGCAAAACGTAGGTGTTTTAATTGAATCACCGGGGTTTTTGCCCAATTTAAGCAGCTTTGATAATCTTAATTTGCTTGCAAGCATAAGAAACGTAATAAAAAAAGATGACGTTAAAAAAGCAATTTCCTTGGTCGGTCTTGACCCTGAAGACAAAAGACCGATAAAGAAATATTCCATGGGAATGAAACAAAGACTTAATATTGCCCAAGCACTAATGGAAAAGCCTCAATTTTTAATTCTTGATGAACCAATGAACGGGCTTGATAGACAAGGCGTAAAGGATATTCATTCCTTAATAAAAAAACTACGCGAAGAAGAACAATTAACGGTTTTGATGACAAGCCATCATTCCGAAGATATTGATGCTCTTTGCGACAAAGTTTATATTATGGATAACGGTATATTAAGTGAACAAGGTGAAACATCATGAAAAAACGAATAAAGGTGACACGTCGCGCCTTGGATTGTGAATTTTATCGCACTGTGAGGTATTCGGAATTTCTTGCAACTGCGTGTTGCAAAGGGTATAATCACTCGGTCACTTACCGCTTTGTAAGCTCCTTCGCGATTAACCCTTCGCGCCACTGATTTGCAAGCTTTCTTGCACTTTTTATCAAAAAACAATTAAGTCCCCTGAACTTCAGGGGACTTTTTCTGCGTTGCGCCGTTTTCTTGTTGCACTTATACACAAGAAAGAAGGCAAAACTGCAATGCCATTAATTTAGGCAAAATTTTAATCAAAAAATATAGAAGACCATCCTTGTAGTTAAAACAAGGGGGACTTTTTTATTGACAACTTCATAGTATAGCAAAATATTTTGTTGCGTTTGTCAGAAAATTATGGTAATATAATGTTCGCAACACAAACTAAATATTTAAGCCAACATAGGCGTGCGTTTTTATTTTGATAAAATGCAGGCTCTTTTTTCGTATGCTTATGTATGGCGAATGTTTGTGTTGCAGCAATCGGGGCTTGTGTTTTGATGCGCAGCTTCGGCTGCGCATTTTTTTATTTTAAGGAGGTGTTTTCAATATGAAACACACAAAACGAACCCTATCCCTTTTGCTTGCGCTCCTTTGCCTGTTTAGTCTGGCCGGTTGCGCCACACCTCAAGGAGATTCTTCTCCTTCTTATTCCCCGGTTGCTTCCCCTACCCTCGAACCTCAATCGCGTATTGGTGAAGAAACACTTCAGTACCCGGCAGAAAACGACGAATACAAATACAATGTGTATGAGACCTATGTTGAGATTCAAGAATACATTGGAGATGCCACCGACGTTGCCGTTCCGGTTATGCTGGACGAACTTCCGGTAAAAGTTGTTAAAGGCTTTTATTTTAATAAAACCATTAAGAATGTCGTTTTACCTGAAGGCCTTGTGGTGATTTATAACTGTGCGTTTGATTCCTGTAGTTCTCTTGAAACTATCAACATTCCCGAAACTGTAACCGAAATCGGATACCGTGCGTTTTATGACTGCACGTCATTAAAAAGCTTGACGATTCCAAAAAGCGTAACAGAAATAGGATCCCATGCAGTTGGTATCGGTTCCGGAACCTATGGCGGTTATGCTTTACTGGAGGGGCTTGTTGTTAAATTTTACAAAGGCTCTGCTGCAGCTCAATATATCGCGGACACGGCTTTTAATATAAAATACGAAATTATTAACGAATAGCCAGGCGAGGAAAACAGGGTGACACGGGGACGGGTCTCCTGTCACCTTTATAGACAAGCTTTCTTTCACTTTTTAATAAGAAAAATAAATTATAATGACTATGTTGATGTCGAAATAAAGCAAAGCCTTATTTCGACTGCGAATTGAAAGAATTCGCAAACAATTACCAACGGTAATTGAACATATTCATTGAAATGATATCGAAGTTACAAACCCAAGTTTTAAGACGTTGTTTGTAACATAAA
>JAFVVO010000010.1 GCA_017502165.1 Clostridia bacterium
AACCCACGACCTCTAGCGTGACAGGCTAGCGCTCTAACCAGCTGAGCTACCGGGCCAATGATGGTGGGAACAATAGGGCTCGAACCTATGACCCTCTGCTTGTAAGGCAGATGCTCTCCCAGCTGAGCTATGCTCCCATCATATGCGTGCTTCTTTCAAAGCGTAGTAATTATATTATAGATAAATTGTTTTGTCAACTGTTTTTTAACTAAATTTCGTCATATCTTTTTGGAGCTTCTTTATTATTCTTTTTTCAAGACGTGAAATGTAAGATTGAGATATTCCTAATTTATCGGCAACCTCCTTTTGCGTCAGTTCCCGTGGACAGTCTATGCCAAACCGCAGCTTTATTATCTCTCTTTCTCGCGGATTAAGTCGATCAATAAGCAGCCGCAGCATTTTTATATCGTCCTTTTCGTCCATATCCTTATGTACTATATCGGCGTCGGTGCCAAGAATATCCGAAAGCAACAGAGCGTTACCGTCCCAATCAACCTTGAGAGGCTCTTCAAAGGAAACCTCCCCCTTGATTTTAGAGGTGCGACGCAGGAACATCAGAATTTCGTTTTCAATGCATCTTGAAGCGTAGGTTGCAAGACGAATTTGCTTATCTCCGTTATAGGTGTTAACCGCCTTAATCAGCCCGATTGCGCCAATGCCCGTTAAATCTTCAATGGAAATTCCCGTATTTTCGAACTTTTTTGCAATGTACACCACAAGCCGAAGATTATGTTCAATGAGCTTTGAACGCGCCCAATCTTCACCGTTTTTTAAGCCTTCCAGCGCTTGCTCCTCTTCTTCTCCCTCAAGGGGCGGAGGAAGGGTTTGACTTCCGCCAACATAATATATGCGCTGAAAAGAAAAAAGTTGTCTTAATTTTTCAAATAATCTTTTTAACATATTTTCTCCTTTATTAAATCAGGATTTGCCAAAGCGGAAAAGCTTGGTGAAAATCTGTTTTCGCAAAGAGCGACCACGCAATCTATTTCAACCGTTTCACCGTTAAAGGTCAGATGCGCCGATTTTGGTCTGAAGCCTACCAGCGCCCCGCTATCCCCCACGCAAGAATAGGGAATTATAAGCGGTTTGATTTTTTCTTCCTCTGCCCCCTGCAGAGCACTCTTTTCTATTAAAACTACGGGAGTAGAACCGTAATAAAGTGAATTTCCCGTATCAATAAGGCAGGGAATTTCCTTTCCCAGCACAAAAAGCATTCCCGTATGCTCACGGGCACGGGTCCGTTGCATTAAGGGAACCAATAACTTGTAAAAGATAACGGCAAAAAGCACGGAGCAAAGGGCTATAACAAACAAAAGACCGTCAGAATAGAAAATTCCGTTTTCTAAAGAAGAGGCAAACAGCAAATTTATCACTCCAAACAAAGCACCTGCAAGAATGAGCATACTTGCAAATAAGTGTAAATAAGCGGTGATTTTCTTTTTTCCGAAGCAAATAAGGAGCATTGACGCAAGGCAAGCGAATTTGGTTAAGGGAGAGTTAAACCCGTTCCACAAAGGCAAAGGCAGGCGTAAACTGCACCAAAAACGCTTGCTAAAAAAACGTGTTTGCATTTTTGGTTAGTAATTTTGCCCGAAATCAAAAGCAAAAAACAGTCTACTGCGAAGTTTTCCAAAAACACCAGTTCAACGTAAATTATCATCTGCTTCACCTTAAACCTTAAAGCCCCGGAGGCTTAATTTTGCCGCAACGTTTCGGTACTTTAATTGTAGCAAAATCAAAATAAAAAGGTTGTCGGTTAAGGATAGAAAATTTTGACATTTTTGCACTATTTCTTATTCAGAGTATTTTTCAATTTCAAAATAAAAAAATCACCAAATTTTCTCTTTGATTTTTTGGAAGCTTGTGATATAATTAAGTTGTATTTATATATTATTTTATATCGCGGCGGTTTTCGTCGCAAAAGGAGAAAAAATGAAGAAGATTAAAATTCTTTCTGACTCTACGTCAGACCTCTCCAAAGAACTGCTTGAGAAATACGATATAGCCGTTCTTCCCTTGCAGGTTAACTTAGGTGAGGAAAGCCGTTTCGACGGAAAAGATGTTACCCCCGATGAAATTTATGCCTGGGCTGACAAAAATGGCAAAACCCCCACAACAAGCGCTCCGTCCCCCGATGCTGCAGAAAAATTTATCGGTGCATACGCTGCAGATTACGATTTAATCGTCTTTACTATCAGTAGCGAAATGTCTTCAACCTATCAGGTTCTTTGCAACGCGGCATCAAACTTCCCCGAATCAAAGATCACCGTTATTGACAGCCGCAACCTTTCAACAGGTATTGGTTTGCAGGTTGTTACCGCTGCCGAAATGGCTAAAAACGGCGCAGACTATGATGCGATAATTGCAAAAATCAACGAGATTATTCCCAAGGTACGCGCAGGCTTTGTTGTTGAAGACGTTCTGTTTTTACACAAAGGCGGAAGATGCTCTGCTTTGGCGGCTTTTGGCGCTACCGCACTTAAGCTTCGCCCCACGTTAGCAGTTGTTGACGGATTTATTAAGGTTGACAAAAAGGTGCGCGGTGATATTCACAGTGCCACAATGAAATATGCAAAGGGACTTGAAGAAAACATCTTAAACGCCGACGAGGAAGTGGTGTTTATCACCCATTCAGGCACAAGTCAGGAAATTATTGACGACGTTTATGCATACGTTTCTTCCCTTAACAAATTCAAAAACATATATATTACCCGTGCAGGCTGTGTTGTTTCTTCACATTGCGGCGCAGGTACTTTAGGTGTATTATTCATATCAAAATAATTTTTACGAGGTGATTTTATGAAGGTAATACTTTTAGCAGACGTAAAGGGTTCAGGCAAAAAAAATCAGATAATTGACGTTAATGACGGTTATGCCCGTAACTTCCTTATTCCCAGAAAATTAGCAAAGGAAGCAACTGCAACAAATCTTAACGCAGTTAACGTTGCAAACGAAGCCGAAGCCCACCGCAAGCAAGTGCAAAAGGCAGAAGCCATTGAAAACGCCAAAAAACTTGAAAAATTAAGTGTTACCATCATAGGTAAAGGCGGAAACGGCAAAATGTTCGGCTCACTTTCTTCTATTGACGTTGCAAACGCCATTAAAGCTCAGCACAATCTTGATATCGATAAGAAGAAAATCGACGTTCCCAGTATGAAAACAGCCGGTGAATATACCGCAACACTCAAGCTCTTCCCCGACGTTTCAGCAAAATTAAAGGTTATTGTTGAGGTTGAGTAAATAAAAAAACAGAAGGTGGATATTTTTCCACCTTCTTATTTTTATATATTGAAATTATTTATTTAATTCAAAGACTTTGGTTACAACTACATCGTCCCAATTGTCTACCTCTTCATCTTCTAAATCAGCTAATGGCAAAAACTCAAAAATAACTTGAGTACCATCTTCAGAAAAACGAATATCTTTAATGGTTGACCTAATAACATATGTAATACCTTCCAACCCCTCTGTAAACTGCATTCTATCTTTATTATAATCAAAAGCATTATGCACTACTATACGTTTTCCTTCTGTAAAATATGCAATTAAATCATTTTTAACCGCAACAGGACCTTCATAGTAGCTGGAAGCTACGCCTTTTTCAACATCATATAATTTACATGTAGGAAAAACGTTTGTTCCGCCGAAACCATATTCCAATACTACTATGTTCCCTTGTTGAGAAATATTGAAGACTCCCCTATACCCGTGGTAGCCTTTATCTAACAAATTACCTGCATTATCGTATATTTCGTAAAAATCTCCAACGTGTTTATCACTTTGTTTTATTACGTAATTTTTTGTCTGTTCTACAACTTTAATGAAAGTGTCTTCAAAGTTTTCGAAAGTATTATAATAGACGTCGGAATTGTCTTCCTCATCGTTTTCCTTATCACCGTTATTTTGTCCGCCAGAATCTTGATTTCCGATATTTTGGTCACTTGTTCCCGGCACATCATTCTTCTGACCGTCATCACAGCCCACTATAGACATTCCTATTAACAAAACAAGTACCAAGCATAAAAGTTTTTTCATTATAATCACCCTTTTTTATTATATCAAACAAAAAAAGCGAACGCAAGATATTATTGCTCAAGTCATTATTTTTATTTATCAGAAACGAGTACAAAAATTATAAAAAAACAAAAATATTCTGTTGACTTAAATTGAGAATTACAGTATAATATACCCGTTAATCAAATGATTGACTTGCCGGAGTGGCGGAATAGGCAGACGCCCGGGACTTAAAATCCCGTGGGTAGTAATACCCGTACCGGTTCGACCCCGGTCTTCGGCACCAAAAAGAACAACTCAAGCGAGTTGTTCTTTTTTTGTTTTCATTTATCAAAAAAAAATAAAAGCCACTATTTTTCATAGTGACTTTTTTTGTTTGTAATTAAATTATCTGCGATGTCTTCTTGTGATGGCGGGCATATCGAAATCGATATCGTCATCATATTCGTCTTCCTCTTCATCCTCATCGTTGTTCATAAAGGAGGAAAAGATACCGCCGCGTTTTGCAGGAGCCTCGTCTTCAGCTTCTACTGCTCTGCGTCTTTCTTCACGTCTGGGCATAAAGATTTCATCATCGTCAACCTCTTCAACCTCCATTTTGGAAGCAGCGCTTGAGCCTGCGTTGAAGTTAGTCATAACAAGGCCGTCGTCCTCGTTGTCGTATTCGGGCTCAACTGTGCGGGTAACACGCTCGGTCATTCTCTGAGGTCTTGAAGGACGTCTGTCATTCTTTTCAAAGCCGGTAGCGATAATAGTAATACGAACTTCGTCGTCAAGACTTTCGTCAATACCTGCACCGAAGATGATGTTTGCATCGGGAGAAACTGCCTCGTGAACAAGATATGCAGCTTCGTTGATTTCGTTAAGTGAAAGACTTGCGTCACCCATAATACTAAGAAGAACGCCTGTTGCACCAGAGATAGTAGTTTCGAGCAAGGGGCTGGAGATTGCGTGCTTTGCAGCGTCGATAGCACGGTTTTCGCCGGTGCCGATACCGATACCCATGTGAGCAATGCCCTTGTCCTTCATAATGGTACGAACGTCAGCAAAGTCAAGGTTAATGGTGTTGGAGCGAGTAATAAGCTCGGAAATACCGGATACGCCCTGACGAAGAACCTCGTCTGCCTGACGGAAGGCTTCAGTCATAGAAGTACCCTTGCCAACAACCTGCAAAAGCTTGTCGTTGGGAATAACGATAAGGGAGTCAACCTCTTCCTTAAGCTCGGCAATACCCTTATCAGCATTGTTTGATCTTGCTCTGCCTTCGAACAAGAAGGGATAAGTTACAACGCCAACGGTTAAAATACCCATTTCCTTTGCAACCTCTGCAACGATGGGAGCTGCACCTGTACCGGTTCCGCCGCCCATACCTGCGGTAACGAATACCATATCTGCTCCGCGAAGCTGATCCATAATATCGTCACGGCTTTCTTCTGCCGCTTTCTTACCGATTTCAGGATTTGCGCCTGCGCCGGGACCCTTTGTAATTTTTTCACCAATCTGTAATTTCTTGTTTGCTTTTGAACGTTGAAGTGCCTGACGGTCGGTATTGATAGCAATGTACTCAACACCCGTAAGACCTGCTGATATCATTCTGTCAACAGCATTGTCGCCGGCGCCGCCTACACCTACTACTTTAAGTTGGGCAAAACCCATATCAAGATCGATTTCCATAATAACTTCTCCTTTCAAGAGTTAAAAACCTAATAAATTTTTTATATTTTCAAAAAAACCTATTTCGTCATCCGTTTCAGCTTCAAGGGCAAGATCCATTACCGCTAAGGCTGACGCATAACAAGGTTGATTGAAGCGTGTTGACTGTGGCGAAATAATGCTGGTGTTACGCTGAATAGCTCTTTGAACAAACTCGCGTAAGCCTCGCATTGATGCTCCGCCGCCCGTTAAATATACGGGAACGTAATAAGGAAGATTATATCCGCAGGAAGCAAGATAACGGGAAATTACCTTAAGCATTTCAAGCATTCGTGCTTCTATGACGCTTTGAACTTGCTGTGCTGAGAATCGCTGAAATTTGTACGTTTCTCTGTCGCAAACCTCATAAACGTCGTCTTCCGTAAGTGAAAGCCCGAAAATCGAGCGTTTCTTTAATTCTTCTGCCAGGTCTTGCTTGACCTTAAACATTTTAGAAATATCGTTGGTAATATTGGCGCTTCCAAAGGGAAAAACCTGATGCACTAAAAGCCCGTCACCCTTGGCCACCGCAACGCTGGTTGAGTTTGCGCCTATATCTATTATAATGGCTCCGCCGTCACGCTTGTCCTGAGGAGTAAAGCGTATGGCCTGAGCGTATGAAGATGCAACAAGTGTGCTTGGAGCAAAACCGCCGCGGGCAAGTATTTTTGAAACGCCCGAAACAAACCATTTCTCCGCAAACACGTATGAAATTACTGCGCTGATTTTTCCTGCCTTACGGCTGACCGGCTCCATAGTTCTTCTTGCACCGTCAAGTGTGAAGACTACGGGACAGCGATGTATCAGCGTATATTCCTTTGGCACTTCAAGCTTGCTTCTACCTATTTGGTAAAGTTCGTTTATATCCGACTGAGTAATCGTCTTATGTTTAGGAAATTCAAGCTCTGCCTTAAAGCAGACTACTTTAACGAAATCAGCAGGCACACCGATGTGAACGTTCTTAATTTTCCGCCCTGCCATCTTCTCCGCATCTCGCAGACAACTGTTTATTGCCCTTGCAAGAGAATGCTTGTCTGCCCATTTACGATTCTTGTATCCCGAATACTGAGCAACCGCAGAGCCTAAAATATGAGCATCGTCATACTGACCGGCTTCGCTGATTATAGAAACAACCTTACTGGTGCCTATTTCAATTATTGTTGAAATCTGCCTCATTAGGTTAGCCCTCCGAATTTTGAAAGGTATAATACCTCCTATATATAATAACAGAAAAATAAAAAAAGTTAAAGTGTTTTTTTAAGAAAATCGCAATTTTTACGCGATTTTTTTACTTTTTTTAACTTTTTTTACCTTTTTTTGCTTTTTTTATGTTATTGGCCGATATAATAACTGTCTGCACTCTCCATATGGAGTACTTGTCCGGCAGTTATTTTTTCTTTTACGGCGTTGACTGTTACGTCTAAACGCCGTAATCTGTCGTCAGCAGAAAAACTGTTTCCTATCTGAACGGTTATTCCGCCTTCGTAGGTTAATCGGATTTTTTCGGGATTTTCCACGTCTATTCCCTTAATTTTATAAACAAGGTCATATTTCTCCATAGCCGTTAAAACAGAGAAAACGCTCTCCATTTTTTCTGCCGAGTCGCTTTGAATCTGTTTGCCGTACTGGGGCTGGGCAATTCCCATATTGTAAACCACCACCAAGCTGCTGTCGGCAGTATTGTTCAGCCCTAAGGCAATGCCCTCTTTATCAATAACGTAATAGCCGTTAACTGTGCCTATCTGCGCAACGGCGGAGCGCTCGCGCACCTTAATAACTATTCCCGTGGGGAACGTGCGGGTTATATCCTCAACAACAATAAAGGCATTTTGCTCAATATTGGTTTTTGCCTGCGCCTCATCAACGTGAATGATGTTGGTATTATAGTCAATACCGCTGGCATTGATGATTTCCTGCTGAGAAAATCTGTTGTTGCCCTCAACGGTTATACTGGTTACGTTAAATAACGAGCTGTTTACGAGCAAAAAGAACACAACAATTAATATGAATACGAATATCCACATTAAAATCGGACTTGGTCCGAGATTTTCCTTTCTTTGTTCTTTTCTTTTGCTCATTTTATTCCTCCAAAACAACTATTTCACCGCCTAAGGCTTTAAGTTGTTTTTCCAATTCAAAATATCCTCTGTCAATTAGGCCGTCGTCCTTTACGACGGTAATTCCGTCTGCCGCAAGACCTGCAAGCACTAAGGCCGCACCGCCCCGAAGGTCGTGGGTGTTTACCGTTGCGCCCTTTAATTTTTCAACGCCGCGGATTACTGCCATTCGGTCCTTAACGGTTATATCGGCGCCCATTTTCTTCAGCTCGCCCGTTAAGCGAAATCTGTTTTCAAACACGTTTTCAATTAAAATACAAGTACCCTTTGCAACGGTCTGAAGAGTCATCATAGGTGACTGCAAATCCGTTGGAAAGCCCGGATACGGCATGGTTTCAATAATATTTGACGCTTTGAATCTATCGTGGCATCGAACCACTATACCCTTATCCTCATCAAGAATTTCGCATCCGCCGTCGCGAAGCTTTCCTGCAAGAACGTTAACACATTCCCGTTGGGCGTTTTTAATGAAAATTTCGCCCTTTGTTAGCGCTGAAGCTATCATAAAGGTGCCCGTAACTATTCTGTCGGGCATTGCGGAATATTCACAGCCCTCAAGCCTTTCAACGCCGTGAATGACTATTCTTCCCGTACCTGCGCCGCTTATTCTGCCGCCCATTTTGTTGATGAAGTTCTGCAAATCAACAATTTCGGGCTCCTTTGCCGCGTTACAGATAACCGTTGCTCCCTGAGCTAAGGATGCGGCCATCATAACGTTTTCAGTTGCGCCAACGCTGGGATAATCAAGATAGACCTCGCTTCCCTGAAGCCTTGAGCAGCTGCAAAGCACGTGACCCTCGGTTTCCGTTACCGTTACGCCTAAATCGCGCAGGCCCTTAAGATGTAAATCAATAGGTCTGATGCCGATATCGCATCCGCCCGGATACCCAAGCTCTGCCTTTCCCATTCGGGCAAGTAGGGGACCTAAAATAAATATTGACGATCTGAGCTTATGCATAAGCCCGTCGTTCATTGAGTAGTTATGTATGCTTCGCGTATCAATACGCACCGTTTGGTCGGCGTACTCTATTTTGCAGCCTATGTCGCGAAGCAGGTCCAACATGGTAAGTACGTCGCTAAGGGGCGGACAGTTGCTTATTTTACATTCTCCCGAGGCGAGAACTACTGCCGCCAATATAGGTAATAATGAATTTTTGGCACCGTGAATTTCCACTTCTCCCGAAAGAGAATTTCCGCCGCAAATCACTATTTTTTTCATTCTTAATTTCACCTCAAATATTAAATCTCTACGCTTTAATATATGCGGTGAAATTTTTATTCGTTAAAAATCTTCTATTCTTCCTTGTTCGGTTTTCGTGTTTTGTGTGAGGAAATACTTAGAAGTATTCCCGTTGAGCATAGGGTTACCGCCAGTGAGCTGGCGCCCTTTGAAATAAAGGGAAGCGTAAGTCCCGTTGAGGGAAGCACGTTAGTTGCAACGCCCATATTTATAAATGCCTGAAGTACGATCAGGGTGGTTATTCCCACGGCTAAATAGGTGCCGAATCTGTCGGAGGCCTCCATAGCAATTTTAATACCGAAAAATGCGTATGCAACGTATAAGCCGATTACCAGAACTGCTCCTACAAAGCCGAATTCCTCGCAGATAATTGAGAAAATATAGTCCGTATCGCTCATGGGAAGATGCGTAATTTTTTGTTTGCTGTTTCCAAGGCCTACACCGAACAGTCCGCCGTCACCAATGGCGTAAAGGGACTGTACGATCTGATATCCCACGTCCTTAGGGTCATCCCAGGCGTGAAGCCAGGCATCGAAGCGTCGGCTCTGATAGCCTACTACGGAAATCATCAAGGGAACCAGCGCACCGATTCCTGCTACGCCTGCGGCAAGAAAGCCCCAAGGCATTCCCGAAACGAACATAACGATAACCGTTGCGCCAAGAAGACACATGGTTGTTGAAAGGTCGGGTTCAACAATTATAAGCGCCGCTAAAATGCCAATGGGAAGAAGCAGACGGAACCAGCTTTTCGCGTCTCTGTACCACCATTTATTTGCAGAGGTATAGAGGGAGGCAAATATGATGGCTACTACCTTAGCAATCTCCGAGGACTGAATGGTGATGCCAATGCCGGGAACTCTTATCCAACGGTGAGAATCGTAAACGGGATCAAAGAAAAATACTGCAATCAGAGCGATAATGCTGGCAACGTACAGGGACCAGAATATTTTAGGTCTCTTTAACAATCTGTAGTCCATTCTGGAAATACAGAACATAAACAGCAGTCCGACTACCGCAACGATTGCCTGATTACGAAAATCGCTTAAATAGGAGGTGTTATTTGAATGTATTAAAGAATCGTTATAGGTGGTGCTGAAAACCATAACAAGACCTATGCAGGTCAGAATTATGGTTATAAGCATAAGCGGTAAGCAAATACCCTCACGAACTACCTTTCTTTCTTTTGCCATAAAAGCACTCCCAAAGTCAATTAAAAGTTGTTTACTATTTCCTTAAACACTCTTCCCCGCTCCTCAAAGTCCTTGAACATATCAAAGCTCGCGCAAGCAGGTGAAAGTAATACGTTGTAGCCGTCGGAAGCATTTTTTCTTGCTTCTGAAACGGCCTCCTCAAAGCTGCCTGAAACCACGGTGTAATTTTTCCAACCAAATGCGTCCGCTGCCTCTTTAAGTCTCGGTGCCGTAACGCCTAAAAATACCGTGTGCTTAATGTTTTCGGTAAAGGCTTCAAAGAGAGAATCGAAGCTTCCGCCCTTATCGTAGCCTCCAAGCAAAAGCACCGTTGGCGCGGTCATTGTTTCAATAGCCTTAATTGTTGAATCGGGATTTGTTCCCTTGGAATCGTTTATATACGTTACTCCGTCCTTAACGCAGACGGTTTCAATTCTGTGTTCTACACCCGTAAAGGTTTTAAGGGTTTGAGCAACTGCTTGTGCAGAAGCTCCGCAAAGCATAGTAAGTGCCGTTGCCGCTAAAGCATTTTCAAGATTATGAGGGCCTTTTATTTTGATTTCATCTACCGAGCAAACCTCCTGCTCAGCTCCTCTAAAGGCAAAAACAACCTTGTTATCGCGGACAAACGCGCCTTGCTTTAAGGCTTCCTTGCGCGAAAAATATACTACCGTGCCGGGCACTCTATCTGCGCAGGCTCGGACGGTTTCATCGTCAAAATTAAGCACGGAATAATCATCTTTAGTCTGATTTTCGAATACTCTGAGCTTGGCGGCAATGTAATTTTCCATTGTTTTATGGCGAATCATATGGTCTTCGGTAATATTAAGAAGCGCCGCCGCCTTAGGCTTAAACTGCGAAATACCCTCAAGCTGATAGCTACTGATTTCCGCAACCATAACGTCGTCCTTGGTTGCTTCAAGTGAATGGGCTATGTAAGGCTCGCCTATGTTGCCTACCACGAAGCAGCCTCTCTCGGCAGTTTTGAATATTTCACCCGTAAGGGTCGTGGTAGTGGTTTTACCGTTAGTGCCGGTAATAGCAACGGTTGTGCCTTTGCAAAGACGATATGCCAGCTCAATTTCCGCAAGCACTTCTTTGCCCTGCGCCTTTGCCTTTTCAGCATAAGGAAGCGTTAAAGGCACGCTTGGGGAAATAACGATTAAATCTGCTTTATCAACAAGCTCGTCAGGCTTTTCACCTAAACGGAATTCGTAATCGTTTTTATCTAAGTTTTCTAAGCCTTCAAGCTGATTTTCAGGCTTGCTATCGTTAAGAATAACCTTTGCTCCGAGGCTTTTAAGCACGGGAGCCGCGGCAATACCGCTACGTGCCATTCCTATTACAAGAACACTTTTATCCTTCATAAATACCCCTTATTTGAACTCAACTGCTAATATGAGCGCAAGTGCACATGACACAATTGTTATTAAAGTGTACATTGCAGTTACGGTAGTTTCGTGGTAACCGAGCAATTCATAATGATGATGAAGCGGTGCCATTTTGAAAATACGCTTTCCGTGGCGAAGCTTAAAGGAGCCTACCTGCAAAATAACGGAAACGCAGGTTGCAACGAGCATTACGCACATAATTGGAAGCAAAAGCGCCATTTTTGAAAACAGAGCGCAGATTGCAACGCATCCTCCGAGAGCAAGAGAGCCGGTGTCACCCATAAAAATTCTTGCAGGATAGGAGTTAAAGCGCAAAAATCCTAAGCATGCTCCTGCCATAGCACTTGAGAGCATAGCCACCTGACTGTTGCCCTGGCCCGTATAGACGCTTGCGGCCAAAATAGCAATAGTTACGCCCTGCACCAAGGTCATTCTTGAAGCAAGACCGTCAAGACCGTCGGCAAGGTTTTCACCGTTGGTGATGGCAATAATAACGAACATTGCAAAGGGAATATACCAAATTCCGAAATCAACGTTTCCTACGAAGGGCACAAAAACGTCACTGCCGATATTAACGTAGGCGTGATATGAAACGATTAAGGCAATTAAGAACTGTCCGATTATTTTCTGATACGCCTTAAGACCTAATGAGCGCTTTTTAACGATTTTAATAAAATCGTCCAAAAATCCGATAAGTCCGTAGCCTACGGTTGCTAAAAGAGCAAAAAGCGCATTTGAAGTAAATCCGAACACAGCTGCGCAAACGCAAATGGCAAGAACTATCATAATTCCGCCCATTGTGGGAACGTTTTGCTTTTTAAGGTGTGATGCGGGGCCGTCGTCACGCACCTGCTGACCGAAGCGCAACCTCTGCATCATCTTAATTATAAAGGGTCCGCAAACAAGGCAAACTAAAAATGCCAGCAAAAACGGATATAAAAGATATGAATGTTCAATATTTATCATAAGTATCCCCCTATTCAGCCGTCAGCTTTTCAACGATTTCTCTGTCGGAAAAGTGATGCTTTACTCCGCAAATTTCCTGATAGTCCTCATCACCTTTACCGCAAATAGCAATTACGTCACCCTTTTGTGCAAGGGTAAGGGCAATCTTAATAGCCTCTTCTCTGTCGGCATTTCTTTCGTACGGGCAATCGGTATTTTTGATACCCTGCTCAATACTGTCAATAATACTTTCGGGCTCTTCAAAGCGAGGATTATCGCTTGTAAGCACGCAATAATCGCTTAACTGACCTGCAATGCGTCCCATAATTGAGCGTTTTGCCGAATCTCTGTTACCGCCGCAGCCGAATACGCAAATCAGCTTTCCCTTCTTAAATGCGTTGATTGACGAAAGCACGTTTTCAAGTCCGTCGGGTGTGTGGGCATAGTCTACTATTACCGTTATATCACGTCCGTTAGTGTTAACGGCTTCAAATCGACCGGGAACAAACGAAAAGGTTTTTATTCCCTTAACACATTCTTCAATTCCAAGCCCTGCGGAAATACAGCATCCTATGGCACAAAGCACGTTACTTATATTAAATAAGCCCGTGGTGCTAGTTAAAATAGAATATTCCTTATTTTCATATTCAAGGGTAAATTCGCTTGTTGCTGAATGAAGCACGATGTTCTTTGCAGTTAAATCGGCGTGCTTACTAATTGAATAGCTTAAGCAAGGAACGTTTCTGTCACTGTAAATTTTTCTTCCTAAGCTATCGTCAATATTAACTATTCCCTTTTGAGAATGTTCAGGCAGGAAAAATTTTTCCTTTGTTTTTGCGTAATTTTCCATTGTTACGAAATAATCAAGATGGTCCTGAGTTAAATTCGTAAAGCCTGCGCTGACGAAAGAAATTCCGTCAACCTTATATAAATCGAGAGCGTGGGCAGTTACTTCCATCACCACCCACTTTGCACCCTTTTCTACCATAAGACTAAGGGCATAATGAAGCTCAATGGGGTCGGGAGTTGTGCTGGTTAAAATTTTAACGTCCAGCTTTTCGTCGTCAACGTAAATTCCGCTTGTGCCGATAACACCGCAGGAAATTCCGTTTGCTTTTGCTATTGCTTTAACAATATAGGAAATACTCGTTTTTCCGTTAGTTCCGGTAACGCCTATCATTTTAAGCTTTTCGGCGGGATTGGAATAAAAGCTTGCAGAAGCGTGCGCCATTGCGCTTCGGGTATTTTCTACTATAATTTGAGGAATCTCACATTCAACCTTATGCTCCACAACTGCGGCGCA
This sequence comes from Clostridia bacterium, assembly GCA_017502165.1. GTDB lineage: Bacteria > Bacillota > Clostridia > Christensenellales > QALW01 > UMGS1322. The sequence goes on from JAFVVO010000010.1 coordinate 13,893, forward strand.
AGCACCGTTTTCATAAGCGCTTTGCACGAATTTGTGGCCGTCAACCTGAGTGCCGTTAATGGCAAAATACAAGGTTTTTGCCTTACACTTGCGTGAATCGATTGTTAGAGCTTCCACATTAACGTTTTCTGCGCCGTTAACAAAAACCGCGCCGAGAGAAAACATTTCCTTTATCAGCATACCTTCACCTTAATCAATACCGTAATGAACGGTAGTATCAACCTTATTTGCACCCGTCACCTTAATAATACTGTATTTTGCTACAGTCTTTCCTGCGGCGGGCGTCTGAGAAATAACACTGCCGGAGCCATCGATTTCCACAAGCAAGCCTGCATTTTTAAGCACGCTTGCGGCATAATCGCAGGAGGAGCCTATTAAATTAGGTACGGTTACCATTTCCTTCTGAGCCTCTTCGGTAGGCTTAATCTGTCTGTACTGCAAAATCTTGCTTATAATCTGACCTGCATAGGGTGCGGCAGTAACGGAGCCGTAATCGTTATACATCTGTGCTTCGTCAACGGTTACAAGCACTGCAATTTCAGGGTCGTTTGCAGGCGCAAAGCCGAAGAATGAGCCAACGTGAACACCCGAAACGATTACACCGTCGCGGTATTTTTGTGCCGTTCCCGTCTTGCCGCCTACTCTGTAGCCTTCAACCTGAGCGTTCTTACCTCCGCCCTTTGCAACTACGTTTTCAAGCAGGCTTCTCATGGTAGCGCTTGTTTGCGCTGAAATTACCTGCCGAATTTCTACGGGCTCGTTTTTTAACAAAACCTTGCCCTCGTTATCCGTCATAGAAGCAACGAAATAGGGCTGATACAGTATTCCTCCGTTTATAACTGCGCAAGCAGCAGTTAAAAGCTGAAGAGGCGTTACCGCAATGGACTGACCAAAGGCAATTCGTGCCAGGTCAGTATTTTTAACGTATTTAGGCGCTAATATAATGCCCGATTGGTCGGCTGAGAAATCAACGCCCGTGGTGGTGTTAAAGCCGAAAGAATATAAATATTCGTATAATTTTTTCTGTCCTAAGGAAAGCCCCATCTGCATAAAGGCGGGGTTGCAGGAATTGGCTAAAACCTCCGCAACGTTCTGTGTGCCGTGAGGAACCGTTCTCCAGCATTTTATCTTTTCACCGTCAACAATATGGTACCCGGGACAGTAGAAGCTGCTGCTTTCGGTTACGGTTTTATTTTCCAGCGCCGCGGAAAGAGTAAAAATCTTAAAGGTTGAGCCGGGCTCATAGGTATCTAAAATACAACTATTTCTTGAATAAGTCTTTTTTTCGTCACCCGTTGCAGTATTGGGATCGAAGTCGGGCAGGTTAACCATTGCCAGAATTGCGCCTGTTTTGGGATTTATTACTATGCAACGTACCGCTTTAGCCTTTGTGTCCGTCAGGCAAGCGCGCATTACGTTTTCCGCAAAGGACTGAATTGCGTAATCAACGGTCAAATTAAGGTTTACGCCGTTGGTGGCGTCAATATATCTCTGCTCACTTCCCGGAATCTGACCGCCGGAGACGTCAGTTGAAGAAATAAGCTTTCCCGTAAGACCGCGAAGCTGCTTATCGAATTTTAATTCTAAGCCGTCACTTCCTACGCCGTCACCGTTAACTGCGCCTAAAACCTGCACCAAGGAAGAACCCTTGGGATAATAGCGCTTAACGTCGTCAACCAAATAAAGACCGTCAATATCAAGCGTCTCAATATAGGCGGCCTGCTCCTCGGTAAGATGACGGGCAACGATATACTCGCTTACCGACTTATCGGGATCATAATTTATTTTTTTGTATAAGCTTTCATAGGAATACTGTCCGCCGAAAAGCTGAACAAGCATAGTTGTTAAGGCTTCGGCAGAATATCCCGACTTACTTAATTTTTTCGGTTTTGAATTTAAGGTTTTAGAGGCGGCACTTATGGCAAGTGCTTCACCGGTGGCATCGTAGATGGTACCTCGTGACGCGGCTACCGTGGTGGTAGAGGTCCATTGCCCCAGAGCCTTGCGCTGAAGCGTGTCAGCCGCAAGAATCTGCCAGTAAAATAATGCGCCCACTATGATAGAAAATGCTAATATCATAGCAAGGCACACTAATAACAACCTATTCTTATATCTGTTAGCTTTTACGCCCAACTTTTAATCCTCCTAGAAACGTTGCTGACCCAGTCGAGCACTGAATCGTAAAGGTTTACGTTTTCCTGATTTGCAGAAGCGTCTTCACAATCCGTACCTGCGGGGCAAACTACCGTTACGATATCGTCCTGCTCGGGATACTGCAGGTGCAATTGATTCTGGGCAATATCAAAATAAGAATTAAGCTCACTACCAACGGATCCGTCCTTTTCTACGGTATTAAGCATAATCTCAAGCTTTGTTTTCTCGTTTGCAAGGCTGCGGATCTGTCTGTTATTGCTATAAATCTCTGCATTACGGAAAACAACTAAAAAGCCCATTGCCGCAACGCATACTACCAAGCAAGCAAGAGAAGTATATCTTGCAACCTCTGCCTTGCGTGCCTGACGTTTTTGCGCACTTTGTGATTTTGTTTTTTTCTTGGGCGCGCGTTTTCTCTCAGGCTGGGGAACGTACTGAGGCTGCAAAGCGGCGTTTCGGTCTGTTCCGTAGTAAACACGGTAATTTGTCTGACTGCTTCTTTGCTTACTCATTATATTCACCCTTTCCTGATTTTATGTTTTATTCTTTTACCTTAAAGTCTCTCCATTACCCTGAGCTTTGCGCTCTTACTGCGGGAATTTTCCGTTAATTCTTCTTCGCTTGGTGTAATTGCCTTAGTTACCACCTTAACCGTCGGAACCTTACCGCAAATACATACGGGGATTCTTGGGGGGCAGGTGCAGGGATTTGCAAGATTTTGCATTGTGTGTTTAATAATTCTGTCCTCTAAGCTGTGGAAGGTTATAACACACATTCTCCCTTTAGGATTAAGGCGCTCGCTAACCGCGCGAACAGTCTTTTCTAAAATGGCAAGCTCATTGTTAACTTCAATTCTGATTGCCTGAAACGTTCTTTTTGCAGGATGGGGACCCGTTCTTCTTGCTCTGGTGGGAATTGCTCTTTTGATTATTTCAACCAATTCCCCCGTGGTGTTGATTGAGCCCTTCTGTCTTTCATTTTCAATATATTGTGCGATTCGGGAAGCCCATTGCTCTTCACCGTAATCGCGGATAATTCTTGTAAGCTCTTTTACCGAATATTCATTTACTACGTTAAATGCGCTAATATACTGGCTTTGGTCCATACGCATATCAAGAGGTGCGCTGTGCTGATACGAAAAGCCTCGCTGAGCGTTGTCAAGCTGATAGGAGCTGACTCCCAAATCAAGAATACAACCGTCTATTTTATCAATGCCTAAAGAATCAAGTACGTTTGTTACGTCAGCAAAATTGCTTTTGACTAATGTTACTCTGTCACCGTAGGGCTTTAATCTTTCCCCTGCGGCCTTAAGAGCATCGTCATCACGGTCAATACCGATAAGCCTGCAATTTGCTCTTTTTAATATGGCTTCACTGTGTCCGCCACCGCCAAGCGTTCCGTCAACGTATATTCCGCCGTCAACAACATTTAACAAATCTATACTCTCATTAAGCAATACCGACGTATGCTTAAATTCCATTTTTGCCTCCGGAAATTCTTTCTGCCATCTCCTGCTGAAGTGTTCTGCGTGTTTCTAAGGTTGAATACTGACCTTCAAGCCAGTTTTCAGTATCCCAGATTTCGAAATAATCACCTAAGCCTGCGGCCACAAGCTCCTTCTTGAAGCCTGCATATTTTCTGTAATCTACGGGAATAAGGATACGGCCTGCCGCATCAAGACTGCCCTGCGTTACGTTGGTGAAGATGGAACGGCGGAACTTGTTTGCGTTAATGTCAAGCATATTGATACTATCAACCTGCTGGGTCATCTTTTCCCACTTTTCAGCAGGATAAATTGCGATACACTTTTCTTCACTGCAGGAAATAACGAAATCTTCCCCAAGCTGAGCCTTATACTTAGCAGGAATTCTTACTCTGCCCTTATCGTCGATAGTGATATCGTAACGACCTAAAAAGCCTTTGATTGCCATCTTTACACCTCCGTTTCCGTAGAATAGTTATAATTTTGGAATGATACGCTTATATAATAACACTTTTCTGCCCACTTTGCAACACTTTTTATTAAAAAATTATGTATTTTTTTAATTTTTTGCCCACTTTTTTACACTTTTTTGTATTGGTATCCACTTTTGCCCATTTTTAAGCCTTTTTTTGCCCATCTGTTTTGCTTTTGTTACGGCTTTTGTTTTTATTTTTTTAACATTTTTATTGTTGCTTTATCAACAAACGTAATGTATAATAAATTACAGATTTTACTATATCAAGAAAGGAAAAACAAAAAATGAATTATGGTTTCAGATTACATTTTTACGACAAGACAGTATTTGTTTCTCAGAGCACGTTAGAAGCAAAATGTGACGGAAATAAAAAAACGTACGCCACAACCGTTGAAGGCTGTAACGTACTCTGGCAGTTTGTTGAAGAAAATGAATACACCGCTATAAAATTATCAATTAAGAGTGATTCTCCCCTTAATCTTAAGCGGATAGACAGCTTAGTATTTAATATCGGCACTCCCGGAAAGACCGATAAACTTGCTTCTTTTACAAATGCAAGCGTTCGTTCTCAAATCCGTTTCCCTTGGGAATTAGGTGTAGATAGAGAATATTTCGGCGATTGCTTTGCTCACTTTGCCGATTTTGAATCAAAAGGTACTGCAATAGCATTCCTTTCCCCGTTTTCAAACCCCATCGGTGCAGGCGCAAAAGCCCTTTCGGACGGCACAATAGAGTTTTTTGCAAAAACTGAATACACCGAAGCAAAATCCAAGGAGCTTGAGCTTGAAACAGAAACGCTTTTGCTCTTTACAAGCGCAACAATTAACGAAATTTATACCGTTTACCGTTCTCTTTTGCCCCAAAGTACCTTCGATATGCCTAAACTTGTCGGCTGGAATACATGGGACTATTATTTAACCCGCGTTACTCCCGAAGATATTGAAGAAAACGTTAACGCGCTTAAGAATATGTCTTTTGCCGACAAGCTGGACTACATTGTTATTGACGACGGTTGGCAGAAGCAATGGGGTGATTGGCGTGAAAACGAAAAATTCGCTTGCGGCATTAAGCACGTTGCAGACGTAATTAAAAACGCAGGATTTATTCCCGGAATCTGGATGGCGCCTCTTTTTATTCAAAAGGACAGCTCAGTTTTAGTTGACCATCCCGATTGGTTCTGCCGTAATGAAGACGGTAGCCTTGCTGAAGAATACGGCAGATTTTGTCTTGACCCCACAGTTCCCGAAGCAAGAAAATTTATTCTTGACAACTTCCGATATCAGTACGATGCAGGCTACCGTTTGTTCAAGATAGACTATCTTTCAAAGCTTATTTCCGTAAAGAAATTTTACGACCCCACAAAAACCGCTTACCCCATTCTCCGTGAGCTTATGGCGGATATTAAAGCCATCGGCGATGACGTAATTATTTTAGGTTGTTCACTTCCCGTTCAATGCGGTGCAGATATTGCTCCGGCAATGAGAATCGGTGTTGATATTCATAACCACTTCACCCATGTTCATTGGATTGCCGAATCTCTTGCTTGGACCTGGATGTACAACAACAAGGTTACAAGAATTGACCCTGACTTTTTAGTTGTTCGCGGTGAAGAAACTGCAGACGAAGAGCTTATTTGGGAGGGCAACGGCAGAAACTCCTTCCTTCCCCCTATCGCAAACAAAATGACCGACGGCGAGCTTTTCCAGAGCCGTTGGAGACACGGTGACCAGTTTACCGCCATTGAAGCGGAAACCTGGGCAAATCTCGTGGCAGTTTGCGGCGGTAATATCTTCCTTTCGGATAAAATGTCCGTTTTGAACGAAAAGGGTATTAAAATTATCGAAAACGCTTTTAAGATCGAAGGTAATTTTGGTTATCCCCGCTTCTTAAAGGAGGACACCCGTAACGCTTCCGTTTGGGAAAATGAAAAGGGCATCTTGGTTGTTAACTGGGAAAACATTCCCCGCACAATGACAGTTGATTGCGATTTTGAGGTTACTTCCTCAATCAAGGAATTTGCCTATAAAGACGGAAAATTGACCGTAACGCTTCTTCCTCACGAAAGCTTCTTCGGCTTTAAGAAATAAAACTCCAAAAATAATAAAAGCAGTGCAACAGCACTGCTAACGGAGAAGACAAAGTCTTCCCCATTTAATAAACATAACGGGGCGGAAATCCGCCCCGCTATTCTTTTTTGGAATTATTTTTCAATAGTGTAAATCATCAAGGTTCCCGAGCGCTTGGGGCAAGAGTAAGTAAAGCCGTCTTTAATTTCATAGCCCATTTTGTCAAACTCCTCACCGGTATATCTGTCAACAAAATGATAACGCTTGCCGAGATTTTCGCCGTCAACGTGCAAGGGGACGGTTATCTCGTCCTGCTCGCAAAGAATGTTGCGCATAAAATGCACACAGCCGCGCAAGTGCTCAGCATCATCAAACTGTGCGGCATACCAATCCTCGTCACTTCTGCGGCAAACGGTTAAGGGATAATAGTCGCCCGCCATTGAAATTACGGCTGAATCAAGCCAGATATCTCTTGCCCATTTAAGAAGCTTAAGATGCTTTTCTTCTGCATCAAACTTAAAGGGATAGCAGAACATAGGAATAGTCATAGTGGCAAGGAAGTTATATTCCGACCAAGGCTGAGGGTTTTTAGGATCCATCGTGCCGTCAGGCTGATCATAAGCATAGGGAACTGACTTAAAGTACGGAATCCACTCAAGCATCTGACGGTACTGTCCCTGCTTCATATTGGCATCGCCATAGCCCCAGTCCGAATAATGAAGCGGAACTGCTCTGCGCATAAGCTCAATATCGTTTCTTCTTCCGCCCATAGCGCAGTTATCAATCCAAAGGCCGGGATTACGCTCAACTAACGTATCCCAGAATCTATACAAGCCCTGAATATGAAGGTTCTCTAAAATGCCTTCGCGGTTTTCTTCCTGATGAACGTCCCAATAATGCATTGGTTGATAGTTAAAGTCCTGACGGTAAACGGTGATCTTGTTCTCTTTAATAAAAGCGTCAAGAGTATCTATAAGCCAATCGCAAGCCTCGGGATTTGCAAGGTTTACAAGGCTGTTTTCTCTGAACCATTTTTCCGGACTTTCCTTATCGTGCAGGAAGTAATCGTGATGCTCAACGTAAGACTTAGTACCAACGTGCGAACGCTCGGATTCAGACCAAACCAGAAAGTCCATGCCCTCCTGAGCGCACTTTTCTCCGATAGGTGCCATTGTGTTGGGAAAACGCTCGGGATCAACACAGAGATTGCCTACGCCGCTCTTCCAATAGTCGCTTGTATAGGGAGAATATTGCTTATCGCAAGCAAACCAACCTGCGTCTATCCACCAAATGTCAGGCTTCAAGCCCATTTCAATCCATTTATCAATGGCTTCGAGCTGATTTTCCTCCGTCGCACCCGTAAACTCAACGGTACCGTTAACGTTGCCGTGAGTTGCCGCAACCAAGGGCTTAAGAGGCTCGCCTTTTGCGCGAGGCATAATGTGTCCGTAATAGAATGAGCGCCAAAGGTTGCATATTTTTATTTCGTCGTTTCCGTCGGCAACCAAGAATGTAATTGACGGTGTGCGCACGGTTTCGCCGGGCAATAAGTAGGTGTTAAATTTCTTCTGACCGATTACAACTCTTGCGCCGTTTTCTTCTTTTGAAATTTCGCTTTGCCAGGCGGCTGACCAGCCAATAGCAATATTAACTAAGAATCCGTCGAAAATAAGGCGCATATAGGGATTTTCGCCCATACAAGAGTTGCCGTCCCACATATACGGATGCTTGATTATCGGCTCCTTAGTAACCTCAGTGCGCCACCAGGTATAGCCGTCGGCACGGAACGGATCACCGTTGCCGTGAAGAAGCACGGGCTTTTCGCCTTTAATTACGGCATCAAACACCTTAAACTCAGTGATCTGAGGTGAATTTTTGTCCGATTCGTTAGTAATATAGAACGTCCACTCAAAAACGGGAAAATCTCGGTACTGCTTATATTCAAGCTTAAGAGTAAGTCCCTCCGGAGTTTTTGCGGTAACAAAATACATAACGATATTTGCGTCAATAATTTTTCTTTCTGCTTTAGGGCTAAATTCTTTAGGAATACCTACGTATTTTTTATCCCCAATTTTGTACGTTACGGGAATTAACGTAGGGTCCTGGAAATAGAAAAGCTCATTGCTCTTTTTAAGGTCCGCGATTGTAGGCTTCATTTTTCTATCCTTCCTTTTATTAATGCAAAGCGCATTGTTTATATGGCAATATAATACTCCTTCTTCCCGCCGATTGCAATACCCTTTTTGCATAAATTTTCAAAAAAAGAGCCTATACGCAACCGTATAGACTCTTTAACCTATTATTCAACTGTGTAAATCATCAAAGTTCCCGAGCGCTTGGGGCAAGAGTAAGTAAAGCCCTCATTTAATTCATAACCCATTTTATCAAATTCTTCATTTGTAAACCTATCAACAAAATGGTAGCGTTTATTAAGATTTTCTTTATCAACGTGCATTTTTACGGTTATTTTCTCTTGTTCGCAAAGAATGTTGCGTATAAAATGCACACAACCGCGCAAGTGCTCAGCATCATCAAACTGTGCAGCATACCAGTCCTCGTCACTTCTGCGGCAAAGAGTTAAGGGATAATAATCCCCTGCAAGTGAAATTTCTGCCGATTCGCGCCAGATATCTCTGTATGCAATAACCATTTCAAGCTCTTGGTCAGTAACGTCAACGGTAATTCTGGGAGTAAACACGGGTGCCGTCATAACGGTTAAAAAGGCAAATTCTTCTACCAAGGACGTGTAGCTTGGCTTATACGTTCCGTCAGGCTGATCCCATGCCATAGCAGAAGAACGGAAATACGGTATCCACTCAAACATCTGTCTGTACTGCGCCTGCTTGATGGGGTGCTTGCCGTAAGCCATATCCGTATAATGCAAGGGTACCGATCGGCGCATAAGCTCAATATCGTTTCTTCTTCCGCCCATAGCGCAGTTATCAATCCAAATTTCAGGGTTGCGTTCTACAAGCGTATCCCAGAATCTGTACAAGCCTTGAATATGCAGATTCTCTAAAATACCCTCGCGGTTTTCCTCCTGATTTTCATCCCAATAAGGCATTGGCTGATAGTTGAAATCCTGGCGGTAAATGGTGATTTTGTTAGTTTTGATAAAATCGTCAAGAGTGTCAATAAGCCAATCGCAAGCTTCGGGGTTTGCAAGGTTGAACAGATTGTTATCCGTCAGCCACGTTCCGGGCTCGCCCTTTTTATAGAGCAAATACTCGGGATGCTCTTTGTATGTTGAGGTGTTTATATGTACTCTTTCCGACTCAGACCAGGTCAAAAATTCAACTCCCAGCTCCTTGCACCTTTCACCGATAGGCGCCATAGTATTGGGGAAGCGTTCAGGGTCCGTATAGAGATTTCCAACACCGCTCTTCCAATAATCGCTTGTGTGAGGTGCAAACTGCTTATCGCAGGGGAACCAGCCTGCATCTATCCAGAAAATGTCAGGCTTGTAGCCGCGCTGAGCCATACTGTTAAGAGCGTCGAGCTGATTTTTCTCCGTTGCGCCCGTCTGCTCAACGTATCCGCCGATATTGCGGTGAGCAAAGGTCGTCTTAGGCTGAAGAGGTCTTCCGTTCTGACGGGGAATAATGTGGGCAAAATAGAAGGAGCGCCAAAGATTACCGATTTTTATTTCGTCGTTTCCGTCAGCAACCAAGAATGTAATTGACGGTGTGCGAACGGTTTCGTTAGGTTTTAAGTATGCGTTAAATTTCTTCTGACCGATTACAACTCTTGCGCCGTCTTCTTCTTTTGAAATTTCGCTTTGCCACGCGGCCGACCAGCCGATAGCAATATTAACTAAGAATCCGTCGAAAATAAGGCGCATATAGGGATTTGCTCCCATACAGGAGTTGCCGTCCCACATAAGAGGATGCTTTACAATTGGTTCTGACTTAACCTCATCGCGCCACCAAGAAAAGCCGTCCTCGCGGAAATTGTCACCGTTGCCGTGAAGAAGTACGGGGTTTTCCCCCTTGATTACAGAATCAAATACCTTGAATTCGGTAATTTGAGGTGAATTTTTATCGGATTTGTTGGTAATATAGAACGTCCACTCAAAAACGGGGAAATCCTTATATTGCTTATATTCGATGCGAAGCTCAAGCCCCTCAGGAGTTTTTGCGGTGACGAAGTACATAACGATATTTGCGTCGATAATTCTTCTTTCTGCTTTAGGGTTAAATTCTTTAGGAATACCCACGTATTTTTTATCCCCAATTTTGTACGTTACGGGAATTAACGTAGGGTCCTGAAAATAGAAAAGCTCTCTGCTTTTTTTAAGATCTGCGGTTGTCGGTTTCATTTCTGCCTCCTGAAATTGTACTTTGAAATATTATATAGCATTTTTGCAGTTATTTCAATAGCATTTAACAAATTTTAACTTTCACATTGCAACAAAACAAAAAATTTGGTATAATCATTTCATTAAGATTGTGAGAGTGATTTTATGTTGCGCGCAAGCGGTGTTTAATGCACGTTTCTTCCCTTTGGGGCGACTTTGGTTGCGGTTCCTTCGGTGAAGAAGCAAAGAGGTGGATAGATTTTTTGTCTGACTGCGGTTTTACCTATTGGCAGACTCTCCCCTTTTGCATTACCGACGAATTTAATTCCCCCTATAAATCCTACAGTGCCTTTAGCGGAAATCCCTTTTTCATAGACCTGCCCACCTTGGCAGAAAAGGGACTTTTAACTAACGAGGAATTACTTTCTTCTAAGCAAGTCACTCCCTATCTTTGCGAATTTGACCGCTTAGGAAAAGAGAGGATTACTCTTTTAACGAAGGCTTCTGCTAGAGCAAAGAATAAAAAGAAAATTTTAGATTTTATTTCTTCCCGCCCCCAATTAGAAAGCTTCTGCAAATTTATGGCTCTTAAAGAGGCTAACGGCGATATTCCCTGGAATAAGTGGTCGAAAACCGAATTTAATCAGGACACCTATTTTGCCTGGTGCTTTATTCAGTATGAATTTTTTAATCAGTGGTTAAAAATAAAAAAATACGCCAACGAAAAGGGCGTTTATATTATAGGTGACGTTCCCATTTACGTTTCCTGGGAAAGCTCTGACGTTTGGGCTAACCCCGACCAATTTCTTCTTAACAGCTTAAACGAGCCTGCCTTTGTTGCAGGTGTTCCGCCCGACTATTTTGCCGTTGACGGTCAGCTTTGGGGGAATCCCATTTACGATTGGGATAAAATGAAGCGGGACGGCTTTTCCTGGTGGAAGGAGCGTATGCGCTTTATGGCAGAGCTGTTTGACGGAGTCCGCATCGACCATTTTAGAGGTCTTGAAGCCTATTACAGTATCCCTGCCGCCGACAAAACCGCGAAAAACGGCGTTTGGAAAAAGGGGCCCGGAATGGATTTAATAAACGCTATTATGCCTATAGTTAAGGATAAGCTGGTTATCGCGGAGGATTTAGGTGATATTACCCCCGAGGTTCGCAAGCTTGTTAAAGACAGCACCTTCCCCGGAATGAGCATACTGCAGTTTGGCTTTTTAGGCGACCCCAATTCACCGCACCTGCCTCACAACCACAAAAACAACCTTGTTGCCTATACCGGCACCCACGACAACAACACTCTTTTAGGCTTCGTGTGGGAAATGGACGAGGGCACGCGCAGAAAATTCCTTGATTACTTCGGTGTTCCCCATAGCCAATGGAATAATTGCTACGATACGGTTTTGCGTTCAATGTTTGCTTCAAGCGCAGGAGCTTTGATTCTTCCCGTTCAGGATCTATTGCTTTTCGGCTCTGACACCCGCCTGAACAAGCCGGGCTGTGCCGAAAACAACTGGGGCTTCCGTGTTCTGAAGGAGCAAATTGATTCCATAGATAAAAACAAGTTCCTTTATTGGAACGAAATTTATTGCAGAAAGCCTTCTCTTTGACTTACTTGCAAGCCTTGAAATCGAATAATTAAAATTATAACCCTCCGCCTTCATCTCAGCGGAGGGTTAGTTCTATTTTATTTTCTGGGATTTCCTTTTCCTAAACCTTGAGCTATTTGAGGAAATTCATTTTCCATATCACCCGTGGGCTGAATGTTGTACGTGCCGTATTTGTTTACCAGCTCAAAGGAATCCTGAGCAGGTCCCTGAACGTTATTATCAATAACAAAGCTTTTCTTCTTCATATTTTTCACCTCAAAGAAAAGTTTGCCCAAAGGAAATAATTTTATTCTTTTATAATTTTGAAACCAGTGAAAGTGTTATTTTTGCGGAGCTTTCCGCCGCCTTTTTAACAAAGGTGGGATAATCCATTTCCGCTTCACCGTCAGCAGAATCGGATATGGCGCGGATAACCACGTAATCAACCTTATTAACGTACGCCACGTGGCCTATTGCCGCTCCCTCCATTTCGCAGGCAATTGCGCCGAAGCAGGAAATAATTTTCTCCTTCTGCTCCTTTGCCGCAATAAACTGGTCGCCTGAGGCAATACAGCCAATCTTACAGTTTAATCCTACCTCGCGCACGCTTTCTTCGGCAAGCTTAGCCAATTTTTCGCTCGCGGGAAGCTTAATAACGTTTATTCCCGAAATCAAGCCCACGGGGTCACCGATGGGTGAGGTATCCATATCGTGCTGAACGGTACAGCAGGAAATTGCCACGTCACAAACTGAAAGCTCCTTAGTTAAGGTTCCTGCAACACCCGTGTTGATTAACGTATCGATTCCAAATTCAAGAATCATAGTCTGAGCGCAGATTGCGGCAAACACCTTACCGATTCCGCACTGTGCCACCACTACCTCCTTGCCCGAAAGCAAGCCGCAGGTAAATTCAATATTGCTTACGGTTTTTGCTGAAGCATTTTGCATTTTGCTTTTAAGTGCTTCAACCTCTACCGCCATTGCGCCGATAATACCTATCATTTTTCTTCTCCTACGTATTCAAAATTATTCCAGTTTTCAAGCGCCTTAAGATATTTTCTGCACTCGATTTTTGCTTTTTCAAGGTCAAGCTCTTTATAGTTTCCGCACTCCTTGCGGGTATTACCAAAGACCTCTCCCTGATGGTCAATTATCTTTTGAAGCGTCGCCTTAACAAGCTCTAACGCATCGTTGCACGTCATATCCCTGACAAGCAGATAAAATCCCGTTCTGCAACCCATAGGTCCAAAGTAAACCACCTGACTGCCCGCTTCGGAAAATCGGGCATACGTTGCAAACATATGCTCCACCGAATGCATGGTAATGTTGTCCATATAATCGCCGCAATTAGGCTTGCGGGTGCGCAGGTCAAAGGTTAAAACGTCCCCGTCAACCCGCGAAAGATACATTCCCGGAACAATAAAGTCGTGGTCCACCTGAAAGCTTTTAATCTGATAATTCATAATATCCCTTTCAAAAAAAGTCAAATAACAATATATTTTTTGTAAAACCGCTTGCAAAATACGTTTTTCGTGCTATAATAAAGACAGTAAATAAGCGGAGGTGAAAATGATGGCTTATAAGATTACTGATGATTGCATTTGTTGCGGTGCTTGCGCAGGTTCCTGCCCTGTAAACGCAATTTCCGAAGGTGACGGCAAGTACGTTATCGACGCTGATGCTTGCATTGAATGCGGTGCTTGTGCAAACGATTGCCCCGTAGGTGCTCCCGTTCAGGACTAATATGCAACCAGCCTGCATTGATTAATCAATGCCCTTTTGAGAGAATAATATTCTCTCTTTTTTTATTTTATCATATTGATAAAAGTGTGTAAAGCACAAAAAAGTGATGGAAGCCATCACTTTTTTATTTTTACGCTCTGGTTAACCAAATCATTATAACTTTAATCAAGCTACAAGGCTTTAGTTATTTTTTTCTCTTTTCTAAAATAAGAAATGCACAAGGAAAAATTTATTAAAAACGCCAGCGCGTCCTGAATACAGTTTCCCATAACGAAGCCGTAAATGCCGAATTTGCGTGCCAACAGAAAGGTCAATATAACACCAAAGGCTCCGTCGATAATGCTTGTTACCATTAAGGTTTTCTGCTTACCTATGCCGTTCAGGGTTGTTCGGCACATATGACTTAATCCTAGAAAGATTACGCTTGGCACAAGCATAACCATAAATTTCCCTGCAAGGGGCTGATTGAAAACCTCCTTTGCAAAATAAGGCCCAAACAGTATAAGCAAAACGGAAAATACCGCCGTTATTCCAAAGGAAACTAAAAGCGAAAGGACAAATTTCTTTTTAATTATTTTAACCGATTTAAGATTCCTTGCTATCTCAGGCAGAATTACTACGCACATTGCGCTGATAACCGTCATCGGCACGAATACCACCGGATACGCCATAGAAGTCAATATTCCGTATTGCGAAAGGGCCGTCTCCTCACTCAAGCCGTAATGCACCAGGCAAATAGGTAAGATGGTTGTGGTGCAAAGGTGCAATAGTGACGTGCCTAATCGTGCCAGCGTTGGAGGATATGCGTTTTCAAGTAATTCACGTTTATGCGCCGCCTGCTTAAAATCAATTTTTCCGCAGGCAAGGCTCATTAAGCAAAAGGAAACGATTCCCCCGAAGCCCACCGCAAGTGCAGGTAACGCCGCCTGAGAAGCGTCTTCCGTTTTTACAAAGAGACGGACTAAAATAATTGCAAAGGCAATTTTGCCGATCTGCTCGATTATTTCAAATGCCGCAGGGCAGATAGATTTGCCTTTAGCGTGCAGATAGCCTGCATAAATTGACGCGAGAGCACCAAAGCTGACGGCAGGAATCAGCGCAAGCACTACTTTAGACGCAGAAGGAGAATGCAGAAAGGTATTTGCAATAAAATCCTTACCTAAAAACAGAATGAGGCTTGATATTACGGCAGGAATTATGCCTATGGATATTGCCCCCGCAAGTACGCCTTTTTCCTGATTTTTACTTGCGTATTTTGCACAAAGACGGTTCGTTGCATTGGGAAGCCCCGTTGCAACGGGCACGATAAACACGCCGTAAACGGACATGGCAAGCTGATAAATTCCAAGGGCAACGGGAGAAATTTCCTTAGCAAGCCACACCTTGTATACCATACCTAATATCCGCACTAAAATGTTGCTGACGGCTAAAAACCCGACGTTTATAAATATGCTTTTTCTCATTTTATCACCGATAAAGAGTATGAAGCAATTTTTGTCGATAGTACGCATCCTTATTTTGAAATTTCAAAAAAGATTGCTCTTTTAGACATAAAACGGTTGCAACAACCGTTCTATTTTGTTATAATAATAAATAATATTTTAATAAATTTATTTACGGAGTTCCCTATGTTAGTTTACAACACTCTTACAAACAAAAAAGAAGAATTGAAAACCATTCATCCTAACGAAGTGCGTATGTATTCCTGCGGGCCTACGGTTTATTCCTACGCCCATATCGGCAACCTCAGAACGTACGTGTTTATGGACCTGCTTCGCAGAGCTCTTTCCGTTGACGGATACAAGCTGTTAGGTGTTATGAACATTACCGACGTTGGACATTTAACAAGCGACGCCGACGAAGGTGAAGATAAAATGGAGAAGGCCGCAAAGGCTCAGCAGAAATCTCCCCTTGAAATTGCCGCATATTACACCTCGATTTTTAAGCAGGACGTTGCAGCGCTTAACATTTCTCTTCCCGAAATCGTGCCCAATGCGACAGATCATATTCCCGAGATGATAGAGTTTGTTAAAACTCTTGAGGATATGGGCTTTGCTTACGAAACTGACGACGGCATTTACTTCGATATTGTTGCCTACGGCAAATACGGTGTTTTATCTAAACTTGATTTAGACGAGCAGCTTGCAGGCGCCCGTGTTGAAGTTAACGACCAGAAACGCCACCCTGCCGACTTTGCACTTTGGAAGAAGGCTCCCAAGGAGCATCTTCAGCAGTGGGAAAGTCCTTGGGGTATGGGTTATCCCGGCTGGCATATTGAATGCTCCGCCATGGGCCGAAAATATCTTGGTGACACCTTTGATATTCACACCGGCGGTGTTGACCATATTCCCGTTCACCACGAAAACGAAATTGCACAGTCAACCGCTCTTTTAGGTCACCCTGCAGTTAATTACTGGATGCACGGTGAATTTATGATGGTTGACAACGGCAAAATGAGCAAAAGCCTTGGTAACACGTATACCGTTGCTGACCTTAAGGCGAAAGGCATTATGCCCCTTACCTTCAGATATTTCTGCTTGAACGCTCATTACAGAAACAAAATCAACTTCACCTGGGACGCCATCAAGGCATCTCAAAAAGCATATATCCGCTTGCTTGAAGCCGTTTCTGCTAACAAAAATGCCGAAAGTGACGAAACCTGCAAGGAGCTTTGCGAAAAGGCATACGCTGATTTTATGCAGGCAGTTAACGATGATCTTAACGTTCCCAAGGCACTGGGCATTTTATGGAATCTTCTCCGTTCAGGCAAAACCTCAAAGGAAATTTTTGACACAGCCGTTAAAATGGATGCTATTTTAGGTCTTGACCTTGCTAACGGGGTCGTTCCCTTAGAAGAAGAAAACGATATTCCTCAGGAATTACTTGAAAAACTTGCTCTTCGCACTCAGGCAAGAAAAGAAAAGAATTGGGCTCTTTCCGATTCTCTTCGTGATGAAATCAATGCCGCAGGCTATGATATTAAGGATTCTGCCGAGGGTTCAACGCTGGTTAAAAGGTAGCAGCACAACCTTTCCTGTGCAAAAATCCGATTTTGTTTTGAAGCACAAGAATTAAATGTAGAAATCTAACGTTTTTACTTAGATTTTTGCAAAAAACATTTGACACATATTTGTTTTGTGGGTATAATACCTATGCTTAGTAATAAGGAATAGAAAAGGAGTTGATACTACAATGAAACAGGGTATCCATCCGGATTACAAAAAGGTAACAGTAAAGTGCGCTTGTGGCGAAACCTTCGAAACAGGCTCAGTTAAAGATTCTCTTTCTGTAGAAATCTGCTCAAAGTGCCATCCTTTCTATACCGGTAAGCAGAAGTTAGTTGACTCTGCCGGCCGTGTAGATAAGTTCAAGAAGAGATACGGACTTTAATAGTTACAAAAAAAGAAGACTGTCTTATTTTAAGGCAGTCTGTTTTTTTATTTTTGGCTTATTTTTTGATGAGGAAAAATTTTATTTTATCCTTTCCCCCGTTTTAGCGTTGACGTATATTACCCAATATCCGCTTTCGTGAGGCTTCGCGCAATCAATAGGTATCCATTGACAATAGCCCTCCAGCTTTGTGGGAGGCTCTTCGCTCCAAGGCAGATTAAAGCCGTAGCACAGATACATCGGCTCTTCATTTTCATCAAAAATAACGCCCAAAACGTATTCCGCATCTTCCTCGTTTATCTTTACCCATTTTGAACCGGGAATTAAAGAATTCAGCAGCTCCTCAGGCTCGTTTTTATCCAGCGCCTGCAAAAAGTATTCCTGATTACATTCCCAATAGGAATCGGGAGCTTTTTTCTCTTCTCCAAGCACCTGCTTTATTTCATCTATCGTATTCGTTTCACTTTGAATTTCTGCCGTTTCTTCTGCAATGCTTGTTGTTTGGTTATCCATAGCTATCCCCTGCGCCTTTTCTTTCTGCGCAGTTATTTCTGCTCTATCAGCAGTTGTTTCCTTGGCGGTTATTTCTGCACTATCGGAATCTGCTTCCTTGGCAGTTGTTTTTTCATTTTTGAAAGTCGTCTGCTCAATTTCAGAGTTTACCAAGTCGGCTTTAACGTGCTTTTCGATACCTTCCTTTAAGGAATTGGCACTTCCTGAAAACAATTCAAGCTGTGCCGCGCCGTTAGAGACAGAAAACACGCCGCAATTAGCGGGCTTTTTGTTGCAGGGAGAAGATGTTCTAAAATAATTTTTGCCCATCTCCCCAAAGAAAAACTGATTGTCCGCAATACACCAATATCTTTTATTTTCGCTGCCCTTAGCGTAAACGGACATATTTCGGTAGCCATCCTCAAACTTAAAGAAGCCTTCCCCGCCTTCAACAATGCTTTTTAATATAATAAGCTCGTCAGTCATTTTTCAACACCTCGATAAATCTTATGCTTTCTTTTTGCTTTTATTACATTTTTGAATCTGTGCATAAAGAAACGGTCATTCATTCGTTCGGGGTGAAACTGCAACAAAATCGCAGTTTTGCTTTCCGCCCATTCAATTACCTGACCGAAAACTCCAAAGGCAAAAAAATCGGGAGCAAGACGGTCTATCCTCTGATGGTGCATTGAATTGACCGTTAAAATCCTGCCTTGCACAAACATTTTGTGGTAAACATCCTTCTCGCCCTTGTGCAAGGAAGAATTTTTCATATCGCAAATTGTTCCCCCAAGAAAAACGTTCAGAACTTGCGCTCCGCGGCACACGCCTAAAAGCGCCTTATTACGTCCTCGCAAAAATGCTTGATATTCAAAGCAATCACGCACCCAATCTCCTTCAACGCCCACTTTCTCAGCAGAATAAAAATAATGCTTCAAATCTCCTCCGCCTGTAAAAATCAAGCCGTCAAGGTCCTTTATTTTTTCCAAATGCGCTCTTCTGCTGATGATAACCGCCTGCAAGCCGTTATTTTTAACCCATCTGACGTAATTGGTTGGAAATTTATCCTTTCCGCAAACTATACCAAGCTTCAAATAAATCACCTGAGAAAGTATATGTGGAGAAAATAAAAAAATACCCAAGCAAAACGCTTGGGTATAATTTGTTTTGAGTTTAGAATTAAAGCTCTGCGAAGTACTTGATTGTACGAACCATCTGGCTGGTGTAGGAGTTCTCGTTGTCGTACCAAGAAACAACCTGAACCTGATAGGTGTCCTCGTCAATCTTAGCAACCATGGTCTGAGTTGCATCGAAGAGTGAGCCGTAACGCATACCGATAACGTCAGAAGAAACGATATCTTCCTCGTTGTAGCCGAAGGAAGCAGAGGATGCAGCCTTCATAGCAGCGTTGATGCCTTCCTTAGTAACGTCAGTTCCCTTAACAACTGCAACAAGAATGGTGGTTGAACCGGTGCAGGTGGGAACACGCTGTGCAGAACCGATGAGCTTGCCATTAAGCTCGGGAATTACAAGACCGATAGCCTTTGCAGCGCCGGTGGAGTTGGGAACGATGTTCTGTGCGCCTGCGCGAGCACGACGAAGGTCGCCCTTGCGGTGAGGACCGTCAAGAATCATCTGGTCGCCGGTGTAAGCATGAACAGTAGTCATGATACCGGACTGAATTGCTGCATAATCGTTAAGAGCCTTAGCCATGGGAGCAAGGCAGTTAGTGGTGCAGGAAGCAGCGGAAATAATCTGGTCATCAGCAGTAAGAGTGTCCTCGTTTACGCTGAAAACGATGGTCTTAAGATCGTTGCCTGCGGGAGCAGAAATAACAACCTTCTTTGCACCTGCGTTAATGTGAGCCATTGACTTTTCCTTGGAGCAGTAGAAACCGGTGCACTCTAAAACAACGTCAACACCAATTTCACCCCAGGGGCAATCAGCAGCATCTTTGCAAGCATAGATTTTGATTTCCTTACCGTCAACGATAATGGAATCCTCAGTAGCTTCTACAGTGTGCTTGTTTTCACCGATGTAGCCAAGGTATGAACCCTGAGCGGTGTCATACTTAAGAAGGTGAGCAAGCATCTTGGGGCTTGTAAGGTCATTGATAGCTACAACATCATAACCTTCTGCACCGAACATCTGGCGGAATGCAAGACGACCGATACGACCGAAACCGTTAATAGCAACTTTTACTGACATATTAAATTCCTCCAATTAAGAAAATATTTTTTTATCTCTGTTATTTTATACCATTATTGATTTTTATGCAAGCAAATATACGCCGAATTTTCAAATTTTCAAAAAATATTCATAGTTTTTCGGCACATTTTTCCGTTTATCAAACTAAAAGCCCGATTTTTACATTAAGAAATTAAAATTTACAAAAATTTTATTCTCTTTTTTTCGGTTTTTGTGCTTTACTGTCAGATGGTTTTATGGTAGAATACCATATAGAATTTTATATTATTATAATAATTTTATGGGAGGCTAAAATGGCAATCGTTCTTTCAGGCAAAGACTCAAAATTTAATAACGCTCTTACGGCGATGCTTTCTTCTGATTTGCTTGAAAGATTACAGTTCGATAAGGCGGTTATTTCCGACGACGGCAGTATCTGGGAGCTGTACTTTTTGTCTTCCGGCACAGTTTCCGATGATGATAAGGCCCTATTGAATGAAACGCTGAAGAAAATCGTCCCCCCTACCGTTACCTACGAGGTTGAATTCGTGCTTGCTGAAATTGATGACGACGAGGATATTTATGCATCTGTTCCCGTCCCTGAATTTGCCCCCGAGAGCTCTTCAGGTGAAGTTTTCGAGGAAGCTGATAATGAGATTAACGATAAAACCTCTGATGACATTGCTTCTGCCTATGAAAACGAAGCCCTTAATGATATTGATGCAAATAATGAGGATACTTTAGAAGCCTCTGAAATTCCTGCAAGAATTCCCGAAATTCCCACAAGAGATGAAGACAGTGCTCAATCAGGTGATTCTGCCATGGAAAGATACCGCAAAAGAATGGAGGAGCTTTCAAAAAAGGCTGCCGAGCACGCGGTGGAATTTGAAAAGACTCACACTAAAAAGCCCTCTGTAAAAAAGAATACCAAGCTTTCAAAGGACGGCATTGCTCTTTTAGGCAAGGATTTTCCTTTAGATAAAATAACACCCATAAGTGAGCTTTCGGAGTTTTCTTCCTTTAACACCATTTGCGGTGACGTAATAAATAAGGAAACCAAAGAAATTATGGACGGTAAAAAGGTAATTTTAACCTTTGCTGTTACCGACTACACTTCCACAATATGCGGTAAGTTTTTCTTAAAGCCCGACGAGGTTGAGGCTTACTCGGAAATTTTAGACGGTCATATTGCCATTCGTTGCAAATGTATTGTTGACGATTACACCAACGAGCTTACTATTAAGCCCTTTGATATTAAAGCCGTTGCAACGAAAAAGAAAACTGACGATGCACCTGAAAAACGAATTGAGATGCATCTTCATACAAAAATGAGCCAGATGGATGGTCTTGTTGACGCAAAGCAGCTGGTTAAGCTTATGCTCTCCTACGGTCACGATACCGTTGCCATTACCGACCACGGCGTTGTGCAAGCCTTTACCGATATGGAGGCCGCCCTTGCAAAGTGCGGTGCCAAGGATAAAATTAAGCTTATTTTCGGTGTTGAGGGATATCTTCTTGACGACGACCCCGTAATCAAGGATATTGACGAAAACGCTCGCCTTGCAGACGTTCCTTATTGCATTTTTTCACTTAGAACAACCGGTTCAAGTGCCCTGACGGCAAAAATATTCGAAATAGGCGCTTGCATTTGGAAAAACGGTAAAATGCAAGATAAAACCTTTTATATGCACGCTAACCCACACGTGCATATTGACTCAAAAATCCTTGAGGAAGCAGGTGTAGCTCCTGAAACGCTTGCTTCTGCTCCCGAAATTGAGCAGGTGCTTAAGGCATTTAACGAATTCAGCGCAGGCTGTGTTCTGGTATCCCATTCGGCAGCCGCTTCCTTGCCCTTTTTATGCACGGCAGGAGAGGAAATCGGTATAGATTTCGACAGGCCCTGCATTGACACCTTACGTGTTTCGCGAGAGACAATCCCCACCATAAAAAGCGGTAAGCTGAACAAGGTTTGCGATGCTCTCAACGTAAAAATGGGTGAACTGACCGATTCGTTAAAGGAGGCGGAGATTACCGCCGTAGTGCTTAACAAGCTGATCGATGTGCTTGCCCAAAAGAGCATTTTCACCGTTGGCGAATTAAACCGGCAGATGCAGACGGACAACGGCAACAGCTATCACATAATTCTTTATGCAACCAACAAAACGGGTTTATTTAACCTTTATTCCTTGATAACCGAATCACATTTACATCATCTGCGCAGGAAGCGCCCCCAAATGCCCCGTTCGGAAATTATCAAGCACCGCGAAGGCTTGCTGATTGCTTCCGCTTGCGAAGCAGGTGAGCTTTACCGTGCGTTGCTTCGCGGCGTTTCCGACTTAAAACTTGAAAAGATTGCGGATTTTTACGATTACTTAGAAATTCAGCCTTTAGGCAACAACGATTTCCTTGTGCGTGAAGGCGCAGTACGTGATACCGAGCATTTAATCGAGCTTAACAAGAAAATTATTGCCTTGGGTGAAAAGCTTGGTAAGCCCGTTATTGCTACGGGTGACGTGCATTATCTTCAGCCTAACGACGCTATTTTCCGTTCCATTATTCAATGTGCAGAGGGCTATCCCGAGGCAGACATTCAGGCGCCCTTATATTACCGAACTACTCAGGAAATGCTTGACGAGTTCTGGTACCTTGACGAAAAGAAGAGGCACGAAATCGTTATTGAAAACCCGCGGAAGATCGCTGATTTGTGCGAACCGATGGAATCCTTCCCGAGAGACCATCTGTATACGCCCGAAATGGACAATGCTGAAAACGAGCTGAGAGAGATGTGTATGAAAAACGCATACGCTCTTTACGGCAATCCCTTGCCCGAAATAGTAGAAAAGCGTCTTAATAGAGAGCTTGAATCAATTATTTCAAACGGCTATGCGGTTTTATACTTAATTGCCCATAAGGTAGTTAAAAAATCCAACTCCGACGGTTATTTCGTTGGTTCACGAGGAAGCGTTGGCTCCTCCTTTGCCGCTACCATGGCAAATATTACGGAGGTTAACCCGCTTCAGCCCCACTACGTTTGCCCCAACTGTAAGCATTCCGACTTTGACGTTGATAAAACAAAGTACGACTGCGGAATTGATATGCCCGTAAAGGCGTGTCCTAAATGCAATACGGAAATGATGCGTCTTGGCTTCAATATTCCTTTTGAAGTGTTTATGGGCTTTGACGGTGACAAGGTTCCCGATATTGACCTTAACTTCTCAGGTGTTTATCAGCCTAAGGTGCACAAATACATTGAAGAGCTTTTCGGAAGCGAATACGTGTTCCGCGCAGGTACCATCGGCGGTGTTGCCGAAAAAACCGCCATCGGCTACACTAAAAAATTCGCAGAGGAATACGGTAAAGGCAGGTTGCGTTCGGCTGAAATTCAGCGTCTTGCAAGCGGCTGTATCGACGTTAAGCGCACAACCGGACAGCACGCAGGCGGCGTTGTTATAGTTCCCAAGCAGTATAACATCAACTGCTTTACGCCTCTTCAGTACCCTGCAAACGATCCTTCTCAGGGCATCATTACCACTCACTTTACATTTAACTCCCTGCACGATACGTTGCTTAAGGCTGATATTTTAGGTCACGACGATCCCACGGTTATCCGTATGCTTGAGGATTTAACGGGGCTTGATACTAAAACTCAAGTTCCCCTTGACGACCCTAAGGTTATGAGTCTGTTCTTATCTCCCGAAGCGTTAGGTGTTACGGAGGAGGATATTGATTCTAAAACGGGCACTCTCGGCTTGCCCGAGTTTGGTACGGGCTTTACGAGAAAAATGCTTGAGGAAGCAAAGCCCACCACTTTCTCGGATTTAGTAAAGATTTCAGGTCTTTCCCACGGAACAGACGTTTGGACGGGCAATGCCCAGGACCTTATTGCCAACGGCACCGCTACCATCAGTGAATGTATCTGTACGAGAGAGGATATTATGAATACCCTTATTCAGAACGGCTGCGAATCCTTCCTTTCCTTCGATACTATGGAGAAGGTCCGCAAGGGCAAGGGTATTCCCGAAAAATATCTTGAGCATATAAGGGAGCACAATATTCCCGAATGGTTTATTGAATCCTGCAATAAAATCAAGTATATGTTCCCCAAAGCGCACGCGGCGGCATACGTTACA
This sequence comes from Clostridia bacterium, assembly GCA_017502165.1. Taxonomy (GTDB): domain Bacteria; phylum Bacillota; class Clostridia; order Christensenellales; family QALW01; genus UMGS1322. The sequence goes on from JAFVVO010000010.1 coordinate 37,896, forward strand.
ACGGCGCTTCGCGTAGGCTGGTACAAGGTTTATAAGCCCCATCAGTATTACACCACCTACTTTACCGTTCGTGCCGACGATTTTGAGGTTGGCATCACCACCATGTCACCTAAGGAAATAAGAAACCGCATTGCGCAATACAAGGCTCAGCCCAGTATGACGCCTAAGGAAAAGGGCATCGTGGTTATGCTTGAAATGGTGCTTGAAATGAAAATGCGCGGCATCAACTTCACAAACATTGATATTTATGCTTCCGAAGCTACCGCCTTTACCATTACGGAGGATAACCTTATCCGTCCCCCGCTTAACGCAGTTCCCGGTCTTGGTGAAACGGCCGCCGAATCTATCGTGGAGGCAAGAAAAGCAGAGCCCTTCAAATCTCAGGACGATTTACTTATCCGCACCAAGCTTTCTTCGACCCTGCTTCACGCTCTTGAAGAATGCGGTTGCCTTAAAAATCTTCCCAAAAGTCAGCAAATAAGCTTGTTTGATTTTTAACTCGGAGTTTATTTGATTTTCTACATAAAGCACCGTTTTTTGCGGTGCTTTTGTTATTCCAAAAAATCCCCATTGACAAGGAAATATATAAAATGTTATTATATATTATAGTATACATCACTTTGAAGGAAGGTGTTTAAGATAAAGCGAGTTTTAGCAATACTGTTGCTGATTTCAATATTTTCTTTTTCATTTGTTATATCCGCCCAAGACGCAATGGCGCTTTCTCTGTCTTCCGCCTCAGGCAGTGTCGGTGAGCAAGTAACTCTTAACTTGATTTTAGAAAATAACTCAGGTGTTGCCGCTCTCTACGTTCAGCTTGATTACAATACAGAGCTTTTCACTCTTAAATCGGTTGACGATAAGGCGCTTTTAGAGGACTTTGCCTATGCCGATAACGCGGGCAGAGTTGTTCTTTCCTGGGAGCCTGCCACACATAACAACAGTCAGAGCGGTTCCTTGGCAACGCTTACCTTCGAAATTAATCAAAGCGTTACCGCCCTCGGCAAAAAGGAAATTACCTTAACTGCCATTGAAAACGGCATTATTGACAAAGATACCAACGTTGTTCCTTGTACACTTTCTTCAGGAAGCATAGAAATAGTTTCTCCCTTCCCTGAGGAAATTACCTCCGACGGCTTAACGGTAGATAATGAAAACGGCCGCATCAGTAAAATTGCCGCAGAAACAACGGCAGAAAGCTTCCTTCAAAAAATTGACCAGAACGAAAGTGTTAAGCTTTATACTGCGGACAATAAGGAAGTAAACAGCGCCGATTTTGTAGGCACGGGAATGATTCTTAAGCTTGTTGACGGTGAAACCGTTAAACGCCAATACGTTATTATCGTAACGGGTGACTGCTCCGGTGACGGGCAGGTTACCATTACGGATATGCTTTCAGTTAAAGGCTCTATTTTGAATAAAGTGGCTATCGTAAACGCATATAAGCTTGCGGCAGACACTAACGGTGACTCACTTGTAACCGTTACCGATTTTATTCAGATTAAAGCGCACGTTCTTGGCATAAGCTCTATAACCGCAAGATAGGAGAAATATATGAAGAAATTTATAACACTTTTAACAGCGTGTATTTTATGCGTAGTTGCTATCCTGCCTCTTAGCGCATTTGCGGCAAGCTCAGCGGCAACTCTGACAGGTCCCGGTGTCGTTAGGGCCGGTGACACTATCACCCTTTCCTTTAACCTTGCAGGAAGCAATATTTACGCCGCTTCAGGTATACTTTCATTTGATAGCAATCAATTAACCTTAACGGGCACAAAGCAGACTATTTCTGCCCCTTGGATAGTTGAATTCAACGGAAATAATATGGTTGCTTACGACAATAATTTAACTGCCCCCATAAGTAACAGCAAATCCTTGTTTACCGTAACCTTCAAGGTAAAATCCGTTGCACCGGGCACGAATATAAAGGTACAGGTTAAAACAGTTAAAACCTCTGACGGAATAAAGGATACGGACTTAAACGATATTACCTATTCCGTTACCGTTGCCCAGCCCCTTTCCTCTGATGCTACACTTAAGGGCCTTACGGTTTCGGGAAGCACCTTAACCCCCGCATTCTCTGCAGGCACTACCACCTATAGCATCGGCACCGTTCCCTTCTCTGTTTCAAAGCTTACGGTTTCAGCAAGCGCTAACCACGCGGGCGCAAAGGTTTCCGTTAGCGGAACCTCCTTAAGCGTAGGCGCTAACACGGTTACAATTACCGTTACCGCCGAAAACGGCAGTAAGAAAACTTATAAAATAAACGTCACGCGCCAGCAAGACCCCAACTATAAGGCGTCATCAAATGCAAATTTAGGCACGCTTAACGTTTCATCAGGTCAGCTTTCCCCCGCATTTTCGCCTGATAAAACAGAGTATATCGTCTACGTGCCCTTTGAGGTTACTACCTTTGGTATTACCGGTACCGCTCAGGACAAAAAGGCTGTAAGCGTTACAAGTGCCACTATCCCTGAGCTTTCACTTGGTGAAAACAAAACCTCTCTCACCGTTACCGCTGAGGACGGCACAAAGAAAACATACACCGTAACGGTTATGCGTATGCCTCTTCTGAATGAGTCTTTACCTGAGGTAACCCCAACGCCCACTCCCACCGCTTCCCCGACAGATGCTCCCATTGAGCAGGAGCAGCCTGATGACAGAGCAATTATCTGGTCCTGGCAAACAATAGCTCTGCTGGTGCTTGCCTGCCTCTTAGGTGCGGTTATCTCTTGGGTAATAACGAGTCTTATTATCGGCAAGAGAAAGGCTTACCGCAATTATTCCGCGGAAAACGATTACGATTTTTAATAGACAACAAAAAAGTGTTCTCTTTGTGAGAACACTTTTTTGTTGTCTTTTTTATTAAATTACGGTGCAGATTATAAATAAAACTGCAAAGGCTAAAAGGAAAATTGCAACTGTTGCTAAAGCGGGAAGCGTTTTAACCTTGGGAACTGCAATGGGCTCCGTTGGTTTTGGCGGCTCTTCTTCGTTAATTTCCACAACGCTTGCATCTTTTGCTTCTGCCCTATCGGTTACGGTTTCCTTTTCTGTAGAAAACACCGTTGAGCTTACGTTAAGCTGATTGCCGCAGGAAAAACAAAATCTGTTTTCTTCATTATTTACCGCACCGCAACGGGAGCATTTTTCGCCGAAGGCTTTTCCGCACATAATGCAATAGTCTGCGTCCTCGTCGTTAGCCTGACCGCAATGAGTGCAATATTTACTTGGTCTTGTCTCCGTACCGCAGGATACGCAAAATCTTTCTTCGTCACCGCAAACGCGGGAGCAATTTGCACAGATTTTCATTTTTCATCTATTCCTTTTATTTTATTTTCTCTTGCATAATAGAAAAGATATTGTTGAGCTATGCCCGCATACTGCCCGAAAGCATTTTGGGCGTATTGCCAGATTTCTTCCTTGGTAGACGCTTTCTTTATAAACAAGGCTTCCATCACCTTTTTAATCCAAGTGTCTACCGGAAAAGCGTCAAGATAATTAAGACCGAACAAGCATACGCAATCTGCCACCTTAGGTCCCACGCCCTTCAGCTTGACAAGCTCCTCCTTGGCACAGAAATATCCTGCTGATTTAAGCTTTTCTTCATTGATTTTGCCATCAAGCATTGCCTTAACGGTTTCAACAAGATATTCGCTTCTGTATCCGCAGCCGAAAGAAGCAAACTGCTCCTTAGTTACGTCCTTCATCTCTTCCGCCGTAGGAAAGGCATAAAAGACGTTGCCGTCAAACTCAACGGGCTTACCGAAAGAAAAACAAATACGCTCAATTATAGCTTTAATTCTGCCGATATTATTATTTTGGGAAATAACAAAGGAAAATAACGCTTCCCAAAGCTCTTGCTGAAGTATTTTCATACCTTTGCCGTATTCTATGGCAAGCATAAGGTTTTCTTCCTTGGGAAAGCTTTGGGCAATATGCTGATAATCTCTGTTTAAGTCGAAATAACTTGCAAAATCTTTTTCAAATGCCTGCTTTGTTATTCCATCAACAACAAGCACGTCATTATGCTTTTCTAAATATATAACCTTGTTTTTGGCAATGCCAAGATAACCGCTTTTATAGGGATTAAACCTGAAGCATTGACCGTTATCAAAGGTATTTTTCAAATCAAAATCTTTTATTTCTATTTCAAACATTAAAAACCTTTTTTACTAAAAAAAAGACCGCACTGTTCCGTGCGGTCCATTTCATTTTTTATGCTACGGGATAAATGCTAACCTGCTTTTTATCCTTGCCCTTATGTTCAAAACGAACAACACCGTCTGCCAAAGCAAAGAGCGTATCATCACTACCGATACCTACGTTAAGGCCGGGATGAATTTTTGTTCCTCTCTGACGAACGAGAATATTACCTGCAATTACAAACTGACCGTCTGCACGCTTAACACCAAGACGCTTGGATTCGCTGTCACGGCCGTTTTTAGTTGAGCCAACACCTTTTTTATGGGCGAATAACTGTATGTCCATGCGGAGCATTTTACTGTACCTCCTCGAAAATTTGTATTTTTCCCGGATTTGCTTCATCAAATGATTGAAGCCCGAGAACAAGTGTCTGAAAAATTGTACGGCACTGAATATCTTCTGCTTTCTTTTGCGGAATCTTAACAAAAAGGTCCGCTTCGGAAATCTTAATTTCAGGCTTAGCCTTTGCAACGTCCTCAAGACCTATGCACGCAGTTTGCGTAATAGCTGAAACCGCGGCGCAGTAGATACAACCGTCAGTCTCCTCATCAAGCACGTGGCCCTTTGCCCTGAATGCGAAAATATCGCCGTCTTTGGTTTTATAAACCGTAATCTTTGTCATATTACTTTGAAATCTTGTTGATTTCTACTTTTGTAAAAGGCTGACGGTGGCCGTTGGTTCTGCGATAGCCTTTTTTAGCCTTGAACTTGAAAACAACTACCTTTTTGCTCTTACCCTGAGCAAGAACCTTGCCTTCTACAACTGCGCCTTCTACAACGGGAGTACCAACAGTAACTTCGTCACCCTCGCCGCAAAGAAGAACGTCAAACTTAACTGTGGAATCAACCTCAGCGTTGAGCTTCTCTACATAGATAACGTCGCCCTCTTGAACACGGTACTGCTTACCGCCTGTTTTAATAACTGCAAACATCATGTAGCACCTCCTCTACAAATCTCGCCAAAATATCGGTACCCGAATTAACGGGATTCTACAAACACGACCATGTGCGGCTTGATTATAATATCACAAAGAAATCAATATGTCAAACGAAAATATTATTTTTTCTTTATTTTTATTTTGCGTTGACTTTTTTCCTAATACATATTAAAATAATCAGGTATTTTAGAGTTTTCAGGAGCTTTTATGTTCGATTTAGTTGTTCAGGCAATAGGCATTATTGCCATGGCAATTGCTATATTGTCTTTTCAGGCAAAAACACAGCGCACAATCATTTTTATGCAGATGTTTTCGACGCTTCTTTTTGCCGTTCATTTCTTTCTTTTAGGTGCTTACGGTGGAGTAATGCTCAATCTTATTTGCGCTGCACGCTCTGTTGTGTACGTTCAAATTCACAAACCATGGGCATCGCACCCTGCTTGGATTTTTATTTTCAGTGCTTTTTCGGTTGCAAGTTATTTCATTACGATATTTGCGCTTACGCCTCAGATAACCTTACCCATTCTTCTGCTTGAAATATTGCCCGTTATAGCAAACGTAATTACCACAGTTTCGCAACGAATGAAGGATGCAAAATCAGTTCGAAAAATAAACGTCTGGGCATCACCTTTGTGGCTTATCTATAATGTTGTAAATCACTCCATAGGCGCCACAATTTGCGAAAGCTTTGTTATAATTTCAATTATAATTGCAATGCTCAGGCTTGACAGAAAAAGAGCTGAATAATAATCACAAACGCTTGATATTTTAGGTGTTTTGTGTTAAAATTTTTTTGAGGTGTTTTTATGGACAGATTTGAACAAACAATTCGCAGAAAAGACGAAAATCAGGCGTCTAAGGATAAAATGAAATATCATTTTTGCTTTGCCCTTTCCATTGCTTCGGGGCTGTACGCCATTATTGCATTCGTAGGAATTTTCGGCGCTTTATTGCGTTCGCAAATTCCCACCTTTGCCAACCTTATCCCCTTTGCAGTATCCTTGGCAATAGCGATTTTCTTCTTTATTAAAAAGGACGATATGGTGGTTGAGTTTGACTACGCTCTTGAAGACGACCGCTTGATTATAGCAAAAATCAGAAATCTTTCCTCAAGGAAAGAAGTTCTCAACCTTCCCGCTTCTGCTCTTAAGCGCTTGGAAGCTTATTCTTACGCGGCTTTTGCAAGCACCGACGCTAAAAAGACTAACTGCTCACTTAACTCTGACGAAGAAAAATATATGCTGTTTTTTGAGCAGGATTCAGAATTAAATGTTTTGGTTTTTGAGCCTAATGAAAGCTTACGCTCAGCCATTAAAAAGGAATTAAACAGATGATTTATCTTGATAACAGTGCCACAACGCGCGCCTTTTCTTCTGTTGCGCAGGTTGTGAGCGATTCAATGCAGGAGCAATATTATAATATTTCTTCTCCCTATTCCAAGGCGCTTGAAACGGAAAAAGCACTTATAAGCGCCACAAAAATTATAGCGTTATCACTTAATGCTGATCCAAAGGAAATCATTTTCACCTCCGGCGGCACCGAAAGTGATAATACGGCTATATTATCTGCCCCAGCAGGAAGCGAGGTTATTGTGTCTGCCGTTGAGCACCACGCAATACTTTCCTGCGCTCGTCCCTTAGAAAAAAAGGGCTGTAAAATGATTATTTGCCCCGTTACTCCCCTTGGTACAGTTGACCCCGCAGCCTTAAAGAATTTAGTTAACGAAAACACTTATTTAGTAAGCATAATGCACGTTAACAACGAAACGGGGGCAATAAATCCTATTGCCGAGCTTGTGCGGGCGGTAAAAGAGAAAAATCCAAAGACTTTGTTTCATTCTGACGGTGTTCAGGCTTTTATGCACGTTTGCACAGATGTTAAAAAGCTTGGTGTTGATATGTATTCCGTCAGTGCCCATAAGGTTCACGGACCTAAAGGCGTGGGTGCTTTATTCATTAAGAACAAAACTCCTTTTACGCCCTTTATTTACGGCGGCGGTCAGCAAAACGACCTGCGTTCAGGCACAGTTAACGTTCCGGGCATTTGCGGCTTTGCAAAGGCTATAGAAGAAATCTCATCAAGCAATTCTTTTGCACAAAAGCTTGCAAAGATTAAAAGCGCATATACTGAAAAGCTTTTGGCCATTCCCGATTCTAAGCTTATTTGCCCCAATTCAGCCCCGAACATACTAAGCATTGCATTTTTAGGTGTTAAAGCCTCGTCACTTCAAAACGCTTTGGAGCAGGAGGTTATTATCGGCAAAGGCAGTGCCTGCACAAGCCGTTCAAGCAAGGTCAGCCACGTTTTAGAAGCTATGAGCTTGCCCTTAAACGTTGCCGAAGCAACAGTTCGAATCAGTTTTGGCGCATTCAACACCTTAGAAGAAGTTAATGATGCTTGCGAAAGCATTGAGCAAAAAATAGCATATTTAAGAAAATACAAACGTAAATAAACGGAGAAAAAATTATGAGTTACCGCAATATGATAATCGTAAAGGTTGGCGAAATTCACTTAAAGGGTCTTAACCGTCCTTTCTTTGAGCGCACCTTAATTAACAATATGAAGCAGGCATTAAAATGCTTTGAAGACATTCGTATAAGCATCAGCCAGAGCAGAATTTTCGTTTACAACATTATGCCCGAAAATTTAGAAGAAGCGCTAAACATTTTAAGCAAGATTTTCGGTATTCACGCTCTTTCACCTGCAAGAGAATTTGAGAAAACTATTGAAGCCTGCATCGAAAACGCAGTTGATATGTTAAAGCAGGCAGGCATTACTTCAGGTACTTTCAAGGTTAAGGCACGCAGAGCCGATAAGCACTTCCCTATTGAATCTCCCGAAATTGCCGCAACAGTTGGTGGCGGAATTTTAGAAGCATTCCCCGATATGAAGGTTGACCTGCACAATCCCGACCGGATTATTGAAGTTGAAATCCGCGATAAAGCATACGTTTATTTTGAAACTGTACCTGCCGTTGGCGGTATGCCCATTGGCACAAACGGTCGTGCCGCATTGCTTCTTTCCGGTGGAATTGACAGTCCCGTTGCAGGCTATATGATTGCAAAGCGCGGTGTTCAGCTTGACGGAATCCATTTCTACAGTTATCCTCACACCAGTGAACGCGCAAAGGAAAAGGTTTTCGAGCTTGCTCAGGAGCTTTGCGCCTACGTTACACGCCTTTCTGTTTTCATCGTACCCTTTACTCATATTCAGGAACAGATTTACGATAAATGCCCCGATCAGTTTATGACGATTCTTACCCGCCGCTTTATGATGAAGATTTCCGAGCGTATTGCAAGATTACGTTCCTGCGGCGCGCTTGTTACGGGAGAAAGTATCGGTCAGGTTGCAAGTCAGACAATGGAAAGCTTGCTTACCACCGATAATGCGGTAAATCTTCCCGTTTTCCGTCCCGTTATTGGAATGGATAAGCTGGAAATTATGGAAATTGCCCGTAAAATCGGCACTTACGAAACCTCAATTCTTCCTTATGAGGACTGTTGTACCGTATTTACTCCCCGTCATCCTGCAACAAAGCCCAAGCTTGATGAGGTTATTAAGGCAGAGGCTCTTTTAGATGAAGAAGCGCTTATCCGCGAAGCTATGGAGATGGTAGAGCGCATCGATATTGATGCAAACGGCGTTATCCATACTCAGAAGCTCGTTGATATGGCTATTTGGAAGGATTATATTAAAGAGTAATACTACTGCGTTGTTGAGACGCACATCTTTTGGAGCACAAAATGAAAAAGTCTTATATTCTTGCCCTTTGCGCTATTCTCCTTTGGTCTACTATGGCAACTGTTTCAAAGCTGCTTTTAGGCTCCTTCAGCAGCTTTCAGGTTTTATGTGTCAGCTCCCTGGTAGCGTTTTTATTCCTGCTGATTCTTTGCATTTGCAACGGAAAAATCAAGCTATTGAAGGACTACAAGCCCAAGGATTACCTGATAACTGCCCTGATAGGCTTACCCGGATTATTTTTCTATTACGTTTTTTATTATACGGGCGCTTCAATGATGCTTGCCTCTCAAGCATTTATTATTAACTATCTGTGGCCCATAATGAGCGTAGTTTTTGCTTGCATAATTCTTAAGGAAAAGATGACCTTCAGAAAGGTTATTGCCATAATTATTTCCTTTATCGGAGTAATTATCGTTTCGGGCAAGGATCTTTTCAATTTTAACGCTAACTTCATTTTAGGTGCAGCTTGCTGTGTGATGGGTGCCGTTTCCTACGGCTTGTTCACCGCACTTAACAAAAAGGTTTCCTATGACAAGACCGTATCTACCATGATATTTTATCTTGTAACCTTCATTATTTGCTTAATTATAAACGTTTTTGACGGACGCGCCTTAACGCTTGATGCTTATTCCCTGCCGGGTCTTATCTGGAACGGCATCGGTCCCATGGCAATCGCAAATACCCTTTGGGCGTTGGCATTGGTTAATGGGTCAACCGGAAAAATTTCTAATTTAGCCTACATCACCCCATTTGTTTCGTTGATATGGACGAGAATTTTCCTTTCTGAGCCTATTTCTCTCACTTCCGTTTTAGGCTTGGCGGTAATAGTGCTTGGAATTTTCGTTCAACTGTTTGAAAATAAAAAACGAACCTGACATAAAATTTTAATCCCCATTTATGCAAAATAAATGGGGATTAATTTCATTGGTCATCTTCAATATTTTCTAATGCCACTCTTACTGCTTCAACAACAAAAGCCGTAAATGTGCAATTCTTTCCATCGATAGCCATTTCAACTTTTTCAATTATATCGTTAGGAAATCGCACACATTTATTAGTTGTCTGCGGAATGGACGGAATGCTAAACTTTTTCATATTATCACCTCTGTAATACAATTATATATAAAAATTTTCTTTTTGTATGCATTACATTTGTATTGCAATATGCATCTTTTTGTGTTATAATACATTCGACAACAATATCAAACACACATAAAGGGAGGTAAAAATATGAAAAAGTTTTTGTTGTTGATTTAATTATTTTTTCTTTAGTGAGTTGCATTTTCTTATCAGGTTGTAGTAGCGATTACACAGCCAAAGATTTTCAGGAAGCTAAAGGACATTATTTTAGCGTAAAAGCATCAAGCTCCGATAAACGAATGGTTGAAGGTTTTTATAAATGGAAATCTCAACAATAGTTTTTGTCGCCAAAAAAGACTCCGATTGAATCAATCGGAGTCTTTTTGTTTTAACTAATTAAATTAGTCGTTGTAAAGAGCCTGAAGCTTTTCAAGGTGTGCGCGCTTTGCCTTTGCGGTTTCAGCTGCCTTGTTAAACAACTCTTCTGCTCTTTCGGGGAAGGAGCGGGTAAGTGATGAATAACGTGCCTCGTTAAGAATAAACTCTTTGTAATCGGTTGTGGGTGCCTTGGAGTCGATTGTGAAGGGCTTTTCGTTGGCCGGATTGAAGCGGAACATATGCCAGTAACCGCAGTCAACAGCCTTCTTCATTTCTTCCTGGCAGTGAATCATACCACCCTTAATGGAGTGCATTTCGCAGGGTGAGTAACCGATAATAAGTGAGGGTCCGGGATATGCTTCAGCTTCCTGGATAGCCTTAAGGGTCTGATTCATATCAGCGCCCATAGCGATCTGTGCAACGTAGATGTAGCCATAGCTCATTGCGATTTCTGCAAGGCTCTTCTTAGCGATAGCCTTACCTGCAGCTGCGAACTGAGCAACCTGACCGATCTGAGATGCCTTGGAAGCCTGACCGCCGGTGTTGGAGTAAACTTCGGTATCGAATACCATAATGTTAACGTCTTCACCGGAAGCAAGAACGTGGTCAACACCGCCGAAGCCGATGTCATAAGCCCAGCCGTCGCCACCGAAGATCCAAACGGACTTCTTGCCAAGATATTCTTTCTCGCAAAGAATCTGCTTTGCAGTGGGACAACCCTCTGCTGCAGCCTTTTCAAGCTCAACGATAAGTGCCTTTGTAGCAACTGCGTTTGCCTTACCGTCGTTAGCGGTTTCAAGGTATGCGTTTGCAGCGGCCTTGAACTCGTCAGATGCCTTATCGGATTCGGTCATTTCCTTAACAAGACCCATAAGCTTTTCACGGATAGCCTTCTGGCCAAGGTACATACCGTAGCCGTGCTCTGCGTTATCCTCGAACAAGGAGTTAGCCCAAGCAGGACCGCGACCTTCCTTGTTTACGGTGTAGGGGCTTGTTGCGGCAGGACCGCCCCAGATGGATGAGCAGCCTGTAGCATTTGAAATGTACATTCTGTCACCGAAAAGCTGGGTGATTAAGCGAGCGTAAGCAGTTTCAGCACAACCTGCGCAGGAGCCGGAGAACTCTAAGAGAGGCTGTTTGAACTGGCTTGCTACAAGATTCATATTAGCAGTAGTTTCTTCCTTCTCGGTAACAACGTCAACACAGTAATCAAATACCTGCTGCATATCGTCCTGAGATTCACGGGAAACCATCTTAAGTGAGTTGGTGGGACAAACGCCTACGCAAACTCCGCAACCCATACAATCCATAGGTGAAACTGCTAAGGTGTAGGTGTAAACCTTACCAACGGGACGCTTGCCCTGAAGAAGATTTGCAGGAGCTGCTGCTAATTCCTTCTCATCAAGAGCGAAAGGACGGATAGTAGCATGGGGGCAAACGAAGGAGCAACGGTTACACTGTGCGCAGGTGGTGTTATCCCACTTGGGAACCATAACTGCTACACCGCGTTTTTCGTATGCTGATGCGCCCTGCTCAAAGGTACCGTCAGCGTGGTCAACGAAAGCGGAAACGGGAAGAAGATCACCGTTCATCTTTCCAACGGGCTTCATAATGCCGTCAACCATCTTGATAAGCTTTGCTCTGCCCTTTGTGGTGGGAGCTTCTGCAACGTCAGTTGCGTCTGCCCAAGATGCAGGAACGTCAATCTTAACGAATGCTGTTGCACCGGCATCAATAGCCTTGTGGTTCATATCAACAACGTCCTGACCCTTCTTGAGATAGGACTTAGTTGCAGCATCCTTCATGTGCTGGATAGCTTCTTCCTGAGGCATAACCTTTGCAAGAGTAAAGAAAGCGGACTGAAGAATTGTGTTAGTTCTCTTGCCCATACCAATCTGCTGTGCAAGGTCAATAGCGTTAACAGTGTAAAGCTGAATATTGTTTTTAGCAATATATCTCTTTGCTTCGCCTGAAAGCTTTTCATCAAGCTCTTTTGCATCCCACTGGCAGTTGATTAAGAATACACCGCCGGGTTTAACGTCGTTAACCATTCTGTAGCCCTTTTCAACGTAAGAGGGGTTATGGCAAGCAACGAAGTCAGCCTTGTTTACGTAATAGGGGCTTCTGATAGCCTTATCACCAAAGCGAAGGTGAGAAATTGTAATACCGCCGGTCTTCTTGGAGTCATACTGGAAGTATGCCTGAACGAACTTGTCAGTATAGTCACCGATAATCTTAATGGAGTTCTTGTTAGCACCAACGGTACCGTCACCGCCAAGACCCCAGAACTTGCACTCGATAGTGCCTTCTGCTGCGGTGTTGGGAGCGGGAACTTCTTCAAGAGAAAGGTTTGTAACGTCGTCAACAATGCCCATGGTGAACTGACGCTTAGGCTCGTCCTTTGCAAGCTCGTTGTAAACTGCGAAAATGCTTGAAGGAGGAGTATCCTTGCTGCCTAAGCCGTAACGGCCGCCGATAACGGTTGCATCAACGGAAGCATTTGCAAGAGCAGTAACAACGTCAAGATAAAGGGGCTCGCCAAGAGCACCGGGTTCTTTTGTTCTGTCTAAAACAGCAATCTTCTTTGCAGTTGCAGGGATAGCTTCAATAAGCTTGTCTGCTGCAAAAGGTCTGTAAAGGCGAACCTTGATTAAACCAACCTTTTCGCCTGCTGCATTAAGATAATCAACAACTTCTTCTGCAACGTCGCAAACGGAGCCCATAGCAATAATAACGCGTTCTGCATCTGCTGCGCCGTAGTAGTTGAAGAGCTTATAATCAGTACCGAGCTTTGCGTTTACTTTGTCAAGATACTTTTCAACGATAGCGGGAACTGCATCATAGTAAGCGTTGCAAGCTTCACGGTGCTGGAAGAAAATATCTCCGTTTTCGTGGCTGCCGCGCATTACGGGACGCTCGGGGTTAAGAGCACGCTTGCGGAATGCGTCAACTGCATCCATATCGCACATTTCCTTAAGATCTGCATAATCCCAGACAGCAACCTTCTGAATTTCGTGAGAGGTACGGAAACCGTCAAAGAAGTTAAGGAAGGGTACTCTGCTTTCGATAGAAGCAAGGTGTGCTACTGCACCGATGTCCATAACTTCCTGAGGATTGGACTCAGCCATCATTGCAAAGCCTGTCTGACGGCAAGCATAAACGTCGGAATGGTCACCGAAGATGTTAAGTGCGTGGCTTGCTACGCAACGAGCTGATACGTGGAATACACAGGGAAGTAATTCACCTGCGATTTTGTACATATTGGGGATCATCAACAATAAACCTTGTGATGCGGTGTAGGTGGTGGTAAGTGCACCTGCTGCTAATGAGCCGTGAACTGTACCGGAAGCGCCTGCTTCGGACTGCATTTCAGCAACCTTTACGGTTGTGCCGAAAATGTTTTTCTGACCTTGTGCTGCCCACTGGTCAACGTAGTCTGCCATGGGGCTTGAGGGGGTAATAGGATAAATACCTGCAACCTCGGTAAATGCGTAGCTTACGTAAGCAGCAGCATTGTTACCGTCCATGGTCTTGAACTTTCTTGCCATAAAAAATTCCTCCTAAATATTTTTTACGTTTTGGTTGAAAAGAACCCTCTGCAGCAGATTCTTTTCAACCAATCCGTTTTGTTAAATTGATTTCTGCCTATTATAGCCGAAATGCATCACCATATATAATACTACTTTTATTAAAATAAGTAAACCGAATTTGCAATTTTTTTTGCGTTTTTTATAAAAATTTTTCCTTTGCTTTTGCCGTTTTTGTTTTCTTTTATTTTTTTGCTTCCAGAATAACAAGACCGCTCTGTTTTCAGAACGGTCTTGTTTTATATTTTTATAATTTTCTTGCCACGGCTTTCGGCGTACAAAAAGGTGTACTGTGTACCGCCCGGCTTTCCGCGGTAATATGCAATTAAAACGTCGGAATTATCCACCATAAAGGCATCACGAAAGTGCATACAGCCCGTTACATATTTTTCAAACAGAACCGTTACCGAATCTGCCTGAGATAATATTTCTCTGTACGTTTCCTGCTGTTTCCGGGTCCATTTTGCGTCCTGATCCTTGCATGGTACGGCTATTTCAAGCGTTATGGGACAGGTTTTCTTTTTTTCAAGCACTGCTTGAGCCGCAAGAGTATCAAAGCCTAAAGCTCCGCCGCAGATAAATCTCGTTATGCCGCTTTCAACGCATTGGTCTATAGCCTGACGGAGTTTTTCCTTAATGCTTGGCAGGTCCTCTTTGGCAATAATTCTGTGCCCGGTAAAGCAAGCGGTCAGCTTAAAATCAAGTTTCTTAATCATATCAGTCCCAGTACCTTGCGCGACGCTTTTTCTCAATGGCGTTATAAATCAGAATAAACGCTATTACGCTTGCTAAAACTCCGCAAATAATAGGAAGCGCGTTGCTCTCCTCACTATCCTGAATTTTAAGTGAATCCCAGCACTCGTTAAGGTAGTTTTGGGTTGCTTCATCGAGGCAAGCAAAGCCTTCCTTTTGGAACCGGAACACGTCTTCACCGTAGAGTATGTCGTAGGCCTCCTCGTGCATTTCATTTTCAACGAAATACTTATAATATTCGTCCTGCTGAACAAGCATATTAGGCGAGCCGTAGCAAATATATTCCGAGTTTATTGCAGAAATATTTTCTGTGGGATCATCTGAAACGGAAAGCATAAAGTTGATGTATTCTTCCGCAATTTCAGGGTGCTTGGCGCTGGTGGGAATACACATAGCATCAAGGAAGGAGTTGGAGCCCACCTCAGGATAGAACAGGCACAGCTCATAGTCCTCGCAGTTCCAGGTCATCGTAAAATAGTCGCCTGCGTAATAGGGCGCAATTGCCGCATTGCCCGTTTCCATTTTATTGAAAACCTCATCCATTACGTACTTCTGAATAAGAGGCTGTTGCTCTTTTAATTTCTCTAATGCGCGGTCGTAAATTTCCTTTCCGCCCTCATCAAGCACGGAAGCGTTAATATAACTTATCGCGCCCTCGTAATTATCTTCGCCCATCATCATAAACTGAGCGGTTGCAAAGGCGTCACGGGAGTTATTGAACTGCAAAATACCTAAATCCTTGTATTTTTCGTTCCACAAAACACCCCAGCCTTCTGCTTCAAATTCTTCCTGAGAAAAGTCCTCAAAGGTCTCCTCCAGGAGAGTTTTATTATAAATAATTCCTACCTTGCAGAAGGTATAGGTGGCAGAGTAATAGGTCTTTTCGCCGTTTTCGGTAACGTAGGAAACGCCCTCCGCCTGATAAGCTTCCCCAATATTTGCATAATTGGGAATATTATCAATATTTATTGGCTGAATAAGATTTTCGCGGATAAGCTTGGTAATTAAATATTCCGAAGGAATAATTATATCGTAGCTTGCGTCGGAGGTAGTCATTTTAGCGTAAAGCTCTTCGTTGGAAGCGTAAGTAGTATAGTTTACTTCCACCTTTTTGTTAGGATATTTTTCGGCGTAATATTTTTCAAACTCGGCGTTTATGTCAAGATACGGAATTTCTATTACGTTTCCGTCCTCGTCCTCATATTCCCATGAGCCGTCACCGTCGGAAATATATTCGCCCCAGTTAAATACGTTAAGGGTTATAACCTCTTCTTCCGCTTCACCGCAGCCCGTAAATGCAAAGAGAATAACCGAAACAGCTAAAAGCACACAAAATATTTTCTTCATTTTTTTGCCTCCTGCTGTTTCTTTAATTTTCTTGCCTGACGCTTTGCCTGAATTTCTTCCCTTGAACCTGCCAGGTTAGCAAGTACAAGCAACAAGAAAATTGCAATAATCATAAAGGTTGAAAGCGCGTACATATCAGGCGTAACGGTGCCCTTACCCGTCATTGAATAAATAAGCAACGGCAAGGTCTGAACTGTAGATTTGGGACGGACGAAATAGCTTATAACGAAATCGTCAAAGGACATGGTAAATGCCATAATAAGTCCCGTTAAAACACCGGGAAGCAGTTGAGGTAATTCCACCTTAAAAAATGCCTGAGTAGGCTTGCAACCTAAATCGAGGGCGGCTTCAGTCTGAGTTTTATCCATCTGCTTGATTTTGGGAAGCACGGACAAAATAACGTAAGGAAGACCGAAAGTTGTATGAGCAATCAGCAAGCTTATCATATCAAGCGTATCGTCGCTTTTAATAAACTTAAGGGTTGAAAGGGTGCCCATAAACAAAAATGCCATTGAAACCGCAGTAACGATTTCGGGGTTTACCATAGGAATATTGGTAACGGTCATAACAGAACTTTTTATAAACTTGTTTTTAAGCCTGCTGATACCGATAGCCGCAAAGGTTCCTATTACTGTTGCAACTAAAGAAGATGAAACTGCAATAATAAGCGAATTTATCAGTGCTTCCTTTGCCTTTTCGTTTTGTAAAATGGATTCGTACCATTTAAGTGAAAATCCACCGAAAACGCCCGTACTTTCAAGGGAGTTAAAGGAAAACACCATCAAAATAATAATAGGCGCGTACAAAAGCACAAAGCAGGCGATAATATATGCGTTCTTTTTCATTACATAATACCTCCTGCCGCAACGCTCTCGTCGTCATCAGTATAATGATTCATAATCAAGGTGCTTACAACGATTAAAATCATTAAAACGAATGACAAGGTAGCGCCCTTGTTATAGTCGGCAGAAATTGAGAGCATTCTTGCCTCAATAGCGTCACCGATAAGATACGTGTTGGCTCCGCCCAAGCGCTGTGAAATGTAGAAGGTGCTTACGCAGGGTACGAACACCATTGT
This sequence comes from Clostridia bacterium, assembly GCA_017502165.1. Taxonomy (GTDB): domain Bacteria; phylum Bacillota; class Clostridia; order Christensenellales; family QALW01; genus UMGS1322. The sequence goes on from JAFVVO010000010.1 coordinate 55,004, forward strand.
TACGCCCGAAACAACGCCTGCAAGGCTGAGAGGCATTATAACCTTGGTTAATGCCTGAATACTATTGCAGCCTAAATCGGTGGCGGCTTCCACAAGCTTAACGTCAAGCTTGGTAAGAACGGAATAAATAGGCAAAACCATATAGGGCAGGAAATCGTAAACCATACCTACTATTACGGCAAAGCGGGTATCCATAAGCTCAAGGCTTACGCCGAAATTGCCTAACAAGCTGTTAAGAAGTCCGTTTTTCTCAAGCAAAATTGCAATGGAGTCAGTTCGGATAATAAAGTTGATCCACATTGGAAGCATAACCAGCATTATAAGGATTTTCTGGGTGGTGGGTTTAGTTCTTGAAATGGCAAGTGCCAAGGGATAACCTATTAAAAGGCACACCACCGTTGCAATAAATGCAAGCATTATTGAAAGTGAAAAGGTGCTTGCATAATGCTCAATGATGGCAAAATTATCAAGCCCTGCAAACTTGCCTTCACTATCGGTAAACGCGTAGTAAAGCACGTATCCGATGGGAACGATAATAAAAATTATCGCCCAAACGTAATAAGGCATTGATGCAAGCTGTTTCATAAAGGAGTTTTTCTTCATTCCTCGATTACCTCCGTTGCATCGGAAAGCTTTTCAAGCTCATCACTGAATGAAGAGTAATCGCCAAACATATTGGAATATTCTGACTTTTTCATAACGTGGATAGCGTCAGGCTCAATATAAAGACCGATTTTCTGGTCTGCCCCAACGTAGTCGGTGGTCTGAATCATCCACTTAAAGCCGTTAATATCAACGATAATTTCGTAATGCACGCCCTTGAAGGTTACTGACGTTACAACGCCCGAAAGCATTGCCTTGTCACTGTCAACGTCAACAACGTCAACGTCCTCGGGACGAACTACAATGTCAACGGGTTCATTCTTTTCAAAGCCTTTGTCAAGGCAATCAAAAACGTGGCCCGAGAACTTTGCCTTAAAGTCCTCAAGCATTACGCCGTCAACGATATTGGATTCACCGATAAAGTCAGCAACAAAGGCATTTTTAGGCTCGTTGTAAATATCGGTGGGAGTGCCGATTTGCTGAATTTTACCGTCAGCCATAACCACAACCGTATCGGACATGGAAAGTGCTTCCTCCTGGTCGTGTGTTACGTAAATAAAGGTAATTCCCGTTTTAAGCTGAATATTTTTAAGCTCATTCTGCATATCCTTGCGGAGTTTAAGGTCAAGTGCGCCCAAGGGCTCGTCAAGAAGCAGTACCTTAGGGTCGTTAATTAACGCTCTTGCAATGGCAACTCGCTGCTGCTGACCGCCCGATAGCGTGTTAATATTACGCTTTTCGAAGCCTTTAAGGTTTACAAGGGCAAGCATCTGCTTTACCTTAGGACGAATATCCTCGTTCTTCATCTTCTTAAGGCGCAAGCCAAAGGCAACGTTTTCATACACGTTAAGATGGGGAAAAAGCGCGTATTTCTGGAAAACGGTGTTTATATTGCGCTTATAGGGCGGAATATCGTTAAGCAGCTTATCCTCAAAATAAACCTTGCCCGTGTCAGCCGTTTCAAAGCCTGCAATAATGCGCAGTGTGGTGGTTTTACCGCAGCCGGAAGGTCCTAAAAGAGTAATAAATTCGTTTTCACGGATATAAAGACTGATGTTTGACAAAATCTGCTCGTCGTCAAAGCTTTTAGAAATATTTTCAAGTGCAACAATAATCTTCTTCATATTTACTCCTTATTAAAAGCTGGGCGGGGTGCTTACCCACAAAACCACTGCCTTTGTATTAGCCGTATTTTCAATGTAGTGAGGTCGATTCGAATTGAAGTAGAACGAACCGCCCTTTTTACATTTTTTCTTTTGATTTCCGCAAACTACCGAAATTTTGCCTGCAAGCACGAAGCCGAACTCTTCCCCCTCGTGAGGTGCGTCCTCATCGGTTTTAGCGCCGGGAGCAAGTTCTACAATAATAGGCTCCATAGAATTTTTCTGTGCCGACGGCACAAGCCAAGTTACAGAAACATCATCTGCCTCCTTGACAAAATAGTCCTCGGGAGTATAGGCAATTTTCTCGTCAGGCTCGTCGGAGAAGAAATCTCCCGGATTAGTGCCGAGGCATTCAAGAATATCTAACAGCGTTGCAATACTGGGGCTTGTTAAATCTCTTTCAATCTGCGAAATAAAGCCCTTGGAAAGCTCGCTTCTGTTTGCAAGCTCCTCCTGAGTAAGCCCACGTTGGACTCGCATCATTTTTATCTTCTCACCTATCTGCATTTTTACATCTCCTTATTTTTCAAGGCGCAGGCAATTTGTTATGCCGTTTTTATGCAATCTAAATAAAAAGTTTATTTTTGCTAAACTTTCAAGATAAATAAAATTATACTTAAAGTAATTTTTTTGTCAATAGTTTTTTTGTAAATAATACGACAAAATTCGTTTTTATAAAAAATCGGCAAATCCCTTGCTATGACGGAGTTTTAGCCGTTTATACCCACGAAGCTTTTTTCTTGTTATGCATTGCGGTTTTTCTTGAAGTTTAGTTATTTGCCTGCAAAAGTTTAGTTATTATAAACTTTATAGGGAGTTTTTTGTATTTTTTGAAAATAAAAAAATTTCCTCCCTGCTTTACCAAGAGAGAAATATTTTTTATTAAATTGTTTTCCTTAACAGCAAAGAATCCACGGATAGCATCTTCCGCCGGTCAGGCAGCATAAAAGCCAAGGCAAAAAATTCAAGCACATACGCATTTTTGAACCGTTGAACGTCATGCTTCTTTGAGAATAGTATTTTCCCTGCGCATTGATTTTTGCAAGGAAATCTTTATATTCTAAATTGTTCGGCTCTTTCTGTACAGCTATATTGGCATAATTAAGTGCCGCTGCAGTATTTCCTAAATGATAGTTTGCCACCGCCGCAAGATAATACCACTGGGCTGTCCGTTCATTAACAGCATTAAGCAGACGCAAGGCATCAAGATACTGTCCCATAGCAATACATTGGCGCACCGCCGAAAAAATATCCGCCGTAGAGGAATATCTCCTTGAGCCGTAATCACCGCTTCCGCCATAGCCGTACCCGCCGTAGCCGTTACCACCGTATCCACCGTATCCGTAACCGCCTGAGCCATAGTCACCCGTGCCATAGCCGCCTGCAGAATAATCGTCACCGTTTCTCAATGCGTCATAGGCGGCATTGATCTGGCTCATTTTTTCTTCTGCGTGCTTATCGTTTGGGTGAAGGTCGGGATGATATTTTTTTGCTAATTTTTTATATGCCTTTGAAATTTCCTCCTGGGTTGCCCCCGGGGAAACCCCCAGCACTTTATATGGGTCGCTCACGAAAACGCCCTCCTGAATCTGCTCCAAATACCTGAAAACAGTATGTTTTCGATGATATTTTTATTTTCTTCTATATTCATTATATCATACGCTTCCGTACAATCGGATAATAATATTGTTAAAATTTGCTGAAAATTTTTCGATGGAATTTCCACCATAGGATTAAAGTGACATTTTCTTAAGTCACTTTTAAGGTCAACACAAGCGTCCATAATATATATGACCTTGCCGAGAGCAAAGCCGAAGCTTCTCAATTTTTCGTCATTGGAATCAACGTCAAAAATCTCTCCCATAAGTCTGCCGAAGCAGGCTGAAGCCTCATCGGGATTATGCACCTCTGCGGCCTCTATTTTATATAGGTCATCAAGGCACCTTTTTATTTCCGCATCCTTCTGAGGATACCTTTTTTGCACCTCTGTTACCCCGCCTTCAAGAGCACGGGCAAAGACCTTTGCGCTCAGGCTGTTATCGTCCCTTACGTCGTCCGCCAGTTTATACTTCGTAAGCAGAATATTCATATCGGCGGCATAATATGTATATTTGTTCATTTTTGCACATTTGCGTTTTAATGGGTGTATTGCGCATCTGAAATCCTCTTCTTCGCTATTTTGAGAAAAATACGAGGTAAGGAACAAAACGAGGAAGGTCATATCAAAATTCAAGGTTAAGCGGGACGGATTCCCGAACCTTTCACCTATTGCACGGCACAAGCCGCAGTAATAGGACTGATAAGTTTTTCTGTCCTGCTCGCTTAAAGCCTCAAGATCTGCTAAAACGAATCCAAACATACCTTTACCTCATTGTTTATCTTGATACTATCCGCCGTAATAAAGCAATCATAGGCGCAAATTTCAACGCCGCTTTCCTTTGCTTTAACCAAGGCGGCGGCAAATTGAGGGTCCGTCTTCCAATTAGGTCTGAACTCCTGTGCGCCGTCAAACTGAATAACGAATATAATTTTTGCGCCAAGCCCGTTCTTTTTCGCGTCTATCAGCTCCAGCAGGTGCTTTTTACCTCTTTCGGTAGGCGCATCGGGAAACATTGCGATATTATTTTTTTCCAAAGTTACGCCTTTTACTTCAATAAAGGTTTTGGCATTATCCTTTTCTATCATCAAATCAAATCGTGAATTTTTATAGAAAACTTCCCTTTTAACAGCGTAATCGGGATATGCCCGAGCAACAAATTCCCTTGCCACGTCATTGGGAATCTGTGAATCAATATTAAAAATTCTGCCCTGCTTTTCCACCGCAACAATATCCCACTTGGTTTTTCTTAAGGGATTGGCGGATTCCGCAAGGTAAACTACGGCGTTTTCAACCAAAAGCTCCTTGCATCTGCCCGTATTTTTTACGTGGCAAACCTCTTCCCTGCCGCTGAGCAAAACGTGGGCAATAAATCTGTTGGGACGGCGCAAAAACACACCCTTAATAATTGGGCAGGAATAAATCATAATTGCTCCAGAACGCCCATAAATTCACTGAGAGAGTGGATTTCAAAATCAGGCTTAATATTAGTGGCTACCTCGCCTTTTTCGTTAAACCAGCAGGTTTTTATTCGGGCATTTTGCCCTCCCAAAACGTCAGAGGACAGTCTGTCACCTAAAATGATGGCTTCATCGCGGTTAAAATTCTCAATTTGCTCAAAGCACTTAATAAAGAACTTCTCGCTGGGCTTATCGAAGCCAACCTCCTGGGAAATAAATATTTTATCAAAATAATCCTCAAGATGTGCCTTTTTAATTCTCGGCCACTGAACAACAGAATTTCCGTTGGAAACGGCTATAAGAGAGTATTTGCCCTTTAATTCTTCTAAAAGCTCCTTTGCGCCGGCAATGAAATCTGCATTTTGCGAAAGAGTGGCAAAATAAAAATCGTTGGTTTTGTGGGGGTCCGCCTGAACACCCACGTGGGCAAAAAGCAACGCAAAGCGTTGAATAAGTGCCTCGCTTCTTGTTAATTCCCCCTTTTCTATCTTACTCCAGACCGACGAGTTTATGCGGCTGTAAAGGGCAACGTTTTCCTCCGTTACGCTAATGCCCAATTCCTCAAAGGTCCTTGCCAAAGCCTTTTGCTCCGCAAGAGAAAAGTTCAGAATCGTATCATCCAAATCCATTAAAACAAACTTTATCATTTATCCAAGTATTCCTTTAATTTATCGGGAAAGTTTATGGTTGTGCCTTCAACGCCAAGAGTGCAGGCCTTCTTCATAAGCTCTGTAGTGAAAGTGCCCCAAAGACGCACCTCAAGCCCCATTGATTTTGCAAGCTCTACGTGCTCTTTTTCGGTTACTTCCGTCTTGGGACAAATCTGCACGCCGCCGATGGAAAGGAGCTTTTCGCAGGTTTCCTTATTGATCGGCTCTAAAATTAGCCAAGAGAGACGAATGTCCTTGTCAAGAGAACGCATTTCCTCTAAAAATTCAAATTGAAACGAGGAAACGTACACCTTATCCATAGCGTTGTATCTTTTGATAATTTCCAGAGTTTTTTCTTCGCAGCCGCAAGATTTAAGCTCGATGGCAAAGGTTAAATCAAGATGAAAATATCTCTCGGCAAACTCTTCTAACGTAGTTATTTTCTCTCCTGCATATTTTTCGTCTTTCCAGGAGCCGAAGTCCATTTCCTTAAGCTCTGCCAAAGTGTAATCCTCTATTTTGCCCGTGCAGGAGCATCTGCCGTCTAACTTATCGTTATGAAACAGAACCATTTCACCGTCGCGGGTACGCTGAACATCAGTCTCAATTCCGTCTGCTCCCATTTTAATTCCCAAATCAAAGGAAGCTACCGTGTTTTCGGGGGCGTATTCCGAAGCACCTCTGTGTGCATAATTTATAAACATTTTTCTACCTCACATCTTCTTTTTACCTTTTCCATTATACCCTTTTTTTGCCGATTTTTCAAGTCGTTTTTGGGTTAATGTAAAGTATATCCTTAATTGGTTGAAAAAAGCAGAAAAATTTTCGTTTTTTTGATAAAAAATGCGTGCATTTATTTCACACCTATGCTATAATGTTATCGTGCGCGTATATGGTTTTATTTTATATATAAAATATCATACTCGTATTATGCAAAATTTAGGAGGAACAAAAAATGGCTTTAACAAAGGAACAGAAGCAAGCTGCATTTGATGAATTGGCTCAATTTATCGAAAGCGTAAAAGACGACCAAGGCAAAATAATGCCCATTATGCAGCAGGCACAAAAACTTTTGGGCTGTGTTTCGCTTGAGGTTCAGGAATTTATTTCTGCAAAAACAGGCGTTCCCGTTGCAGAGCTTTACGGCATTGCAACCTTCTATGCACAGTTCACACTTGAACCCAAGGGTGACAACGTTGTTAGCGTTTGTCAGGGTACGGCATGCTACGTTAAAGGTGCTGCCGCTATTTTAGACGAAGTTAAGAACATTCTCGGTATTGACGCAGGACAGACCACTGCTGACGGCAAGTTCTCTATTCAGGACACCCGCTGTCTCGGTTGCTGCGGTCTTGCTCCCGTTATGACAATAAACGAGGATGTTTACGGCAAACTTTTACCCAGCGAAGTAAAAGATATTTTAGCAAAATACTAATTCAAAAAAGGAATCAATTCTATGACAATCAGTACAATAAAAGAGCTTTTAGATGCCGAGGTTTTATGTTCGGAAGATTCTTTGTCCCGGCATGTATATTCAGCTTGCGGTTGTGATTTGATGAGTGACGTACTTGCTTACGTAAAGGACCAAGGCGTGCTTTTAACAGGTCTTGTAAATCCTCAGGTAATCCGCACGGCTTTAATGATGGATATTCTTGCCATCGTTTTTGTCCGTTCAAAAATGCCTACAGAGGAAATGCTTGAGCTCGCCAATGAAAACGGCATTGCTATTTTGAGCACCGACAAACGTCTTTACGAAGCTTGCGGTATTCTTTATTCCAACGGTTTAGTTGGTAATAAGGTTAAATCATGAGTGAACCTTTAGTTTTCCGTTTTGATGTTGACGGCGACGATTTTACGTCTGCAGGTCAGGCATCAGTTCAAGTAAAAAAGAATCTTCGACAATTAGGTCTTCTCCCCGAAATTATCAGAAGAGTTTCTATCGCTATGTATGAGGGCGAAATCAATATGGTTATTCACGCCGGCGGCGGCAAGGCCGAGGTTCAGGTTGACAATGAATGTGTAACCATCATTCTTGAAGATAAGGGCCCCGGTATAAAGAATATTGAGCAAGCCATGCAGGAAGGCTTCTCCACCGCTCCCGATGCAATTCGTTCGTTGGGCTTCGGTGCAGGTATGGGTCTTCCCAATATGAAGCGATACAGTGACGAAATGAATATTTCTTCCGTTGTGGGAGAAGGCACAAAAATCGTTATGAAGGTATTCATTCGGTAGGTGATCGTATATGAAAGGATATGAACACTCGGTACAGCTTGACCCTAAAAAATGTGCGGGCTGCACAACCTGCTTAAAGCACTGCCCCACTGAAGCTATCCGTATTAAAAACGGCAGAGCCGTAATTGCCGACGCAAGATGCATTGACTGCGGTGAATGTATCCGTGTTTGTCCGCACAAGGCAAAAAAAGCCGTCTGCTCCTCCTTGGAGGATATGGAAAAATTCAAGTGGAAAATTGCTTTGCCTGCGCCTACGCTTTACGGTCAGTTTGATAATCTCAGTGACGTTGACTTCGTGCTCAACGGCTTAAAGAAAATAGGCTTTGACCAGGTGTTTGAGGTTTCTAAGGCAGCCGAGCTTGTTTCGGCTTATACGAGAATGTACTTAAAGACCGACGGCGTTAAAAAGCCCGCCATCAGCTCTGCGTGTCCCGCAGTAGTACGTTTGATCGGCCTTCGATTCCCCTCACTTAACGACCATATAATTCACATGCTTCCCCCCATGGAAGTTGCCGCACAGTTGGCAAGAAAGCAAGCCAAAGAGCTTAATCCTTCCCTGAAGGACGAGGAAATAGGCGTTTGCTTTATTACCCCCTGCCCTGCAAAAGCAAGTTATGTTAAAAACGGCTTTGCAGGCTACGAAAGTAAGGTAGATGCGGTTATTTCCATAAGTGATATTTATTTCCAGCTTATAAGCGAAATGAAAATGGACGATTCAGTCGATACTCTTTCCGAGTCCGGAATGATTGGTATCGGTTGGGCATCTTCAGGCGGCGAAGCAACGGCAATATTCAATGAGGACTATCTTGCGGCTGACGGTATTGACAACGTAATCAGAGTTCTTGACCAGATAGAAAACGGTAACGTTCCGCCCTTAGAATTTATCGAGCTTAACGCTTGTATTGGCGGCTGCGTAGGCGGTGTTTTAACTATTCAGAACCCCTTTGTTGCAAAGGCAAGGCTTCAGAGCCTTCGCAGATACCTGCCCGTTTCGCAAAACTTCATTGACAAAAAAAGCTCGTACATACCCGATGAATATTTATTTAATGAGCTTCCCGAATATCAGCCCATCTCCCGCTTAAGCGATTCAATGGCCGAATCAATGCGAATGATGGCGGATATTCAGAGATTTAAGGAATGTCTGCCGGGAATTGACTGCGGTTCCTGCGGTGCGCCTACCTGCCGCGCCTTTGCAGAAGACGTTATTAAGAAAACCGCCTGCCCTGAGGACTGCCTCATTGCAGCAAGCAGAGCAAAAAAAGCGGAAAAGGAAAATTAAAATGACTGTCAGACAGTTAACGGAAATTCAGGGCTTTTCTCCCGTGGTATTAGCTGACCCCGAGAGAGAAATAAAAAACGTTTATATCGGTGACCTGCTCAGTTGGGTTATGGGCAAGGCTCAGCAGGACGACGCTTGGATAACGATAATGTCCAACGTAAACGTGCTTGCGGTAGCCACCTTGGCCGATACTGCGTGTGTTATTTTGGCAGAGGGAGTTCTTTTGGATGCAGACGTAAAATTAACTGCTGAGCAAAAAGGCGTTAACGTTATTTCTACAGATAAAAGCGCTTACGAAATTGCTAAAATATTAGCAAAAGCAAATGAATAAGTATTATTACGATTTACATATTCATTCCTGCCTGTCCCCCTGCGGTGACGACGATAACACACCTAACAATATCGCAGGTCTTGCAACCTTATGCAACCTTAATATCGTTGCCCTTACGGACCATAACACCTGCAAAAACTGCCCTGCCTTCTTTCAGGCGGCAAAGAAAAACGGCATTATCCCCGTTGCAGGTATGGAGCTTACAACAAGTGAAGACATTCACGCCGTATGCTTGTTTGAAACTCTTGAGGCCGCTATGGAATTTGACCGAGAGGTTGACGCAAAGCGGATAAAGATTAAAAACAATATCCAGATTTTCGGCAGGCAACAGATTTTAGACGGTGACGATAACGTTATCGGTGAGGAAGAGCATTTTCTTCCCCTGGCAACGAGCATTTCCCTTGAAGACGTGCCCGATATGGTTGCTGCCTTCGGCGGTGTTGCGTTTCCTGCGCATATTGACCGCCAATCCAACGGTATGATACACGTGCTCGGCACGTTCCCTGAAACCCCGTTTTTCTCTTGCTTCGAGCTTCACGACGAAGCTAATTCACAAGAATATATAAATAAGTATTCTCTTGAAAGCAAACGTCGGATTATAGGCAGCGATGCTCATTATCTGACGGATATGCGTGACGCAAGCGCCTTTATCGAGCTTTGCGATACGCCCTACAGCAGCGCTTTGGTGCGTAAAAATCTTATTCGGTGGTTAAAAGGAGAAGAGTAATGAAGGAATTATCTCTGAACATTCTTGATATTGCCGAAAATTCCGTTAAGGCAAACGCAACGCTGACGCAGATTATTCTTAAAGAAGATGCCGACACCGTTACCCTTTCGATTATCGACGACGGCAAGGGTATGAGCGAGGAAATTCTGCGAGGCGTGGTTGACCCCTTTTATACTACCCGTACCACCCGCAAGGTTGGTTTAGGTCTTCCGCTTCTTAAAATGGCGGCGGAGCAAACGGGAGGAGAGATGAAAATTTCGTCCAAGCAGGCAACGGACGAAAGCAAGGAGCACGGAACAAGCGTTACGGCTACCTTTAATAAAAATCATCTTGATTTTACGCCTTTAGGCGACGTTGCTTCCACAATCGTTACCTTAATACAAGGTCATCCCGACACGGATTTTTATTTTGAGCATACTTATTTACAAAATAGTGTAAATTTCGATTCCAGAGAGGTTCGTCAGGTTTTAGGTCCTGAAATCCCCCTGAACGAATATGAAATTTTAGAGTGGATTTCAAACACTCTTGAAGAGCAATATAAAAATTTATATAAAGTTTAACAAAACAGAAAGGACGAACAAAATGAAATCATTAGCTGAACTTCAAGCAATCAAGGACAGAATGAAGGACAAGGTTGTTCTTCGCGAAGGTACGAACAGCGTTCGCGTTGTTATTGGTATGGCTACCTGCGGTATCGCAGCAGGCGCAAGACCCGTACTTAACAAATTTGTGGAAGAGGTAAACGCAAAAGGCCTTGCCGACACCGTTGCCGTTTCACAGACCGGTTGTATCGGTATTTGCCAGTTTGAGCCCGTTGTTGAAATCTTCGAGGCAGGCAAGGAAAAGGTTACTTACGTTAAAATGACTCCTGAAAAAGCTTCAGAGGTTGTTGAAAAGCATCTTAAGGGCGGCAAAGTTATTGCTGAATACACCATTGCAGCCCAACAGTGATAATATTGGAGGTTAATTGTTATGATTAGAGCTCACGTACTTATCTGCGGCGGTACCGGTTGTACTTCTTCCGGAAGTGTTAAAATCCAGGAAGCCTTCGCAGAAAACCTCGCCGCTAACGGAATAAGTGAAGAGGTTAAAATTGTTCAGACCGGTTGCTTCGGTCTGTGCGCATTAGGTCCCGTTGTTATTGTTTATCCCGACGGTACTTTCTACAGCCAAGTAACTCCTGAAGACGTTAAGGAAATCGTTGAAGAACATCTTCTTAAAGGCCGCGTAGTTGAGCGTCTTGTTTACGCTGACACCGGTGAAGACAACAACATTCCCGATTCAGAGGTTTCCCTTTCCGATACCGCTTTCTATAAATCACAAAAGCGTATCGTTCTTCGTAACTGCGGTGTTATTGACCCCGAAAATATCGAAGAATACATTGCTATGGACGGATATGCCGCATTAGGTAAGGTTTTAACAGAGATGACTCCTGATGACGTTATTAAGGTTATTTCCGATTCAGGTCTTCGCGGACGTGGCGGCGGCGGCTTCCCCACCGGCAGAAAGTGGGCACTTACCGCTCCCAACAAAGCAGACCAGAAATACGTTGTATGTAACGCTGACGAAGGCGACCCGGGTGCATTTATGGACCGTTCCGTTCTTGAAGGTGACCCTCACTGCCTTATTGAAGCTATGGCTATTGCAGGTTACGCTATCGGCGCAACCATCGGTTACGTTTACGTTCGTGCTGAATATCCCATCGCTGTTAAGCGTTTACAGATTGCTATCGACCAGGCTAAAGAATACGGCTTGTTAGGTAAAAACATTTTCGGTTCAGGCTTCGATTTTGACCTTCAGATTCGTCTTGGTGCAGGCGCATTCGTTTGCGGCGAAGAAACTGCTCTTATGACCAGCATTGAAGGCAAGCGCGGCGAACCCCGCCCCCGTCCTCCCTATCCTGCTGTTAAAGGTCTTTACGGCAAGCCCACCGTTGAAAATAACGTTGAAACCTTTGCTAACGTTCCTCAGATTATTCTTAACGGTGCCGACTGGTTTAAGTCAATGGGTACCGAAAAATCTTCAGGTACCAAGATTTTCGCTCTCGGCGGAAAGATTGAGCATACAGGTCTTGTAGAAATCCCCATGGGTACTCCCCTTAGTGAAATTATCTACAACATCGGCGGCGGTATTCCCAACGGCAAAAAGTTCAAGGCTGTTCAGACCGGCGGTCCTTCCGGCGGTTGCATTCCCGCATCACTTATTGACATCAGTGTTGACTACGATTCACTTACTTCCATCGGTTGTATGATGGGCTCCGGCGGTATGATCGTTATGGACGAAGACAACTGTATGGTTGATATTGCAAAGTTCTTCCTCGAGTTCATTGTTGACGAATCCTGCGGTAAATGTACTCCCTGCCGTATCGGTACCCGCCGTATGCTTGAGATTCTTACCAGAATTACTGAAGGTAAGGGCGAAGACGGCGATATCGAAAAGCTTGAAAACCTTGCTAATACAATCAAGGCATCTTCACTTTGCGGTCTTGGACAAACTGCACCTAACCCCGTTCTTTCAACCATTCGCTTCTTCCGTGACGAGTATGAAGCTCACATCTATAAGAAGGAATGTCCTGCACATTACTGCAAGGCCTTCGCAAAATACGTTATCGACCGCGATAAGTGTATAGGTTGCGGACTTTGCGCTAAGAATTGTCCTGTAAACGCTATTACAAGAACCGATTATATTGCTCCCGGCAAGAAGCTTGCTGCCTTTGCTATTGACACCGACAAGTGTATTAAGTGCGGTGCTTGCATTGGTAACTGCAAATTCAAAGCTATTGAAGTTAAATAATCGTGTAGGAGGTAAATAAAAATGGATAAGAAAATGATAAATTTAACCATTGACGGCATTGCCGTTACAGTTGAAGAAGGAACAACTGTTCTTGAAGCTGCAAAAGCTGCTAAAATCAATATTCCTACACTTTGCTACTTAAAGGGCATTAACCAGATTGGCGCTTGCCGTATCTGTATGGTAGAAATCGAAGGCGCAAGAGGCCTTGCCGCTGCTTGCGTTATGCCCGTAGGCGAGGGTATGAACGTTAAGACTAACACTCCCAAGCTTCGTCAGGTAAGAAAAGACAACCTTGGTCTTCTTCTTTCAAACCACAACCGCGAATGCACCACCTGCGTTCGTTCAGGCTCCTGCGAGCTTCAGGCTCTTTGCACAGAGTACGGTGTTTCCGAAATTACTTATGCAGGCGCAAAGACCTTCTCTCCCGACTGCATTGACGACGTTTCACCTTCAATCGTTCGCGATAACAGCAAATGTATTCATTGCCGCAGATGTATCGCCGCTTGCCAGAACATTCAGAAAATCGGCGCAATCGGTATGAGCAAGCGTGGATTTAATTCCACCGTTGGCGCTGCTTTCAACGTTTCACTTGCTGACAGCCCCTGCGTAAACTTCGGTCAGTGTATTGAAGCCTGCCCCGTTGGCGCGCTTCACGAAAAGAGCGAAATCGACAACGTTTGGAATGCTCTTGCAGATCCCGACAAGTTCGTTTGCGTTCAGCCTGCTCCTGCAGTTCGTGCTTCCCTTGGTGAAGAATTCGGTATGCCTATCGGTACCGGTGTAACCGGCAAGATGGTTGCCGCAATGCGTCGCCTTGGCTTTGATAAGGTATTCGATACCGATTTCGGCGCTGACCTTACTATTATGGAAGAGGGCACCGAGCTTTTAGGCAGAATTAAAAATGGCGGAGTTCTTCCCATGATTACTTCCTGCTCACCCGGTTGGATTACCTACTGCGAAAAATTCTTCCCTGAATTTATTCCTAACCTTTCTTCCTGCAAATCACCTCACGAAATGACAGGTGCTATGATTAAATCATACTATGCAGAGAAGATGGGTATTGACCCTGCTAAGATTTACGTCGTTTCTGTAATGCCCTGCACCGCTAAGAAGCAGGAAGCTCAGAGAGACGAGCTTGTTACCAACGGACTTCGTGACGTTGATGCAGTTCTTACCGTTCGTGAATTTGCAACTATGGTTAAGACTGCAGATATTGACTTTGTTGACCTTGACGACGAAGATTTCGATTCAATGCTCGGTGAATCCACCGGTGCCAGCGTTATCTTCGGCACCACCGGCGGCGTTATGGAGGCTGCTCTCCGTACCGTTTATGAAAAGGTTACCGGTAAAGAGCTTAAGGACGTTAACTTTGAAGCAGTTCGCGGCTTTGAAGGCATCAAGGAAGCTGAAATCGACCTTGACGGAACAAAGATCAACGTTGCTATCGTTCACGGCACCGGCAACGCAGAAAAGCTTCTTAACGCTATTAAGGCAGGCGAAAAGAACTACACCTTTATTGAAATTATGTGCTGTCCCGGCGGTTGCGTAACCGGCGGCGGTCAGCCCATTGTTAACGCAAAGACACAGATGTCCGTTAATGTTAAGGCTCTTCGTGCAAAGGTTCTCTATGATGAAGACGCTTCAAAGGCAAAGAGAAAATCTCACGAAAACGCAGAAGTACTTAAGGTTTACGAGGAGTTCCTTGGCGAGCCCAACAGCCACAAGGCACACGAATTACTCCACACCACCTATTCTGCAAAGCCCAAGTTCAATAAATAATATTTGAAACAAAAAAAACAGAACCGAGAAATCGGTTCTGTTTTTTTTGTTAAATTTATCTTCACTTAATCATTAGTAATAATTGCATTCAGCTATACTGCACATACGAACATTATCGACAAAAACATTAGTTTGTTTTCTCGTCTTTTTCGGCAACAAATGTTCGTTTTATAATCATTTGGTATTGACTTTATATTATCCTTATTATAAAATAAATTTGGAGCAAAGGCTCATAAATTCATAATGTTTTAAGGAGTTAAACTATGATTAACATTGGAAAAAACAGAGAACTGTTCGTTGACGATTATTTGCTTGACGTTGATAAAACCACTGCCGACAGAAGACTTAATCAGCCTGTTAAACGCGAATCCGTTTTCGACTTTGACGCACCTTGGGAAAGCTTTTTAACTACAGGCTATCATAACATTGTGCGCAAACCTGACGGCACTTATTTAATGTATTATAAGTCATGGCACCACGGCAAAGAGCCTTGGAGTGACACCGCACGCGGACTTCGCCACGTTGGCGTTATCGAAAGTAAAGACGGCTTAAATTGGACACGCCCTTCACTTGACATAAACCCTTGCTTCAAGAACTCAAACATTGTTTCAACCGACCTTAACTACGATAACTTCTACGTTTTCTATGACACAAACCCCAACTGCCCCGAAAACGAAAGATATAAATATCTCTGCGGTGAATGGAATAACGGCCTTTACGGCGGAACTTCCCCTGACGGCTTTAACTTCCACTTCCACGACAGAGCAACAACTGAAGGCAGACTTTTAAGCAATGCTGAAACAAGCTGTCACTTCGATACTCTTAATATCGGTTTCTACAAGGACGGCTTATATCACGCATTCTTCCGTGGACTTCACAGAGGTAATGACTATTACCCTGAGGTTCACACTGATGAAGACCGCACCATTCTTCGTGACGTTCGCCACGCAGTAAGTAAAGACTTCTGGCATTGGGATACCATCGAATTCCTTCAGTATGACGACGGATACGATTATGAAATGTACACCAACGGCATCATTCCTTACTACCGCGCACCCCAAATCTTAACCGCAATTCCCACAAGATACTACGCACGTCCCGAATGGACAACCTCTTTTGACCGTATGTTTAATCCCGAAGGAAGACGCGCTAAGGGCCGCAACACTGCTTTAAGCGACAGTATCTTCATGGTTTCCCGTGATTACGTAAACTTCCATAGATATAATGAAGCATTCATTTCCGGCGGACCAGAAGGTGCTACAAACTGGCACTACGGTGATTGCTACATCTGCCCCGAATTTATTGAAACACCCACCGCTATCAACTGCTTTGACCCTGAGCTTTCACTCTACTGCCACGAGGTTACGGCGGACGGCAAGGATCATCTCTTCAGATATTCACTCCGTATTGACGGTTTCGTATCAATGGAATCCAACCGTGACACGAAAAAGGTTGTTACAAAGCCCTTTGTATTCGACGGTGACGAGTTAGTTCTTAACTTTGCAACCACCGCTTTAGGTAGTATCTATATCAAGATTGAAGCAACTGACGGTTCAAAGGCTATTACCTCCTGCGAAATCTTCGGTGATAAGGTTGACAGACCTATTGACTTTATTGACGGTGCAGTTGCTGACCTTAAGGGCAAAGAGGTTGTTATGACAATGGAGCTCTCAGAAGCAAAGGTTTACTCCTTCAAGTTTAACTAATACCAATTTAACGCCAAACAGAACCGAGAAATCGGTTCTGTTTTTTTGTTTGACCTAATTCAATAAGTGCTATATAATGAAGTCATACTAAATTGAGGTATTTATTATGGATTATTCAACCGAATCATTAAAAAAGCATTATCAGTGGAAGGGTAAAATCGAGGTTATCTGCCGCGCGCCTATTAGTTCCCGTGACGACCTTTCTCTTGCCTATACCCCGGGCGTTGCCGCCCCTTGCCTCGAAATACAAAAAGATCCAAGCAAAAGCTTTGAGCTTACCCGAAGAGCAAACCTTGTTGCAGTTATAACCGACGGAAGCGCCGTTTTAGGCTTAGGTGATATTGGGGCTGAAGCAGGTATGCCCGTTATGGAAGGAAAGTGCGCGCTTTTTAAGGCCTTTGCCGACGTTGACGCTATTCCCCTT
This sequence comes from Clostridia bacterium, assembly GCA_017502165.1. Lineage (GTDB taxonomy): Bacteria > Bacillota > Clostridia > Christensenellales > QALW01 > UMGS1322. Next base: position 71,745 of record JAFVVO010000010.1, read on the forward strand.
TGCATTAAGAGCAAAAGCGTTGATGAGATCGTTAACACCATCTCTCTTATTTCAGGCTCCTTCGGCGGAATAAATCTTGAAGACATTTCTGCCCCCCGTTGCTTTGAAATCGAAAAACGCTTAAAAGAAATTTGCGATATTCCCGTTTTTCACGACGACCAGCACGGCACCGCAATAGTTGTTTGCGCCGCTCTTATTAACGCCGCCAAGGTTGCCCAAAAGCAGTTAAAGGATATGACAGTAGTTATTAACGGAGCAGGAAGTGCAGGTATTGCCATCGGAAAAATGATACTGTCCTTAGGCATTAAAAACCTTATTATGTGCGATAAATTCGGCATTTTATATGTGGGCAACGAAAATATGAATCCCGCTCAGTCACAGATGGCTGAAATAACCAATAAATTCAATCTCAAGGGTACTCTTGCAGACGCGATGAAGGGTGCCGACGCCTTTGTAGGTGTTTCTGCCCCTAACGTTGTAAACAGTGAAATGATTGCCTCAATGAGCGAAAAGCCTATTTTATTCCCCATGGCAAATCCCGTTCCCGAAATTATGCCTCAGGACGCCCTTGAGGCAGGCGCATTTATCGTAGGCACGGGCAGAAGTGATTTTCCCAATCAAATTAACAACGTGCTTGCTTTCCCGGGAATTTTCCGCGGCGCGTTAGATGCTCGCGCAAGTGACATTAACGAAAGCATGAAGCTTGCCGCCGCCAAGGCTATTGCGGAATATACTCCTGAAGCCGAATTATCTCAAACCAACATTATTGCTTCGCCGCTGGATAAAAACGTAGCTTTTGCCGTTGCAAAGGCAGTTAAGGAAGCGGCAATAAAATCAGGCGTTTCCCGCTTGAAATAATAACAGTCATATCTAAATACTAATGACCATACAACACTGAAATAAAAATAAAGGCAACGTTTAGCATAAGCACTCATAAGAGCGTCTCGCTGATCGTTGCCTTATTTTTTCATTAAGATTCTTTTTATTTTTCTTTTTATTTTGCCTAAAACGGGGCGGATTTTCTTCCACAGCATTCTTAAAGGATAAATTGCCACCCAAAGCACGCTATAGGCTTTATAAATGGGATTTTGTACCGACACAAACTTGTTTTTTCTGTAAAAGCCCGTTGCAACGGCTACAATATCACGGTCACAAATTCCGAATTCCTTTTCCTTGCAATTATCGCCGCAAGTAACGTAGGAATTTTCTTCAACCTTGATTATGCGATGCAGAATATATTTGCCGTCGCGCTTATAAAGAGGCACGTCGTACTTTTTAAGTCTTCCCTTTGGCTTTTCAAGCACCACGTTATCTCTGCGGTTTTTAAGCAGCGGATACATACTTATGCCAACGGTAGTGCTGATAAACACCCCTTCTTTTTCAAGCACGTCTTCGATTTTTAAGCTTCCGTCAACCTGTATGTCCTGCTCAGCCGCGCCACACAAAACGCCGATGCTTTCGAAATATTCTATTGCATTTTTAGTGTCTTTACGCGCTTTTTCCTTAACAATACCGTATTGACTGCTTAATTCGGTTGCGATTTCTTCTTCAGAAAGCTCTAACCGCTCCCACACAAAAGCCGCGGCTTCATTCAACTTGATTTCACCGCTGAAACGCTTGCTTGCTTCACCCGTTGCCACTAAAACAAACTCATTATTAACTTTTCGCAATTTGAAATCATCTGTTTTAACCATAAAATCTCCTTGCAACTAAGCTTATCTTTATAATTTTATCATACAGAACGATTTTTTGCAAGAAAAAGCCGCAAGCCAAGAAACAAAAAACTGCTTGACCGAAATCAAGCAGTTTTCATTATTTTATTAGTACATTCCGCCCATTCCGCCGGGTGCCGCAGGTGCTGCAGGCTCCTTGGATGGAATATCTGCAACAAGACATTCGGTGGTAAGCATTGTGGAAACTACGCTTGCGGCGTTGGTAAGTGCTGTACGGCTAACCTTAGTGGGATCGATGATACCCTTTTCAACCATATCGCAATACTCGTCGTTTGCGGCATCATAGCCGTAGTTGGGATCGGGGTTAGCAAGCACCTGAGCAACGATTACAGAGCCCTCAAGGCCTGCATTGGTTGCAATCTGGCGCATAGGCTCTTCGATTGCGCGAAGAACGATTGCCGCGCCTGTTTTTGCATCGCCTGAAAGTGTTTCCATATGAGCCTTAACTGCAGGAGCAACGCTGAGAAGTGCTACACCGCCACCGGGAACGATACCCTCTTCAACGGCTGCCTTGGTTGCTGCCAAAGCATCTTCAATGCGAAGCTTCTTTTCCTTCATTTCAACTTCAGTAGCTGCGCCAACCTGAACAACTGCTACGCCGCCTGCAAGCTTTGCAAGACGTTCCTGAAGCTTTTCTCTGTCATAATCACTGGTAGTTTCACCAATCTGAGTTTTAATGGACTGAACACGTGCTGCGATTTCGTTCTTATCGCCTGCGCCTTCAATGATGGTGGTGTTTTCCTTATCAACCTTAACCATACGGGCAGTACCGAGCATATCAAGAGTAGCGTCTTTAAGTTCAAGACCAAGCTCCTCGCTGATAACTCTGCCGCCGGTTAAAATTGCAATATCCTGAAGCATTGCCTTTCTTCTGTCACCAAAGCCGGGAGCCTTAACTGCTACAACGTTAAAGGTTCCGCGAAGCTTGTTAACAACGATTGTTGCAAGAGGCTCGCTTTCGATTTCGTCAGCAATAATAAGAAGCTTTTTGCCCATCTGAACGATCTGCTCGAGTACGGGAAGGATCTCCTGAATATTTGTAATCTTCTTGTCGGTAATGAAAATTAAAGGATTGTCAAGAACTGCTTCCATCTTATCCATATCTGTTGCCATATAGGGTGAAGCGTAACCGCGGTCAAACTGCATACCCTCAACTAAGCCAAGCTCGGTTTTCATGGTCTTAGATTCCTCAACGGTAATAACGCCGTCGGTGCCAACCTTTTCCATAGCATCGGCAATAAGACCGCCGATTTCAGCGTCGCCTGCCGAAATTGAAGCAACCTGAGCAATGGAGTTTTTGCTTTCGATGGGTTTTGAAATCTTCTTAAGCTCGTCAACTGCAACGTCAACTGCAGAAAGAATACCCTTGCGAAGAATCATGGGGTTTGCGCCTGCCGCAACGTTCTTTGCGCCTTCGCGGAAGATTGCCTGAGCTAAAACTGCCGCCGTGGTAGTACCGTCACCTGCAACGTCATTGGTTTTTACCGAAACCTCCTTAACAAGCTGTGCGCCCATATTCTCAAAGGGGTCCTCAAGCTCGATTTCCTTTGCGATGGTAACACCGTCGTTGTTAATAAGGGGTGAACCGAATTTTCTGTCAAGAACAACGTTTCTTCCCTTGGGGCCTAACGTAATTTTTACAGTATCGGCTAAAATATCCACACCCGTCTGAAGAGATCTGCGTGCCTCTTCACCGTACATAAACTGCTTTGCCATAATCTTTTACCTCCTTAGTCCTCAATGATACCTAAAATATCACATTGGCTTATAACAATATATTCTGTGCCGTCAAGCTTTACGTTTGTGCCTGCATACTGGCTGTAAACTACCTTCTGGCCCTTTTCTACCTGCATAACAACTTCCTTACCGTTAACGTTTCCGCCGGGGCCTACTGCAATTACCTCTGCAAACTGAGGCTTTTCCTTAGCTGTGCCCGTAAGTACGATACCGCTCTTGGTGGTTTCTTCTGCTTCGCAGTTTTTAATTACTACTTTGTCAAACAATGGTTTAATGGTCATCTTTTTATCCTCCTTAATTGGTTAGCACTCTACCACTTCGAGTGCTAACACACATATCATACTTATTTTACCATATATTTGCAAACTTCATTCAAAGGTATGTTCGGCTAAATCTTTGTGATTTTATATGTTTTTCTCTGTTTTTCTCTTGTTTACTCTCGTTTTCTCTTGTTTTTGGGTTTTTCACTTTTGAAGATTGAAGTTGGCGTTTTTCCGCATTTCTTCTTCAAGCTTACGCACTCTGTTTTTAAGGCTTTTAAGCTCTGCTTGCAAGGAAAATAGGGCTCTTTGCTGAGTGTATACCTCTTGCATCAGCCCCCCGTTTCCCGCGCGGGCCAAAGTTGTTTTAATAAAGGGAAAAGGAGATGAAATAATTATCCGCTTATCTTCACAAGAACAACACAAAACGTATTCCTTTGCGCCCCTCGGCATAGCCACCTCACCTGAAAAACGCACTCCGTCGAAGAGAGAATATTCTCGCAAATGCCCCTCGTTTTTCGCTAAAATTCTTCGGCTGTCACAAACGAACACTCCCTCTGCCGCCGAAAGCTCCTTAGAGCCTGAATATGCGGTTGAATTATTCAAAAATACTATTCCATCTGCCGTTGCCTGACAGTATTCAATTTTGGAAGAAGATGAAAATATTATTTCGTCAGGCTCGTAAGCGTTAAAGAGCAAGTTCATTTGCCCTTCCTTTTTTATTCCGTAGCATTTGTTTTCGCCTTTTTTTGCGCAAACAAGCTCCATATCAGCGTCGGCGGTGTAAACGTTCTTTCCCTGCCACGAATCCCCCTGAAGCTCGTATTCGATTACTGCGCTTCCGTCCTTGCCCTTTACGCAGTAATTAAGGCGCAGGTTTACGTCGGCATTTATTATTACGCTGGAAATATTAAAGCCGTCGGGCAGGTGCATTAAATGGGTTGTGCTTGTCTTTTCCTCGTGGATACGAAGATACGTAAGCGTTTTCCCTATTACCGCCGCAATATGTATTACTCCCGAAGCATCTATGTCTGCGCTGAATTTTCGGCAGGGCGTTTTAGTTAATTCTCTGTGCTTTACGCTTTCTTCCCCCTCTGCCTGCGAAAGACAAAGCTGTCCTTTAGGGTTTACACCTATTTTATATACGGTATTTTCGCTTAATAAAATATATTCTCGCATTTTTCGTCCTCACAATATTGTTTTTTAGTAAATTATATTGAATTAAAACGTTTTTTATGTTAGAATATATCTATCAAACTTGAGGTATAATAATGAAAATTTTTGCTATTTCTGATTTGCACCTGCCGGGAAGTCTTGATAAGACCATGGATATGTTCGGCCTCCGCTGGCAAGGGCATTGGGATAAAATTAAACAGGATTGGCTTGCGAAGGTGTCCGACGAGGACGTGGTTTTAATCGCAGGAGATATTTCCTGGGCAATGCACTTAAAGGACGCTGTGCCCGATTTACTTGATATATCCGCCTTGCCGGGAAAGAAAATTCTTATTCGCGGCAATCACGACTTTTGGTGGAGCGGACCTACTAAAGTACGCAGTGTCTTGCCGGAGAATATGTTTATTCTGCAAAACGACGCCATAAAAATAGGCTCTTGCGTTTTTGCAGGCACTCGCGGTTGGATGGATACAAACACCCCCGAGGACAAGAAGATCTTTGCCCGTGAAACTATCAGGCTCGACCTGACGCTTTCCGCGGCACAAAAGCTTATGGACGAAGACTCCACACTTTATATGATGCTTCACTATCCCCCCGTACTTTCACACACTAGGTTTAACGAGTTTTGTCCCGTAATGGAAAAGTTCGGCGTTAAATACTGCATATTTGGTCACCTGCACGGAGTTTCCCCTCAGGAAGCGGAAATAACGGAAAACAACGGTATAACGTACGTGCTTACTTCCTGCGATATGATTGGCTTTGCACTAAAGCAAATAGGAGAAGAAAATGGTTAAAATTTATGAAGCCGCCTTTGGCGGTTGGCAGAAATGCCTGTTTTTAGAAAATGACGTTGCCCTGCTTGTTATTACCCTTGAGGTTGGTCCGAGAATCATATCTTACCGCCTTAAAAACGGTAAAAACGTGTTCTACCAATTTCCCGACCACGCAGGCAGAAAAGGCGATAGCGAATGGATTAATTACGGCGGACACCGTCTGTGGCACGCCCCCGAAATCCGTCCCCGCACCTACGAGGCTGACAACTTTCCCGTAAAATATACTGTTGAGGGCTCATCAGTTACAGTTACTCCCCCCGAAGACGAATATTCACGCACACAAAAGGAAATGGTTATTACTTTAGCGGAAAATTCTTCCCGCGTTACCGTTGAGCACCGCATAACCAACACGGGAGCCTGGGACACAGAGCTTGCTCTTTGGGCAATAACCGTTTGCGATAAGGGCGGTCTTGAGGTTATAAGCGAGCCGACAGAGTATTCTGCGCTATTACCTAACCGAAAGCTTGTGCTTTGGCCCTATTCACGCCTTAACGACAAAAGAGCTTATTGGGGTGATAAATTCATAACTCTTGAGCAAAGAGAAAATTCTGCCCCCTTTAAGTTCGGAGTTGACAATTTTGCAGGCTGGGCGGCTATGTTTGTTAACGACTGCTTATTTATTAAGCGCTACCCCGTTGAGCCTGAGGTAGAATACGCCGATATGGGCGTCTCCTACGAAACCTACACCTGCGACTGTATGACCGAATGTGAATCCCTCTCCCCCTTAATGCGCCTTGCCCCCGGCAGTACGGGCGTCCACGTTGAAGAATGGGAGCTTTACTTTGAAGAAAAACCCGAAAGAGATGACGAAAAACAAATTGCAGAAATTTTAGAAAAGTATATTTAATAAACATAAACACCCAAGAGAACGTTCTCTTGGGTGTTTGTTTTTTTATTATTCTTTATTCCTTATCCTTTATCTTACCGAAGATAATTTTTCCCGAATTAGTTTGAAGCATACTTGTTACGATGATTTCAACGAATTGGCCTACGTAGTCGCTTCCGTTTTCAACAACTATCATTGTACCGTCGTCAAGGTAACCAACGCCTTGAGTGGGGTCCTTACCTATTTTTGACACCTCAATGTTAAGCTCGTCACCTGCCACAACGGTAGGCTTAATGGCGTTACCGAGCTCGTTAATGTTAAGTATTCTCACTCCCTGAAGCGATGCCACCATATTAAGCGAATAGTCGTTAGTCATAATGTCAGCGCCCATTTCGTTGGCAAAGGTGATAATCTTATCGTCAACGGTTTCCTTATCGGCATAGTCCTTAGCGGAGATAATAACGTTATTTTCCTTGCGCATATTTTTAACTGCGTCAAGACCGATTCTGCCACGGGTACGCTTTCTGTTATCATCAGAATCTGCTAAGCGTGAAAGCTCGTCTAAAATAAATTTAGGTATGTATATAGGCTCTTTCAGGAAGCCCGTTTTATAAATATCGAACACTCTGCCGTCGATTAAAACGCTTGAATCAAGCACCGTACCGCCTGAAAAATCGCCTTTATCGTTGTCTTCCCCTTTCTTTCTTCTTAAGGGAAGGCTGATTTCGTCTCTGCGCATAAGTACAACGCGCATACCTAAAAAGCCGCAACAGATATACACGATAGCGTTAATGGACGTAACTAAAATTTCATTGCTGATTTTATTGAATATCTGGCAAATCAGGAATGCTCCCACAAAGCCTATCAGTAAGCCGAAAACTGCTAAAAACAAATCCTTTGCAGGCATTTCCTTAGACTTCTTGGTTATCTTGGCAAGAGTTTCCGCACACCAAGTTGAAATCGGTCCTCCCACGAAGAAGCCTACCACCGCCAAGGCTGAAACGCAGGCTATTTCAAGCAGAAGCACCAGCCAATCGGGAAGCGTTAAATTAAGTGTTGCAAACAACATTTCCACAAGACGCCACAGCCAGTAGCCGATGGCACCGCCAATTGGGGCAAATAAAATACGTATAACCTTTTTTATCATTGTTCTTTTTCGCAAAGGGAAAGGGCTTCAAATACGTTGGAAGCAAAGAGAATTTCTATCTTTCCCGTTTCACTTAAACTCCTTTTATTTCCTTTAGGCAAAATGATTCGCTTGAATCCTGCCTTAATACATTCGTCAATTCTTTGCTTGCAGCCGCTTATGGCACGAAGCTCACCCGTTAAGCCAACCTCACCTAAAAGCACCGTATCGAGCGGTATAGGCTTATTATTGTACGAGGACGCTATTGCCGCAAGCATAGGCAAATCAAGTGCAGGTTCGTCAATACGCAGTCCTCCTGCAATAGAAACGTAAACGTCCTGATTATATAAAGCGTATCCAAACCGTTTTTCAAGCACCGCTAAAAGCGTTACCATTCGGTTATAATCAACACCGCTGCCAACTCTTCTTGGGTTATTAAAGCCTGAAGAGCCCGTAAGCGCCTGAATTTCAACTAACACGGGCCGTGTACCCTCTATTGAGCACATTGTGGCAGTTCCCGCCACGGGCGCAAGCCGCTGAGACATAAATATTTCGGAGGGATTATCAACGTCCTCCATACCGATCTCGCTCATTTCAAAAACGCCTATTTCGTTTGTAGAGCCGAAGCGGTTTTTATTTGCGCGTAAAACTCTGAAGGTACTGTTTTTCTCGCCCTCAAAGTACATAACCGTATCAACTATATGCTCTAACACCTTCGGTCCTGCCAGGGTGCCCTCCTTGGTTACGTGGCCTACGGTGAACACAGTTATGCCCTGCTCCTTTGCAAGACGCATAAGCCGTGAAGCGCACTCACGCACCTGAGACACTGTGCCCGGTGCAGAGGAAAGCTCGGGAGCGTACACCGTCTGCACGGAGTCAACGATTGCAATATCAGGCTTTTCAAGCTCCAGGATACCGCAAATCTCCCCGATATCCGTTTCTGCTAAAACGGAAATGTTTTCCGTATTACATTTTAATCTGTCGGCACGCATTTTAATCTGCTGAGCCGATTCTTCCGCAGAAACGTATAGCACCTTTTTGTCTTTACCTACGAAATCGCACACCTGCAAAAGCAGAGTAGATTTACCGATGCCGGGGTCACCGCCGCAGAGCACTATGCTGCCTGCAACGATTCCGCCGCCTAAAACTCTGTCAAGCTCACGGCTTCCGGAGGAAAATCTTTCGTATGCCTGAAGCTCGATTTCATTTAATTTTTTTGCCTTTGCAGCCGAAAAGCTGCTTTTAGCCTTTTGATAGGTGTTTTGCTTCTGTTCCTGCTCCTGCATAGTATTGAAGCTATCGCAATTTGGGCATTTACCTAACCATTTTACAGCTTCAAAACCGCACTGAGAGCAGACGAATATTGTTTTTTCCTTTGCCATAAGCTATCCTAAAACGTTATATTTGAATACGTCTTTACCTGACGTATCGGTTTTATCTTCCCAAACAACAAGTGAGCCGAAGGCCTGAGGAAGTATTGCGCTTCTGCCTGCTTCGGAAACCTGCACGAGAATATTTGACTTGTAATAATAAGCGTAAACCATCTGATTGGAAACAAACGCAATAAAATCGTCACCAAGAGAATATTGGGTTACGTTTTTCCAGAACATTACCGGCGCCGTTGCACCGCTTTTATAGGCATAATAAAGGTTTGAGTCAGGCGCATTGTTCTTATCTATCCAAACGAAAATATCGTCGTTACAGATGGGCTTGTGAACGTAGGTGCCCGTTTTGAAGATTTCAGGCTCAAGCTCACCGGAGTCCTCCTCGCCCGCGTCGGAAGTCTCGTCGTCCGTTTCGTCTTCATCAAGAGAGTTATCCTCGTTTGAGCTGCTTTGACCAAGCTCCTCGAAAACCACGTTATAAATGGCGCTCTTGCTTTCGTCGCTACTATCCGGGTCCTTTTCTGCCCAAAGCACCATATTTTTATATATAAACGGAGTGCTTACGGCATAATTAGTGTTTTCAAACAGTTGAAGTGCCATATTTTCGTCGGTGGTAAGGTCAACAAAATACAGTTTATCCTGCTTGTCGCTTATTTGCTCCATCCACACAAGATAGTTGCCGTAAAGACCTAACCGAGGCATATGATTTTCAGTTTCTTGCACCACCGAAACGGTGCCTGCGGGAATATTATCAAAGGCAACTCGGTTCTTTTTATAAATGATATTTTTGCCCTTGTGATCCGTATCAAGCCATACTATCCAGTTTTCAGAAAGGTACGTTTCGTAAATTTCTCCGTCCTTAATGCTGGACTGAGCCACCTTTTCGGTTTTGCCCGTTATGGCGTCAAATAAATAGAGATTTGTAAGCACCGAATGCTCAAGGTTGCCCGTGCCTGCAGAAAACAAAAGCTCGTGTCCGTAAACGCAGGGCTGATTAACTCTTTTCTCTTCAACCGCAAGAGCCTTAACGCCTTTTGAGCGGTCAATAACGTTAAATTTTATTTCTTCCGGTACGTTGGGAGTCGGCCAGGGCTTTGGACTCTCCGCCCCGTCATTTCCCCTTGTAAGCGCTCCCGTTGCCCACAGAACGTTAAATGTTATTGAAGCAATTAAAACGATTGCGGCGCAGGCATAAAACACCTTGTCCAGCATTTTTCGGCGGTTTGCGTCTTTAGGTGATTCGCCGTCGCGATACTTATGTTCAAGGGCGTCGTTAATCCTCGAAAACTTCACTTTTTATCTTATCCTTTCAGATTGAATCCGTCTTTTTAAGCATTACGGTTGCCTGAGAGCAAATGCCCTCTTGTCTGCCCACAAAGCCCAGCTTTTCGGTGGTGGTTGCCGCCACGTTAACTCTATCAACAGAAAGCCCCAAGGCAGATGCAATATTTTCGTTCATTTGCTGAATATACGGCATAAGCTTCGGCTTTTGCGCCATAACAACTGCGCTTACGTTTACTACCGAATATCCCTTTTCCTTAAGAAGCGCAAAAACGTGTTCAAGCAGAAGCATACTTGAAATTCCCTTATATTTTTCGTCCGTATCGGGAAAATGCTTACCGATATCTCCTAATCCTGCGGCGCCAAGCATTGCGTCCATTATTGCGTGCACAAGCACGTCCGCATCGGAATGGCCTAAAAGTCCCATTTCGCTTGGAACCTCCACGCCGCCTAAAATAAGCTTTCTGTCCTTTGCAAAAGCGTGAACGTCATAACCTATTCCGCTTAAAAATACATCGGGCATTTTTACGTCCTCCGCAGTAGTAATTTTTTTATTTTCGTATCCGCCTTCCACAACGAAAACCTCTTTGCCTGCATTTTCAAATACCGCGGCATCATCGGTAAAACTCTTATTGCCCGCAAACCTATAGGCTTCAATAAGCTCATCAAGCATAAAGCCCTGAGGCGTTTGAGCCGCATACAGAGTATTGCGGTCAGGCGTAGCAATAATTTTGCCGTCTTCGTTGACCTGCTTAATGGTGTCCGTCACCTTAACGCAGGCTACAGCACCACGATTAGCACTGATGTTATCAATCACACGGGTAATAACTTCTTCGCTTATAAAAGGTCTTGCCCCATCATGCACAAGTACCTTGCAAAATCTGCCTTCAATAGCTTTTAAGCCGTTAAAAACAGATTCGCTTCTTGTTGCGCCTCCGCGAACAAGCTCTACGCTATCGGGCAAAATCTCTTTTAACCGTGCCTCGTCACATTCAGCGCAAACAACAACTACTCCGTCAATTAAAGGGTGCTTTAAGAAAGCAGAAACGGTCTTTTCAATCATTGGCACAAAGTCAAAAGAAAAGAAAATCTTATTATATTTTAAGCCCGTTCTTGAGCCTGAGCCTGCGGCGGCAATTAAAGCGCAATTCATAAAATTTCCTCTGCCATAGGACTGTTTTGCATTTTTGCTTCCTTTTCTTCCGTAAACAGCACCTTAAAGGACAGTAACCTTTCTCCAAATTTAATTTTAATAACGTCACCCTTTTTAACGGTGTAGCCTGCCTTTGCCTGCTTGCCGTTAACCTCTACCCTGCCTGCATCACAGGCATCGTTAGAGACGGTGCGACGCTTAATTATCCTGGAAACCTTTAAGAATTTATCAAGACGCATTTTGTTTTTTCCTTTTGCGAATTTTCTTTTTTCAGACCGTAGTCCCCTATTATTTAATATATTATACCATATTATTTTTAGTTTGAATAGGGGTAATTTGTGTTAATATTCTAAAAATATTAGTGCAAATTTTCGCATATAATGGTATAATATCTGAGTAAATAAAGCTTTAAGAGGTTATTATGTTTGATTTATTAGCAAAAATTCTGGTTAAGGACCATAAAAATACTTCCGATTCCCTTGTCCGCCAAAGATACGGCATTGTCAGCGGAATTTTAGGAATTATCTGCAACCTTGTTTTATTTGCCTTAAAGCTTGCGGTAGGTATTTTAATCAACAGCGTGGCGATTATTTCCGACGCCTTTAACAACTTATCGGATATGGGCTCAACGGTGGTTTCCATTGCGGGAATTAAATTAAGCAATCAGAAGCCCGATAAGGATCACCCCTTCGGCCACGGCAGATACGAATACATCTCCGCCTTAGTGGTGTCATTTATCATAATGCTTGTGGGCTTTGAGCTTTTAAGAAGCTCCTTTGATAAAATTATTTCGCCTCAGCCCGCTCAGGACGTTAACTGGCTTTTAATTATTTTACTTGCCCTTTCCCTGCCCATTAAGCTCTTTATGTTTGGCTACAACAAGCATTTCGGAAAGGCAATTTCCTCTGCTCCCCTGCTTGCAACGGCTACGGACAGCAGAAACGACTGCATTGCCACAAGCGCGGTTATTATGTCCGCAATAGTTGACGGCCTGCACCTGCTTCCCTTTGTTATTGACGGCTACGTTGGCGCAATAGTTTCCCTTTTAATTATGTATGCAGGCTTTACCGTTGCCAAGGACACTATTGACCTTTTATTAGGAAGCGCTCCCGACCCTGAAACAGTAAAGGCTATCCGCGATATTTTACTTGAAACCCCTGAAATAATGGACATTCACGACCTTATCGTGCACGATTACGGTCCCGGAAGACTGTTTGCTTCCGTTCATGCAGAGGTTCGGGACGACACTGATATTGTTGCCGCCCACGAGGCCATTGATGCGGCTGAAAAGGAAATCTATTCCCGCCTTAACTGCGAAATGAGCATACATATGGATCCCGTTTCAGTTAACAATCCCATTTTAGACAACGCAAGAGCCGCCATTTTAGCCACCTTAAAGGAATGTGATTGCCCCTGGAATATTCACGATTTGAGAATGACCGACGGCGCAGAAAACATAAATATTATTTTCGATATGATGGTGCCCTTTAACGTTTCCGCGGAGCACATAAAGGAAATCTGCTCAAGCATCAGAAGTGCGCTTACAAGCGTTGATTCAAGATATTCCGTTGTAATTCAAATTGATACGGACTTCTCTAACGTGATAAAATAAAAACGGTTGCAGAAAAGACATTGCCCGTATTTCCGATTCATATTAAAAGCGGTCAGCAAAACTGACCGCTTTTATTTTATTCCTTTTCAACTGTTGATGCGATGAACAGCTCGTCCATTTGTTTTTGCTCAACCGCGTCAGGTGCACCGGTGAGCAGGCAGGATGCATTTTGCATCTTGGGGAATGCGATAACGTCTTTAATGTTATCTGCCCCTGCTAAAAGCATTACAAGTCTGTCAAAGCCAAGGGCAAGACCGCCGTGTGGAGGTGCGCCGTATTTGAAGGCTTCAACAAGGAAGCCGAATCTGTCGTCAATATCGCTTTGCTCAAAGCCAAGCATCTTGAACATTCTGTTCTGAATTTCAGAGGAGTGAATTCTTATACTGCCTCCGCCGAGCTCATAGCCGTTAAGCACGATGTCGTACGCCTTTGCTCTGACTGCGCCGGGGTTGGTTTCAAGAATATCAAGGTCTTCATCCATAGGTGAAGTAAAGGGATGGTGTACGGCAACATAACGGTTCTCTTCCTCGGAATACTCGAACAAGGGGAACTCAGTTACCCAAACAAGTTCATAGGTGTTTTCCTTGATAAGATTTGTTCTTCTTGCAATTTCCTGACGAAGCTGACCAAGGCTATCGAATACCACGTTGTTTTTATCAGCAACAACGAAGATAATATCGCCGTTTTCAGCGCCAACGCGGTTTGCGATTGCATCAAATTCTTCACTTGTGAAGAACTTGTTAACGCTTGAGCGGTAGCCCTCGGCAGTTTTAATAATCCACACAAGGCCTTTGGCTCTGTAGGTTTTAATGTATTCAGCCAAGGAGTCAATATCCTTACGGGAGAACTTATCTGCGCAGTCCTTAGCTACGATTGCGCGAACGCTTCCGCCGTTTTTAATTGCATCGGCAAAAACGGAGAAGGAGCAATTTTCCACCATATCGGAAATATTTTTAAGCTCCATACCGAAACGAAGGTCAGGCTTATCGGAACCGTAGTTTTCCATAGCGTCGCAGTATTTCATTCTGCGGATAGGCAGGTTAATGTCAACGTTAAGGGTATCCTTGAACACCTTTTTAAGAAGACCTTCCGTCATAGCAATAACGTCGTTTTCTTCAACGAATGACATTTCCATATCAATCTGAGTAAATTCAGGCTGACGGTCTGCACGCAAGTCTTCATCTCTGAAGCAACGGGCAATCTGGAAATATCTGTCGAAGCCTGAAACCATAAGCAGCTGCTTAAAGAGCTGTGGTGACTGAGGAAGTGCGAAGAAAGTACCGGGCTGAACACGGCTGGGTACTAAATAATCTCTTGCGCCTTCGGGAGTGCTCTTTATAAGCATGGGAGTTTCGATTTCTAAAAATCCGTTATCGCAAAGGTAATTGCGCACGCTGGACGCAATATTACTGCGCATAATAAAGTTGTTTTGCATCTTGCTTCTGCGAAGGTCTAAATAACGGTACTTAAAGCGCAGAGCTTCGTTAACGGAAACCTCGTCATTAACCTCAAAGGGTGTAACTGCCGCTTCGGAAAGCACCTTAACGTCTGTTACTTCGATTTCGATTTCGCCCGTTGCAAGCTCTTTATTTACGTTTTCGGGAGTTCTTGCAATAACTGTTCCCGTAACTGCTAAAACGTACTCACTGCGAACGTTTGCAATTCTATCGAATAATTCTTTATTTTTCGTGCCGTCCCAAACCGCCTGCACGATGCCGCTTCTGTCACGAAGCCACATAAATACAAGACCGCCTAAATCACGTCTGCGCTGAACCCAACCCATAACGGTTTGAGTGCTTCCAATATGTTCACTGCGGAGATTACCGCACATAACGGTTCTTTTTAATCCGTTTAATACTTCTGCCATAATTTTATCCTCATTTAATTAGATTTATGATTTCGTCAGCCTCAAGCTCCTGCTGAGTGCCGTCAACCATATTTTTAAGAGTGTATTTGCCCGTTTCAAGCTCGTTGGTGCCAATAACCACCGTATAGGAAACGTTCTGCTTGCCTGCGTACTTAAACTGCGCCTTAAAGGAGCGCTTGTTGTGGTCGCTATCGGCAGAAATACCGTTTGCACGCATTTTCTGTACCAGGTTAAAGGCGGCAATTCTCTCTTGGTCGGAAGCGCCTGAAACAACGAACACCTTGAACAGCTCAGGCTCCTCGGGAAGAAGCTGTTGCTCCTCCATGAGTATCAAAAGACGCTCAATACCCATACCAAAGCCGATACCGCAGGTTTCCTTTCCTCCAAGCTGCTCAACCAAGCCGTCGTATCTTCCGCCACCGCAAACGGTTAAGGGAGAGCCGTCAACAAGAGCGATAATTTCAAACACGGTTTTGGTGTAGTAATCAAGACCGCGAACAATTCTCGGATTAACGTTAAACGGAATTTCGAGAGAGGTAAGAATCTTTTTAAGCATTTCAAAGTGCTCGGCACATTCCTCGCAGATGTAATCGAGAATTACAGGTGCGTTATCTGCATCTCTTCCGCAATCAACGTCTTTACAGTCTAAAATACGCATAGGATTGCGTTCAAGACGGCTTAAGCAGGTTTCACAAAGCTTTTTGCCTGCAAAATACTCGCGCAGTGCCTGATTATATCTTTCTCTGCACTTGGGACAGCCGATACTGTTAATATTAAGGCTTAAGCCCTGAAGTCCGCAATTTTTAAGCACGTTATAGCCCAGCATAATAATTTCGGCATCAAGGGTAGGCTCGCTTCCGCCAAAGGCTTCCACGCCGAACTGATGATGCTCACGAAGTCTGCCGCTCTGTGGCTTTTCGTAACGGTAAACGGGAGTGAAATAGAACATTTTAAGAGGAAGCGCTTCATTAAATAAGCCGTGCTCAATAAATGCTCTTGCCGCTCCTGCGGTGCCTTCGGGCTTTAAGGTAATGCTTCTGTCGCCCTTGTCCAAGAAGGTGTACATTTCCTTCTGAACAACGTCAGTAGTGTCACCTACTCCGCGAAGGAAGAGCTCCGTATGCTCAAAGCCGGGGGTACGGACTTCTCTGTAGCCGTTTACCCTTGCGGCCTCTTTCATTATATTTTCAACGTAATGCCATTTATACGCATCGTTTGGACGAACGTCTTTAGTTCCTTTAGGTGCCTGTGTAAGCATAAAATTTCTCCTGAACTTAACTAATATAATAATATATTATAAATCATTTTTATTTTGTGTCAAACGTATTAATGGGAAACTAACAAAAAAGTTCCCTTTTTCTGCTCGTTGCCTCATCAATGCGCTGAATGTACTCGTAAATACTCTTGAAATTAAAGGCTCTCTCAAGACGTTCCTCTTCCCTGAATACTCGCTTCGAGGTACCGCCGCAGCCAAGGGCAAAAATATCGGTAGTTTCCTCCATAATGTCTATGTTGTAAACTCCTACGTGGCCGCGCTTTGCATAGCCTATGTTTTCAAAGTTACCGGTCATATATTTCTGGCGGTAAAGGTAGTAAGGCTCGTACCCTGCATTCATTAAAACGTCTTGCGCCCCTTCAACCATTTGCTGAACGTCTGCAGCGTTATCAAAGCTTGCCCCCTGCTCAAAGAGCTTTGAGCCGCGTTTAAGGGCAAGGGTATGAACGGTTATGTTTTCCGCTTCAAGCGACAATACCTTATCAAGCGTTGAGAAAAACATTTCGGGTGTTTCCCCCGGCAAGCCTGCGATTAAATCTGTATTTATGGTCTTAAATCCGATTTTTCTTGCAAGGGCAAAGCAAGAATAAATTTCTTCTGCGCTATGGCTTCTGCCAATTAGCTTTAAGGTCTCCTCATTCATACTTTGAGGGTTAATACTTATGCGTTCAACACCGCATTTTTTCATCAGGCGCATTTTGTTTTCCGTTATGGTGTCAGGGCGCCCCGCTTCCACGGTAAACTCCACCGTAGGCTTAAAGTGTTCACTTGCACAAGTAAGCATTTCTTCAAAAAGAGGCTCCGTTAAAGCCGTTGGAGTACCTCCGCCGATATAAAGACAACGAACGCTTTTATTCAATTCCTTAATTAACTGTGCCGTTTGCACAATTTCTTCTTTTAATGCCTTAACGTAGGGTATCATAAGGCTTTCGCCCTTAGTTGAATCAGTAGAAGAAAAGGAACAATAAGTGCATCTTGTTTTGCAAAACGGAATACCTATGTAAACGTCTATCTCGTTTTCTGCAGGGACAAAATAAGGTTTCTGAACAGTGCAAATTTTTTCTAAGAGCCTGCCCTTTTCCATAGGCAAGTCATATTTTTCATTTAATATTTCTTTTGACCCGTTATAATCACGAAGAAGCTTGGTAGGTCTTATTCCTGTTAAGGACCCCCAGGGAAGATTTATTTTCGTTGCATTTTTAAGAGCGTAATAGGTGGCAAGCTTTGCCGAATGCTTTCGCAAACGCTTCGTTTCTATTTCGTCCTTGCCTGAAATTTCTTCCGAATATTCTCCTATCGAGCCATTAAAATCAGCCTGAACGTGCGTTTTATTTTCACTTAACCGTTCGATAACGGTTAATTCAGCGCCCTCATCCGTAAGTTCAACGGTATCCACATCAAAAAAAGCGCGGACTGTTTCGGATATATCGTTATAAAATTCTTTTACGTTAGTTTTAAGTTTCATTTTACCTCACAAACGGGTTAAAGGTTTTCTCCTGCTTAACAGTGCTCTCGTCTCCGTGGCCGGGAAGCACGCGGGTATTTCCATCTAAAACAAATATTTTTTCTTTTATACTTTTAATAAGGGCTTCAAAATCGCCCCCGGGAAAATCCCATCTGCCTACGCTACCGCAGAAAAGAGTATCTCCCGAAAACAGCACGTCTTCAAATTTATAGCAGACGCTCCCTTTAGTGTGCCCCGGAGTTGAAATAACGGAAAACTTCATTTTTCCAACGATAATTTCGTCACCGTCATCAACTTGGCAGTCTGCGTTTGACGGTTCAATAAAAACTCCTGCAAATGCGCCAAGGCACTTTTTATTATCGAAAAGCATATCTGCGTCTTCTTGAGAAACGTACACCCTTGCCCCTTCTTTTTGCAAAGAAGCAACGGCGCCTATATGGTCAAAATGCCCGTGAGTTAAAAGCACTGCATCAATTTTTCCGCCTGCAAGGCTTTTTATCTTCTCAAAATCGTCACCCGGGTCAATTACAACGGTTTTTTCGCCGTCACAGACAAGGTAACAGTTAACGCCCATATTGCCTACAGCAATGGTTTTAATCAACTTAAAAACTCCTGTCACTTTCAAGTAAAATAGTTACGGGGCCGTCGTTCAATAATTCAACCTTCATATCCGCCCCGAATATTCCCTTTTCCACGTGCACGCCCTTTTCAGCAATTTTATTGCAAACAAGGTCGTAAAGAGGCTGGGAAATTTCTCCCTTTGCCGCCTTAATAAACGAAGGTCTTCTGCCCTTGCGCGCGTCACCGTAAAGGGTAAACTGGGAAACCGCAAGAACGCTTCCTCCCACGTCTAAAAGGGATAAATTCATTTTATCTTCTTCATCGCAAAAGATTCTTGCGTTGATTGTTTTATCGCAAATGTAATCTGCATCTGCCTCCGTATCAGTTCCCGTTACGCCTAAAAGCAGTAAAATTCCATGGTCAATTTTGCCTACTACTTCTCCGTCAACGGTAACGGAAGCGTTTTTAACTCTTTGTAATACTCCGCGCATAATAACTTCCTTTAGTTGTTAAGTCTGTAAACCTCGTAAATGCCCTGAATTTTCTTGAAATCCTTAATAATAGAATCAAGCTGTTGAGCACTTGTGATACGCACGCCAACAGTAATGGTACCTGTTCCCTCCTTTGTGGAAACGTTGAGGGATTCAATGTCGGATTTATGAGAATAAATGCAGTTGGAAAGCTCTAAAATGATACCCGATCTGTCATAGGTATGCATCTGAATGTTTGCAACGTAGTTTGTATCTGCATCAAGATCCCAGCAAACCTCAATTTCTCTTTCGTGCTCAAAACCGCTTAAATTGCTGCAGTCTCTGCGGTGAACGGAAACGCCTCTGCCTCGGGTAATATAGCCTACGATGTCGTCACCGGGAACGGGGGAACAACACTTGGCAAAGCGCACAAGCATATTGCTTTCGCCCTTAACGATAACACCGTTCGTTGAATGCTCTCGCTTCTTTTGTTCCTTTGGTTTATCTTCGATTTCCTGAGCCTTGATAACCTTTTTATATTCTTCAACCAATCTGGGAAGAATCTGGTGAACTCTAAGTCCGCCGTAGCCAACGGAGGCGTACAAGTCCTCCATAGACTGAATTTTGTATTTTTTGAATATGGGATTAAGCCATTCGGGTTTTGTTAAGGAGGAAAGAGCATAGCCCTGACGCTTAGCCTCCTTATCAAGCATATCCCTACCCTTTTCGATGTTCTCCTCACGAAGTTCTTTCTTAAACCAAGCCTTTATCTTACTCTTTGCTTCGTTGGTGTGAACAATATTAAGCCAATCACGGCTGGGACCGTGTCCTGCCGTTTCGCTGGCGGTAAGAATTTCAATAATATCGCCGTTTTTAAGCTTAGTATCAATATTAACTATCTTGCCGTTGATCTTTGCGCCGATACATCTGTGACCAATGGAAGAGTGTACGGAATAGGCAAAGTCTAAAGGTGTTGCCCCCATAGGTAAGCCCTTAACGTCACCTTTAGGTGTGAAAACGAAAACCTCATCGTTAAACAGCTCCGTCTTAACAACGTCCAAAAACTCCGCGCTATCCTTGGCTTCGGTTTCAAAGTCCATCATCTTACGAAGCCAGCTGAGCTTTTCTTCGCCCTTTGTTAAGCCGCCCGTTTTGCCTTCTTTATATTTCCAGTGAGCCGCAATACCGTTTTCTGCAGTATTGTGCATCTCTTCAGTACGAATCTGTATCTCAAAGGGCTTGCCGTTTTTACCGATAACGGTGGTATGCAAGGACTGATACATGTTTGCCTTTGGCATAGCAATATAGTCCTTAAATCTGCCGGGCATAGGAATAAACTCACTATGCATAATACCTAAAGCCTCGTAGCAATAGCGCACGTCGGAAACGATGATTCGCACGGCGCTTAAATCGTAAATATTGTCAATGCTGTCGCTACCTTGCTGACGCATTTTTCTGTACACGCTGTAATAATGCTTAGGTCTGCCGTATATTTTAGCGGGAATACCGTTTTCAACGAGCTTACGGTCAATTATCTGAATAATCTCTTCGATTACTCTCTGTCTGTCCTCTCTGCCCTCGTTAATGGCAGAATGAATATATGTGTATGCCTCAGGTTCAAGATACTGCAGGCACAAATCCTCAAGCCGCCACTTAATCTGATAAATACCAAGTCTGTTAGCAAGTGGTGCGTAAATATCGAGAGTTTCTTTGGCAATTCTTCTCTGCTTTGACTCTTCGCAAGAGCCGAGAGTTTTCATATTGTGAAGTCTGTCAGCAAGCTTAACAAGTATTACTCGAATATCGTGGGACATGGCAAGGAACATCTTGCGGAGGTTTTCTGCCTGAGCGTCCTCTTTAGATGCAAACTGAATTTTATTAAGCTTCGTTACTCCCCGCACGATTTCGCTTACGTTTGCACCGAATTTTTCGGTTATTTCCTCCTGAGTATGCTGAGTATCTTCAACCACGTCGTGCAGAAGCGCGGCGCAAACTGCATCGCAGTCCATATTCATTTGCGCCAAAATAAGAGCCACGTTTTCAGGGTGACTGATGTAAGGCTCGCCCGACTCGCGCATCTGTCCCTCGTGGGCTTCAACTGCAAGTGCGTGCGCCTGCTTTATTTTGTTTGCTTCCTCTAACGGATATTGCTCAATAATCTGGTCAATAATACTCATTTTTATTTCCTATTGCGTAAGCATTTTAATATATTTGTGTAGTATCGGCTCTCTTCCAAGGAA
The DNA here is from genome assembly GCA_017502165.1 of Clostridia bacterium. Lineage (GTDB taxonomy): Bacteria > Bacillota > Clostridia > Christensenellales > QALW01 > UMGS1322. Next base: position 92,743 of record JAFVVO010000010.1, read on the forward strand.
CGTTTTGGAGCATCCTTGTTAACTGTAACTGAAAAGCCGTTTTCATTCGTTACGTTTATAAATCCAAGCTCAGAAAAAGTTATTAGTGCCACCTGAATAAGCGGCATATTTATCTGTCTGTTTTCAGAAACGCTTTCAATAAACTGTATTTCAGATTCAAACCTGCCTTGGCTTTGAACTATCGCCTTATATGCAAGCAGCATATTTTCTCTGTCTAACTGCTTGTACTCTTCAAAGATAGAATCAAACAATTCCAGGCCGCATTTAAGAACGTACGTTTCTGCCCAGGGAGCCTTTTCCTTGATAAAATCAGCAAACCCAAAGTTCAGCATATCGAAAAAGACAATTCTTTTATATGGCGAAAAGTCTATTTTATCAATTTCCGCCCCAAGCACTAAGGCGTTATAGCCGTTAGTATTTGAAATCGGTTGAGAAAAAGAAACGTCAAACCTGGGAGCCTCGTCCTCTAAAATCTGAATACACCCTGAAGCATATTCGGGATGGTCGCACAGAATAAGCGTGCCTGAAATATCTTCGTCATCCCACTGGGAAATTTGGTATGCCAGCTCTTCCGAATCCTCTATAACCTGCACGTTTGCAATACCGTTTTTATTAAACGCTAAGCGCGAATAAAACATTGCGGTAAGCTTTTCCGCCCTCTGCCTCGGTTTTGGATTCTGTTGCTCCTTAATATCGGCAATTTTAAGGCTAACGCTTTCCCTGCCTTGCCAAAGGTTAATTTCGGGCTTAACTATTGCCGAGCCAAGCTGAAGATTAAAATAATCGCAGGCGTGCTTTTCAAAATTAAAGGCTACTGCGCTTGCTCTTCCCGAAGGATCCTGCAAAAACAGCTTTAAGTGATTTTGCCCACTTCCAATCCGTTTCATTCCGCTTGCCGAGCAGGAATCAAGTCTTATGGAAACGCTTTCGTTTCCGCTACCGCAGGGCTCCAGCAATTCAAGACGCTTGCAAAAATCTACCGTAATTTTATCTATCTGTGATTTGGCATCGTATTTTGCCACGGGATAAAGAATTTTTAAGTCATAATTCTCGCGCACAAATTGGTCTAACGCGTTTTCAAGGGCAGAAATATTTTCTTCCCTGACGCTTAAGCCTGCCGCCATTGTATGACCGCCAAACTGCACAAGATGCTTCTTTGCGCTATCGAGCATAGCAAAAAGGTCAATTCCCTCAACGCTTCTGCCCGAGCCCTTTGCAATGCCGTTTTCTCCAAGAGAAAGTATAATGCAAGGTCTGTGATAGCTTTCCGCTATTCTGGCGGCGCAAATACCGATAACGCCCTCGTGCCAATCTTTTCCGCAGAAAACCAGCACCTTTTTATCTCTGATTTTCGATTCCTCTGCTATCTGCTTATTGATTGCGTCAAGAATTTCCTTTTCCGCTTCCTGACGGCGCAGGTTAAATGCGCAAAGCTCTTGGCTTCTTTCTTTTGCTTCCTCGCCCTCGGACAAGAGCAGCTTAAGAGCAATAGAAGCGGTTTCCATTCTGCCTGCGGCATTTAATCTGGGAGCAATCGCAAAGCCTACGGTCTGCGCGGTTACAGTGCCCGAAAACTCCGCCGCATCAAGCAACGCCTTAAAGCAATCACGGGGACTTTGGTTGATTTTTTCCAGTCCCCTTTTAACTAAATATTTGTTTTCGCCTTTTAGGGAAACCACGTCGGCAATGGTGGCAACGCAGGCGAAATCTATAAGCTCTTCCGCCTCAGCGCCTAAAAGCGCCTGAGCAACCTTAAAGGCTATTCCCGCACCGCACAGGTCGGTGTTTTTATATTCGTCACCCGGCTGCCCCGGCTTAAGCACCGTACAAGCGGGAATTTTTTCTCCTATACTATGGTGGTCGGTTACTATTATTTCGTGTCCTGAATCGGTAAATTTCTTTATAAGCTCCGCCTGAGCAATACCGCAGTCAACGGTAATAAGTAAATCTGTTCCGCAGGCAAAAATCTTTTCTACCGCAGTTTCGTTAAGGCCGTAGCCCTCCTCTTTTCTTTTGGGAATATACCAATAGACATTGATTCCGAATTTTATAAGCGCCAGGCACAAAATGGCCGTGGCCGAAATACCGTCAACGTCGTAATCTCCGTAAACGGTAACCTTTTTGTTTTGTTCCTTGGCGCGCTTTATCTGCTCAACCGCTTTATCCATATTGAGCATAGAAAAGGGATCGAGCAGACTGCTTGAGTCAGGATACAAAAATCTCTTTGCAGACTCAACGTCTTCAAAGCCCCGATTATATAAAACCTGAGCAAAAAGAGCATCACAGCCAAGCGCACGGGCAAGCTCGTCCACTTTTGCAAAATCTATTTCAGAAACTCTCTTTTGCGGTTTTAACGCAAGGGGCATAATAACTCCTAACTAACCAAACCTTTACAACCGGTTCAATTTACAATGCTTTGGTTAACTTAAAATGTTCAGATAAAACGCAAAACTCCCTTTCGGCATACGAAAGGGAGTTGTTTGACGAAATTTACTAATTTCGACACGCCAATTTAATTTTCTTTGCCGAAACTGTTTGCTAATGCGGGCATAACGAAAATGGCCGCAAAGGTGTTAATAGCAACGCCGATAAGAGCAGCAAGTGCAAAGCCCTTAAGTGCTACGCCACCTAAAATAAGCATAATAACGAATGCTACTGCAAGCAATGCGCCCATAATGATTGATGCGGTTGTTGCCTGCTTAATGCTCTTAGCAAGTGCGCAGCAAGCCTTTTCTGCTTTAGAAGCATTTTCCTTGTTTAAGATACAAAGAATGAGTCCGCTGGCAAGTGCAACAGTGCAAACAAGGAATAATGCAGGTGCGATAAAGCCCGAAAGCTTAATTGATGCAAGTGAAATTACGCCTACGGTCGAAGCGCAAACGATAAATGCATGAAGCAACGTTGCAAGAGCCGTTTTGATTTCGAAACGGATAAACAAGTATGCAAGCAATACTACAAGCACGATTAAAACAGGCCAAAGCTCTAAGAAGGCTTTGTTATTAACCGTTGCGGAATACTCACTTAAGGTTCCGGGATACTTAAAGGTAAATTCTGCTGACAAAAGCTCTTCAGCCTTTGTAAAAACTGCCTTTGCATCGGTGCCTTCGCCGGTCTTAAAATAAGCCTGGAAGCCGGTGCCGTTAGCAACATCCTGACCTGATGAGGTCTTGAGCACGATGAACTCGGTTGCTCCTGCCTTGGTCATAATATCCTCGATAACTGCAGAATCAAACTTTTCGTTAAGCTCAACGCTCATAACGTTTGTCCAATCGCTTTCAACGGAACGTTCAAAGCCAAAGATAAAGCTTGCGGCCAATAATACAACCGCTACTAAGCAAGCAATAATGCTGATAAGTTTTGCGTTTTTCATATTACTCACCCCTCTTAAATCCAAGTGCTTTTAAGTTGTTTTCGCTAACGCCTGCCATAAGGCTGAGCATAAATCTGAATAACAATACTGCCGCAAGGTAAGCAACAATGCTGCCTGCCAAGATAGCAAGTCCGAAGTCCTTAACGCCGTCACCACAGAACCCAAGACCTAAGCCAAGCACTGCAGGAACTGCTAAAAGCTCAGCAAGAACTAATCTGGCTCTGTTAAAGCCGCCCTTGATAGCGCTTGAAGCGTCCTTACCGTTTGCAAACTGCTGGGTAATACCGTTCATAACGAACACGTGCGCAATTACGATAATGGCAATGCCCACTGCAAGACCTGCAACTGCCCAGGCATTAACGATGAAGCCCGTGAAGGTTGCCGCAAAGAACATATAAACGATTACGCCGGCAAATACTGAAAGTATTGCGCCTACGCCCGTAAGCTTATTGGCAACTGCGAAGTAAACTGCCGCAAGCACAAGCATTGCAAGCAAGCACCAGCCAAGCACGGTAATTGCATTGTTCTGTGCCGCAGGCTCGATAATTCTGCCAAGGTCGGTCATCTCGGTGATGGTGCCGTTCATATATCCGGTATCAACGCAGTAAGCTAAGGTTAAGGCATCCGCATAGGAGTTAGCGTCAAACTCAAGCTTAAGCTTGCCGTTGGTGATGGGATCGGAGCCCTTAAAGGTGTTTTTAACAACACTTTCGTCTAAGGTAACGTTGTAGGTGTACGCGCCGTTGGAGGTGGCATCCTTAAGACGCTGCTTTGCCGCATCGTTAAGCTTGATTTCAACGTAGCATTTTGAGCCCGTTTCATCAACAATGGGGCGTGAAGCGCTGACAACGTCGTTATTATTGAAAAGCACGGTGCTGCCGCTTTTAATCTCGAGCTTACCGTTGGTTTCAAAAATGCTTTCAAGGCCTGCTCTGAGCTGCATTTCGGAAAGTGCCAGTTCAACAAGAACCTTGTTGTTGTCAACTCTGCGCACAGCGTAGCTCTCGTAACCGAGAATTTCAACTCTCTTACCTATAACCTCAACTGCATTTTTGGTTTCGGCAAGAACGTCAAAGTCCTTACTGTCCTCAGGTGCAGCTACAGAATATACGATAGAATACTTCTGACCAAGGTCATAGCCCTTGTTCATAGCCTGATCCCAACTTTTAAGCTTAAAGGTAAAAATCGGGAATGAAGTGCCTGCAAAAGCCCAAACGGCAAAAACCGCCATAATGAGCAAGAGGCAAATCAATTTGATAATGCTCTTTAATTTCATTTAGGTACAACTCCTTTTGACTGTATCGTATTACTGCGTATAAGACCGCAGAATAAAATCTTTTAATATTATATATTAACTTAAAGGATTAGTCAAGAAATACATACCTGATAGAGCAAAATTTTTACTTAATTTTCACCGTTTTGAGAAATTCAATTTGCCTTTTTTGTCTTTTAAGCAAGAATTTTACGAAAATATCCCCATTATTTTAGTGCGTTTACCGTTAAAATTCCTGCAAAAACGCCTATTGCGCAGGTTAAAAGCGCATCAAGAAGCATATTAAGCGAAAACGCTTCGCCGCCGTTAAAGGAGGAAAGTCCTAAACAGATGCACCAATAAACCGCACCGATAATCAAGCCCACAAGCCAGCCCTTACTGCGTATTTTAACCGACGCAAAAATAACGCCCGCAACGATACTGATCACCTTAATCGCGATAGCCAGCGCGCTGATAAGAGTGCCTGAAGAATTAACGTCCTTAGCAAAAAGCGCCAATAATGCAACTGCCGCAACGGTTATTCCCACCGAAAGAAGAACGCCCGAAATAAGCGCAAATAAGCTTCTGTTCTTTTTCATAAAAAATCACCTCTGCAAAATTCTATGCAGAGGCGATTAAATAAATGTATTATCTTTTACCCTATGCTTGCGCTCTGTGCGCAAACGAACTCGCTTATGGCGATGTTTATAATTTTCTGTCCCTTGGGACTGGGGTGTATGCCGTCAGAGCAAAACAAATCGTCAATTTTTCTGTTGCAGATAAATCGGCTTCTTAAATCAATTAAGGGCAATCCCATTTTTACGGAAATTTCCTCAATGGCGTGGGAATACTGCTCTTGATAACGATAAATTGCATAGACGTCTCCAAGCCACAAAAGGATGTTTTCTCTGCTTAAGCCGTTACGGCATATCCAGGACAGATATTTTTGCGCGTCAACGGGAATCAGATTAACTAAAATAGGCTTAGCTCCCTTTTCCTTTAAGGTAAGAACAAAATCCTTGTATTTTTCCTTAAACTCTCCGATAGGTGTATTTGAATAATGCTCCTGCTCGGGTGCTTGAGAAATCTGCGCCCAGTTAAAGTCACTGTCGTTTCCGCCGTATTCAACCATAACGTAATCCCCTACGTTGCCCAAAAGAAAATTTTTATTCAGAATATTTTTACCCTTTTCAATGGTGCAGCCGAATTTGGAAAAATTGCTTACCTCTACCTTACCGCCCACAATTTCATCGAAATTGATTGCGTCGTTTATATAATACTTTTGTGTTTCTTCGTTAAGTGTAACGCCCTTTAGTATGGAATCGCCGTAAATCTGCAATCTTTTCACAACAACCACTCCTTGTAATTCCGTTTATTGTTCTATCTAGTTTTCAATACTATATTACATTATTTTAATTTCTTTGTCAACAGTTTTTGCAACAATATGAAAAAATATATTGCCTTATTTTCCTTGTTGTGCTATACTATGTTACGGAAAAAGATTCGAGGTGTTTTTATTATGCACGAACAAATGCGTGAATATAACGAAAAGGTTCAAAGCCACGTATTACCTAAATTTTGCGATTTTCCCGATATTGATTTGTATATGGACCAGGTTATTGCATTGATGCAAAAATATTTGGGTCCTTATATGATTTCCGAGGATATGCTCACCCCTTCAATGATAAACAACTATGTAAAGATAAATGCCCTGCCCGCTCCCGTTTCAAAAAGATATTCCAAGGAGCATATTGCAAGGCTGGTGGTTATTTGTTTGATGAAGCGTCAGCTTTCCATTCCCGTTATCAGCAGTATTATTGAGGAGCAGGTTCGCTCTTCAGGGCTTGAAAACTTCTACAACTCCTTCGTTTCTTCCTATGAAGCCTCCTTTAAGACGGCCGCCCAGGACGTAAACAGTCAGGACAATCTCCTTATTTGCTCTCTTAACCTGGCCATCTGCGCGGCAGTTAATCACACAATGGCAGAAATAGCAGTAAGCATCTGCGATTTAGACCATTCAAAAGAGCATTCAAAGGAAAAGAATAAAAAATAACAACGCTAAAAAAAGCAACCGAGCAGTCGGTTGCTTTTTTATATTAAAGGCTTGAAACGCGGATTAAGTCTTTTGCTTATTTAGTAAAGTTTTAATTGTTTTGCGCAGGCTGAACGCGGAACAATCTGACCGTATGAGGCTGCATTTCCGTAAGCACGATAGCAGTGGCTTCATCCAAATCCTCTTTTGCCCAAACGTCACGAATACCGGACAGCTCATCAAGATAAAGCTTTACATTTTCCACCGTGCTTCCAAGATTGAACACCGCATAGGCGAAGTCGCCGTTATACAGCTTCTTTTTGAAAGCGTGAATCTTTTTATTGCCAGCCTCAAGCATCAGGCAAGGCTTTGCCGCATAAAATCCGCAATCCTGATTTATCGCAATAACCTCCTCGTTGCAATAAACCGAAAGCTCAAAATCGTCGAAACGCTCAAAATTGGTGCTTATCTGAATTGGAGAGGACGTAATGGCGCGCATAGTGTAAAGGACTATTTGTTCGTCCTGCGTATATCCGCGGTCTGTAAAATCGTAGGTGTTTGTAAACACGCCGCATTGCCCCAAATCCAGCATATCTAAATCAAAGTAATGACCTTTATTTACAAAGTCTATAAAATCAAAATACGAATTATATATTTCCAAAAAGTTTTCCCAAGTACCTAAAGAATCCACGTTGCAGCGGTAGCTGTTGCAATATTTTTCCCAGTAGGTGTGATATTCCGGCCGAGCCTTAACCGTTACGCAAAAGCCGAAATCTCTGTCGGTTGCTATCAGCTCCTTCCTCATAAGCTCTGCATTATAGGGATCCGCAGGGCGCCAATCGTACTTCAGGTAATCAAAGCCCCATTCTGCCCACTGAAGCGCATTGTTTTTCTCTTTTCTGATTTTTCCTATTCCTCCGCGCTCATCAGAAAATCTGTCGTCAGGCTCTCCGCAGGTGCAACCCGGAGGCAAAGGTCTTGCTTTTATGGAACAGCCAAAGGCATTGAGCATTGGTGTAGAATAAATTCCGCACTTAAACCCAAGGGCGTGCATACGGTCACAAAAGCCTTTCATATCGGGGAATTTTTCATTAGGCATAATAGCGTCATATTCTCCTCCGTAAACCCCCTGCCAGCCTGAATCAATATTGATGTAGCTGTACCCGTATTCACTTATTCCCAAAGAAGAAATTTTATCTGCCGCAAACTCCATTTGTGCCTGAGTAACCGGAAAGCCAAAGGCATTCCAGGAGGTAAAGCCCATCAAGGGTGTTAATAAAACCTTGTCCTTATAAATTTCCAAGGTCAGCCTTTGCTCATCTCTGCCCAAGGAATTTTCTGCCACCAAGGTAACCAAGTAATCTCCCTCTTTTGCTATTTTACCGCTTACAATACCACCGGAGAGAGTTAAGCCCTCGGGCAAATCGAGCGCCTTATAGGTAATAGGTCTCTTGCCCGTTACGGGAATTTTGAATAAAATAGGCTTTTCAGGTGACGCTCCGTAGCACAAGGGCATATTTATTTTAGGCGCTCCTTCAAAGGGCGTTGCCTTAGCAATTTTAGTATTTCTCATATTAACACTCCATAACATTTTAATACTGCCTGAAAATAGACGTTTTTTTATTTACCCCTATTTTACAACAGTTTTTGCGAAAATACCATTTACAAATCATACTTTTATATGGTAAAATCATACTAAAGAGGTGTTATGTATGAGAATTTCGTCTACTTTATTTGAGAGAAACGATTTATTTTATATAGTTTGCTTCGGTGATGAAACCGTTTCGGAAAACGCCCATTGGGGAAAGGGCTCAAGAGATGCTTTCATATTGCACTACGTTCTCGAAGGGGAAGGCTATTTTAATGGCAGAGAGGTCAAAGAATCCCAAGGCTTTTTAATTACCCCAATGCAAATGCACGAATATCATTCCTCCCGAAATAACCCTTGGAAATATTCTTGGGTAACCTTCGGCGGAAGGCTTGCGGAAGAGCTTTGCAAAAAATACGTTTCCGCCGACGAAAACGGTATTTTTAAGTTTGACTTTATTCCACAGCTGCTCATTCTGCGCGACAGCATTCTTTCTTCCGACGGCTTATTGCGCGAGGCGGAAGCACTTTCCTATTTCTTTACGCTACTGTCATATCACGAAAAGAAAGCCTCCGTCTGCGGAAACCGCTACGTAGAGGAAGCAAAAAGATATATGAACGCAAATTTCCATCGCAGCACGTCAATAACCGAAATTGCCGACGCTATTGGAATAAACGACCGATATTTATACAATCTGTTTATAAAGCACGAGGGCATTTCACCTAAAAGCTATCTAAGCTCCTTAAAAATAAGAAAAGCAAAAAAACTGCTTGAAGGCACCGATTCCACTGTTTCCGAAATTGCCGTATCCATCGGCTTTCAGGACGTTTTATCCTTTTCGCGTTTTTTTGCAAAGCACGAAGGCATCTCACCCACCGATTACAGAAAATCTCGAAGCATTTAAGTCATTGCTTGATAAATTTTTAATCGTTTAACAGATAAAAACCGCAGCATTTTCATTTTGAAAATCCTCGAAAAAAGAGGCACACATAGGCGTTGTACCCGTAAGGATACAACGCCGGTTATATTCGCCTTGGCGGGTTTTATTGCTTCGCAGTTATATTCGGCTTCGCCGAGTGATATTTGATTCGCAAATTTTGGTGGCGGATAAAATATCACTGAAACCGAAAGGTTTCAATATCACTTTTGGTTTATCAAAAATATCACTGTGAGACCTGTCTCACAATATCACTAATCAAATTATTTTTTGAGATAGTAAAACGGATGTGCAAAATTTTTACACATCCGTTTTATATTTGTCTTATACCGTAACAAGCAGGGAAAATGTATATCACATTTTCCGCTTTTTAGGAGAACCTAACACCCTTTTCTAAACAAATATCATCTATTCGATAAATTGGAATTTGTTTGTCAAAACCTTTATAATGAATACATCAGCATACCAAGACCTGCCGATATGACTATCATCAGTATCGGAGTTGGTTTTTTCTTAAATGCAAGTTTTGCTACGATGCTAATTAATATCAATATGGCGAATATAATAATGCCATTAAAATCCACATCAAGCGTATCTCCTATACCACTGAAGCCGATTGCCGTACTCATAAACATCGTGATTGCCGTTGCGAGTATCAAGCCAATAATGCACGGACGGATGCCGCCGAGGAACGCCTTTACCCCCGCATATTTCAACAAGTTTCGTATCAGAGCTGCGATTATGAGAATGATAAAAAATGATGGTAATACCACACCAAGTGTAGCAAGAAGTGCACCAAGAAATCCGCCTTGTGACGAGCCGACGAAGGTCGCCATATTAACCGCGATCGGTCCGGGAGTGGATTCAGCTACGGCAATCATATTGAGCATTTCTTCCTCGGTAAGCCAACCGTACATCAAGACCTTTTCTCTGATTAACGATATCATTCCGTATCCACCACCAAAGGAGAATGCGCCGATCTGAAGGAAGGTTAAGAACAATTCAAGATAGATCATGTTTTTTCTTCCTCCTGACTTTGCCGATAAGATATACCACTACACCGCAAATTCCGCTGATCAGTATGTAAAATATCGTTGAAAACTTCACCGCGAACAACGAAAACACGACCATACAAACAAGTGTTATCGAAATAATGATCATGTTAAATGCGGTTTTCTTCATCTGCTTCAGCATCTTCAACCCTGCCGAAAGGATAAGATATACCACGCATACCTGAATGCCCTTGAATGCGTATGCAACTAAGGTCAAGGAAAGAAACAAGTCAAAAACCAGTGATATAGCGTAAATAATCACAAACGACGGAATACAAACGCCAAGCGTAGCCATAATTGAGCCGATAATTCCGGCGTTTTTGTATCCTATATAAGTTGCTGCATTGATCGCAATCGGACCGGG
>JAFVVO010000011.1 GCA_017502165.1 Clostridia bacterium
AAAAAAGACAGCCGCACGGGAGCGGCTGCCGGAAAAGGTAATGCGATGCTAAACTTTCAGAGCCACTTTCAGTGGCAAGCCAGCAACAACCCCTTATAGGGGTAGGAGAAAACCACTAGTTGAACTAGTGGTTTTTATTTTGGTAAAAATTTTATTATTTTTATTTATTTTTCATATAAAGTATGATATAATATACATAACTATATTAAAATCCCACACGACGCTCATTTTTATTTTTAAGTGCGCTCGGGAAAATCAGCCTGAAAAGAGAGGATAATATGAACACCGTTAGGAACCGTAAAAGATTCGATATTGTGAATTATTTGCCTATAATTTTAGCGCTTGTGGCGGTAGCGGTAATAGTTGCCATCATCGTTGCCGTTTTCTCAGGAGGCGGAAACGAAATAAAAAAGAATCAACTGCTTCTAATGGATATATCGGCTCAAAGCAATTATAAAACCTTTGCGGACGGAATAGTTTATATTGACGGCGAAAAGGGCGAGCTTTATTACGTTGATGACCGAGGAGAAAAAATGTGGGGCTTTGCAGGGGCACAGGAGGAAATGCTTCTTTGCACAAGCAATAAAAGCGTAGGCGTTTTCTTGGGCAAAAAGCTTCAGGTAATAAATTCCGACGGTACCCTCAGCTTCTCCAAGGAATTTGAAAAAAATATTGCCGACGTTTCCTTAGGCGAAAACATAATCGCAGTAAAGCTTAACCTGACCGATGAGATTATCATTCTTAATAAAAAGGGCGACGAGATTGACAGAATTTCCTCCAACGTAAACTGCACCAATATCCGCTTCGGTGTTTACGCCGATAACAGCGTATGGGTAATAAGCGTTGAAAATTCCGCATATAAGCCGGAGTATCAGATTTCCACGTATAAATACACCACAGAAAAAACACAGACGGTTTCCTTCCGTGAGGACAGCCAGATGATATACGACGCCGTATTTAACTCAAATCTCTGCTACATCTTCGGCACAGAGAGAATTCTGGCAAGGGATTGCGATTATACGGGAGCAATTAACGTAGATTACGTTGTTAACGGCTTTGAGGTAAGCTCCTTCGGCATTATTGACAAGCAAATCCACGTTCTGCTTCTTGGCGAAGGAAGATTAAAGGCAATCGGCGGAAACGGAGTAAGCGACATTGCCTTAAAGGAAAAAATCAATTTCGCCGTGGTAGCCAATAAAGAGTATTACGGCTTCAGCAATTACTTTATGTATAAAATCAAGCCCAACGGAAAAAGCACACAGTATAAATTTCCCGTGCGTGTTGATAAGGTTGTTCAGGGGAATAATTACGTTTTAATTCAGTCGGGAGACAGTCTTTACAGATACGGTCTCGAAGGGTAAGGAGAAAAAATATGAACATAATCGATTTATGCATTATTGCAGTTCTCGGAATAGGCTTTTTGCTGGGTTGGTATAAGGGCTTTTTAGTTACCGCCCTCAACTTCGCATCACACGTTTTGTCATGGGTGATAGCGGTATTTACCTATCCCGCATTGGCAGAGCTCATTTCGCAAAAGACAAATTTCAACAACACTCTGCTTTATTTTACGGCCGGGGTAGAAAAGCTTAGCGATATGTCTGTTGCCAACGTAGACATCAACGTTTTAGGTGCCGAAAGAATCCAAGAAATTATCAGCACCTCCAAGCTGCCGGCACCCATTGAAAATATGATGCTCGACAATATTTTGAATAACGCCTTTGCGTCTCAGGGCATCAGTACCTTGAGTGATTATTTCAATCAGACCATTATCAACATCAGCATAAGCCTTATAAGCTTTCTGATAATTTTCTTTGCAGTTAAGCTTATTTGCACCTTTGCAATCGGCCTGGTTGACTATATTGTAAAGCTTCCCGTGCTTAAGCAGTTCGATAAGGTTATCGGCGGCGGTGTAGGCGTGCTTCAGGCGGCAGTATTCGTTTGGGTAGTTTTTGCAATTATTCCCATCGTTATGTCAGTTCGTCCTATGGACGATTTGAATACGCTTATTCAAGGCTCTCTTTTGGGAAGAATGTTCTTTAACGGAAACGTCATCTTCAGCGTGCTTAAGGCCGCATTCTGATTAAAAATAAACGTACTGTGAAAGGAGAAAATCCATTGAACGGACAAGAAGAAGTTAAAAATCAGACTCCGAACAACGTGCAGAAAATTCTGAAAGAAAAAACTGATAAAGTAAAGGACGCAATTAAGGCGTTTTGGCACAAAAAGACGAAAAGAGAAAAAATAATTCTTGCTTCCGTCAGCGCTTGCCTGGCGCTTGTTATAGTCGGCGGAATAATATTTCTTTCCGTGTCAAGACGGTATAATCCTGATAAATATAATCCCGCTACCGTTTCATTCTCAGGCGGCTCGGGCGCTGAAAACGTAAACGTAAGCGCCATAAATATTCAAAAGGGCGAGCTTGGCTCGGTTGACCTTAAAATTTCCTTTACCGAGGGAAGCAACGTAAACACTGCCATTCCCAGCCCAATTCCTGAGTTTAAGGCGGAATTTATTCCCCAGCCCCTGCGCCTTAAGCTGACGTTTAAGGGAGTAGCCTTCTGGGATTACATAATTAACGGCCTGCCGATAGATGAAAGCGGTACTGTGCTTGGAGTGTTCCAGGTAAGTCCCAATCAGGCAAGCGACACTACGGAAATTTATTTTAACCTCGGCAAGCAGGTAGAATACAAGATTATTGAAGAAAGCAACGTGCTTACCGTGTCTCTGCTGGGTAAGGGAACACCCGATAAAACCGCTTATTACGTTTTGGCTGATTTCTATTACGAATATCAGCAGGGTACTATGGAGGAGAAGGGCTTTACTCCTATGCTGTGCGACGATTTTATAAGCGTTGTTATGATAAGCAAGCCCTTTGCAAGTGAAGCTGAAGCAACGAGAGAAAAGGAAAGACTGCTTACCTCTTCTATGGAGGGGAAAACTCTGAGAGTAGTTAAACTTGGGAATCAACTGCCTCAGTATGCGGAAAATACGGATACCTCTGCGCTGCTGAGTGAATCTGTTTTGAGTGTTGACGGAGCCAAAACCACCCTGCCTCTGTTTTATGCAGATGCTCGGTTCCTTTGCTGGCTGCCCGATTCCTCAGCTGCCCTTTTTGCACACCCCGAAGAAGACGGCGAGCGTCTTTATACGGCAGATAAAATCGGAACTAAACGAGTTCTTTCCGATAAGGCGTTTTCAAATATCGGTAAGGCTACCTTCTCGGCAAACGGCAAGATGCTTGCCTTTGTTGAATATACCGAGGAGGTTGAGCTGATAACCGTGCTTAACACGGAAACGGGAGAAGTAAAGACCGTAAGCTTTGATTCCGAGGAGCTCACAACGGTTATGGGCGTTGCTCTTGATGAAAGCGGAAGCAATCTCTTCTATTTAAGCGGAAATCAGTTCTATTCATTGAAAAAGCGCAATCTTGCCTCGGGAACGGAAGAAATACTCGATGAGAGCGTTATCGTGGAGAGCGAGCTTGTGCTTAATAACGGATACCTTTATTATTGCGACGTTGTTGATGAATGGGAGGTAATTGTTCGCAGAAGTCTTTCAACGGGCGAGCAAGAGGTGCTGCATAAGGGAAGCCAGTTCTCTATCAGCGCCGACGGAAAAACCATGGCGACCATAACGGAAAATTACGATACTGCAGTTAAGGATCTGCGCTTGGTGTACCTTGAAAATAAATCCTGGGAAACGGTGTTGTTTGACGTTGTTACAACGGAATTCTTTATTGATTCGGACAACAACAGCGTGTTTTATATTGTTGAAACCGGTGATGAGGAGTTTTATTATCAGATAATGAAGTATGATATTAAAACTCAAGAAACCTCCGTTATGGCACAGTGCATCAACGGCGTTTTCTTCCAGTCCAACAAGGCGAACGAGCTGATTATAAGCGTTATCTATTCCAATGATTTGGGAACGCATCCGGTAACGTATATTGCAGATTTCGATAAAATCACCTCGGGAGCCTCTCAAGTAAATTAAGAAACGGATTTTATGCAAATTTTAGTTGTCAAACTGATAGTGTAATGGTAAAATAAAGTTGGCAAACAAAATTAGCAAGAAGAATTAGTTCTTGCAAAAGCTTAAAAAGGCTTGCGGCGGATACTGCATCAGAAAGCATAGGCAATGTGAGAGCTATTTTAACAATCCGCTATTGCATATAAAGTAATTTTAGATAATAAAAGGTAAACAAACGTAAAAATTCCGCATATAATGCTATTAAAGGAGGAATTTTTATGACGTTTACCGACCTTAAACGAAAAGAAGTAATCAACGTTTCCGACGGCAAAAGATTAGGCTGCGTTTGTGACGTGATAATTGAAATCAACACCTGCCGTATTGACGCTATAATTGTTCCGGGAAGCTTTAATCTGCTTTGCTTGCAAAAGCCTAAAAGCATAATTATTCCTTGGAATAAGATACGGAAATTAGGTGACGACGTCATTTTAGTTGACGCAGGGGAGGTTTGTCCCCGCTAAAGCCCTTCGGGAAATATCAGGAGAAAAAATGTTCAAGATAATAGGTACAGATTTAGACGGTACTTTATTGCGAAACGATAAAAGCATCAGTCAGTATACGAAAGACGTGCTTCAGCAGGCAACGGAAAAAGGTGTGGAATTTGTTATTTGCACAGGCAGAATGTATAAGGCGCTTCAATATATTTTGCCTGAATTACCCTTTTGCCGCTACTCCGTAACCATTATGGGCGCGGAGATCTACGACGTTAAAGAAAACAAGGTCATTTACTCGGAGCCTCTTGATGCACAGTACGTGGATTTCCTTATAAAATACGGCTTGGAAAATAATCTGCACGTTCAGATTTATATTGATAACGAGCTTTATACCAATTCATCAGACAAGTATTCGGAGTATTATTTCCAAAACACCACCGTTAACGGCATTGAGGTTGATGACCTGGCGGCTTTTGCAAAGGGCAAAACCGTTGCAAAGGTGTTGTTTATTGATGAAATTGACGTAATAGAAAAGCATATTAATAACCTTAGGGAGATTATGCAGGGGAAGATAAACATCTGTAATTCCGACCTGCACTATTTGGAATGCTCGTCGTTAAATGCCCGAAAGGACGTGGCAATGAACTATTTGACGTCAGCTCTCGGATACAAAAAGGACGAGCTTATAGTCTTTGGCGATAGCGGAAACGACTTGCTAATGCTTAAAAATACGGGATTTTCCTGCGTTACACAAAACGGAACAGACGAAGCAAAGGCGGTCGCTGACCTTATAATAGAAAGCAACGAGGATGATGGCGTTGCCAAAACCGTTGAAAGACTTATTTTGAATGGAGAATAATATGGCAGAAATTTCTGTAAAAAAATTAGCAAAAGATCTTAATTTTGACGTTATCTGCTCAGGCGGACAAGCAAAAATTGATGTTCCCTGCGCAGACATTAACCGCCCCGGCTTATTTCTTTCGGGCTTTCACGCTCATTTTGACGTTTCCCGTGTTCAGCTTATCGGTACGGCGGAATACTCCTTTTTAATGTCTCTTGACGAAAAGAGCAGAGTTGAAGCGTTAAATCAGCTTTTAAGCCAGCCCTTTCCGTTCCTTGTTCTGAGCAATAATACGGGAGATATTCCCGAATTGGCAGAATGTGCAGAGAAAGCAGGCAAGGTAGTGTTCAAATCACGCACGTCAACTGCAACGAGATTAAATGCGGAGATGGCGTCCTACCTTAACAATAAACTGGCGCCTATGGAAACCGTGCACGCAGTTTTACTTGATATTTACGGTATGGGAATCTTATTAACGGGCGATTCGGGTATCGGAAAAAGCGAGGCGGCACTTGAGCTTGTAAAGCGCGGTCACCGTCTTGTTGCTGACGACGCAGTTATCGTTAAGCGTATTTCGGAGCACCGTTTAGTCGGCGAAGCACCTGAAATGATAAAGCATATGATGGAAATCCGCGGTGTTGGCATTATCAACGTTGAACATATGTACGGTATAAGTGCAGTTATTGATTCAAAGAGCATTGACTTGGTGGTGCATCTTGAATTCTGGGATAAGGAAAAGGATTATGACCGTCTCGGTATGGAGCAGGACAGAAAGGAAATCTTAGGTGTTTCCGTGCCTCTTTTAACTGTTCCCGTGCATCCGGGCAGAAATCTTGCAATTATTATGGAATCTGCCGCAAGAAACACGCGACTTAAGCAGGCGGGCTACAACGCTCTTGACGAGATAAAAGAAAGACAGGCAAAAATGCTGGAGGACTAAAATGTACAAGATAGGAATCGATTTAGGCGGAACTAATATTGCAGTAGGCATCGTAAACGAAAACTGCCAGATAATTGCAAAAGACTCTACACCAACTAAGGCAGACAGACCCTACGATGAAATCGTTAACGATATTTGCCTGGTGGTAAAAAGAGTTCTTGATAATAACGGAATTTCTCTTGATGAGGTTTCGTCTATCGGTTTTGGATCACCCGGCATACTTGATAACGAAAAAGGTACTGTTACCGACAACAGTAACATCCATTGGGAAAATTATCCCATAAAAGAAAAAATACAGAAGCAAATCAACAAGCCCGTTTATATGGGTAACGATGCTAACGTTGCCGCTTGGGCAGAATACCTTGGCGGAGCAGGCAGAGGCTCAAAAAATATGATTATGCTGACTCTTGGCACGGGTATCGGCGGCGGAATCATTATTGAAGGCAAGCTGATTACCGGAAGCCATAACATAGGCGCGGAAATAGGCCATTCGTTATTGGTAGCGGATGGTGAACAGTGCGGCTGCGGCAATAAAGGCTGTATTGAAGCCTATTGCTCCGCAACGGCGCTTATTAAGTTCGCAAAAAGAAATCTGAAGGATAATCCCGATTCTTCTTTAGCAAAGAAAGAGCATATAAATGCAAAAACCGTTATTGATGCGGCTAAAGCGGGGGACAGATACGCAAGCGAAATTTTTGACGATTACACAACTAATCTTGCAAGATTTTTAGGCAGCTTAATAAATTTTCTTGACCCCGATATAATCGTGCTTGGGGGCGGCGTTGCCAATGCGGGCGAGTTTTTGCTTGAGCCCCTTCGCAAAAAAACACCTGCTTACACGGTGTTTCCTCAGTTAACTAACACTAATATTGTTAAGGCAGCTCTCGGAAACGATGCGGGCATTATAGGTGCCGCACTTTTAGGTGAGTAATGATTATTCTCGCATCAAAATCTCCAAGAAGAGAAGAAATTTGCAGGCTTATAGGCTTGGAGTTTGAGATTATTCCTGCAAAAAACGAGTGTGATATAGATTTGACCGTTGCACCTGAAGAGGCAATCCGAAAGGTAGCGGAGGCTAAGGCGCAGGAGGTGTTCCGTGCGCATTCAAAGGATATTGTTATCGGCGCGGATACGGCAGTTTATGCTTGCGGTGAGTTTTTAGGTAAGCCCAAAAGCGAGCAGGAAGCCTTCCAAATGCTTAAAAAGCTTTCGGGCAAAACTCATCAGGTGTTTACCGGGGTAAGCATTATTTTAGAAAATCAAAAGGTAAGCTTCTGCGAAAAGGCTGATGTGGAATTTTCTGAATTAACCGATAGTGAAATTTTAGAATATATTGCCTCAAAAGATCCAATGGATAAAGCAGGTGCTTACGGCATCCAAGGAAAAGGCGCTAAGTTTGTTCAAAGAATTAACGGCGATTTCTATACCGTTATGGGCTTGCCCTGCGCAAGATTATATAATGAATTAAAAGCGTTTGACGTGTTTTAATCAAACGGAAAGGAAAAATATTGTTAGCCATAATTACGGGCGCAAGCAGTGGACTGGGAAAAGAATTTGCTATTCAGCTTGATAAAATGGGATACGAAACGGTCCTTGTGGCAAGGCGAGCGGATAAACTTGCAGAAGTAAAATCAAAGCTTACCAATAAATGCTTTATTGAAGCTCTTGATTTGACAAAGAAAGAAAACTGCTTTGCGTTAAAAGAAAAATATCCCTGCGCTGACGTGCTTATTAACAATGCAGGCTTCGGAAAATTCGGCGGAATTTGCGAAAGTGATATATGCACAGACGAGCAGATGATAGATTTGAACGTTACTTCGCTTTATATCTTGCAAAAACTGTATCTTGAAGAGTTTGTTAAAAGAGGTAAGGGTAAAATCCTTAACGTTGCTTCTGCGGCGGCATTTATGGCAGGGCCATATTTTGCTCTTTATTATGCTACCAAGTCCTTTGTGCTTCGAATTTCTCAGGCGGCGGCAAGGGAGGCTAAGGGAACGGGCGTTACGGTAAGCGCTTTTTGTCCCGGCTCGGTAGAAACTGAATTTAATGCGGTTGCAAACACCGTTTCATCTTCTAAACCTATTTCTGCAAGCAACGCAGTTAAATATGCTATTGATAAAATGAACAAGGGTAAGGTTATAATAATACCTACGTTAAAAATTAAAGCCGCATTCGTTATGTCAAAGCTGATGCCTGAAAATTGGCTTACGGAGTTTTCATATCACACACAGAAAAAAAGATTTGGTAAAAAATAAAAATAAAACGCACTTGATTTAGTTTCAAGTGCGTTTGTTTTTGTTAATTCAGTTATTTGTTTTTCTTGCTGTTTTCTTTGTCTAACTTAAATAATTCTTCAGCGGCAAGGCGGGTTTTAGCAACAACGCCGTCTTTTTCGGGGAAGCAATAATACAGGCAATTTTTGTCACCGATGGAAATTACGTCACCTAATTCGTACCAGTAATAATCCGAATACAAGCCGTAAGAAGCGTGGGGCTTTTGATTGTAGGTAAGAATCCCGTCATCGCTTGTTAAGGTAAAGCCTTGATTAGAATGGATAAGACGACCGTTACCGATAAAGTAAATGGCGTCAAAGTTGGTCATAACGCCTATTTTAACCTTGGTGTCAAGCTCGTAGGTGCCGTCAACAAGCTCCTTTTTAACCTGCTCTCGTTCCCAGGCGTACCAAGAAGGAATATGTGAAAATTCCGTTTCACCGTCAAGGGCATTAAGCTGACCTAACTCGTCAAGGAAATATTCCTTTGAGCAGGCAGAGCATTTAACGGTAGTACCCTTGCCTTTCATAGTGCCCTCGCTTCCGCAATGGGCGCATTTATATAAAATTCTCTCTAAGCCGTCAGCACGGAAGGGCTCGGTTATTTTTACGTTGTTTTCCTTCTGCCACGCAAAATTATCAAAGGAAAAATCTTTCTCAAGCCGTGCAGTTAATTCCTCTGCTTCTAAAGTGCGCACCTCGTCTTGAGTGGCAAGGCATTTAACCGTTGCCGAAACCTTAACTTTACGTTGCTGTAAGCAGTTATAAAGGGGGTCAAAGGCAAAGGCACCCTGAGTTATAACCGTAATAACGGGCACGTCCAAAAGCTTCATAAGTCTGCCTAAGTTTTCGGGCAGAGTGGTGGCGGTACCGTCAAAGGAATAGCTTGCCTCAGGATACATCAAAATACTTGAATTTAATTTCTTAAGAGCAAAACGCATATCACGAATCAGCGTCATATCCGTTACGAATTTTTGGGTGGGAATACAACCCAGCATTCTCATCAGCCAGTTTTTGCCGATAAATCCGTCGCTCGTGCAAATAATGGAGTAAGGCATGGGGTAGAAAATCCTTGAAACAATTTCAAGGTCAAGGAAGCTTGAATGATTCATTAAAATCAAAAAAGGCCCTTTTTCCTGCTTGATTTTCTCGTCAAAGGTAAAAGAAAAGCTTGTTTTAATTAAATCGGGAATGGCAAGCAGGCGAACTAAAGTTCTGAATAAAATATTAGGATATTTAGGGTCAATATGCTTTGCTTTAGGCAGAGCTTGCACCTTATCAAAGGAAAGATTTTTAGTTTTAATCTTCATTTCGTACCTCTTAAAACGTTTTCTTTAGTGTCTGCTGTAAAATACGTAAGTATTATACCAAATCTCTTTATCCTTTGCAATACAAAAAAAGCTACCCGAAAATCGAGTAGCTTTATTTTTGTCTTATCCGCGAAGTGATGCGCCGAAGCGGTATTCAAGGGAGCGGACAATCTTATCAAATACCTTTTGTGCTTCTTCAGCCTTTAAGGTGCGCTCGGGGTTGAGCATTGTAATTGAGAAAGCAACGCTCATCTTGTTTTCACCTAAGGAGTCGCTCTTATAAACGTCAAAGAGCTTTACGTCCTTAACTAAAGCGCCGCCTGCTGATTTAATAGCGTCAAGCATGGGGCCGATGGGCTGTGAAACGTCAACAAGCACAGCAAGGTCACGCTCAATGGCGGGATACTTGGGAAGCGCGGAGTAAAGCACCTTTGAGCTTGCTATTGCAAAGAGATTTACCAAATCAATCTGCGCAATCAGGGGTCTGCCAACAATGCCGAATTTATTTGCAACGTCGGGATGAATTTCACCAAGATAGCCTAAAACGCTATTGCCTGCGGTAATAACCGCCTGCCTGCCGGGATGCATAAATACTTCCTCACTCTTGGCGTAAGTTGCTTTAATACCAAAGTAAGCAAAAATTGTTTCCACAACTGCTTTTAACGTGAAGAAATCTTCTTTTTTGCCCATTAAACCAACTGCAAGAACTTTTCTTTCCTCAGGCTGTTCCGTTACGGGCATCTGCTTGGGAAGGAAGATCTTGCTGATTTCAAATAAGCGCATATCAAGTGCACCGCGGTTTTCGTTAAGCGCCATAACCGAAAGCATACTTGAGAAAAGCTGAGTACGCATAATGCTGTAATCCTCGCCCAAGGGGTTAATAAGCTTAACGGTGTTATCGGAAGAAATACCTAAAAGGTCGTAAGCCTTCTGTGAAATAAATGAATATGTTGCAATTTCGTTTGCACCGCAGGAAACCATAAGCTCTTTAATTTTATCACTCATTAAATGCTGCTTTGATTTTGTTCCGCGGGTAAGCACGCCCGAAAGGGGACGGGACTCAATATGGTCATAGCCGTAAACGCGGATAATTTCTTCTGCAATATCTGCAACGCCTTCAATATCGTCGCGTCGTGAGGGAATAACGCAGGTAAGAACGTCATTTTCGCACTTAACTTCAATACCAAGGTTAGTTAAAATGGTAATAATTATGTCTGTGGGAACGGTGATACCTAAAAGCTCTTCAATGCGCTTTAAGGGAGCAACGATAGTTTTGCTTTCGCAAAGCTCCTCAAAAACGTCGGGACTCCAGGAGGTAACGTCACCTGCGTTAAGCTCGTCAATTAAAGATAATGCTCTGTCAAGGGCAAAACGGCAACCGAAAGCGTCGATACCCTTTTCAAAGCGGGAGCTTGCTTCTGTGGCAATACCTAATGCTCTTGCGGTTTTACGAACGCTGTCACGGCGGAATTTAGCAGACTCAAAGAAGATGGCGGGAGTATCATCCTTAACCTCACTGTTTTCACCGCCCATAATGCCGGCAATACCTACTGCGCGGGAAGCATCGGCAATAACAAGCATTTCGGAATTTAACTTGTGCTCCTTGCCGTCAAGAGTGGTAAGCTCTTCGTTTTCCTTTGCTCTGCGAACGATAATCTGCTGATTGCTTATATCGCGTACGTCGAAAGCGTGCATAGGCTGACCCGTTTCAAGCATAACGAAGTTTGTAATGTCAACAATATTGTTAATGGGGCGCATACCTGCTGAAAGCAAGCAATCGCAAAGCCACTTGGGAGAAGGAGCAATGCGGATGTTTTCTACCGTTGCACCAACGTATCTGGGGCAAAGGTCAAAATCTTCAACGGTAACGTTAACCTTTGCTGAAGCGTCCTTTTTAACGGTGTAATCAGCCTTTGGAGCGCGGAATTCCTTGTTAAGACAAACCGCTACCTCGCGGGCAATACCTAAAACACAGTTGCAGTCAGGACGGTTAGAGGTAACGGAAAAATCAATAACGCAATCGTCAGCACCGATAACGGTATTCATATCCGTGCCTGCCTCCCATTTGCTATCAAGAATTAAAATTCCGTAAACGTCAGCACCGGGAAAATCAGTACCCTGCAGGCAAAGCTCTTCGCCTGAGCACATCATACCGTTGCTTACGACGCCGCGCAATTTGCCCTTTTTAATGTGCATTCCGTTAGGAAGATGTGAATCGTGAAGCGCCGCAGGAATGGTTGCGCCAACGAAAACGTTGTCGGCACCCGTTACGATTTGCTCGCGCACACCGCCGCCGATATCAAGCTGACAAATCTGCAAATGGTCTGAATCGGGATGCTTTTCAATCTCTAAAATTTTAGCAACTACAACGTTATCCATAACGGAGCTTTTCTCAATGCCTTCTACCTCAAAGCCTTGGGTAGTCATTCTTTCGCAAAGCTCCTCGCAGGGAACGTCAATATCAACGTATTTCTTTAACCAATTAAGTGAAACCTTCATCTTTTTTGCCTCCTTACTTAAACTGCTTCAAGAAGCGGACGTCGTTCTCGAAAACAAGACGCAAATCGGGAATTTTGTAGCTGGTGGTGGTAATACGGTCAATACCGATACCGAAAGCAAAACCGCTGTAAACCTCAGGGTCAATTCCGCATTCGCGAAGTACGTTGGGGTGAACGAGGCCTGCACCTAAAATTTCAATCCAGCCGGTGCCCTTGCAAACACGGCAACCCTTACCGCCGCATTCACTGCAGGTAAGGTCAACCTCAACGCTGGGCTCGGTGAAGGGGAAGTAAGAGGGGCGGAACTTAACCTTGGCGCTGTTGCCGTACATCTCCTTGGCAAACTCTTCCAAAACGTACTTAAGGTGGCAAAGGTTAATGCCCTTGTCAACTACAAGACCTTCTAACTGATGGAAAACGGGGGAGTGAGTAGCGTCAACCTCGTCGGCACGGTAAACTCTGCCGGGGCAAACTACTCTGATCGGCACGGAACGGGTTTTCATAGTACGAATCTGCGCCGCAGAGGTCTGGGTGCGAAGAAGTAACTTTTCTGCTATGTAGAAGGTGTCCTGCATATCTCTTGCAGGATGATCGTCGGGCAGGTTAAGCGCCTTGAAGTTGTAGTAATCAGTTTCAACCTCGGGGCCGTCAACTACGTCAAAGCCCATGGAACGAAAGATTTCGCACATTCTTTCCTGAGTAAGAGAAAGGGGATGAAGTGTGCCCTTAACCTCAGGCTCGGCGGGAATAGTAACGTCAATAACCTCGTTTTTAAGCTGTTCAAGACGCTGTGCCGAATTAAGCTCTTCTCTTTTATTTGCAATAGCCTCTTCAATAAGGTTGCGAAGCTCGTTTACCTTCTGACCCATTTTAGGTCTGTCTTCGGGAGAAAGGGAGCCCATTGAACGCAGAAGCTCAGTTAATTCGCCCTTTTTACCGCAGAAGGCAACGCGCACGTCTTCCAGATCTGCAATACTGTTCAGATTTTGAAGACGTTCTTCAAATCTGGCTTTTACGCCGTTTAATTTTTCAAGCATAAATATCCTCCTAAAATAAATAAAGGTCCTTCGTCCTAAGGGACGAAAGACCGTGGTACCACCCTAATTCACACTCAAACAAGTGCCTCAACAACGTAACGGTGTTTTTCCGCCCGAGCCTACTGAAATTTCAGTCGGGAGCTCCAAAGGGAACTTCACTACAACGAATCTAAAAGCACTTCCACCAATATGCTTCTCTCTGGGTAGAACCGATTGCAGCTACTTTTCTTTTTCATAGCCTTTAATATTTATTTACAAAGCATATTGTATCACAAGAAAAATAAAAATGCAAACGGTTTTTGGCAAAAAAATTATCGGGGCTTATATGTGTTGCAGGAGCATTGGTTGCTTGCGCAGTCTTTAGGAGAAAGCACGTGAATGCTTCCTGCGGTGCAGGTGCAATCTTCGTTATGGGCACAATCAAATTTACCGCAGGCAATAGGAATGTCCTCCTCTTTGTTTTGTCTGTCAAGAGACATATCCTCGCCCATTTCCATCAAAAGTCTGCTGCCTGAATTGGAAATTCTGTAAGCGTACGTCGTGCAACGGGCGCTTTGAGCGCTTTCCTTGCCGTCACGGACGTGAACAACTGCCGCATCACAAAGTCCGCCGCAGTTGTGCATACATTTTTCTGCATCGCATTTAATGTTACTTTTCATTTTTCTACCTCCAAATAAACGTGTCTTAGTTTATTTTATACAAGTTTACGGCAGTATATACTTTGCATAGAAACGTTTTTTATCAAAAATGCAAAGCAAAAACGCAAAAATACCTTAAAAACGGAGTCTTAAATGTTGACACAAAAGCAAAAAAACATTATAATATATACCATAAAAATTAGGGTACTATGCCCTAAACAGAACTTAAAATAAAAACAAAGGGGTTTTATTCATGAGCGAAAACAAAAATATGATGACTGCCGAAGGTAAGGCAAAACTTCAGGAGAAGCTTGATTATTATCTTCAGGTAAAGCGTCCCGAAATTTCAAAGAGAATTGCCGCCGCAAGAGAATTGGGCGACCTTTCGGAAAACGCAGAATATGATGAAGCAAAGCGCGACCAGGCAGAAATGGAAGCTGAAATTTTAGCAATGCAGCAGCAGCTTGATAACGCAGTTGTAATTGACGATTCAATGCTTCCTAACGACGAGGTTCGCGTAGGCAGCAAAATCAGAGTTAAGGATATGCAGACAAAGGAAGAGTTTATCTTCGATATTATCGGCTCAAGCGAAGCCGATCCCTTCAACGGCAAAATTTCAAACCTTAGCCCCATCGGCAGCGCACTTCTTCACAAGAAAAAGGGTGCAACCGTAAAGATCAACACACCCAACGGTGTTCTTTCTTACAAATTACTTGAGATTATGCCCAAGGCTTAACAGAGAGGAAACAAAATGTCAGAAAATACTATGACCGAAAAGGAGTTAAGTGAAGTTCTCCAGGTGCGCCGCGATAAGCTTAAGGCGCTTCAGGAAGCAGGCAATAACCCCTATGAAATAACTAAATTCGATTTTACCCATTATTCAAAGGACGTAATTGATTCCTTTGAAGACGGACAGGAAATCACCGTTAAAATCGCAGGCAGACTTATGTCTAAGCGCGTTATGGGTAAGGCAAGCTTCGCCCACGTGCGCGACGCTAAGGGCCTTATTCAGCTCTACGTTCGCAGAGACGATATCGGCGTTGACGAGTATATGGCGTTCAAGCAGATGGATATCGGCGACATTGTAGGCGTTGAAGGCTTCGTTTTCCGCACGCAGACCGGTGAAGTTTCCGTTCACGTTCAGAAAATTCAGATGCTGTCAAAATCCTTACTTCCCTTGCCCGAAAAGTTCCACGGACTTAAGGATGTTGACACCCGTTACCGTCAGAGAGAGGTTGACCTTATCGTTAATCCTGACGTTGCCGAGGTTTTCCATAAGCGTTCGCAAATCTTAAAGGAAATCAGAAATTATCTTGATTCCAAGGGCTTCTTAGAGGTTGATACTCCCATTTTAGTTCCCCTTGAAATCGGTGCATCTGCCCGTCCTTTCAAAACACATCACAATACCTTGGATATGGATATGTATCTTCGTATCGAGACGGAGCTTTACTTAAAGCGCCTTATCGTTGGCGGACTTAACCGCGTTTACGAAGTAGGAAGAATCTTCCGTAACGAAGGTATGGATACAAAGCACAATCCTGAGTTTACCACTATTGAGCTTTACCAGGCATATACCGACTTTGAAGGTATGATGGACCTTGTTGAAGAGCTTTATACAATTCTTGCCAAAAAAATCTGCGGCTCAACCAAGATTACCTATCAGGGCAAAGAAATTGATATGGGCTCTTGGGAGCGCTTAACAATGGTTGAAGCAGTTAAGAAGTATTCCGGTTGCGATTATAACGATTGGAAGACTGACGAGGACGCTCGCGCCTGCGCAAAGGAAAAGCACGTTCCCGTTCCCGAAAATGCTACAAAGGGTACTGTTTTAGTTGAGCTCTTTGACGCTTTTGTTGAAGAAAACCTTATTCAACCCACCTTTATCTACGACTACCCCGTAGAAAACAGCCCCCTCGCAAAGCGCAAGCCCAACGATCCCGCCTTTACCGAACGTTTTGAGTATTTCATTAACGCAACTGAATTCGGTAACGCCTTCAGCGAGCTTAACGACCCCATCGATCAAAAGCAACGCTTTGAAAAGCAGGTTGCCCAAAAACTTGCAGAAGAGCCTAACAGCAACGCCCAGGTTGATTACGATTTCGTAACTGCCCTTGAATACGGCATGCCCCCCACAGGCGGCCTTGGCTTCGGCGTTGACCGTCTTGTTATGCTCTTAACCGACTCCGCTTCCATCAGGGATGTTTTATTGTTCCCCACGATGAAGCCGTTAGATTAACGAAAACCCAGTAAAATCAATGGTTTGTGGCACTCTGTAACGGAAAAATATATCGTTTTAGACCGCATTTAGACCATTTGGCAAAATTATTTATAAAAGGAAGACCGAAATTGGTCTTCCTTTTTCTTTTGTCTAACGATTATCTATACATATCGGTATCAACAAAAAGACCGACCGTGTGGGCAGTAGTTTGTATGAACGATGTTGCCAGATGGAGAGTTTTGTCGTATTCCCTTAAAGTATTTTCGATGTTCTCGAAATCCTTTGCTTTCAAGACTGCCGAGACATCGGCGCTCTGTTTCATAACTTCCTTTGCTTGTGCTTTCAGTTGGTTGTTCACTTCTTGCAGTCGTTCAATCTCTTTTTCGTAGCGGATATTATCTATCGCCACAAATAAGGCACAAAACAATTTGAACAGTTTGACTATCAAAAGGTCAGTCGAATCCGTAATATCAAAAAGTAAATCGTTCAATCTCCGTTTATTACAGTTTGCGTTCTCTCTTGCCATCTTCAACCGTGCGAATACCTCTCTTTTGTTCTGGCGGTATTCGTCGAAAAATGTCGAAGTATATTCATTAAATTCTTGCCAACTTTGAGCAAGGATTTTTTTGTTTCTATCCTTTATGCTATCGAGTTCCGACCGGTCTTGTTGTAATGCCACCTTTTCAATGTGTTGTGCAAAGGTGTCTTCAATTCCGTTTTCTCTCAAAAATCGTACCAATTCGTCTTGATATTGTAACAACTTCCCAGACTGACTTTCGATTATCAAATTCGCTTTTTCAATCTCGTCTTTCTGGCATTGAACCTTATATTCTTCGGTAGATAAATGTTCCTTGTTACCGCGCTTTCCGGAAACTATTTCAATTTCGATATTGTGCTTTTGAGCAATTTCCGACAAGGATTCGGCAAGGGTTTCTCTGGTTTTCTTTTGAAAAGCGATAGTGCCGTATTCACCCATTTTGCCCGACGTCAATCCTTGTTGCTTAAAAGCACCGTTTTCGGACACTCTTTTTGGCAAACCTCGACCTTTTTCGTCAGTCCACGGAATGTAGTCCAAGTGTATATGACTATGCGATTCTGACCTATGAAGATAACATCCGAAGACATACAACTGCGGATTTTCTGCTTGGAATTTTTCGACAAAGAGTTTCAACGTCTCAACCGTTATATTTTCATATTTACCTTTTGAAGAAAACAATCCTTTGTAGGCGGAACTACTTCCGACCGTAAGAGAGCTTTGTTTTAGTTGAGGTTATTTCTCCTTGATTTTGAAAGGAGAAATAAAAAATGGGTTATAAAGATACCTTAAAATTCTTTGATTTCTGCGCCGGCATTGGCGGTGGCAGATTGGGACTTGAAAACAATGGTTTAGAATGTGTAGGTCATAGCGAAATTGATGTTGACGCCGACAAAACTTACAAAGTCTTCTTTGGAGATAAGGAAAGAAATATTGGCGACCTTATGACTGCCGACACATCGGCTATGCCAGACTTCGATGTTATGGTGGGTGGATTTCCTTGCCAGACATTCAGCTCGGTCGGAAAACGTGCCGGTTTTGAAGACGAGCGCGGACAAGTAATCTTTGGATTGATGAAAATACTAAAAGAAAAGAATGTTCCTTACTTTATTCTGGAAAATGTAAAAGGGTTCGTATCGCACGATGGCGGTAATTCACTAAAAACCGTTTTGAAAGAATTTGATAAACTCGGTTATGACGTTTCTTGGAAAGTATTAAATTCTATAAACTTCGGTGTTCCCCAAAGCAGAGAGCGAATCTACCTTGTTGGAATCCGAAAAGACATACCGCACAAACCGATTGAATGGGAAACCGGAACGGATAATAAAATCACACTTAAAGACTGCTTGAAAAGATTACACGGAAAACCAGTCGATATATATAATGCTTCGTGGCAGAATTATCTACATAAAGAATTGAACGATGGTAAATTCACAGAAGACGAACTTCTGGAACACGCTTGTATTATTGATAGACGAAATCAAGATATTCGTGTATATAAGGACAGAACACCAACGCTGCGAAAAGGTAATACCGGTTTGTATTACACCCACAACAAACAACTTTACAAATTGAACGGTTATCAAGCTCTGTTATTACAAGGATTCCCAAAAGAATATGTGCGCAAGGCAAAAGATAATAATATCGAATCCGGAAAACTACTTGAACAGAGTGGTAATGCTATGACCGTTAATGTTATGACCTCTGTTTGCAAATCATTATTAAATAGTATCAATAGATAAAAGGAGAATTAAAATGAAAATAATTGTTACTGACTTAGCTGTTGTAGCACCGTTGAGTGCAAAAGAG
Source organism: Clostridia bacterium (assembly GCA_017502165.1). Lineage (GTDB taxonomy): Bacteria > Bacillota > Clostridia > Christensenellales > QALW01 > UMGS1322. Next base: position 18,562 of record JAFVVO010000011.1, read on the forward strand.
AGAGCGATTGTGGAAACGCTTCAAAAAGAAAAATATCATATTAGTTTTAAGAAAAGTGCAAGGGTAACATTATCAAGTGATAAATTGAAAAGAACAGTCGTTGATATGGTATCTTCATTCAAAAAAGATGAACTCGAAAAAGCATGCGAACTTTTAAATAAAGTGGTTTTTACTTGTTTGGACGATTTCACAAGTGCGGACTGGAATTCGTGTGAAAAAACATTTATTAAAATATGTAACTATGATGATTGGGAAAGAGTGGTATTTGAAACTTCTGTGGTAATAGTTACAGATGTACTTCGAGAAATAACTAACTATGAATTTTCGGGTTTCCAGATAGGATAATAAATTGCAAGGCAGAGTTAAATACTCTGCCTTCTTTTTTTAATATCTACTTGGCTTTTTTGTTTGTTTGTGGTACAATACAATAAAGTACATCACTTATGGAGGGCTAAACTATGAGCGAACAAAAGATTATCAGCAATGAAGATTTAATCAAAATAAGAGAGTATATTGAGAAAAATTATCAACCAAACGAAGAATTCCGTGAAGAAGACGAGCTTCAACAGAAGTTGGACGAGTTAGAAGAAAAAGGTTTTCCGATGGGTAATCGTGGCACGCAAATGTCTGTAATGACAAGTTTGCCACCAGAAAAGAGAGTGTTTGTTACTATAAACGAAATGGCAAAAATTATAGGTATCGGGCATAATTCGATAAGAGAAATAGTTAGAGATAATCCCAAAGCTAAATATATTTATTGGGAAAAAAGCAGAGCATACCTAAAACGCGAAATGTTTATCGAGTTTATGTTGGAGCGAAATTCATAATGAAAATTGATTTAACTGGCAAAAAGTTTAATATGCTATCCGTTATTAAAAAAGCGGATTTCGAAAAATACAAAGGCAATACCACTTGGGAATGCGTGTGCGATTGTGGAACAACCACCTATGCCACCACTCACGAATTGACAACAAATAAAACAAAGTCGTGTGGGTGTTTAAGACATAGACCAGAAAATGATTTAACTGGAAAGAAATTCAATCTTTTAACGGTTATCGGAAAAGCGGATTTTACGAAAAAAGCAGACAATATCACTTGGGAATGCAAGTGTGATTGTGGAACAACCACCTATGCCACGACAAGCGAATTGCAGAACGGACACAAAAAATCGTGTGGGTGTTTGAAGAACCAATCCCACGCCGAAGATTTGACAGGTCAACAATTCGGACTGCTAACCGTTAAAAAGAGAGTTGGGACACTTGAAAAAGACCGTAGAGCAACTTGGAAATGCAAGTGTGAATGTGGAAAGACTGTTGTTGTTCGTGCAGTTGATTTGAAATCTGGAAACACAAAGTCGTGTGGGTGTCTTCACAAAAACTATGCAAAGATGAAACATCTTCTAAAATACGATTGGGAAGATTAAAGGGGTATTTTATATGGCAAAACTAAGGTTGACAACAAAAGGTAAACCGAGAACATTACTTAAAGGCGAAAGTCAGTTGCCAGATGGCAGATTTATGTTTCGCTATACAGATGTCTATGGCAAGAGAAGAAAGATATATTCTTGGCAACTCGAAAAGGGTGACTATGTGCCAGTCGGTAAGAAAAAGACGAAACCATTAAGAGACTTGGAAGACGAAATCACTGATATTAAGAAGAAAGGCATTGATGGTTTTGCCTCTAAAAAAGCAACGTTGAACGAACGGTGGGAATACTATCTTACAACAAAGGCACTCAAACCATCAACTAAAAGTAATTATGAGTATCTATGGGACACACATATTAGAAACAATTTGGGTTGTCTAAAACTATTAGAAATAGATAAAACAAAGATTACAAATCGTTATCTGGAACTTTACGATATAAAAGGTTTGTCAATGTCGTCAATTTTAAGTATTCATCATTTGATTAGTCCGGTTTTAGATGATTGTGTGGATAATGATTTGATTATTAGAAATTACTCAACTGGTGCTATAAAAATCATTAAAGATAAGGATAAGAAAAAACAAGAGGAATTAGAGAAAGGAATTGCAAGTGGACAGATAAAGGAAGTCAAACTTACCAAAGCTTTATCTGCGGAACAAGAAATTGCTTTTTTAGAATTTCTTTATAACGACGAGCGCTGCGAAAAGTGGAGAAATATTTTTGTCGTTGCTTTGCGAACTGGTTGTCGAATTTCGGAATTGTATGGTTTGACAAAAAAAGATATAGATACAAAAAGGGGTATTATTCACATAAGGCGAAATCTTTTGTATCGAAAGATAGATGGAGAATGCCGTCTGTTTGTAACATCGACCAAGACAGTTGCCGGAACAAGAAAATTCCCTATCTATTGCGAAGAATTGAAAAAGGCACTTGAAGATGAGATAAAAAAATACGATGATGATGGTGTCGATGTTGATGGTGTGTCTGGTTGGGTGTTTAGAAACAGATACGGCAACAAACCATTAACTGAAAATAACTGCAACGATGGGTTAAGACGAATTCTTTCTTATTACAACAAAAGCGTAAGAAAAAAGGAACTTAAAATTCGTGGATTCACTTGTCATAAGTTTAGACATACTTTTGCGACGAAGTGTGAAGTGAAAGAAGTGAGTGAAAGAGCAAAGAAAGCTTTGCTGGGACACTTGCCAGAAAAAGACGATGTAACCGACAGATACATTCACCCACCTTTTGAATATGTGAAAGAACAAGCGCAAAAGTTAAATGAACCTTGAAATTTGCAGTTTGATATGATATAATTCCGTTGTCGTTATTACAAATTGAAATTTAGGCCACTTTTAGACCATTTTGCCTATTTTAGACCACTTTTAGACCATTTGGGCAAAAAGATATTGAGGGGTTAAGGTAAGATAATTAACGATAAAGGAAGAAGAGCAAAAATGGAGAAATGCTTTATTTATAAGGGGTTTTTGGTAAAAAATATTGATTTTATAAGCAAAAATCAAAAATTGGAAAGATGTCAATGGATTCATTTCCCAACAATGAAGCCGTTGGACTGATTAAGTCTGTATAAGCGTATATATCTCAAGTTAGCGGAACTTATCGAAGGCTTTTAAGCCAATGCTTAAACCAATTTAAGCCGAAGTTAAGCCAAAAACGCTTGTAGAATTATGCAAGTTGAGATAAGTTAAGATAACTTACGACAAGTTAATACTAATTAAGCCCGTTGAGAAATCAGCGGGCTTTTTTCATTTCTGCACCCATTACATCTATTTTGATGTGGTGGGTGTTTTTTTATGCCCAAACGGAGGTGATAAATATTTTCTCAAAAAAATTTGAAATTGAGTGTCTAAAAGCGAAAAAAAGTCAGCAATTGAAAAGTGAAGGCAAAACTTCCCGCACCTTGACAACTGAATATACATTCAACAAGTACATTCCTGAACGGGGTTGAAAGCTCAGCCGAATGAAAGTACGCCAAGATCCACCTGCCCTTTTGGGTTATCACGGAAAGCAAGGTGGGTAGCGATTCCGAACTGTTCTGAAATATCCGCTTGCTACGGATAAGGCAACGAAACGTATCAGGGACAATGATACTTCTCTACGGAGCTGGCGGAGAACCCGGCAGAGGTGAAATTCCTATGAGTTCGGTTAGCAACCGAACGCTTGTTGATTTCCTTTTACGCATTTGGGGGATGAGATCGAATTAAATGCGACCACGAAAGCACAAAGACATAGTGCTTTGTGTTTTCGTGGATCAAACGATTCAAATATTGAG